>CAKSQL010000061.1 GCA_934486735.1 uncultured Clostridia bacterium | reverse complement strand
ACAGTTTTAGCAATAAGATGGATATATACATGACCGGTTGCCATGTATTTTACCCATAAATCTATTATAGTAGGAGAGATGAAAATGAATAAAAGAATAGAAAAATTAGCTCAAAAAACAATTGCGGGTGAAATGTATGTCTATCCCGTAAAGACCGAATATGACCGATGTGACTTATTTTTGCCTCCGATAAAAATGTCCGCAAAAAGAGTCTGTGAATATATAAGGAATCAAGAACCTTTGATTGTTGCCGAATCATGCTTTACAGGCTTAATTACATTCGACGGCAGCGTAGAGGGCGATATTTTCAACAGAAGCGGTCATAAAAATCTCCGTATTGCGGATGAAAACTTTTATAACAGGCCGGTTGATAATTTGCTTACATTCGAATGGCAGCATTCAGTCGGAAATTTCGGAAAAATTATAAATATCGGTATTGCAGGTATAAAAAACACTATAACAAAATCCATGGAGCTGCACAAGGACGATGCAGATGCAATCGAGTTTTTGGAAACACAATCCGATATTTGCGACAGCATTGTTGCATGGGCGAAAAAATGCTCGGATAAGGCGTTGAGCCTTTCAAAAACAACATCGGATAAAGACTTCAAAGCAAACCTTGAAAGACTATCCCGTTCGCTTAAGAACGTACCCGAAAATCCTGCAAGTAATTTCTATGAGGCGATTTTGTCGCTATATGTTTGTTACGGTTTAATTCCCGACAGTATCGGATTAATCGACCGATATTTATATCCCTTTTACAAAAAGGATATAGAAAACGGGGACATAACCAAAGAGGAAGCGTCTGAATATTTGCAGGAATTATTCTTGATGCTGCAAGCGAGAATACCTATTTCAAGCAATAGATTTTACCGCGGAGGTGAATCACACTTCTGTGTGGGCGGCTATCTTGAAAACGGTGAGGATGGTTTTAATGAGTTGTCGAAATTGATAGTTGATTCTCTTATGGAACTGCCGACCTGGATTCCGCAGATTTCACTTCGGTGGACTTCCAAAACTCCGCACGAGGTTTTGCGCTATATGATGGACTGCGAAAGGAAAGACCCAAATAAACGTATTGCATTTGTCAATGATGAGCCGCGTCTGAAGGGATTGATTAAATATACGGGTTTTCCATATGAACAAGCGGTAAACTATACCATGATAGGCTGCAATGAACTCGCTCTGCCCGGTGGGATTGTATTCGGCTTTGACCCTATGAACATTGTCCGCTGTGTTCAAAATACATTTTTCAACAGAAGTGATGATATTTTAAAAGCAAAAACGTTTGATGACTTTTATGAAATATTCCAAGAGGAAATGTTTAAAGACTTATGGGAAGCAGATAAAATAGGCAATGGACTTCAGACCATACGCAGCCGCGACTGTAATTTGGTGAGCAATATATTTATTGACGGCTGCATAGAAAATGCAAAAAGCGTAACGCAGGGAGGGACGGATAATTATATTGCGGTGGGCTTGCTCATAGGTATTCCGAATGTAATCGATTCTCTTTCGGTGACAAAACAGCTTGTTTTTGATGAAAAATATATAACCATGCAGCAGCTTGCCGAGGCTTTGAAAAATAACTGGAAAGGTTTTGAAGATCTGAGAAAATACATATTGGATAAGGGAATGTTTTTCGGTAACAATGATGATTGTTCGAATGACATGGCTCACAGATTTTTCAAGAGCCTTGACAGCTGGAACACCGGTGATAATTATTTGAAGAAACCGCTGATATTCGGGAATCTGATCGGTTACAACGAACACCATAAATTTTTTGGCAATAAAACAAAGGCTACGCCGGACGGGAGATTCGACGGAGATATGATAAGCTTCGGAATCGGTCAGTCGGAGGGAAAGGACCGAGATGGACTCACTTCCTTATTATCTTCGGTTGCAGGGTGCGATCCGTATTGCATACTGACAGGTCCGAGCGTGACAAATGTTCTGCTTGATGAACAGCTGATTAAAAATGACGCAAATTTTGAAAAGCTTGTTTACCTGTTCGAGTCGTATTTCAAAATGGGCGGAACGCATTTTCAGCTTACGTATGTTTCAAAAGAGGATTTGATTAATGCAAAGAAAACACCGGATAAATATAAAAATCTGCGTGTGAGGGTCTCCGGATTTTCCGACTATTTTGTATTTTTGAACGAGGGCTTGCAGGACGAAATAATAGAAAGAACAACGCATACAAAATAATGTGGTGGGCTATACGATTGAAAAAAAGGACTGCAAAAAAGTTTGAAACATTTTAAAAGGGTGTGCAAAAATAATTTTTGCACACCCTTCAGACTGTAGACAAAATACTACATAAACGCCTCAATTTATGATATAATATAAATATCATGAATTGAGGTGTTTTGTTATGTACGAAAAAAGAAACAGACAA
>CAKSQL010000060.1 GCA_934486735.1 uncultured Clostridia bacterium | reverse complement strand
TGAACAAATATGCTCTACTTTTTTAAAAATTTTTAAGCTCTATTTGTTAGACACCCCAACATTTATTATAGAGCCTAAAAAAAGAGATGCATTTTCACATCTCTTTTTAGTTAGATTTATTTACTGTTTCTTTGTGTTCCCACACACCATATCAATTACTACTTTTACGACAACGTAATTTTTTATCTCTTTATTTCGGAATTTATCGCCCTCCGAATTAAAGACCGTATGCTTCACAAAGTGCTTAAAATCAAGGATTTCTACATATTTCGGTTTTGTAGCAACACTATAGTCTCAACATGGCTTGTATGCGGAAACATATCGACCGCGGCTGCCTTTACCGGAATATACTCCAGATCCGCAAGAAACTTCATATCCCTTGCCAGTGTCGCCGGGTTACACGAGACATACACAATCCGCTCCGGGTCTGCATTCGCAATCGCGCCGAGTGTCTTTTCATCACTTCCTTTTCTCGGCGGATCCAATATCACCACATTCGGTTTCAATCCGTTCGCTATGAATTTCGGTACTAAGCTTTCTGCTTCTCCGACATAAAATTCTGCATTTTTTATCCCATTCCACTCTGCATTTTTCTTTGCGTTATTCACAGCCGGCGGCACTATTTCGATTCCAATTGCCTTTTTTGCCGATTTTGCCGCACAAAGCGATATTGTCCCAATTCCGCTGTAAATATCCATAACCACATCGTCTTTTGTGATATCGGCAAGTTCCAGCGCCTTTTTATAAAGCTTTTCGGTCTGCTCGGGATTCACCTGAAAAAAGCTGTGCGGCGAAATTTCGTATTTCAAGCCGCAGAGATAATCGGTTATTACCGGCTTTCCCCAAATTAAAATATTTTTATCCCCGAGTACCAAGTTATTTCTTTTTGTATTCACATTCAATATTACGCTTGCCACATTTTTATCAATATCGCAAAGTCTTTCCGCTAATTCATCCGCATGCGGCAGGCTGTCGCCGTTTTGCGACAGCACCACCATAATCTCACCGGTATGATACGACTTTCTGACAAAAACTCTGCGGACAACACCGCTGTGGCTTTTCTCATCATATGGCGGCACATTATATTTTTCCATATGCTCCTTTACCGCTTCGAGAATTTTTATATTAACTTCGTCGCCAAGCAGGCAATCGGAAAGCGGAATTATATCATGGCTGCGTTCGCGGTAAAAGCCATAGCAAATACCGTCCTTATTTTTTCCAAACGGAAAGACCATTTTATTCCTGTATCTTATCGGATTTTCCATGCCTATGATTTCCGAAACTTCAAAATCCGAAAAGCCGCCGATTCTTCGAATCGCGCTCTCGGCAAATTCCTTTTTAATCCTAAGCTGGGCATTATATTTCAAGTGCGCCATGCTGCATCCGCCGCATTTTGCCGAGTGCGGACAAATCGGCTCGCATCTGTCATTTCCCGGCGAAATTATTTCAACGATTTTCCCGTAGCCGTAGCCCGATTTTGCTTTCACAAGCTTTATTTTAAGCACGTCTCCGACCGCCGAATCCGGAACAAAGACCACATATCCGTCTATATGCGCGACCCCGTTTCCGTCCGACGAAAACGATTCAATCGTCACAATATACTCTTTATTTTTCTCTGCCGCTTTAATTTTTAATCAGCTCCTAAAAATTTGATTTATTCCAGCCCCACGTATCGCAGCACCCGTACTTCACATAGGTGTGTGACGGCTCGATTCCGAGAACCTCCTCCAAAAGCGCACATATCGCCTCGGTCACATTTTGCGCAGCCGCCGAATCGATTGTTCCGAACACCTTGACCTCCACATATGCCATAGGCATACTGTTGTCTCCGCCCATCCACAGGCGGCAGCTGTCCTCAAAATCAAGCATGAGCCATCTTTCACTCTTGCCCGGGAAAAGTCCGATAATCTTTCCCAGTCTCTCTTTTAATACTATTTCCTGTTCCTTTGATATTTTTGTACTTACTCTTGTTCCGATATATGGCATAATTGTTCTCCTCTTTCTATAAATATTTTGTTTCCCCGGGATTTATCTTCACCCGGTCGTCACCCGACTCAAAGTATATTGTCTTTAACGTCGGATTTGTCACAATCGAATGATCCGAACTGAAAGCAAGCGACCGATACGCTTCGGCATACTCATAAATATCCATATTTGTAGCATACCAGACATCCGGATTATCGCTCATCTTTTCGCAGAATCGCTCAATTGGGCTCCAATCATTTTCAAGCTCCCAGCTGTGTCCCCAAACATAAAAAAGCAGCGAATCACGCGAAGCGATATATTTTTCCCTCGGATTTTCATTTAAGAATTTATCAGCATATTCCATTATTTTGGGGTCGTTATGCTTGCAGGTTGCCCTCCAGCAGAGCCAGTCGGACGGCAGAGCAAGCGATCCTGTCTCTCCGCCCGCAGTTCTTGCATATGCAATACTGAGCATTTTTAAATACTCCTCTATCCGTGCATTTGTGGCGCAGCGGTCCGGATATGCAAATCCGCGGATAATTTTGTTATATTTCTTCTCCAAAAACTCTCTGCCGCCGAGCACTTCTCTTATTCCCTCGGCAGAATCCGAAAGTATAAGCGCCCTGTGCTCCGCACCATGCACCGCGATTTCGTGTCCATCGGCATAGTACATATCCGCACATTCCCTATCGCTCAGCATCTGAGCATTATTCGATAGATTAAAGGTCGCTTTCATTTTATACTTTTGAAAAATCTCCATCAGCTTTTTATCATGAAAGCTCCCGTCGTCAAAACTGAAAGTCAGCGCTTTGGTTTTGAATCCCGGAAAGCGCATGAATCTGTATTTCATTTGCACATCGCCTCCTTTGACCGATATTATTTTTTATAATCATTCCTTTCTGTACCGCAAGGCACAAAGCACAAAACTGTAAGTCTGAAAGAAAATCGTCCAGATTGCCGTTTGAAAAAGCGATTGCGCCCGAGTCCAAATTTTCAATTTGGCAACGAGTGCCATTTTGGCAGCGTT
>CAKSQL010000059.1 GCA_934486735.1 uncultured Clostridia bacterium | reverse complement strand
CAAGTACGTCGGCGTCATTCATAACAGCAATCTGCGCACATTTAACGCCGCGCGGCATGCACAAAATCACGAATTTGCATACACATTACCAACAATGAAAGGAATGAAAAACATTGAGTGAAAAGGTTTTAATGAAAGGAAACGAGGCAATCGGCGAAGCGGCAATACGCTCCGGCTGCCGTCACTTTTTCGGATATCCGATAACTCCTCAGACAGAGCTGTCGGCATATATGGCAAAGAAAATGCCCAAAATAGGCGGAGTATTCCTCCAGGCTGAAAGCGAAGTTGCCGCAATCAACATGGTATACGGAGCAGCAGGTGCGGGCGCAAGAGCGATGACAAGTTCATCAAGCCCCGGTATCAGCTTAAAATCGGAGGGTATTTCTTACATAGCAGGTGCGGACTTGCCCTGCGTTATCGTTGACATTGTCCGAGGCGGCCCGGGACTCGGCGGAATCCAGCCGGCACAGTCCGATTATTTCCAGGCTACAAGAGGCGGCGGACATGGCGACTATCACTTGATAGTTCTTGCTCCGAATTCGGTTCAGGAAATTGTATCGCTGACCGCTGATGCATTCAATCTTGCGGACGAGTACCGCATGCCGGTAATGATTCTCGGAGACGGAACACTCGGTCAGATGATGGAGCCGGTCGATTTCGACAGCGTTCCCGCACCGATTGAGGCGAACAAGGACTGGGCAACCGACGGAACGAATATGAATCGTAAGCACAACATAATAAATTCGCTTTATCTTTCACCGGAGGAGCTTGAGCGTACAATCGTAGAGCGTGAAAAGAAGTATGATATAATAAAGGAAAAAGAAGCAAGATACGAGGCTCATGACATTGAGGACGCGGACATTGTAATTTCGTCCTACGGCACAACAAGCCGCGTTGTCGAAAGCGCTGTAAAACAACTGAGAGCGGAGGGGTATAAGGTAGGCGTTATCAGACCGATTACGCTCTGGCCGTATCCGGTTGAGATATTCAAAAAGACCGCCAAGACCGCAAAGGCATTCCTTTCGGTCGAGATGAGCATGGGACAGATGGTTGAGGACATCAAGCTTGCGGTGGACGGACAGGCACCGGTGTACTTCTTCGGCAGAACGGGCGGAATTATCCCGACTCCGGCAGAGGTTATTGACGAAGTTAAAAAGATTGCGGGAGGAATGAAAAATGACTAAGGTATTTACAAAGCCGCATGCATTGATAGACGTGCCGTTTCACTATTGCCCGGGCTGCACGCACGGAATATGCCACAGACTTGTTGCCGAGGTAATCGACGAGCTCGGCGTTGAGGGCAAGACAATAGGCGTTGCGCCGGTCGGCTGCGCGGTAATGGCATACGATTACTTCAACTGCGACATGCAGGAGGCGGCTCATGGCAGAGCACCTGCGGTTGCAACAGGCATAAAGAGGGTTCATCCCGATAAGGTGGTATTTACATATCAGGGCGACGGCGACCTGGCGGCAATCGGAACTGCCGAAACAGTTCATGCAGCTGCGCGCGGCGAAAACATCACTGTTATATTTATCAATAACACAATCTATGGAATGACGGGCGGTCAGATGGCGCCTACAAGTCTTCCGGGACAGGTTACTCAGACCTCGCCTTACGGACGTGATACAAAAACTCAGGGTTTCCCGGTTAAAATTTCCGAAATGCTTTCCACCCTGGACGGACCGAGTTACATCGAAAGAGTCGCTCTCGACACTGTGCCGAACATCAAAAAGGCAAAGGCTGCGATTAAAAAAGCATTCCAAAACCAGATTGAAAACAAAGGCTTTTCGCTGGTAGAGGTTCTGTCCACATGTCCGACAAACTGGGGACTTTCTCCGGCAGAGGCGATAAAGCGTTTGCAGGATGAAATGATTCCGTACTATCCGCTCGGCGTGTACAAGGATGTAAAATAAACCGTTTTACAGGAAAGGAATGAGAGAAATGACAACGAATATTGTTATAACCGGCTTTGGCGGACAGGGAATTTTGTTTATCGGAAAAATTCTTGCCTATGCCGCACTGCTGAAAGGGAAAGAGCTTTCGTGGCTGCCGTCCTACGGTCCGGAAATGCGCGGAGGTACGGCAAACTGTCACGTAATAATCTCGGACGAACCGGTGGCGTCGCCGATTATCCAAACCCCGGATATATTAATAAGTATGAATAAGCCGTCTTTGGATAAATTTGAGAATAAGGTTGCCGAAAACGGATATATTATAGTAGACAGTACTCTTGTCGACCGAAAGGTGACAAGGGACGATGTGAACGCGGTCTACGTTGAAGCAACAAAAATCGCGACAGACGAAGGCAAGCATGCTTTGGCAAATATGGTTATGCTCGGCGCGCTTTTAAAGGCAACAAACCTGTTCACGCTTGACGAGATAAAAGCAGGCGTTGAAAAGACAACTCCACCCAAAAAGCAGCATTTGGTTGTACAGAATATGGAAATGATTCAAAAGGGTTACAACGGATAATTCCTCGGAATATAATCAAAAAAGGGAGGGCAAGTTATGCCAACAGTTAAAAAAGCAAAGGAACTGACTTACAGAGGCAAGCCGATTTACAGAAAGGGAAATGTGATTTACTACGGCGACCTTTCGAAGGATCTTATTTTGGTTTTGGAGATCGGCGAAACCGAGAAGGCAGGCGAATATGATATTACAAAAAATGTAAAGTTTCATATCCGCGATAATAAAGGCGAAGTCGGCGAGGGCATGAACTACCGCAGCGGCGAGAGAGATAATCTTTACGATGCGCTCGACATCGGCTCGTGGTGGCTTCAGGACGCGTTGGACGAATAAAAAAGCTTTTGATTTAAGCTCCGTTCGGGGACAAGGAAATAAGTCAGCTTTTTTGATAAAAACCCTGCTTGCAGGCGTGGGAATAAAGCGGGTTTTTTGATAAAAGCCCTGTCTGCGGATGTGGGGATAAGTCAGCAATTTTGATTTTCTGTCATTGCGCACATGCAAAAAGGGAATGTTAAAAAAGCCGCGAAAATACAAAAAGGACCTCATTTTGAGGTCCGCAGACTGTAGACAAAATACTACACAAACACCTCAATTTATGATATAATATAAATATCATGAATTGAGGTGTTTTGTTATGTACGAAAAAAGAAACAGACAAGAAAAG
>CAKSQL010000058.1 GCA_934486735.1 uncultured Clostridia bacterium | reverse complement strand
TTTGCCGCCGCTTTATGCGAATCACTTGCCCCGAAAAATGTGGCGATGTTTGAAAAAGCATAGCCTCTTACCTGCGGCGAGTCGCTTTTTAAAAGAGGTTCGACAAACTCCTTTGCCTCAGGGAGTGTTGCCTTGTTATCCTTAAGTTTTTTGATTGCTTTATCTGTTATATTTTCATCAAGCTCAAGCTTATCGTTGATTGTTGCATATGAATATGTAGAAACAAGGTTTATAAATTCGTCCAAGGTTATGTTCTGCCCATCTTTTATAAACGCTTTTATCAAATCGTCCTCCGTCATATTTGCGTAGTCAATCTTTTTAGCTCCCTTTCCTTGATTTCCGCTGCTTTCCGTCTTGTCTCCTCCGCACGATGCAAGTGTAAATATCATTACTATTGTTAAAATCAATGTCAATAACTTTTTCATAATCTTTGAATCCTCCGAGTTTTTATTGTTTATCATTATCATCAAATATGTCGCCGCATTCAGGACAGAATTTCGGCGGGTTTTGCGGATCCTGCGGCTCCCAGCCACATTTGTCGCATTTATACAACGGTGCGCCCGCAGGCTTTGGATTGCCGCAGTTCTGGCAGAACCTACCCTTATTGACCGTTCCGCACGAGCAAGTCCAGCCGTCCGATACCGGCTGCGGCTTTCCGCAATTCATGCAGAATTTGCCCGAATTTCCGGTTTGACCGCATTCGCAGCTCCAGCCTGCCGCTTGCGGCTGATGTGCCTGCTGCTGTTGCTGCTGACCCATCGCAAAAAGATTGCCCGCATTCATACCGCCTGCGTTCTGCGCCATACTCATTCCGAAAAATCCGCCCATTGCACCCATTCCGCCTTCGTTTGCCGCAGCTGTTCTCATAGCGTCTGTCTGCCCGCCGACAATGCGCGCCGCCGCAATATTCGGATTGGTTGTCATAACGTTTTCTTCCCACTCGGTAATCTTCTTTCTTTGATCCTCGGGGATAGATACGCCGTTAATGCTTACGGCGAAAAGCTCGATTCCTCGCTTTTCCTTCCACTCAACTTTAAGCTCCTCCGAAAGAGCCTTTGTAACTTCTTTTGTATGCGCCGGTATTTCGGAATACATTATTTTCATTGCCGAAATCTGCGCAAATGCCGGTCTGAGAGCGTCCAAAAGCTCACTCTTTAACATTTCATCAATTTCCGAACGGTTGTATACATATTCCACATTACCGCTTACATTTGTATAAAACATAACAGGGTCTGCTATTTTATAGGAATACACGCCGTTGCACCTTAAATCCACCGACAGCTTATAGTTCATAGACTCATCTATCGTTACCCTAAAAGGTACAGGTGAGGACGTACCGAATTTATTTCCCGTTATTTCCTTTGTGTTGAAATAATAAACCCTCTGATCCTTACCGGGTTCGCCGCCGAAAGTAAAACGCTTGCCTACCTGCGCAAAGCTTTGCTTAATGCTTTCGCCTAAGCTGCCGCAGAAAATACTCGGCTCGGTTGAATTGTCATAGACAAACTCTCCTGCCTCGGCGCAAAATTCAACAATTTTGCCCGATTCCACAATAATCATGCTCTGCCCCTCATTTATCGAAATGATTGAGCCGTTTGAAATAATGTTGTCGTCTCCCTTTTTGTTGGAGCTTCTTTTTCCCACTCGTTTTTCGCCTTTTGCCACAAGTGTGTCGGCATCCAAGCTTTCGCAATAGAAAAATTCTCTCCACTGATCAGCTAAAACGCCGCCGAGTGCCCCTGCACCTGCTTTTAAAAGTCCCATAATTCTGTTCTCCTCTCAATTATTTTATTTTTTATACTCTGTTATATCCCATATGTCGGGTGTGCATATCAGCCTGCCGTTTTCATCTGTATCAAGCGTGATTTTATGTCCGCCGCGTATGACGATATAAATTTCAACATCGCCGCCGCAGTTTATTATATACGGTGTGCCGTCATGTACTTTTTGCAAATTTTTCTTATCGCCGTTTTGAATCAGCTCGTTTTCATCTCCGTACCGCGGAATAACAAGAAACCATTTTTCTCCGCCGTAATCGTAATGCTTTACGGCTTTGCGCTGCTCCTCCGAAAGCTCCGCAAAAAGCTTCTCTATATATTCCTTTGCCGCATTTTTGCCATCTTCTCCCTCTCCGAGATATGCAACCGCCCAATAGGGATAATCATCGATTTCATCGAACGGGAGAGTATTTGCGTATTCTGTACGATGCTCACTGTCGACATACACCATGCCCGGTCCGTCCAGCATAAAAGGTTCTTCCCCGGGAGCCCTGCATCCGAAAAGACCGGCAATAACCGTAAATATCGCAATTACTTTCATCAGCCTCACCTTAATCACCCTTTCGGCAATTCAATTCTCATATCGTAGCAAAGAATTCTCGAAATCAGTGCTGCGGCTTCGCTCCGTTTAACCTGTGAATCCGGATAAAATGCCATGTATTCATCACTTCCCACTGCAACTCCTTTATTGTAAAGATCCAAAATTTCATATGCGAAGGGCGTTGTGTCATAAACGTCCGGAATATCGGTTATCGGAACATCGTTTATAAAATACGGATTGACGTCGCACCGTGAAAACAGATATGCCATCTGTGCACGCGTTGCGTTTTCCTCCCAATCGAAGATGATATAATCTTCAATTATTGCATTGTCATAGCAATAATCCACATAAACATCATACCAGTTTTCACCGGTCATCGGGAATTCAACTTCCTCTCTTTCGTATTGGCTTTTATTGTGAATTACCGCGGCAATTTTGGCTGCCTCCGCGCAGGTAAGCCCTGCATTCGGGTCAAATTCCATTTCGCTTTTCCCGTTTATGATGCCGAAGCTGTACGCCGTCTGCACATAAGAATAGTACCATGCGTCCTGCGGTACATCGGAGAACGGAAGAGGGTTATCGTCAAGATATTTGCTTCCCTTAAAGCCGCAGCCCTCGCAGTATATCATATTTTCACCGAAAATATCCTTTTCCGTCATACTCTCAACAAGCGCAGTGTGCATAAGTGAAAGACTAAAATTCCCGTCACCCTTTGCATCGGATATTTTTTCGTGCATCACATGCTCATCTGCCGTGCACGGGATATAAAACTGTATAAATCCGGTTCCGCTAAACACATCAAGATCAAACGTTATTTCCTCTGAATTCAATGTAACCTCATTAAGATTTGCGCAGTTGGCAAAAGCGCGCTCACCTATACTTTTCACGCTTGACGGAATATATGCGCATTCGGCATTGCAGCCTTCAAATGCACTTGTGTTTATCAATTCAATTCCTTCGGCAAAGGATATGGATTCAATTCCTAAGTCAAAACAAGCCATAACGCCGATTTCATTGATTTTTGTTCCGTCTATTTCTTCCGGAAAAAAGGCAAATTCATCGCCGTAATAAGCGGTAATCACTCCGTCCTTTGTGTATTCATATATACCGTCTGCAGATTTGAATGTTTCCCATTCCGCACAGACAACAGTGCTGCTTAAAATCAGCAGTGCTGCAATCAATAACAATAATTTTTTCACGCTTCGCACCTCCCGCTACTTTATTTTGGCTTCCGCATCGTCCGCGCGTCTTGTGTAAACCGCCATGCCGCCGGTCGCTGCGTCATTCATAGCATTTATGCCTTCCTTCAGTTTTTCTTTGTCCGCCTCCGTTATAGCTTCCTCACCTTTTGTTGCAGCCTTAAAAGCCGTTCCGAATGCCGCCGCCATTCCAATCGCTGCCGCATCCTCTCTTTTTTCCGCCTTACTTCTGCCAAAGCCGAACAAGCCTCTTTCATCATCGTGAACGCCGAAAATATAATCAAACTTGCATTTTGCATTATGTGCATACTGCAAATCAGAACGGTCTTTTTTGCTGAAACAGATTTTAAGCTCTTGCTTGATATACGGATGAGGACGAAGACCTTTTTTGTTGTCTGTATTCACCTTGCTCATATTTCCGCCCAAAAGCTTGATTTTTAATCCGCATTCCTTAAATTCAGGTTTTTTTCCCGGCTCGGTTGCCGGTGTTTCATCTATGTATTCCTCATAGCTTGCCACCTGATCGTAGCGGAAAAGCTCGTTCATTTTGCCTCTGCCCGTGTTGCTTCTGTGTCTAATCCGAAACATTCCCAAGTCATCGCAAAATTCAATGCCCATTTCCTTGAGCGACGAAGGGTATGTGTCTTTCTTTCCTTCTTTGGAATAGACCTCCTCAAAAAGTCTGTTCTGCCGTTTCATATATTCTATATGTCCCTTGATTTCATCTAATGTGAGTTCGCTTAAGCGAATGTATTTGGAACATAAATTTCCGCAATCGTCACATAAAAATTCCTTGTTCTTGATTTTCGAACGATGCATCATGCCGCATTCCTTGCCGCATAACGCACAATTTTTTTTGCCGAAAATGTTCTTGAAAAAATCACCGATTCCCATATTTTTTCCTCCTTAAATTTTTTATTAAAAACTTCCGCCTCTTCCGCCGTGACTTCTGCCGGAAGACGATGTATGGCTGCCGGAATCCGATTTCG
>CAKSQL010000057.1 GCA_934486735.1 uncultured Clostridia bacterium | reverse complement strand
CAAAACACCTCAATTCATGATATTTATATTATATCATAAATTGAGGCGTTTGTGTAGTATTTTGTCTACAGTCTGAAGCGGCTGCAAAGTATTATTTGCAGCCGCCCTATTGAAAATCTTCCTATTATATCATTCTGCCGTTGTCCGATACTTTTTTGTTCACTCCGCCGCCGGGCAAAGCGGCGTCATGCTTCCGCGGCTCGCCCAAAGCATAACGCGGACGCGTTCTGCATTTTGCAGCCCCATTTTGTCAAGCGCTACGGCTGTATTTTTCGAAATATCTTTCATTTTCACATCGGTCAGTCTGCCGCCGCTGTAGCCTGCGGCAATCAGAATACATGACTTTTTAATCTGTTCGGCAATAATCGTATTACCGTCAAGGAACACGAACGCCGACGGGTCCGCGGATGTGTAGCTGTCTTTCCCGTTTCTGTAGACATTATCGCCTGTGATATTCGGAAAAGCGTCCTTGCCCAGCGTCTGTTTCCATATATGCGTATTGTTATACAGTCCGCCGTTCAAAATATATGCCGCGCTGCCGGTGTTCCACTCTTTCGTCGGAGTCGCACTGTGGTTTACAGCCCCCGAGCCGCCGAAAGGTATCATTCCTGCGCTGTAGATACAATTTTCAATGCTGTCGCTGCAATCTCTGACCGTTCCGATAAGCGCCGCTCCGCTTATTTTGCCTGCCGCAAACGAGTTTTTGAGACCGCCGAAATTCGAATTGTTGACATAACCGAGAACGCCGCCGACATGGCCGCCTTTCTGACCCGTAACGCTGCCGGTAAATCCGCAGTAAAAAATCGAAACAAGGTTATTTGCATAGCCCATAATGCCGCCCAAGCAATCAGTCACATTCGGCAGGTTGATTGTGCCGCTGTATATGCACCTTTCCACCGTCAGCACGCCGGATAAGCTCTCGGAGCTGCCCACAACACCGCCGATGTGCTTTGCCGCACCGCTGCCCGAGATATTCACATCGGACGCAATATCGGATATCACCGCACCGCCCTTTGCATTTCCGACCGCGCCGCCGATATGCGTATATACGCCGTCAATTGTAATCGTTCCGGAAATTTTAAAATTGCCGACCGTTCCGCCGTATACCACGCCGAACAGTCCCTGTTTGTTCCCCGAAACGGCTAATGTATAATTTGTGATTTTCTTTCCTTTTCCGTCGAACTTGCCTTTAAACGGATTTTTCTCCGTACCGATTATAACGCTTTTGCCGCTCAAATCGATATCTTTCGTCAAAACCGCATTGATATTTTTCCCGGAATTTATCTGACCTGCAAACCATTGCAGCTGCTCGACATTTGAAATTTCAACAAAGCCGTCGCCGTCCGAATCGACTGCCTTTGACTCATATCCACAGGCGCAAGTTCCGGTATCGCCCAAATCATGAGTATGCGAAACCACGCTGACAGTCTGCGAAATTTTATCGGTGTACATATTTACAAGCTTGCCGTCCGCGCCTTGCAATGCATATCCGTCCGACATCAAATCGGCAGCCAAGCCGCCCGAAACCGTAATATTTTCAAATGTTCCGCCCGAAATCCGCGCATTTTTTCCGGTTGCTGCAAGATTCTTCACAGTTCCTCCCGACACATTTAACTGTGCCGAATCCGAAAGGTTTATTTTATTCACCGTACCGTACTCTACATCAAGCTGTGCTGTGCCACCAAGCGCAATATCGCCGACAGTTGCAGCACTTTCCAATCCAAGCCTAAGCTTTCCGCTATTTAATTCAAAACCTTTTTTATCCGCATAGTACAGTCTGAGCAGTTTTCCCTCATGTTCTTTTTTCTTTGCCTCATTCAAAGCATCTGAAAAATCAATAAAATATTCTTTGTATTTAAACGGATCATCCGAAGACTCCGGTGAGTCGTCAACAAGCATAGCGGCATTAATAACCGCGCGTCCGTCCCTCATCGGAACATCCATATATCCGTCATCACCCTTGATATAGCATTGGAAAGTATATTCCCCCGGCTCGCTTGCAGTCGGAACTTCCTTCGTCCATTCTTCGTTCTCGTTAAAACGGTACATCATAGTACCGCCGAGTACCTGCGGAGTTGAATACACCAGCTGCCGAGGAGTCCCGGTATATGTATAATACGAATAGATATTCCACCCCATGCCTACATTGCCATCTGCGTCAAACGCATCTTCCGGCACTACGCACGTAGGTCTTGACACGCCTATACGAATTTCAAACGGCTCGGTCTTTGTAACATATTTTTCGACAAGCAGAGTACCGGTTCCCCAGTCGAGTTTAACCTCCTTTTTATCGAGGTATGCAGACAAAACCGCATACACCTTATAGGCTCCTGTTCCCGGAAACATACTGTATTTAAGCGTAGCGGTTGTAGTCTTATCTTTAACGGGGTAACGCTCCCAAGACTCCGTCGTCTTGTCCAACTTGGTAAAATTGTCGGACAGCCAACCATAAGCAAGCTTTGTTTCACTGCCGTCTTCATTTATTAAAATAAAGCCATCAATATTATATGCCGACTTTTCATAATAAGGCGTTTCGTGAAAATTAATCGGAACCTTAATTTCTTCGCCGACTTTTGCCTCCACATCGGCAACCGGGTCTGTCTTAAAGGAAACAGGGCGCACAACGACATTTGCCATACTCTGTACCGCCGAAAGCACATACCAGTATTTATTTTCGTCATTTCTGTCATCTTTTTGAATACAGAACGTATCCTCTATCAAATGGTCGCAAATGGTCTTGCCGTCGGTTACGGAAAGGTTGCCGTACGCTCCGCCGCCGACACGTCCGCCTGCGCCGATTTTGCCGACGGGGATATTTCCTTTGCCGAAAACCCCAGCGCCGTTTTGCATAATGAGTGCGCCGCATGTAACGTCATAGCCGTTTAAATCCAAAGTAAAGTCGCCGTCAAGAGTTATCTCTCCGTCTGACGAAACGGGTGCAAACAGCATAAGAGTGCACCCTGTGTTTTCGGAAAACTCTGCCGCATTATGCGCATCAAAGAATGTATCAAAATATGCGTCAGGCTTATTTTTGCAGATAATCTTTGCCGCATAGCTGCCCACCGACAGCGCCGCCTCCTCCGATACAACTCTCTTTTCACCCTCGCCGAAAGCCAGTCTGAATGTATAAACGCCTCTTTTTGCTGTTCCGTCAGATGTAAAAGTCAATTTTTCGTCCGCAAATGATGCCGATATGCCGCTCGGCGTATCGCCTGTCCACTCAATCTGCGGAAATTCCTCCGCTTTGATATTTTTCGTAACAAGCGAATACGAAACCTCGCTGCCGGCTTCTTCAGAAAGCTCCGCACCCAAATCGATAATTGCAAGTTTGCGCTCATTGTTGCGCCGTGCAACAATTGTTTTTGCCGGCGCACCGCCGGTTGTATATTCATAGAATTTTTTAAAATTCGTACTGCTCTCATCATCAGACAGTCTTATAGAGGTACAAACTCTTGAAAGTTCACCGGTAACGCTGTCCTCGTCTGCATTAAGCTCTGGTGAGCCGTATGCTATAACTTCCCCGTCAAAGTTTGCACAGTCAATGCCGCTCTTTTCACCGACAGCATATAAAACTCCCTCACTGTATTGCGGAAATGCCAGCTTGCCGGACGCTCCGTAGTCCTTTCCGCTTGCAGTCACTCTGCCGCCCGAAATGGCTAACCCGCCGCCTACAAACACTCCGATGCTTTCATTGTAGTATTTTCTGCCCGACGTTGTTCCGCCCTTTGCAATCAGATGTCCACCGTTTATCTGAACTTTATCATAACCCGTACCGTGCACGCCGTATGAAGACGAGCAGTTTGCAAAATCAAACAAATCCGCTTTGTTGTCGCACTTCATTGTTCCGCCTATGGCTTCAAGCGTTCCGCCGTTTAATGTAAATGAACCGCTAACCGCTGCGCTGTACGCATTCCATGATACGGGGAAATACTTTTCGGTATCCTCCGGTTCAAGATTCGCGCCGTAAACGACAAGTTTTCCGTCCCCGCTTATCACCGCACCGTTAAGCACCATTGTGTATATAGCCTTAGCAGAGCTTGTAATTACGCTTGTTCCGTTTAAAATAATGCTGCATTCGGGTCTTATCAAAAATCCCGACCCATAATCTCCCACTCTCTCCGCAAAGTCATAATTAAAGCTGTTAAATGTCAGCGTGTTTGCCTCTTTATTCCACACAAGCGTGCCGCCTTTTTGGTCAGCCCAAACCGTACTCGGCGTGTCGTCCTCAATAGCAATTCTCTCACCGGTCAGCTTCACCGTATTGTCCGCCGCCATAGCCGGAACGGCTGAAAAAACAATAACAATACTAAGTATCAGACAAATTATTCTTTTCATATATTCTCTCCTCGATATGTTGATTTTGTGCCGCTGCTTGCATTTGACACAACGGCTTTATATTATTTTACCACTTATTTTCAGTCTTGTCATCATCCCAAAGTATGAAATCGCATATTTTTTTTGAAAGTAACTTTACCGTTTCGTCCAACATACTCCGAAATCCACTGCATGAAACGCTTATCTTTGGCGCTGCCGCCGGGATGTGTTTCATCATATAGTTTTGAAACGACATTCCGACAGCGGCACAAAAGGCAAATATCATTAAAGCCGCAATAACTTTTTGATTTATATTTCAACGGTGTTGACAGTGTATCAATATCCAAAAGGCTCGGGCATGCGCAGGTAGCCGAAGAAAAGTAATCCGAACCCGCCTAAAAAGGCATAATTTCGGCATATTTCGGCTTGTCGTCTTTGAAAGG
>CAKSQL010000056.1 GCA_934486735.1 uncultured Clostridia bacterium | reverse complement strand
GAATTGAACCGCCGTATGCCGAACGGCATGTACGGTGGTGTGAGAGGGCGATTAATTTCGCCCTACTCGATTATGCCCTGCAAAAAATTCTGAGAACTCACAATCAATATCTCACTGCCGTTTTGCAACTACGCAAGTTCTCTTTCCCACCGCACTGTCAGAAATTTTGTATCGGCAATTACAAATTTGTATTATTGTCTCATTTGGTGCAGTTCATTTTTTTCAGACAATAAAAGACTGAAACCCCAAAATTCAGATTCGGTCATTTATAAATTATCTGGATATATATCCGTTTTGTATGCCGCACAGTCTGCCGCCTGCGAATCCTTCGTTCCCTGAACGCCGGTCACGCATGTGCGACCCTCAGCAAGCCGAATAACAAGACCTATTCCCTCCACAATATTTATTCTCAGCATATTCTTTTATCCGATTTAATAATATCTTTCGATAAAATCCGCTATAACTTCATTATTTTCCAAACCATACGGATGATGGTCTCCGCCTTTTTTCATATACAGCTCAATTTTTCCTCCGTTTTGAGTATAAAAATCATACAAAAGCTTCCCGTTTTCATCGAACGGGACTATTGTGTCCGCATCGCCGCTTACGAGAATAATCGGCGTTTTTTCTTGTAAAAGTTCCTCGAATCTGTCCAAAGGATTGTTCCTGAACGACATCAAATCAATCAGATTCATTTTTCGAGCGCGGCAAAATTCATCAAATGCCTTGATTTTGCTTTTACCTATGCACGCCGGGCAGCTTAAATAACTACCGGTGCATCCAGATACAGCGCGGCAACACACTCCGGAAAGCTTTCCGCAAAAATATCGCCCACATACCTCCGCAGCTCATTCCGACCGGCACACACCTTTTCGAAAATCCATATTCCGCATCCAGATATTCACAAAATCTGCTGCGCCGCTCGGTATCGCTGTCCAAACACCACCGCGTTTCGTTATCAACATGCGCAAGATTATATCCCCTTTTCAGCATCATAACTTCAAGGCTCGAGAAAATTTCCCAAAATACTCGGTCTTAAGCAGCCATTTATCACATCCGTTCTTTTCATCAGCCAAAACGACTATTGCACTTTTTCCCTCAAATTCAAACTCATGAGTCTCAAATCCAAAAAATTTTTCCATTTTCTCACTCCTCTGTTTTCTCCAAAACAATCACCAAAAACTTCTTTTTTCATAAATTCTTTAAGCCGATTTTGCGTATTGTCGTCTATCCGAATTTGGTTCAGCAAAATGATAACCTTGTATTTTCCAAAGTCCTCCTTTGAATCGATTACCGATGAATAAGTCTGACGCAATCTCCCGTTTTATAAAAATTATATTCATCATCTTATCCCCTGCCAACATTTAAAACGGCTGCAAGGTATTTCCTTACAGCCGATTTTCGTTACATAGATTCCGATTTTTTAACACATGCGTCCATCGCATCGATAATTGACGCTCTGAAACCTTTTTCTTCAAGAACTTTAACCGCCTCGATTGTAGTTCCTGCCGGTGAACAGACCATATCTTTAAGCTCACCCGGGTGAAGTCCCGTCTCCAAAACCATTTTTGCGGAACCCAAAACAGCCTGAGCAGCAAAGGTATAGCTTTGCTTTCTCGGCATGCCTGCATTTACCGCCGCGTCTGCCATTGCCTCAATCAGCATAAATATGTACGCCGGCGATGAACCGGAAACAGCCGTCACCGCGTCCATAAGTCTTTCCGAAACTATCTCCGCTTTTCCGAAGCTTTCGAAAATACTCTTCACTCTTGAAATATCTTCCTCCGAAACATTCTTGTTCGGAACAAGCGCCGACATCGCCTCTCCGACCAGTGCCGGAGTATTGGGCATAACTCGGATAAGGCTTATTTTTTTCCCGAAAGCCGCCTCGATTTTTTCAACCGGCTGTCCTGCGGCAATCGATACAATCACTGTCTTTTCCGATACAACGTCCTTAATCTCGTCAATCACATCATACAAAAACTGCGGCTTCACTGCCAGGAAAAGTATATCACACTCTGCTGCCGCCTTGTTGTCGGACGTCTTTTTTATATTAAAATCCAGCTTGTCTAAAATCTCGCTGCTCTTATCCGCCGCAACAAGCTCCTCTGCCCGAGAAATCCCCGACCTGATTATTCCGCCGATGATTGCACTTCCCATATTTCCTGCTCCGATAAAGCCTATCATTATCTTTCATTTCCTTTCTTTTGTGCTAAAATGCTTTCAATACTCTATATTTTTATGTCTTATTATCTCCATATTGACCTCCGCACCGTAAAGCAGTATTGTCATACAGCTGTACAGCCACAGCATCAGAAGAACTATCGCGGTAAGACTTCCGTAAATGCGCGAATAATTCGAAAAATTATTTATATAAACCGAGAAAATATACGAAAAAAGTATCCATCCGGCTCCTGTGAACAAAGCCCCCGGCATATGATACCGGATTGGTATTTTCCGACTCGAAAATCCTGCATAAATCAACGTGAAAAACACGAAAATAATCAAGAAAAAGAGAGTGTATTGAACCATATTTATATTTATCGAAAACCACGTGATTCTGCTCTCCAAAAGATAAATTATCGTTTTTTCGAACACCAAAACTCCGAGTGACAAAAGCAGCATAATCACAAACGAAACCGTGTACAAAAGCGAAAAAGCCGCATCAAGCACAAAAAATTTTCGTTTCGGTATGCGATATACCACCTTTACCCCGCGTTCCATCGCTGCCAAGCCGCGCGATGCCGACCACAATGTTGTCACCGCACTCAACGAAATAATCGATATCATCGGCTTTGAAAATATTTCGTCAATAATTTCCTCAAAAAAGGCACGCAAACTCGGCGACATAATCGCCGGCATTGCTTTTAAAAGCTCTGTCTTATCGAGCGGAATGAAATATTGTGATACCGACAGCAGGATTATTATGAAAGGAATGGATGATACAACAAGGTAGTATGCCGCCTGTGCGGCATACACCATTACATTGTCATCCAAACCCTTGAATATAAAGGATATAAGCCATTTTATAAATTTCATATAATCCTCCCTTTCGGGTTATTTTCAGATACCGGCAACCGATTGTAAAATTTACATTTTACAAATCAATTATTTTTTCTCATTTTTCTTTTGTTCCGCCTGAAGCTTTTCAACCTGCTCCGCAACCTGCTTTGCAGCCTCTCGTCTGTCCTTTGTGAACTCAAAGCACCAGCCGTTTCTGTCTATCAAAAGCTCGCTGTCGGTTTCTGCCGCCATTTTGTCTATCGTTGCAAAATCAACTGCCTTTGCGACATATCCCGGTCCCTCGGTTTTAAACTCCGCCGCACTTTTCCACGAATTAAATTCAAGCATATCGGTAAATATCAGCAGGAAACGCTTGTCATCCTTCATATTTGTCGGAATCTCGGAACTTTCGACTTCTTCTCCCTTTTCGTTCTTTGTCTTTACAACTTTCATAACGATTGTATACTTCGCCTTGTAAAGCTCGTGCAGCATTACAGACTCTTTCGCTTTCATCAAAAGCGGATTGTGATATTGCTCATACAATTTATGATTCGTCTGCGGAACCTTGTTATATGAAAGCAAAGCCTGGAAGAAATCAAGTCTTCTTATGTGCAGCATCGGATTTACAGGACACGAATACTGAACCTTGCCCGTAAGCTCTGTCAATGCAACGGTTATGTTGTGCACACCATTGTTGAGTGTAAATGAATTAAAACCCCATCTCGGCAGATTTTTGGCAAACTCCAAAAATTCATCCTTGCTGAATCTGACAACATCGGTAAAGATATATTGTCTTGCAAAATATTGCTTGCAGTTGATTGCATAGTCCTCTTTTGTGAAAAGCCAAATGGATGACTGCCCGTTCTTTTCGTTAAAATTCAGATACGGCGCACTCGTTGCCGGCGAAAATGCGATGAAATATTCCTCAGCCGCTTTCAGCTTTTCCACAAACGCCGGGTGCAATGAATTTTGCAGTCTCTTATATTTCTCGGTCAAAATATCGTTTTTCTGTTCAGCCGAATTAAGCTCACCCAGCTTTGTAAGCCCAACCAAAAAGCAAAATGCCAATTCATCAAACGGCAATGCCTTGATTTCGTCCTCTTTAAAGTTATCCACCAACGCTGCAAGCTCGTTTTTTCGCTCATCGGCTATTGTCGGCTTAGGCTCGATTTTTTTGTCAAGCTCTTTTTGCTCGTTTTCAAGTTCCTCAAGACGCGCACTCTTTTCCTCAATCTCTTTTTGAGCATCCTTTTTCTGCTTTGCACCCTTGCCGAAAATCGCCGACTTGTTTTCCTCCGCCGTTTTATCGGCACGAATAATTTTCTTAACAGTCGAAATCTGTTCGTCATAATTTTTCTTTATATCGGGATAAAGCTCGGTAAGGCCGCCCAACTCTCTTAATGCTTTTTTTAATTCTTTTTCTCTTTGTGCAAGTTCTTCTACGGAATACATTTTATCTCTCCTTGTGTGTTACGGCGCATTTTGCACCGGTTAATTTGTTCGGTCACATGCCTATTATTTTAATTATATCACATTATCTAAAAACATGCAAATATTTTTTTAAAATTTTGCGGACTTTTTTCTCATCGTGTGAACTTTTCAAAAAATATTCATATCCCATTCCCCATTTTCATATATTGTACCAGTAACATTATTTTGGGGTGAATATATGAAAGATTATATTGAAGAACGAGCTATCGAGCTTGCCGAATACATTATAGAAAACAAAGCCACAGTAAGAAGTACGGCAAAACGTTTCAATGTTTCGAAAAGTACCGTACATAAAGACATCACCGAGCGGCTTAAAGCGATAAATCCGCAGCTGGCAAAAAGCGTTCATATCATTCTTGACGAAAATAAAGCCGAGCGGCACATTCGCGGAGGCCTTGCCACACGCAGGAAGTATCTGTCCGCCAAACAGGCGTAAAGGTGCGCCCTTCAGGGATTTTACACAATTCAAAATCTCTCTGTAACAACCGCATAGAAAAATGTATAAATCGAGTAGGGCGAAATTAATCGCCCTCTCACACCACCGTACATGCCGTTCGGCATACGGCGGTTCAATTCAAAA
>CAKSQL010000055.1 GCA_934486735.1 uncultured Clostridia bacterium | reverse complement strand
GCTTTAGAGTTCGTCGGTAACTACGCCTCGGTGGACTTTCACCACAGAGCATTGATATGCCCGTCATACTAAAAAAGCCCGGAGTTCGGGGCGGCGCATTAACACACGCCGCTTTGCAAGCTCCGGGCTTTATATCTTGTCCTAAATTTTATGTACTTCCGAATCCAGCATATCCAAAATCTTTCTATCGCTGTCGGCATCAAACTTCCGTGCAAACAACATATCGGAGGATATCAGCATATTGAAATCCTTTTCTGTCAGCACAAACGGGTGCGAGCCGTTATTAAAAACAAAGTACCACATTTTATTTCTGTAGTTATTATCTTTGTCAAGCTCTATCCCAAATTCAGCGCTGTTCATCATTATCGAGGTCTGAAAAAATGTTTCGTCACAGCTGTAGACATCGCTGATAACCGAACAAAATCGTTTATCATCAAGCATTTTCAGCATATGCTCAATTGCCGTATCCGGCAGAATCCACCACTGCGAGCCGCAATATCCCTCAATTCCCATTTTTGCCAATCGCTTTTGGGGAGAGCCGGCCGCAAGCTGTTTTATGCATGAGTTCAGCTTTGCGATGCCGCCGGGGACAAATCTCAGCACCCGATAGCCTTTATACGAAAAATGCTTTTTCAAGAAATCGTACGTTTTCAATTTAAATTTCTTATTTATATATACTTCCTTGAAATTCTCCTTGACATAGTTGCCATCCTTTTGCGATATAATCTCAATAAACGGCTTCGGATAGCTTTTTTCCAGGAAATTGCAGATATAATCAATGCTTTTTATCGGATAGCACTGACCGCTGAGCAACACAAAATATTGATAATCGCCATGTTCAGCCGCTGTCCTTATCAATTCTTTTTCCGCCTCTACCATTGAAAACTGGTACAGACCCACACTATATCGATTTTTAGTAAAAATCACATTTTTAGAGTTGGTATCGTCTGAAATTGCGTTTTTATCAAAGGTGCATTTTTTATCGATGTGAATAAAAATATCGACATTTTCATGCTTCAAAACCGAGATTAGTCTTTTGACCTGTTCGGCATTTTTATGCACAAGCATCAAGACAGCAATTTTCATCGTTATATCCTTTCCTACTTTTGCTCCTCCAGCAAATTGCTGTCGGTTGGATTCACCTTCAAATACTCATCCAGATGCGCCGCCGCAATCCCGGCAGCCTTTTTCAAAAGTTCTGCCTGAGCGTCATCCGCGCCTGAGCCGGCTGTTATCACAACCATATATCCGTCACGATACAAATTTATTGACGGATACGCAATATACGCATCGATTCCGAAATCAGCGACATCAACTGCCTTGGGACGTTTATCCTTTCTCGCCTTAAAGTCCTCATACACCGCAGCAACGCTCTTTTGCGCATTGGCGGAATAAAGCTCCGCAATAACAGGGTCTTGACCTATCGGATTGGAATCATAGCGCACGGTCGACTTGCTGTGCGTATTTTCCGCAGTAGCTGTCGGCTCATACGAAACCAATTCGCGCACGTCCTCGGCTGTGATAAGCTTATCCGCTGTCAGCGGCTCACCCTTTGTCACTGCCGCAGTATTCTCGGGATTCTCCTTTCCCGAGCACGCAGCCAGCGATATTGACATAACCGCCGCCAAAACAAAATACAATATTCTCCTCAAGGTCTTTACCCCCTTTTATTCCGAAAGCTTTCCCATGCTTTTCGCTTTCAAATATGCATTGATAAATCCGTTTAAATCACCGTCCATAACAGCGCCTATATTACCTGTCTCATAGCTTGTGCGATGATCCTTTACAAGCGTGTACGGGTGGAACACATAGGAACGAATCTGACTTCCCCATGCAATTTCCTTTTGTACACCCTTGATATCTTCAATCTTTTCCTTTTGTTGCTGCTCCGCAATTTCAACCAGCTTTGATTTGAGCATACGCATTGCATATTCCCTGTTCTGATGCTGTGAGCGCTGAGTCTGACACGAAACAACCACACCGGTCGGCAGGTGAGTTATGCGTATAGCCGAATCGGTCTTATTTATATGCTGACCGCCCGCGCCGCTCGAACGATAGGTATCCACGCGCAAATCCTCCGGACGGATATTGATTTCCACATCATCGTCAATCTCCGGCATAACCTCAATTGAAGCAAAAGATGTATGACGTCTGCCCGACGCATCAAACGGTGAAATTCTGACCAGTCTGTGCACACCCTTTTCCGACTTCAGATATCCGTACGCGTTTAGCCCGTTCACCATGATTGTTGCGCTCTTGATTCCCGCATCGTCGCCGGGCAGCATATCGAGAACAGATGTGGTATACCCGTTTTTCTGAGCGTACATCTGATACATTCTGATAAGCATTTCGCACCAGTCCTGTGCCTCTGTTCCGCCCGCACCGGCATGGAATGTCATAATCGCATTATTCTTGTCATAATTTCCGGACAAAAGCGTTTCCAATGTCATCTTTTCAAGTTCTGCCGTAATATCGGCACATGCCTTTTTCACATCCGGCAGCATACTTTCGTCATTTTCTTCATTTGCCAAATCAATAAGAACAAGCGTGTCCTCCCACGAGTTTTTCAGCTTTTCGTAATTTTCTACTTTATCCTTCAGCTGCTTTGTTTTTTGGAGTATCTTTTGAGAGTTCTCCATATCATCCCAAAAACCAGGTTCCGTACTTTTTTTCTCCAGTACCTTTATTTCTTCACTTGCACCGGCGATGTCAAAGTGAATCCCTCAAATCATTAATGCTTTTTTCAAGTCCCTGCATATCCAGCCTGAACTGTTCATATTCCAACATTTAATCACATCCCTTTGTATTTTATTTTTTTGCCGCACAAGCCTTTTTATGCCGATGCGGCATTTTTATGCGTATTTCAGCTGTGCACCGCGCAGCCGACACATGTTTTCTAACGCTATCAAGGGCGGCTTTCACCGCCCTTGATTTATTACTCGTTTCTGCCGCAGCAATTCTTATATTTTTTGCCGCTGCCGCAGGGGCACGGATCATTTCGTCCCGGAGCCTTTTTTGCTCTGGCAGGCTGATTGCCCAACGAACCGTCACTCCCTGTATCTATCGGTTTTGCAACCTGTTCACGCTTGATTTCAACACGCGGCTTTGCTGTCAGAATATATCTTACAGTATCGCGCTTGATTGCTTCAAGCATACCCTCATAAAGTTCACTTCCGACGTTTCTGTACTCAACAACCGGGTCATGCTGACCATATGCTCTGAGTCCGATTTCACGCTTAACATGCTCCATCTCGTCCAAATGATCCATCCAAAGAGTATCAACCACTCTGAGCATGATAACTCTTTCAAGCTCGCGCATGTTATCTCCAAATATCTCCTCCTGCTCGTCATAGCGGCGGTCGGCGATATCCATAAGGCGTTCCTTGATGTCCTCTTTGGTTATCGTCTCAAGCTCGTCCGGCTCAATAACAAATTCGCCGAGAGCGTTTAAGTTGTTATTTGCAAAATCGTTGAGCGCTTTCAGATTCCAGTGCTCCGGAATATCCGTAATTCCGATATAATCGTCAATCGCACTGTCTATGATAGCTTCCATCATATTCTTGATTGTGCTGCTGATATCCTGTCCGTCCAAAACGTCCTGGCGCTGCTTGTAAATTATCTTACGCTGTTCGTTCATAACCTCGTCATATTGAAGGACATGCTTACGCGAATCGAAGTTTCTGCCCTCGAGATTTCTCTGAGCATTTTCAATTGCCTTTGTGAGAATCTTTGCCTCGATCGGCTCATCTTCTTCCAGTCCAAGGTTGTTCACCATAGCCTTTACCCTGTCCGAGCCGAAGATTCGCATAAGGTCATCTTCAAGCGACAGGAAGAATTTTGACGCACCCGGGTCGCCCTGACGTCCTGCACGACCGCGCAGCTGATTATCGATACGGCGGGACTCGTGTCTCTCTGTACCTATAATAAACAAACCGCCGATTTCTCTAACTTCATCCTGCTGCGGCTTAAGCTCTGCCTTGAACTTATCATTAAATTCCTTATAAAGACGTCTTGCCTCGATTATTTCCTCGTCATCTGTTTCGGCAAAGCCTGTAGCCTCAGCGATAAGCTCGTCCGACATGCCGAGCTTAACAAGTTCATGTCTTGCCATATAATCTGCGTTACCGCCCAGGATAATATCGGTACCACGGCCTGCCATATTTGTCGCAATTGTAACCGCGCCCTTTTTACCTGCCTGAGCAACAATTTCCGCTTCCTTGGCATGGAATTTTGCATTCAGCACTTCGTGCTTTATTCCCTCGCGCTTAAGCATAGCAGAGAGAATTTCAGACTTATCGATATTGACAGTACCAACAAGGACAGGCTGTCCCTTTTCATGACATTCCTTGATTTTTCTTATAACTGCCTTGTATTTTCCCTGCTCCGTCTTGTAAACCGAGTCATGCTCGTCGATTCTTGCAACCGGCTTGTTGGTCGGCACTTCGACAACATCCAAATGATATATCTCCTGGAACTCCGCTTCCTCTGTGAGCGCCGTACCTGTCATACCCGAAAGCTTTTGATACAGTCTGAAGAAATTCTGGAATGTTATTGTCGCAAGCGTTTTGCTTTCTCTTTCTACCGAAACGCCCTCTTTTGCCTCAATTGCCTGGTGCAGACCATCCGAATAACGTCTGCCCGGCATGATACGGCCGGTAAATTCGTCTACAATCAGAACCTCGCCGTCTTTTACAATATATTGCTTGTCACGATGCATAACACCGTTTGCCTGCAATGCCTGGTTGATGTGATGCTGATATTTCATATTTTCCGGATCGGACAGATTTTCAATGCCGAATGCACGCTCTGCCTTGGCAATGCCGCGGTCGGTAAGTGCCGCCGTCTTTGCCTTTTCGTCCACGATATAATCCGCGTCAACATCCTCGTCAAGCTGCTTGTCGTCATGCTCGGTAACAACCAGTTTTTTGAGACTCTTTACAAACTGATCCGCGGTCTTGTACAAATCCGTTGCCGTCTCGCCCATTCCCGAAATGATAAGCGGAGTTCTTGCCTCATCTATCAAGATTGAGTCAACCTCGTCGACAATCGCATAGTTGTGACCGCGCTGAACCATTTCTTCCTTATATATAACCATGTTGTCACGCAGGTAGTCAAATCCCAGTTCGTTGTTTGTTCCGTAGGTTATATCGGCTGCATATGCTTTTCTTCTCTGGTCGTTGGTGAGGTCGTGAATTATCAGACCTACCGACATGCCCAAAAAGCGATATACCTTTCCCATCCACTCACTGTCACGCTTTGCAAGGTAATCGTTTACGGTAACGATATGTACGCCCTTGCCTGTGAGCGCATTCAAATATGCCGGCAGTGTGGAAACCAAAGTTTTACCCTCACCGGTTTTCATTTCGGCTATTCTTCCCTGATGAAGTATAATTCCGCCTATGACCTGAACCTTAAAGTGCTTCATGCCCAAAACACGCCAGCTCGCTTCACGCATTACAGCAAAGGCCTCGGGCAGAAGGTCGTCCAGGGTTTCGCCGTTCTTTAAGCGGCCTTTAAATTCGTCCGTTTTCGCTCTAAGCTCTGCGTCGGAAAGCTTGGCAGTTTCATCCTCAAGCGACATAACCTTGTCCGCAATCGGGGTGATACGCTTCAGTTCGCGTTCGGAATAGCTGCCGAAAATTTTATCAAATATTCCCATTAATATACACTCCTGTAGTTTTTTTAAATACACTTACTTCTATTATAACACACTATTTTAAAAAATACCACTGTTTTTTGAAATTTATTTCAAAATTTAACAACTTATTAATTTATTATTTATTTTTTCAATAAAAATGTTAATTTTAGCCATTTTATGTTTAGTTTTGATATCCTATTCAATTTTGAATGGATTTTTTTATAAATTGCTTGACAATGGCAGAATAATATGATATAATATCAGAAGTCTTAAATATTTGCTCGAGTGGCGGAATTGGCAGACGCCCAGGACTTAAAATCCTGTGGGAAGAGATTCCCGTGTCGGTTCGACCCCGACCTCGAGCACCAAAAAATGACTTAAAGCATAAGCTTTAAGTCATTTCAGACTGTAGACAAAATCGGTTGCAAACTCAAAGATGCAACCGATTTTTGTATTACTTGAGTCAATATTTGAAT
>CAKSQL010000054.1 GCA_934486735.1 uncultured Clostridia bacterium | reverse complement strand
GGGCAACACTATCGTTTGCCTGTGGATTATAGCTTTGTGTCAAGCGTGAAGTTCTTTTACTATGAAGATGAAGAAATCGATATCATCTGCCGGGTAAAGCCGGGAGAGAAAATTCTTGTCTTTGTAGATACAGTGGCAAAGCTGAAGAAGCTACGTGATCGATTGAATCAGTACGGCGATCTGAATGTAGCCTGCCTGTGCTCTAAATACCGTCCGGAAGCTAAAGAGTTCGACAAGATGGACGATGTGATCTGGAGAGGAGAACTGCTTCACCAGATTACATTGACCACAACAGTTCTTTATAACGGCGTAGATATTAAGGATTCGGCGCTGAAATATATTGTCAGTGAGTTGTGGAATCCTCTGACTAACGCCCAGATTCTTGGTAGAAAACGCCCTGAAGATGCAAATGACACCTGTGCTGTGTATTTTATGTAGTATGGTGTAAAGCGGCTGAAAAAGCTGGATGAGGATATTAAGAAGTATCAGCTTGACCCAGTAAAAGAATATCGGGAAAAGTTCCGTGATGCAGAAGCGTGGCAGAAATATCTGGATGATAATGAAGTCCAGAAAACGCTGAAAAAATGCCGCACAGTGAAACTGGATGCTCGAAAGGGCTGCTATCGCTGGCGTAATCGTGCGTATTTGCAAGCGTTGGTAGAAGATGCTATGCTGTGCAAGATGCTTGAACTCGGGTATCAGGAGGCTTTGCTGAAAGAGATTGACGAAAGTCTGCTTGCGAAAGTTGAGCCCCTTGATCCACCACCGTTGCTTGCATATTTGGATGAACACCTGAATGAAGAGCGATACTATCAAGACTGGCAGAAGATCTTCTTTGAGCTGGGGCATATCTACAACAAAGCAGATGGTCACGCAGAGAAATCGATGCCTAGCTTTGCATATGCTCATAAGTGGCTGCTGCACCATGGGTACGATCTTAACAGGAAACGTGGCACAAGCGGAGAACTGCGAGACAAGATGATTTGGTGGGTCACAAAACAATAAAGTGCGCACATAATTCACTTCACTATATAATAAGGTGAAAGATATACGCACTAGAATCATAGAAGCTCGGCGGCTTATTTAAGTGGTCGGGCTTTTTATTATGATCGATTGCGTACAGGGCGACCTTCGTTGAAAAATTTTATTCTATCTGCGTGGAATGTTAACGATGCGAAAGCAAGGCCAAGCAGCGCTAACATAAACACGCCAACGGAAATCTTGACTAAGCGAACTTGTGAGCGCTTCAAGATTGGAGTTGATGAGAAGCAGTAAATACGCTTTTCAACGCTCGAAATAATGTTGATTCTCATTTTGTCTGGAAAATTCGATGATGCGTCGATTACTGGAATTTTAGCAAGCGTCTGCCCGGCAGATGATGTCACAAATCGTTACCCCATCTAGATTGATACGATTAAAAAGTGCACTTCAACCCAAATGTAACATGTTATCGTTGACTGATATAAGGGCATCTACGTCGTGAGCGCCGTTTTGTTGAGGATCGATGAATCGTTATCATAATGATTACAGTTGGAAAAGTTCAATAGGTCAAGACGAGCTTTGTTGCGCTGATAGAATTGCCATATGCGCCCCGTACCAAAAGAAAGCGCACCTGACCCGTCAAAACGACGGCTTAGCCCGGCGGAGGTTGCCCACTGGGACTGACTCATGGGAGATTTGGGTAAAATCGGATCCCCGAGCATATATTAATACCGCCCATCGGTCATCGGATCGACGGGCGGTATTATAAAGTCATGCGTAAATAGCTACAGGAATAACGATCACAGCAGGACCAGAAATCTGGGTTTTCAACTCAGGAAGATTGAATTGCTTCGTATCATCATTCTGGAAACCAGAGAACATTTCTGTCAACAGATCAATTGGAAGAATAGATAGAGTAGTCTTCCTCAAAAGGTCGATATTTTCTGTTTTGTCCTTGCAAATTGCAATAACTTTTCCAAGTACCTTGAAATGACCACCAATGATTTCAGAAATGTTATCGTTTGACAAATACTGTTCTTGAGCGGACAGAACGACTGTCCCAGCAGTATCAGACAAGATAAAGTCTATGGTACCGCTATGCTTGAGCTCGTCAGCAAAGGACTTGATTTGTTTAACAGTCTCATTTTCCTGTTGTTTTTGAGCTTTAGCCTGTGTTTTACCACCCAGTTGAGGCTTTTCGGCAAAAATATCAGCCATCCGGAACAGATCTACAAATATATCCATATAGTTAATCAACGGATTCTTTTGCAGTTCGCCCTCTATTTCGATAAAATCGCCGATTTTCATATTTGCAACATCAAATCCAGACTTCAGGATTTTTTCATCAACGAGAAATGTCCGGAACTTGGATAGCAAAGATACATTGGTATGCACTTTCTCCTTGGCAACGCTTTCGTTTTCTCCGCTGTTTCCAGAATGGGACAGTTCGCCTTTCAAATCAATTTTGAGCAATTTACTCAAAATTGTTGCAGAGGTGGATACTCCTGCTTCAAGCTTTTGAGCATTGTTATTTTCTTTGTGTTCAGTATAGCTTACCTGACTCACTGTAGAAAAACCATCTTCAACAATGGCAAGCATATCCAGAACTAATTTTTCGTTGATGTATACAGGTACCATCAGCTGGTCTGCGTTCATGTTTGTTCGCTCCTTCTTAATTCGGGTTTAGGATCGTACGAATGGTCAGGAAATACCTTCCTCGACAATTTGGTCAATTTGCTTTTGCAGGTTAGAAATATCACCCTTTAGCTTTTCTTGCTTGCTAATCTCGACATGAATTTCTTCAACAATTCGATTTTGTTCTGAAACCGAAATGTCTATAAGCGGAAACTCTCGAACAACAATTGGAAAAATATTTGTATTATTGCCAAGTCCCTTTTTATAAACTTCGATTAAATATTGAAAATAGGTTGTTCTAAAATAATAGTATGCAAATTCGGGATTGTAATCTTTGAATCGAATTCGCATTGTAAAGTCCGCAAAGATACCTTTAAGATTATCATCCTGGATTAGGGCTACTTTTCCGATAGTACCTTCACCGGAACGAGCTAAAATAATGTCGTCCTTTTTTACGCTTTTTGCAGATTTGGCTTCAGAATAAACATCGGACACAACATTTGCACTATCAAAGTCAAATTTCCAGTTCTTTATTGTAGCCATAGAAATATAACGATAATTCCCTTCGTCATCATAATCGCTTGGCGACACACTGGCTCCCAGGACAATTGGCTCAGATAAAAAGTGCTTGATTTTTTTCGTTGTTGTCTTCTTTAGCTCATCCATTACAAAAGCTCCAGAATTGCGATGAAACTTTGCGCTGAAACGCAAATCGATATTGTTTGAAAAATTCGAAGGTTTTACCCAGTAGTTCTTTTTGCTTCGCTGAGCATTGAAGCTATTATAATTCCAGCCAAATTCTCTTGAAAAAACTGAATCTATAATGGACGATTCGCTTTTTATTTCGGCATGTAAAGTGAAAATTTTTTTCTCTAAAGTCCGGATGTCAATTAGAATCCGTGTTTGCTGTTCCGTGCTTATAGGAGGAATTTTTATACACTTTACATCGCTTCCATAAACATGAGGCTGGTCAGAACCTTTCTGCAATAGATATATGTCGTCTTGTATAATACGCAAAATGTGATAAAGAAACTTTGTGGAATACTTTTTCTCGTTCTTCGATCTGAGAGTGATGCAGTCAGATGCCCAAATGGGAACATCCCAATAATTTACATAACCAGAGTTTGCGCCAGAAGCACTAATTGTGATACATCCTTTGGGCCTGTTGCTAACATTATGGAAGTATGCCATGTCTTTTCCACCAGCAACAACAGGAATATCACCGTCCTCTGTTTGTGCTTCGGTTATGCTCGTCCCTTTTTCAACAAAAAAAACATCCTTTATCCGCTCTGCGCAATGTGAGGAAAATCGTTCAAAGAACAGAGCATGGCTTTCTTTTGCGTAAGACAATCCCATGCGTAAATTGTTGGAGTTAGAAATAGATTGTAATGAGTTGCTTGTCAGTTTCATACAGCACCTCAATTCCAATCTATTTTTCGCATGGCATCCAAAATTGTTGTTTCGATACCGTCATCAAATAGAATATCCCCATTTAAATCCGTCCTGTACAGGTCATTCGGCATTGGACGTTCTCCCCTTTTGGTCCTCTTGTATCCGATATTGTCGGCCTCTGCCATAAATACAGCATAGTCCAGTTCAGAGGCAACTTCTCCAAAAACCCACCAAGTATTAACGAAACCAAAAGTATCCTTTGTGTCTTTATCAATAGTACAAATACTTTCTAATTCCTCAGTATACTTTTTGATTAATGTATTCGCATCCAACTCATCATCAAGTTCTGTCAGGTAATTTTTTAACATTCTCGCCAGAACTTTTCGTTCTTGTTCCGCAGTCAGATTTTTGATTGACGGCAATTTTGCTTTTTGCTTTGTGCCATTAGCAACAGCAATCAAATTTTTTGCTTGCGTTACAAGGTGGCTATACTCCTTGCTTGCGCTATCCCAAGCATCGTTCCATGCTTTAACTTCAGCAGCAGTTTTCTTTTGTGCAAAAAGAATACTGGTTTTTGTCGAAGTATAGGGCTCAAAAGAAATTTGAGGCAAGGAAACAACTGCCTTGATGGTAAAGTATTTATATAAGAAAAGTCGAATATACTTGTTTTCGGTTGTGTCAAAAACACTCTCAGGAAGAATAGCAGCAAGACGACCATTTTCTCTCAGCAACTGATACCAACGCTCAACAAAAAGGTTTTCGGAGTTCTTTTTCTCGCCAAACATGAAATCATGTTTTACGCTCTTTTTGGTGTCATTATCGAGTTCCACGCTAAACGGAGGATTTGTCAGAATCAGGTCAAACTGTCCATTCACCTCCCGGTTCTGATACAACTCATTTTTGTCGCTTCCATGCAAAGCGTTGGGAGCAGTCTCTTTTTCATATTTCGAAAAAGGCAGAAGACCATCTTTGACAAAAATATTAGTTGAACCATCACCATGCAGAATCATATTAACCTTAGCTGCGGTTCCCAGATTGAAGTTGATCTCCGAACCATAAATGTAGGTTTGAGCCCACTTGTTTTCACGTTGGTTGGGATAGAACCAATCAGAAAGAACTTTGTCTTTAACGGCTCTTGCTGTTCCCAGCAAGGCATTATATCCATCCACATTGCAATTACGATACTTCATATTTTTGGTGATGAATTTCATGTATTCAATCAAAAATGTACCGCTACCTGCAGAAGGATCGATCATGTAAGGAAGTTCTTTATCTTCCTTTATTCGCCTAATTGCCAACCTATCAGTCTGCAGGGCATAGAGCATAAATTTGACAATATTGATATGCGTAAAGAACTGACCCTTGCTCTGCTTGAAACCGCTGCGAATGATACCCTCAAAAAAGTCACCAAGAATGTCTTTTCCATTCAGGCTGTTCTTGCCGTCAACAAAGGAAAGTTCTTCCATTCGTTGGACAGCATATTTCAGCTTAGATAAGGAAAACTTCTTGCTGTCAATGACATACGATTTTTGAAGTTCATTTTCGTCAAGAATATAGAGTTTGGACTTGAGTGCACGACGATAAAGCGCATTGATGCGCTCGAAGAGTTGCTCGTTTGTCTCGAATTCCTCGTCGCCATCTTTGGCAAAAGTCATGGACTGGAAATCGTATGTGTCCCCATCTTCTTTCTCATCTTCGTCCTGAATTTTTGCGAGAATCAAGTTTGTTAAGGAAGCAAACACTTCGTTATCGTCTGTTCCGCCACCACCCCAAAGCACATTATGGAGATCAGTCTGTAACTGATTTAACATATCATTGGTGAAATCAGTTTCTAAATCCTTTGCAGATGCTTTGATATAGGGAGTCTTCTGCGCTTTTCCATATCTGGCAGGAAGTGTGTTGGAAAAGTCTCTGGATACTTCCCAATCAGCAAAAGTGGGGAACTTTTCTGTATCAATGATGATACATTCGTCCATTACTTTATCACTTGTCTCTGCTGTGGTATACAGCACCAGATAGCGAACAGAATTACCTTCGGTTCGCTCCATTCCAGCAACTTTATAAAGCTGTTCCTCGATAATCTGATCCCTATCATCCGAGGCATAGGCATCAGGTGATTTACATTCAATAAACAAAAATGCATTTCCGTCAGCATCTCGAACAATAATGTCAATCCGACTTGTATTGGTATGAGGACGTCCGGCGGTATACTCATGTTCTATCTCAATTCGATCAGGAGAATAGCCCAATTCGTTAATCAACCGAGTCAAAATAAAGGAACGAGACATTTCTTCGTCTCCCTTAATCTCCTTGATAACTTGACCTTGGAGTATACCTTGGTATTCGATTTTATTCTTGTCAAGATCCAGTTTTGCGACAACTTTTTGTGGTTGGCTGTCTATATATTTTTTAATTAGGGTGCGATCCATTTCTTGCCCTCCGTTAATTCAAATAAATGTACACATGTTATTATTTGCGGAACAATTCGTCCAGTGTTTTTCCATCCTTGTTCTTCCATTCAACCCAACCATTTGTGCTGCTGCCAAGAACAAACATGGCAGCAGAGCTGGGGGATGTAAAGGATACGGAAACATTCAGCTTGTATTTGCCACCAATATCAGCAATATTGCCGTTTTGAATTGCGGTTTGCCGCTGCTTTTCAATATTATCGGAATGGCACTTGCGACTCATATCAATCTCTGAACCTTCCAACACTTCAAATTTATCACCGTCGTAAACTCCAAATGCTTGGACGCCGTTTCTGGTTGTATGCAGGGTGTTGGCCTCATTTAGCGTTAACTTGGAGTTGTCCATTTTATATCCCTGTGTGGCCATAATGAATTTGATTTCCTCATACACTTCTTCGATCAACGGCAAATCATATTCATCGATTTCGTATTTGGGATTGATTGTGTTTTCCACCTTATACCGTTTGGATTCAGTAGCCTTATTTATGGCATAAGCTTCAAGGCCGCTGATCATATCCAACGAAAAAGTTTTGCTGTCTGCCAAAAACATGATTGCCTTGTTCCAAAAGTCTTTGGAACGATTATGATCGTCCAGACGGCTAACACCATTTCTCGTCTGACCGATATAAATTTGAGCGATCTTGTTATCGTCGTTTTCGCTAATTAGGTAGTAAATACCAGGACGGTTGATTCCAGTCAATTTTTTAGATTCTGAAAGTAGCGGACGAGGAATGACATAAGTGGTCATAGTAGATAAATGGTGGCGAATGGAGCGAATGCCATCTGGTTGACCATTGTGGTATATAATTTCAAGTTTTTTACTAATCGCCATATCTGTATTCTCCATACTTCTATTACTGTGCGTTGCCCTGTTCCAATGCCAACCCAATCAATCGATCCGCCTGATCTGCCATGAACAGCGGGATATTCAGCACATCATCGTCCAGTT
>CAKSQL010000053.1 GCA_934486735.1 uncultured Clostridia bacterium | reverse complement strand
ATTTATTTTACTACATTCCTCCCTCTTTGTCAATACTTTTTTTCGACTTTTTTTGCTTTTGTTACTTTATCACTACCCGCTTCCCCGTTTTCATCCCTCTTTATGCTATTTTTGACAATCAAATTATTTCTTATACATTTTCAAGCAAATTTATCACATTACAAATTCGGCGGTCGTTTCCCGAAGTACTGATATATATTGCATTTAATCATCCCATTATAGAGCTTTCTCTTTTTATCCGCGCGTCTGCCGAACAGGCTTTCAAACTTTTCATTGGATGCGATAATATAATAAGACCAATCGGGAAGCTTTGAAAAACTTCTTCCTATTTCCGCATACAGTTTTTCGCAGGTTTCAACATCGCTCAAGCGTTCTCCGTACGGCGGATTGCAAATCACCGAGCCGTATTGCTTGTCACAATAAAAATCCTCCGCTTTCGCCACAATCGGCTTCACTGCGTCGGCAACCCCTGCAATGCGCGCATTCTCGGCAGCGATTTCCACCGCATCCGGGTCTATGTCGTAGGCATAAATTTCAAGCGGCAAATCGCGTTTTAAACTCAGCGCCTCCTCTTTTGCCTCTGCCCACAAGGTTTGCGGCAGAAATTTAAAATTCTGAGCCGAAAAATTTCTTGTAAGTCCCGGGGCAATCGAGCGTTTAAACATCGCCGCTTCTATCGGAATCGTTCCCGAGCCGCAGAACGGGTCTGCCAGCGGATATTCAAATTTCCAATAGCTCAGCATTATCATCGCCGCAGCAATCGTTTCCTTGAGCGGCGCAGCGTTTGCATTTCGCCGATATCCGCGTTTGTGCAAGCCGTCTCCCGAGGTATCAATCATGAGAGTGACTCTGTCCTTCATTACGGAAAACTGAATCTGATACACTTCCTCGTCCTCGGGCAGTTGGGTCGTCATGCCATAACTTGCCGCAAGTGAATCCGCCACAGCCTTTTTTATGATAGCCTGGCAGTCGCGTATACTTGCCAGCTGAGATTTCAGACAAAAGCCCTTCACCGGGAACGCACCGTTTTTCGGAATCCATCGACTCCAGTCGACCGCCTTTGTTTTTTCGAAAAGTTCATCAAAGGACAGTGCCTCAAACTCTGCCGCCTTAATCAGAACGCGTTCTCCGCATCTGAGCCAAATATTCGAGCGGCATATCGCCTCCGCGCCGCCGCGAAATGTAACTCGTCCGTCCTCCACCGCCGTATCGCAATAGCCCAGTCTTTTCAGCTCTCGTACGACAAAGCTTTCTGTCCCGAAAAGCGTCGGGACAATCAATTCAAAATCGTTCATTCAACATATACCCCTTTTTGATTTTATCTGCGCCGCTTTTTCCTGCGTCTTTGTTTTCTTCCCGAAAAAGCTTTAATCTTTTTATCGGTCTCGCGCCGTTTTTTGAACGCTTTCTTTTGCAATGCGTCTATATCCGCCATAGTTGCATTCTCTGCCGGGATAAATTCAATGCACCGAGTCAAAAGGTCACATCTTGCAACCGCTATCTCTATCGCATCGCCTATTTTATAAACTTTACCGCCGCGTCTGCCGGTAAAAATCCGCTTTTCCGAATCAAATTCATAAAAATCGTCCTTTAAGTTTTCCGGGCGAATCATGCCCTCAATGGTATTTTCAAGCTCGGCAAAAATCCCGAAATCGGTCACCGACGAAATTTTCGCTTCATATATATAGCCTATATATTTAGACATATAATAGGTTTTCATCAAATCGCACACCTCGCGCTCAACCGACTGTGCGCTTCGTTCGGCATCACTTGAATGCTTTGCTGCCTCTGCTGCAAACGCCGAATAATTTTCAACATTTTTTCCGCTTATAAAAGCTTTCAGAATCCGATGAATCGCAAGATCGGGATAGCGCCGAATCGGAGATGTGAAATGGCAATAGTACTTTGCAGCCAGTCCGAAATGTCCGAGGTTCTCCGGCTTATATTCGGCTTTCATAAGCGAGCGGAGGGCATAGACCGAAATCATATGTTCCTCCTCCATGCCCGATGCCGCACTCAAGACCTGCTGCAATGCTTTCGGATGTATCGGCTCGGAATCGCTGAACTTTTCTTTTATGCCCAAACCAAATGCCGAAACAAATCTCGAAAAATCGCGCATATTCTCGGTTGTCGGCGGTTCATGCACTCGATAAACAAACGGAATTTCCGACCAAAATGCATATTCCGCAACCGTTTCATTCGCAGCAAGCATAAATTCCTCTATGATTTTATTTGATATTCCCGCTTTTTCGCGTACTATATTCGTTGGTAATCCGTCAGTGCCGACTGTTATTTTCGACTCCGGGAAATCAAAATCAATGCTCCCGCGTTCCATGCGCTTTTCTCTCAGCGTCATCGCAAGATTTTCCATCCTTTTAATCGTCGGCAGCAAGCGCTTATATCTCGTGGTCAGTTCCGGAGTCGGATTTGTCAGCAATTTTGTTACATTATTATACGTCATACGTTCACACGAATGAATGACGCTTTTGTGAAGTTCATGCGCCATGAGCCTGCCGCTTTTGGAAAACTCCATAAACACGCTCAAGGTCAGCCTATCGACATCGGGGTTTAGGCTGCATATGCCGTTTGAAAGCTTCTTGGGCAGCATTGGAATAACCCTGTCCGGCAGATATATACTCGTTCCGCGTTCGAACGCCTCGCGATCGAGAGCCGAACCGGGTTTTACATAGTGCGTAACATCCGCGATATGCACTCCCAATCTTCGCCTGCCGTTTTTCAAAATTTCAAGAGAAACCGCGTCATCAAAATCACGTGCATCGTCTCCGTCAATTGTAAATATAAGCTTATCGCGCAGGTCAAGCCTGCCCTCAAGCTCCTTATCGCTCACCTCCGCCGGAGTTTGCTCCGCCTCGGAAATTGTCTCCTGTTCAAAATTGCTTTGAATATTTTCCAAAAACAAAATCGCTTCGATATTACTTTTTAAGTCGTCCGCACTGCCGAGACGTTTTATTACAACCCCCGTCGGGTGGGACGCCGAAAAATCGGTTATCCGCACAACGACACGCTCACCAAGCTCTGCGCCTGCCAGATTTTCCTCCGCAACCGCCACATTGGAATATATTTTCGGCGAGTCGGGGCGGATTTCATAGTAATCTTTCTTTTTCTTTTTTATCACGCCGAATATGTTTTCATTTGCATGTTTCAATATTTTAAGCACATGCCCATCTGCCCTGCCGTTTTGGGAATCCTCGCAGTCTATGACTGCCGAAACATAGTCTCCATGCAAAGCCCCTGCCAAATATTCACCTTTTATATATACATCCTTTTCACCCTCATCGTCCGGAGTGAGAAAAGCATAAAAACCATGAGCGCTGCACGACAGCGTGCCGCACACAACACGTCCGCCTCTGCTCGATTCAAACCGTCCGCGCTTTGTTTTGATTATTTTCCCTTCACCGACAAGCTCGTCAAGCAATGCGGCAAACTCTGTTTCATCCTCAACCGGCACACACAAGACCGCCATAAGTTCGCCTATTTTGAGTGGAACATATCCGCTGCTTTTTATATATGATAAAATTTTTTCTTTTCTTTCCACAAAATCACCGCCTTTACGCCGTCGCATAATACAACTTCATTTATAGCCTTTCCCGAAAAATGCAATTATATAATTTACAATCACTATATAAATTTAGGCGCTGCAAATAAAATCATTTACAGCGCCTACACATTTGGAGCTGGTGACGGGAATCGAACCTGCAACCTGATCATTACGAATGATCTGCTCTGCCATTGAGCCACACCAGCATGCAGTGCATGATAAAAATCATGCACGAAATAAGCAACAAATATCAAAGCTGCGGCAAAATCAATATCAAACCAACAATGCCGCAGCCGCATTTTTATGATAACATACTTTTTGCTATTTCATTAATAACCTTGCCGTCCGCTCTGCCCTTTGTTTTGGGCATAACCGCAGCCATGATTTTACCCATGTCCTTCATTGTAGAAGCACCGGTTTCGGCAACGGCATCGGCAACAATCTTCTCAAGCTCTTCGCGAGTTAATTGCTGAGGCAGGTACTCCATCAAAACATCCATTTCCGCCTTTAATTCGGCGATTAGGTCTTCTCGTCCGCTTTTTTCGTAATCCGGCAGGGAATCTCTGCGCTGCTTAAGCTGCTTGGCAATTACGTCCAGCACGCCGTCATCATCCAGAGTTATCTTTTTATCCTTTTCGATTTGAAGTATTCCCGCTCTTACCATCTGTACGACATTTTTACGGACAGTATTTTTATTTTTCATGGCAGATTTTAAATCATCCGCCAATTTTTCTTTAAGCGTCATAAAAATCTCCATTCCGCCGCCCTGCATCGGCACAAATAGTAATTCTCTTATCCGCAGGGAAGTATAACGATAAGAGGCTTTGCCCATATGCGTTTTGGAGATACAAAATTTCAAAAAATCTTGCCGAGACAGCTCAATTTAATCAATGCGTGAAAAGCACGCCATATTATTCGTTATTTGAACTTTCTCTTACGCGCAGCTTCGGATTTTTTCTTGCGCTTTACGCTGGGTTTCTCGTAATGTTCACGTTTTCTTATTTCAGACATAACACCCGACTTAGCGCATTGGCGCTTAAATCTGCGGAGTGCGCTATCCAGTGATTCATTATCTTTTACTCGAATTTCAGACATGTATTTCCCCTCCCTCCGGCTGGTCAATTCTTCCGGCTGTTTGATGGAGCGGCAGATGTTTTTTGTACAAGCATTTTTTCTGCCACAATATATATTATACCTTATATTTCATAGAAATGTCAATATGTTTTAAGGATTTTTTTTAAAAAATCAAAAATTTCTTTTATTTTTACCATATTCAGACCTCAAAAAACGTACATATTACCGAAAAACAGGTCTGAAAACGATGATTTTCAAATCATCAGCCTGCCGGCCAGCCGAATTGTCTGCCGCCGGTAAGATGAAAATGCAGATGCATAACCGTCTGACCGCCGTATTCGCCGCAGTTATTTATAACACGATAGCCCTTTTCGTCAATACCGAGTTCCTTTGCGATTTTCGGAATCACTTCAAACACATGTGCCACATATCCGCTGTTCTCGGGCGTTATCTCATTTGCCGAGCTTATGTGCTTTTTGGGGATAATCACAACGTGCTGCGGTGCCTGCGGTGCGATGTCGCGGAACGCAAGAACCATATCGTCCTCATAGACCTTGTCCGAGGGAATCTCCCCGGCAATTATTTTACAAAATAAGCAATCCATATTTTTGTCCTCCTGTTTTTTATATAGTCTTTTTAAAAAGGGGGAAAACATTTCGGAATGTTCCGAAGCTTTCCTCATTTCCTATTTTTGATATACGCTTTTCTTCAAAACGCCCACGTACGGGAGATTTCTGAAATATTCATTGTAATCGAGACCGTATCCGACGACAAACTCATCGGGAATGGAAATTCCCGAATATTCAACCTCCACCTCGGTAACGCGCCTGTCCGGCTTGTCCAAAATTGTGCATATGCGCACGCTTTTCGGATTCCGCTCACGCAGCAGCTCTTTAAGCTTGTGAAGAGTGTTTCCGCTGTCGATGATATCTTCTATTATAAGTACATTTTTATCCTTGATATCGGTTGTCAAATCCTTTTTGATATTGATAAATCCCTTCGACACCGTCCCCGAGCCATAACTCGATGCCTGCATAAAGTCTATCGTGAGCGGCATGGTAAGCCGTTTCATCAAATCGGTGGCGAACACCAGACTTCCTTTCAATATTATTACCAATATAAGCGGTTCGTTTTTATAATCGGCATTGATTTTCTCCGCCAGACGTTTCACTGTCCCGGCAAGTTCTTCTTCCGAAATAAGTACACGTTCTATCGCTTCTTCAATATTCTGCATAACACTCTCCGTTCCGCCGCCCCGCATCGGCACAAATAGTAATTAAGGAATTTCTTAATCGGCAGGGTGATGAATTAAGAAATTATCGCACTCATATATGATTTTCAAATCATTCGCCCGGGGTCAGATTCAGAAAATTCATAATTATCCTGTCCGCCCCTCGGGTCAGGCTTGAATTTAAGTAGTAATTCACCGCGAACACGCTTTTGTGCTCCGCATCGGAGACGGCGATTATATCCCCCGCCTCTGAGCGCGCGATGCAGTCAAGCTCGGGAGGGAGCCGTTCCTCATCCGCTGCCGACGGATTACCTCGGCATATCGACATAACATGTTCAAGCCCTTTGTAAATCGGAATTGTTGTATCAAGCACAGCCAGCTCCTGCTTGCCCTCCGGGCAGTTTTCTATCGGTATACACTCTCCGCCGTATGCCTCAACCACCGTGCGATATCCGTCCAGCACCCCGAGAACCGGAATATCCTTATCAACTGCCGCCCGAACGACCGAAACGGCATTGTGCGAGTATTCCGCAACAATTAAGCTCCCGGCATTTTCAGCCGGCAGCTCTGTTGATATATCATCGCACAAACCCGACATAAAATCATATAATTCTTTGTCTCCAAGGTAAAGAACCATTTTCTTTCCGCAGCCTTTCTGCCCGAAAGCGGCTTCTTCCACACCCAATCCTTGTGGAGCCGCGGGGCGTATTTTAAAAAAATTACTTGCAATTGGGCTGATAATCTGATATAATATAAGCATATCAGATTGCCGGCATTTTGTCGGCATATAATTATTATATCAAAAAAGGGACAAAATTGCAATAGTATTTATTTAATTGGGGGAAATTTAATAATGAAAGCCTTGGTTTTATCAGTAAAAGCCGGATACGGACATCACTCCACCGGTCAGGCAATTATGGGTGCACTCCAAAAGCGCGGTTTTGAATGCGAAATGCTTGACACCTTTGAATATGTCAACACACGTCTCGCCAATTCCATTTCGGACGGGTATCTCTTTTCGACCAAATATCTGCCCGAGGCATACGGAAAAACCTACGGTCTGCTCGATAAGCGCGAAGAAAAATACGATAAAATGTCGTTCATATCAATTTTTTCGAAAATTGTATCGCACAAGCTAAAGGAATTTTTTGAGGATTACACGCCCGATGTGGTAATCGGGACTCACAGCTTTGCGTGCCTTTTAATGACATATCTGTCCGAAAAAGGAATAATAGATTGCCCGACTTTCGGCATCGTTACCGATTTTACGGTACATCCGTTTTGGGAAAGCACCGACATTGATTACTATATCACGCCGGATGCGCTCTTAAACAGACAAATGCGAAAAAAGGGGATTCCCGAGGAGAAAATTCTTCCCTACGGCATTCCGATAAAGGAAAAATTCTCATCAAAAATGTCCAAAGAAAACGCAAGAAAAAATCTCGGTATTTCGGACAAGACAACTATTCTTGTAATGATGGGTTCGATGGGCTATGGGAATATGCTTGACAATATGAAGCTCATAGATGCACTTGATGGGAATTTTCAGGTTTTGTGCGTATGCGGAAACAACAAAAAAGCGAAAAAAGAAATCGATTCCTACGTTTGGGAAAAATCGGTTCATTCATATGGCTTTGTCGATAACATTGATGTTATGATGGATGCCGCCGATTTGATTGTGACAAAGCCGGGCGGACTCACCACATCCGAGCTTTTGGCAAAAGGCTTGCCTGCAATCATTGTAGACCCAATCCCCGGGCAGGAGGAAAGAAATATGGAATTTTTGGTGAACAGCGGTGCTGCCGTAATGGTTTCCGAAACATTTCCCATAGATGAAGCTATTTACGAACTTTTATCCTGTCCCTGGCGGCTTTCGCTGCTTCGTGAAAGCGTAAAAAAGCTCGGAAAACCGGACGCCACCGAAAGATTGGCTGAATTTATTGAAGAAAAGGTGTGTGCCGCAGCCAAAAATCATGTCGGCATGCCTGCATAACAACAAAAAGGAAATAAGCCTGCAAATAAAAAGTCAAGAGTTTTTTAGAAAAAAATTAAAAAGATTTATGCAGAAACATTTGCAAGCAA
>CAKSQL010000052.1 GCA_934486735.1 uncultured Clostridia bacterium | reverse complement strand
TGTCCTTAAATAACATGTTTAAGGACATATTGCATCGGAATTTGAAAAGGAGCAGCTGACAATGTCAGAATTATTTAAACAAACCACAGCGAATATACAGGAAAAATCAAATTTAATATGGAGCGTTGCCGACCTGCTGCGCGACTACTACAAGCCACACGAGTACGGAAAAGTTATCCTGCCGTTTTGCGTTCTGAAAAGATTCAACGACTGTCTTATCCCAACAAAGGACAAGGTTTTGGAAACATACGAAAATGTAAAGCATCTTGAAGTCAAATCCGGCTTTTTGGAGCGCGCCGCCGGCTATCCCTTTTACAACATCAGCAGGTATGATTTTCAAAAACTGACCGAGGACGCAACCCACATCGATGAAAATTTCCGCCGCTATATAATGGGATATTCCGAAAATGTGCAGGACATTTTGGAAAATTACGAATTTGACAACGAAATCAAAAAGCTTGCAAACAACGGTCTTTTGTTCCTCGTCATAGAGGCGTTTAATAAACCGAGTGCCTATATGGGAGCGGACAAAATCACATCGGTTGACATGGGCTACATATTTGAAGATTTGATAAAGAGATTTTCGGAAAGCTATGACGAACAAGCCGGAGCGCATTTCACATCGAGAGACATTATCTATCTTATGACCGATATTCTTATTTCCGAGGACAAAGACCTTTTAATCGAAGAAGGCGTCGCAAAGACGGTTTACGACATGACAATGGGCACTTCGCAGATGCTCACCTGCATGACCGAGCGTTTAAAAGCGCTGGATTCCGAGGCTGATGTCAGAACATTCGGGCAGGAATTAAATCCCGAAACCTTTGCCATTGCAAAATCCTCCGCGCTGATTCATGGCGGCAATGCCGATAATATGAGACTCGGCAATACGCTTTCGGACGACAAATTTCCCAATTACAAATTTGATTATATCATTTCAAATCCCCCGTTCGGCATCGAGTGGAAAACCGCGAAAAGAGAGGTTGAGGCAGAGCACGCATTGGGAGACAGCGGCAGATTCGGCGTCGGGCTGCCCAAAATATCCGACGGGCAAATGCTTTTTGATTTAAACGGAATTGCAAAATTGAAAAACGACGGCAAAATGGCTATTATCCACAACGGCTCGTCGCTTTTTACCGGTGCGGCTGAAAGCGGCGAAAGCGAAATCCGCAGGTATATGATAGAAAATGACTGGCTCGACTGTATAATTCAGCTTTCAACAGATGTATTCTATAACACGGGAATTACAACATATATCTGGATAATCTCAAAAAATAAACCTTTGCACCGACAGGGCAAGGTTCAGCTTATAGACGCATCCAAAATGGCGGAACAGCGCAGAAAAAATATCGGCAATAAAAGATATGATATAACCGATACGTGCCGCGAGGCAATTGTTAAGGTCTACGGAGATTACAGGACAAAGGAATATGATTTCGACGGCAAAGTGTGCGAAAGCAAGATTTTCAATAATGAGGATTTTGGCTTTAACCGTATTCAAATTGAAAGTCCGCTGTATGATGAAAACGGGGAAATCGTAACCAAAGGCAAGAAAAACCAGCCTGTTCCCGATACCTCGAAACGTGATTATGAAAATGTGCCGCTTACGGAGGATATCGACAGCTATTTTGCAAGAGAGGTAAAGCCGTATAATGCGGCGGCGTGGATAGATAAAAGCAAAACAAAGGTTGGCTATGAAATACCATTTACAAGATATTTTTATAAATACCAGGCTCCGAGAAGTTCCGATGAAATTGCAGAAATTATAAGCTCGCAGGAGGCAAGTATCACTGCTTCGCTTAAAGCATTGTTTGGGGAGCGTGAAAGCAGATGATGAGAGAAATGAAAAACAGCGGCGTTGAATGGATTGGCGATATTCCGAGTGAGTGGAAAATCATTAAGAATAAATATTTATTGAATAGTTTATATAGTGGTGGCACACCTTCGTCAGCAAATGAGGATTTTTATTCAGAAAATGGCGTTGCTTTTGTATCAATTTCCGATATGTCAAAAACAAAATACATATATGAAACAAAAAAGAAACTTACAACGCTGGGTTTACAAGATAAAAATTTAAAAATGCTACCTATCGGCACAATATTATATTCAATATACGCAACTATTGGTGAAATTGCTGAATTAAAGGTTGAAGCTACAATAAGTCAAGCATTATTAGCTTTAAATATAAATGAAAATATTGACAAGCAATATTATAAGTATAATTTGACGGCTATGAAAGATTATGTATTTTCAAATGCTAACGGCAATACTCAATTCAATCTTAACGCAGAGAAAGTTTGGAATTTTATATTAGTGCTTCCGCCATTACTCGAACAGAAAAGAATAGCCGATTTTCTTGACAGCAAGGTTACAGAAATTGATAAAATCATTTCCGAAACAAAGGCAAGTATTGAAAATTATAAGGAGTATAAGCAGTCGGTTATAACAGAAGCCGTCACAAAAGGACTTGATAAAAATGTGCCTATGAAAGATAGCGGCATTGAATATATTCCTATAATTCCGTTGCATTGGAAGACAGAGAAAGGGAAATATATTTTATCATTGCTTTCGAGACCCGTTAAAAAAGACGATGACGTTATAACGTGTTTTAGAGATGGAGAAGTTACTTTAAGAAAAAATCGAAGAGAAGACGGCTTTACATTTTCCTTAAAAGAAATTGGGTATCAGGGAATTGAAATTGGTGATTTAGTCGTTCACGGAATGGACGGCTTTGCTGGTGCAATAGGCATATCAGATTCCAGAGGAAAAGCTTCTCCAGTACTGAATGTTCTTGGTACGGATTACAATAAACGGTATATAATGTATTATTTAAGAAGCCTCGCTTTTAATAATATATTTACCGCATTGTCAACCGGAATTAGAGTTCGTTCTTGTGACTTGCGTTGGAATAAATTAGCAGAACTTATGTATATTATTCCTCCAATAGATGAGCAGGAAAAAATTGCCGATTATATTAACAAGAAATGTCTTAAAATAGATAAAGTGGTTTCGGAAAAAGAAAAACTTATTACAAATTTGGAAGATTACAAAAAATCACTTATCTACGAATATGTTACAGGAAAAAAGGCGGTGGAATAATGGATACAAAAGAAAAACGTTTCGAACAAGACATAGAAAGCTATATGTTAAACTACGGCGGATATACAAAGGGCGATTTATCGACATACAGCCGCGAAACCGCCATAGACCTGCCGAAGCTGATACAATACATAAATGCAACGCAGCCGAAAGAGTGGCAAAAGTACGAAAGAAATTACGGCGCAGACGCTGAAAAGAGGCTATACAAGCGTTTTCAGGAATGCGTTGACACATTCGGACTGACCTATGTTTTAAAGCACGGATTTGAGGACAGGGGTGCAAAAATAAAAATAGTATCTTTCAAAGAAAATACAACGCTCAACGACTCTGTCATTGCCGACTACAACTCAAACATTGTGACCTGCACAAGACAATTTAAGTATTCGACCGAAAATGAAAACTCTATCGACATGGTGCTATCGGTAAACGGCATACCGATTATCGCTTTGGAACTGAAAGACCAGCTGACCGGGCAAAGCGTCGCCAATGCGAAAAAGCAATTTATGACCGACAGGAATCCGAAAGAATTTTGTTTTCGTTTCGACAACCGTTTTCTTGTATATTTTGCCGTTGACTTATACGAAGCTGCAATGACAACAAAGCTCGACGGCGAAAAAACATTTTTTCTGCCGTTTAATCAAGGCTCAAACGGCGCGGGCAATGTCGGAGGCAAGGGCAATCCCGAAAACAAAAACGGATATGCCACAAGCTATCTTTGGGAAAAGGTTCTGACAAAGGACGGACTTTTGAATATTATTCAAAGATTTTTACAAAGAGTCGAAGAAGAAAAAATTGTCTATTCGAACGGAAAAGAAGTCAGGGAGAAATCGGTCAAGCTGATATTTCCCCGTTTTCACCAGCTGGACGTTGTGTCAAAGCTGACAGCCGACGTTAAAGCAAACGGCTCCGGGCACAACTATCTGATTCAGCACTCGGCAGGCTCGGGCAAGAGCAATTCCATCGCATGGCTTGCCTATCGTCTTACCGAGCTGCACGACAAGGACAACAAGCCCATATTCACATCGGTCATAGTTGTCAACGACCGCACAGTTCTCGACCGTCAGACGCAAAGTACGATTTACGGCTTCGACCACCAAAAAGGCGTTGTCGAAAAAATCGACGACGACAAGCATTCGGCAGATTTAAAAACGGCGATAAACAACGGCAAGAAAATTATTATAACAACAATTCAGAAATTTCCTTATATTTATGATGAAATTGACGATACCACCGACAGGCGTTTTGCAATTATTGTTGACGAGGCGCACAATTCGCAGACAGGAAAAAATGCCGCAAAATTAAAAACTGCCCTTGCCGACACAGAGGACGCATTAAGAGAATATGCCGAGCTTGAAGGTCTGGCGGAAGATGAGGTGAAAGACCAGGAAGACAAGCTGATTGACGAAATGCTTTCGCATGGAAAGCACAAAAATCTGTCATTTTTTGCTTTCACTGCCACGCCGAAAGCCAAAACGCTCGAAATATTCGGAACACCGAGAGAGAACGGTAAAGGCTTCCGACCGTTTCATATTTATTCCATGAAACAGGCTATTGAGGAGGGCTTTATTTTAGACGTGCTGAAAAACTTTATGCACTATAAAACCTGCTACCGCATAGCAAAGCAGACGCCGGACAATCCGGAAGTGCCGGCAAACAAAGCCGTAAAAGCTGTTTTGAGGTACAAGGAACTTCACCCTCACAACATTGCACAGAAAACCGCCATTATCATTGAAACATACAGAAGTGTTACAAAAAATAAAATAAACGGCAGGGCGAAAGCAATGGTTGTCACCGCGTCGCGGCTGCATGCGATAAGATATTATCATGAAATGAAGCGCTACATCGAAAGCCACAAATATGACGATGTGAAAATTCTTATCGCCTTTTCCGGCGTTGTGAAAGACGGCGATTTTGAATACACCGAGGAGAGCATGAACCGGCGAAAGGACGGAACAGCCATAAAGGAAAGCCAGCTGCCGTCCGAATTTAACAAGGACGAATATGCAATGCTCGTTGTTGCGGAAAAATATCAGACAGGCTTTGACGAGCCGCTGCTGCACACAATGTTTATTGACAAAAAGCTGAAAGATGTCAAGGCGGTACAGACGCTGTCGCGGCTCAACCGCACCTGTCCGGGCAAGACAGACACATTTGTTTTGGATTTTGTGAACACCGCCGAGGATATACAAAAGGCATTTGAGCCGTACTACGAGGCTACATATCTTGATGAAGAAATCAACGTCAATATGATTTACGATACAAGACAGCTTCTCCGTCAAAAAGGAATATATGACGAAAATGATATACAGAAATTTTTAAAGATATTCTTAAAGAAAGACCAAAATGACAGCGATTTGGGAATGCTTACAAGTCTTTTAAAACCGGTTGTAAACAGGTACGAAGCACTGAGCGAGGAGGACAGATTCGAGGTCAAAAAGACAGTCAGGAACTTCAATAAATGGTATTCGTACATCACGCAGATAAGCAGAATGTTCGACAGGTCTTTGCAGGAGGAATATACCTATACACAATACTTGGAAAAAATGCTGCCGCCGGTTTCGGACGCCGGGAACGTTGATTTGGAAGATAAGCTGAGACTTGAATATTACAAAATTCAGGAAGATTTTCATGGTGATATAAGCCTATCGCCAAAGGAACAAACAAAAACGCTCGAGAATCCGAAGTCGATAAAAACAGCGGGATTCATGTCCGAAAAAGACGCTTTGCTTGAAGAAATCATCAATAAAATAAACGAACGCTTTGACGGAATATTTTCCGAGAGCGACAGGGTCATTGTCGAAACTTTGAATAAACGAATAAAAGAAAACAAAAAGCTGAACCGCCAGGCACAGAAGAATGATGAAGAAGTTTATACAAAATCGATATTTCCCGAGGTATTCAAGCAAGTTGCGCAGGATTGTTATATGGAACAGATAAAGGCGTTTTCAAAATTGTTTGAGGACAAGAAATTTTATGATACCGTCATGCTGACCATGGCGCAGGAAACATATCGGCAGTCGAACTGCCGCATATAGGCAAAAAAGCAATCATTTCCGATTGCTTTTTTGCTGTTTTGTATCTGAGCGACTCCACCCGACATTTCCCTTTGAAAAATGCCACCCTCCTCGGCGAGGAGGACACAAGGCTCCCTCTCCGAGGGAGCTGTCGGCGCAAGCCGACTGAGGGAGTTACCCTCTCCGAGGGAGCTGTCGGCGCAAGCTGACTGAGGGAGTTACCCTTTTCGACCGAGAAGGTAACTTTTTTTATATCACAAAAATCAAAACATTTCCGCATTTGGCAATGCCAATTGTGGAAATGTTATTTACTTGAATTGAAAAACGTGGTATACTGAATGTACTAATGAAAGGGTGGTACAAAATGAAAAAGATATTTTCGGCATTGATAATTTTTACAGCGGTTTTATGCGCGGCTTTTCCTGCGTTTGCCGAGATTATAGACGACACATCAACCGGTCAATACTGCGGCGAAAATCTGAGATGGAAATACGATACCGAAACAAAAACGCTCACAATAAGCGGCACAGGCGCTATAAAGGATTACGATTACCAATTAACAAGAATGCAGGCGCCATGGGTAAAGCATTCAAAAACCCAAGATCTTGAAAAAGTCGAAATTTCCGAGGGCGTGACAGGCATCGGCGAATATGCATTTTATTATTGCAGCAGCTTAAAAAGCGTAACACTTCCCAACAGCTTGAAAACCATCGGCAAGGGTGCGTTTTACAATTGCGATGCATTGACGGACATAACATTTCCGTCGGGTTTAACAAGCATCGGCGACGAAGCATTTGAATATTGCAAAACTCTGACAGATGTAACAATTCCCGGCAGCGTGGCAGATATCGGCGAGAGTGCGTTTTCCGGCTGCGACAATCTTGCAAAGGTCACAATTCAAGACGGCGTAAAAACCATTGGCTATGCGGCATTTTATTTATGTCAAAATTTAATGACGGCAGCACTTCCCGACAGCATAACAAGTATAGGCGACAAAGCTTTTTACGATACGGCTTTTTATGAAGATTGGCTCTACGGCGATGACACAGCATCGGATATGTTATATCTGGGGAAACATCTTATAAAAGCAAGATCAAACACATCCGGCACATGCAGCGTAACCCCCGGGACAAAAACCATTGCCGCGCATGCATTCGAAAGTTGTGACGACATATCGTGCATAGCAATCCCAAAAAGTGTAACAAATATCGGCGATGAAGCATTCTTTTCCTGTTTCGATTTAAGGGATATAAACGTTGATGCGGACAATGCCTATTACTGCTCCGATAACGGAATTTTATATAACAAAGAAAAAACGGAAATTATTCGTTTGCCCAAGGAAAAAGCAGGGACTTCATTTACAATTCCGAACGGTGTAACAAAAATCGCCGACGGAGCGTTTGAATATTGCCAGAGTCTGATAAGAATAATAATTCCGAACGGTGTGAGCGAAATCGGCAATGATGCATTTTCGCAATGCAATAAATTGACAAGTATAAAAATCCCAAGCAGCGTGACAAGTATCGGCAGCGGTGCATTTTATTATTGCTCGCAGCTGACAGATATATCAATTCCGGATGGTGTGACCGAAATCGGCGAAAATACCTTTTACTATTGTTCAAAATTGAAAAGTATAACAATCCCCAACAGCTTAATGATTATTGGCAGGGACGCATTTTACGGCTGCAAAAAAATAGATACGGTTAATTATATCGGAAGTGAAGATGATTGGAATGACGTAACGGGCAGCGGAAAATACGTTTTAAACAATGCGGGGATTAATTATTGCAGCGGCATAATCGCAAAATATTCCGATGATAACAAAGAGATATTTGTAAAACCAATAAAAACAGCCATCGGCAAAACTGTCAGCCTTGCGCTTTATAACGGTGACAGATTTGTTGAAATGCAATCGGCGCTATATAACGGTGAGGAAATCACATTCACACCGTCAAAAGCCCATACCCACGCAAAGGTCATGATTTGGGAAAGCCTCGACGGCATGATACCCGTATGCGGCAGCGCGGCGGTAAAATAACAAAATCGTAGATTTGATCAAGCAGGAGGGGGAGTCTCTATGATAAAATATCGGTTGTTAGCGGGCAGGATAGCCTAAACGGCTTGAGAGGGGGGTGCGGACATATTCTTGGACTCTGGAAGGAGTAAAATATATATGTACACAAAAGAACAAAAAGAGCATGCATTAAAAGAATATGAGCGATTAGGATCTGTTC
>CAKSQL010000051.1 GCA_934486735.1 uncultured Clostridia bacterium | reverse complement strand
GAAAAAAAGGGTGCAGAACTTTCCGAATGTACCCGACGGCGTACTTTGCGTACTCCGAGCGGTGCATTCGGGAGGTTCGGTGCCCCTTTTTTCGCTCCGAATCTTAGTTGAAGCGATACTCTGTCACATACTCGTACTTCTCACCCTTGTCCAAAAACGCGCCGGGGAAATGCGAGAATGACGTGCTTGCCGGGAAGGCTTGCGTCTCAAGGCAAACTGCCTGGTGAATCTTATAAACCGCGCCGCCTTTGCACACTCTTTCCTCATCTATGCAATTGCCGCTGTATATCTGCACGCCCGGCTTATCGGTATACATCTCCATTGTGATTCCGGTTTTATCGCCGGTGAGCGTCGCACTTTTGCGATATCCCCTGCCGCTTAAGGCAAAGTTATGGTCATAGCCGCCGAATTTCTTTATCTGCTCAAAATCGGAGGCTATATCCTGTCCAAGCTTTTTGGGGGTTGTGAAATCGAACGGTGTTCCCTTTACCGAGTGTACCTCGCCGTAGGGCATGCACTCATCGGTATTGGGGGTATAGAAATCGGCATTGAGCCACATTGTGTGTCCGTCAACCGTTCCCGAATCGTGTCCGTTCAGGTTGAAATAGCTATGATTTGTCAGATTCACAACGGTATCCTTGTCCGAAACCGCCTCATAGTGAAGCTTTATCGCATTCTCGGCTGTGAGCGTATATGTGATTTTAACGTCCAATTTGCCCGGGAAACCCTCCTCGCCGTCGGGCGATGTATAGGTCAGAACAAGCGCAGGCTCGCCGTCTGTGCCACTTTCGGTCGCTTTCCAATTCTTTTTATTAAAGCCGGCAAAACCGCCATGAAGCGAGTTTTTGCCCTCATTTGCGCCTACCTTATATGTAGTCCCGCCGATTGTAAACTCCGCATTCGGTATGCGGTTCGCATGACGTCCCACCGCCGCGCCGAAAAAGCCGTCGTTTTGGAGATAGTCCTCCAGGGTATCGCGTCCGAGAACCACATCGGTCTCCCTGCCGTCCTTGGTGACATACAGATTCTTGATTATGCCGCCGTAGGTGAGAATCTCGGCTCTCAAGCCCTTTTTGTTGTCCAAAGTGTATACAAACACTTCCTCACCGTTTTCCAATGTTCCGAATTTTTGCTTTGTTATACTCATGATTTTTCTCCTTTGTTATTTTATGCACGCGGTTAATTACCGCCGAATTTCACCAAAGGCGCCGCACAGTCTCCGATTTACGGGCAAAAAGGCGCCGCCCTCTACAGCTTATATGTAATAGTCCGGAATAAAGGTCTCGCGCATATCGCAGAAGCCCTTAAAATCCTTTTCTTCCCTTCCGTCTATCGTGAATTTGACATTGACAATGCCGTCCACCGATGTGAGCGAGTCCACAATAGAATAAATTGTCAGAATCTCATGCCGGCGGATGTCCGAGTGCAGGCGCACAAACTCGTCCGACATATTGACATACGCCGTTGTTCCGCGCACCTTTACCGAAAGCCCGTTTTTTACATTCGGGATAAGGCGCAGAATTTTATCGTTGTCGTCCCTGCCGCGCAGCAGCTCGTTTATGACGATTTTTGCCGCCTTGGACGGATTTTTTGTGCCGACTTCAAAGTCGGACGGAATAAGCCTGAGCATGGAGCTGTCCACAAAGTACAGCTGCACCGTCTCGCTCGGCTTTTTGACATGCCACCCGGCAACAAGCGCCGCCGTAAGCAATATCGCGGCTAACAGAAATATTTTTTTCATTGCAATCACTCCATAATCTTTTGTTTGTATTATGTATATGATTGAATTCGGTAAAATATTCCGATTTTTTTGATTTATATGAAATTTCACATATCAAAAATCAAATTACCTTGTGTTTTTGCGCCGTCGGGCGGCGATTCCGCCGAAAACTTTTGTGCGGAATTTGCACCCGAATGTATCGGCAAAAACAACTTACCGCGTTATTTCAGCACGCAAGCCGAGTTTCCGTCAATAGCCTTTTTGCAAGAAATTACACCGGCACGCATTGACAAAATCAACTTGCCGCATTATTTCCATGTTTGCAGGCGGATTTTTTTGCATGAAATCGCCGTCAAAAACTAAAAATCCTGCCGCACCGCCACGCACGCGCGGCTATTATTCTTCCTCTTTTGCCAGCTCCAGGGCGATTGCCAGCTGATCGGGACATGAAGTCCCCTTGCCGCCGCAGTCGGTGCCTTTCAAGCGCCGTATCACCTCATCGACAGGCATGCCCTCGGCAAGGCGCGCAATTCCCTGCGTGTTTCCGTTGCAGCCACGTGTGAAACGGATATTTTTCACAATCCCGTCCTCAAGCTCGAAATCGATTTTTGCCGAGCAGACACCATGCGGAGTATATGTAAATTTTGCCATATCTACCAACCTTTCTTCAGCAATTTGCAACCATGCCGCCAACGCTTCACAATCGCATAATCGGGCTTTTTTAAAACCCACTACCAGTATACCATTTTTACTCCGATATGTCAAGTCTGTCAGCTGTTAAAATTATCTTCTTTATCACAAGCAGCATTAACACAATTGTGCCTTTTACCATTTTTTAGAGCAATCAGCTCAGCAATACTCCCGAGAGAGAGTGAGAAAAAATGCATATACCCAAAATAATTCGAATTTTTGTTCGTGAGAGCATTTTTCATATCGAGGTATGATATGATACTGCCTCCCCACCCTTAAGCGCTTAGAGAGATAATTTTGTGTTAAATTTCAGTATCTCTGAAATTATTGTGATATTCTGCCCTTAAATCAATATTTTTTTCAGCACCAAGGAAGAAACGCTATTTCCTCACTATCTTTATGTTGATATAGTTTCTGTTTTCGTTTGTATTTTTATTTATTTTTTTAATTATAATTATTATATTATATATTTATATTTATATTTTTATTTTTATTTATTTATGGTCTCGTGATTGGTCTCGTGATTGGTCTCGTGATTGGTCCCGGAATTAGTCCCAAATACGAGACCAATCCGAAATTTAGTTAGGTTATACTAACCAAGTTGTCCACAGGTGTGGATAACTCATATTTTGTGACTGATTTTCCCATCTGTTTAACACTATTGTGCTTTTTAAAGTAATTTTTGCATTCGCGGCACACCGACACGGAATCGAAAAATTACAATATTATCATAAAAATTTTGCATACCTTTGTTCTATAAAATCAAAAATATACACTCAAAAATCGGTACAGAACCGGCAGCTGAAAGAAATCAATTTCAACCCACGCATGCCGCGCGGACGACACCCATGCATGCCGCACAAACGACACTCACACATGCCACACGAATGACGCTCACGCATGCTGCGCGGACGACACCCCACGCATGCCGCACAAACGACACTCATGCATGCCGCGCGGACGACACCCCACGCATGCCGCGCGGACGACACCCATGCATGCCACACGAATGACGCTCACGCATGCTGCACAAACGACACCCACGCATGCCGCACAAGCTCATCTCCGCACACTCTGCCGCGGGCAACACTCCAACCCGCACCGCAGCTGTTCAGAGCATATGCCGAGAATACTCCGCACTGCTGCACAAAAAGCATAATTTCTCTATACAAAAAGAAACACTGTCGAATCTTTTTTATCCGACAGTGTCTCTTTTAAAAGGGGAGTTGACTTATTAACTCTTTATCAGCCTGCCACACGTCTTGCACCGACATAGTTTGAATAACTGCAAATGGTTGACAATGAAGCATAGCAAACTGTTTTACCCGGCCGCGGAGAGTGAATTACCTGTCCGTTGCCTGCATAGATAACAACATGCGATATGCCGCCGCCCTTGGAGAAGAATATCAAGTCTCCCGGCTGCAAATTCGATCTTGAAACCGCTGTTCCGTTTCCGTATTGCGCTCTTGACGAACGGCTTACCGAAACGCCTGCCTGTCTGCATGCATATTGCACCAGACCCGAGCAGTCAAAGCCTGTTGACGGTGAGTTTCCGCCGTATACATATCTTGTTCCGATATATCTCTTTGCGGCATTTACGATTGCCTGCCCCGAGCCGCTGCCCGTCGACTGTGCCGACGACGTCTCGCTTGCAGCCTTTGTTTCGGTCTTTGTCTTTGTATTCTTCGCAGCCTGCTGCTGTTGCTTTTTCTTTGCGTCAGCCGCAGCCTTTTCCTGTTGTTTCTTCTGTTGTTTCTTCTGTTCTTCCTTTTTCTTTGCTTCCTGCTGCTTTTTCTCTTCCTCGGCTTTCTTTGCAGCTTCTCTTGCAGCTATCTGATCCTCATCCAAAATGTACTCCGACTTGACATACGCTGTCTTTCCGCCGTTTCCGACAGCAATTTTTGTCCACTTGCTGCCCTTGGTGATTATCCTTACCGCGTCTCCGTCCGAAAGCGAATCGATAATTTCCGATTCCTCATCCGGCTGAGTTCTCACATTGAGTTTTTCGCCGTCCGACGAAACAACGCCCTTTTTCGAGATATCGTTGATTCGGTTTATCTTCGCCGCCGCAACGTCGTCCTTGCTGACCGCGTCATCGATTGTGACAAACTCGGTCTTTACATATCCGACATCATAGTTTTTGCCGTAGAAAACCTTTATCCACTCGTCATTTGCACGCTCGATAACGAACACCAAATCACCGTTGTCGGTCTGGTCAATGACGTTTGTGCCGTCTGTGCCCGCGCCGTCTCTGATATTAACTCCGTCGGCATTTATGTAACCCGACTCATATTTGAAGTTTTCGAGCATCGCCGCTCTTGCTTCGTCATACGAATTTGTGATAAATTTCTTATATACATATCCGGTCTTGTCGCCGCTCTGCACCTGATACCATTCATCGGAATCGGCGAGAATTGTCACCTCTGCCGCACATTCGAGCTGCGACACAACCTCCGCCTCGGTTGAGGGTTCGGCTCTCAGATTCAAATATGCCTCGGTTATGAGCACATAGCCTTTTTCATTTTCTTTCGGAGCTTCTTCGCTGTCCGCCGCCGTCTCTGTCACTTCCGCTTTTTTTGCGGTCTGCGCCGGGATTTCGTCAAGGACTATTCCCTCGCCGTCACCTTTTAATATGTCCGGCTGCTTGAACTGGATTTTTACATCCGGTTTTTTCGCACTGACAGACGTCATATCAGCTGCCTGATGCGCCGCCAACGAACCGACCATTGCAACCGCCGCAATCGCGGAAGCCGCATGTTTCAAGTTCACCATTTAAAAATTACCTCCTGTACCTTTAAAAACATCCGGTGTTTCTACATTACTTCGATGTTTCTAAATTGTTACAAATTTATTATACACCATTTTTTTCGATTTGTCAAACTTTTTTAACAACTTTTTTCAAAATTTGTAATCGGAATGTAATTTTTATTAAATCTGCATATTTTAATTATCTCTTTTTGCTTTTATATTGTGCATTATTTGTTCGATTTTCGTCCCAAAATCCGACAAAATATTACAAATATTAATAATCACCGTCAAAAACTTCAATACTTCTTTCCAAAATACCGTTCATTTTCGCGAGTGCGATGCCGTAATTCGTCATCGGGATTTTAGCGGATTTTGCTCGTGCGAGACGGCTTTTCATTTCGCGCTCGTTGAGCATGCAGCCGCCGCAGTGTATAATCAGCCTGTACGCGCTTGCGTCGGAGCAAAACTCCGTTCCGCTTGTCCATGCGAAAGACGGTTTTGTGCCGCTGTATGTTTCAATCCTGCACGGCAGCTTGACAGTGCCGATATCGCCGCACTGCCTGTGATGAGTGCAGCCCTCGCTGATTAAAATTCTGTCCCCGTCCGAGAGCTTGTCAAGCGTTTTTGCGCCCTCGATGTTCTGCCGCAAATCGCCTTTATATCTCGCAAAAAGAATCGAAAATGAAGTGAGCGGCACATTCTCCGGAACGATTTTTGACACCTCGGCGAATGCCTGGCTGTCGGTCACGACCATGCGCACCAGTCCGCCGAGCTTTGCAAGCGCCGCGGCAAGTTCCTCGGTCTGCACCACCACCGCATTCGCGTGAGAGTCCAGGATATCGCGGATCGTCTGCTGCTGCGGCAGTATCAGCCTGCCCTTTGGGGCGGCGGCGTCTATCGGCACAACAAGCACGATAAAATCGTTCGGCACGATAAAATCGCCTATGATTCGCCGCGCATTTTCGTTCGGCTTGATTCGGCGTGCGATAAGCTCTTTCAGTTCATATATATTAAGATTGTCCTTTGCACTGACCGCAATCTCGTTTTCGCCCGACTCGATATCGGCAAGGTCTGACTTGTTCCACGCCGTTATATATGGAATGTTTCGCTTTTTAAGCTCCTCCTCCGCCGCGCGGTCGCAGTCGGATTTTCCCTTTGACGAGTCTATTACCAAGACCGCAATATCTGCCATGTCCATAGCGCGGTAGCTTGTTTCGACACGCATGCGCCCGAGTTCGCCCTCGTCGTCGAGCCCGGGAGTGTCGATAATCACAACCGGACCTATCGGCAATAGCTCCATCGCCTTTTTGACCGGGTCGGTCGTTGTGCCTGCAATATCGGACACTATCGACAGCTTTTGCCCGGTGACGGCGTTTATCAGGCTTGATTTGCCGGCGTTTCGCCTGCCGAAAAACGCGATATGCACTCTTTCGACAGAGGGTGTGTTGTTTAAACTCATTTGTTTTCTCTCCTTAAAATTTATCTTCTCCCCCGGTCCGCGGCGAAATGCGCCGCATAATTTTGTCTTTTCCCTTTCCTGCCGCCCGACGGTTCGGAACAGCTCGCTTTTTGAAATACGGCACATATTCCGAGCCTTGAAACGGTGTGCCGCGCCGCATATTTTTCATATTATCAGAAGCGGAAATCCCTTTTTCCCGATTCTATATCGGATAAATTTGCAAGAGCAATGCTCTTAACCTTTTCATTCGGAATGTTCTGCATTTCATCCAATATCAGCTTGTCTCCGATGCGCCGCGTCTCCTCTGATGCATAGTCCTCGAGATACTCTTTCAGGGTCATGAGCGCGTTGGGGTGACAGCAGTTCTGAATCTGTCCGCTCTTGCAAAGCGACATAAAGCGGTCGCCGGTTCTGCCCTCGCGGTAGCACGCTGTGCAGAAGCTGGGGATGTAGCCAAGCTCCATCAGCCAGCGCACGACTTCGTCTAAGGTTCGGTTGTCGCTCACGTCGAATTGTGACGAATCCTCATCCTCCGGCTCGGGTTCGTCGTAGCCGCCGACGCTCGTCCGCGACCCTCCGCTTATCTGCGATATGCCGAGCTTCAGCACGTGCTCGCGGCACTCCTTGCTTTCACGCGTCGAAATTATCATGCCGGTGTACGGAACGGCGATTCTGATACAGGCTACTATTTTCGCGAATATATCGTCATTTATGCCGTTGTCGAATTTTGTCGGGTCGATGTCGTCCGCGTGTCGTATGCGCGGAACGCTTATCGTGTGCGGCCCGACTCCGAACGCCGCCTCGAGATGCTCGGCATGCATTAAAAGTCCCGCAAATTCGTAGCGGTACAGCTCCAGTCCGAACAGCACGCCTATGCCGACATCGTCGATTCCGCCCTGCATTGCGCGGTCCATCGCCTCGGTGTGGTAAGCGTAGTTGTGCTTCGGGCCGGTCGGGTGCAGCTTTTCGTAGCTTTCCTTGTGGTAGGTCTCCTGGAAAAGGATATATGTCCCGATTCCGGCATCCTTTAATTTGCGATAGTTTTCGACCGTTGTTGCGGCTATGTTGACATTCACTCGGCGGATTGCCCCGTTTTTGTGATGTATGCCGTAGATTGTCTTAATGCTTTCGAGCATGTATTCGATCGGGTTGTTGACGGGGTCCTCGCCCATTTCGAGAGCAAGGCGCTTGTGTCCCATGTCCTGGAGTGCGATGACCTCGCGCTTGATGTCCTCCTGCGACAGCTTTTTCCGCGTAATGTGGCAGTTTTGGCGGTGGTACGGACAGTATACGCAGCCGTTCACGCAGTAGTTGGACAGATACAGCGGCGCAAACATGACTATTCTGCTGCCGTAGAAATCCTTTTTTATCTGCTGTGCCAGGGCGTATATCTCCTCGTTTTTTTCCTCTATTTCGCAATCGAGCAGAACCGCCGCCTCGCGGTGCGAAAGTCCCTTTCGCTTTTTCGCCTTTTCGATTATTTGGTCAATCAGCTCCGCGTTGTTTTTGTTTTTTTCGGCATATTCGAGAGTTTGTAAAATTTCCTCGTGATTTATAAACTCCTCTGCCTTTGGTGATTCCGGTGAATACATTTTTCCTCATTCCCTTTCCTTGTTATCCATGTTTTTTTAATTTTTAATCCATACTCCGTACGTGAATTTTTCAATCCGCGCTTAAATTTTCGCGAGAATTGTGCATTTAACCGAGCGCCGCGTACGTGATGTACGCAAACGAGGGCAAATGTGCAAGATGCGGAAATTTTCGCGAGAATTGTGCATTTAACCGAGCGCCGCGTACGTGATGTACGCAAACGAGGGCAAATTTGCAAGATGCGGAAATTTTCGCGAGAATTGTGCATTTAACCGAGCGCCGCATACGTGATGTACGCAAACGAGGGCAAATGTGCAAGATGCGGAAATTTTCGCGAGAATTGTGCATTTAACCGAGCGCC
>CAKSQL010000050.1 GCA_934486735.1 uncultured Clostridia bacterium | reverse complement strand
TTTGAATTGAACCGCCGTATGCCGAACGGCATGTACGGTGGTGTGAGAGGGCGATTAATTTCGCCCTACTCGATTATTTAAATTTGTCGGCAATCCGATTTCGATTTGCATGGTACTTCCTTGGTGAGTTATGCCGACGTGCGCTTTCGTGCTTGCGCGAAGAGGGCAACTCATTCAGTCGGCTGCGCTGACTGCTCCCTCGGAGAGGTCAACTCCCTCAGTCAGCTAACGCTGCCAGCTCCCTCGGAGAGGGAGCCTTATAAGCCCTCCTCGCCGAGGAGGGTGGCATTTCCTAAAGGGAAATGCCGGGTGGAGTCGTTTAAATATTTTGCATTCATACCATTTTAATAATTATGAACTTTTAAAACTTTGACTTTAAATTCCAAAATTATCATTCTGTTTCGGTGCGGAGTTCAAGCTCTTTTGGCAGATTAAAAATTTCTTTTTTTAAGAACAGCGGGTAAAAGTATTCGTCCTTCAATCTGTCAAATTCCAGCCATTCGAATATATGAGTTTGATTATCTTCCATTCTTGTAAATTTGTCGCCGTTTTCCGATAATTTTGTTTCGGATACATCCATCAAAAAATAAATGCAAAGCTCATGATAACGAAGCTTGTCCACATCCTCGGTATAAAAGCCCTGATTCAGCCATAGCGGACGGACAATTTTCGGGACTATGCCGAGTTCTTCCCAAACTTCACGAAGCACTGCGTGCTCGGCTGTTTCGCCCATTGTCACTCTGCCGCCCGGCAAGTAAAAATATGGCGAGCGCTCATCGTGCATTGCCAATATTTTATTTTCCGAAATTATCACAGCACATACTCTGTAATTGAATTTTTGATTTTCATGTTTGAAAGAAATATCCATGTAATTTTACACTCCGAAAATTTCGATCTACTGTTCGCTTGCCGGGGATTAAATGCGGAAAATAAACAACACCGCTTATTTTTCACATTTTTTTATAAATTCCGAGTGGTCGCATATCTCAAATGCCGCTTGCTTGTGGGATATAATAATACATGTTCTGTCTGTCATATTCTTTATATCGCGCAGCAATGCCGCCTCGGTCGCACTGTCAAGCGCTGATGTGGACTCGTCCAAAAGCATAATCGGCGCACTGTGCAAAATCGCACGCGCTATTGAAATTCTCTGTGCCTGCCCCTCCGAAAGTCCCAAACCTTTTTCGCCTATCTTTGTCTCCAGTCCGTCATCCAATCCTGCGATGAAATCCCATATCTGCGCTACCTTGGCGCTGTGAATTATATCTTCCTCCGATGCATCGGGATTCGCGAACGCAATATTTTCGCGAATCGTTCCGGACAGAATCAAATTGCCCTGGGGGACATAGGAAAACAGCGGTCTTGTGGATTTGTTTACCGGAATTTTTCCTTTGCTTGTCTCTATGTATATGCTGCCCTCATTCGGCTCGAATATCCCCAAAAGCAGCTTTATCGCTGTGCTTTTGCCTGCTCCAGACTCTCCGCCTATAACCGCACATTCGCCTTTTTTGAACCGCATATTGATTCCCGAAACATGTGAATCGTTGTTGTATTCAAATCCGACATTTTCAAAAACTATGTCTTTCATATCGGCATATATTTCTTTGGCGTCGGATATCATTTTCACACCGGCTTCGCCCTTGATTTCTTCCAATTCAATGAGACGCTCAACAGATGCCACAACTGCAAAAAACTGCGGAACAAGCGAGGAAATATCTTTAAAAGGTGTCTGAATCTGATTTACAAGCTGTAAAATCGCGGTAAATTCACCGAAATTAATCGATCCTGCGGATATCAGGTACGCTCCGTACGCAAATGCGAAATAGTATCCGGCGTTGAAAATCAGAAACATTCCGACATGTGCCACAATCGAAACCTTTGCTCTTTTTACTCTCAGACCATAGCTGTTTTTCTGAAAATCCTCACTCTTTTCCAAAATGTAGTCCTCGTTGTTGAATGACTTTACAACAAGCAGGTTTTGAAGAATTTCAAGCATAAACGACTTTGTTTTTCCGTCCGCCTCCTGGCATCGTTTGTGCAGCGTTTTGTATCTGCGGCTGTAGAGTCTTGCTCCGACAGCCACAAGCGGACCTGCCGCCAAAAATATCAGCGCAAGCGTTTTATTTATCATATAAAGATAGACAAATCCGCCTATTATCGCGGTTAAAAATAATGCCGCCGACGGCAGAATTGTGATAATTCCGCTGACAATGACCGATACATCGCTGTTTAATCGGTTCAAAAGCTCGCCCGAATGATACTTTGTCACAGCGAGATAGTCGCGGTCGAGCAGCACCTTGAACACGTGCCGTTTTAAGGATATTTCCATTCTTGACGATGCATGCACGTTCAAAAAATTAACCGATATCTGAACCGCCAGCTTCAAAAAAAGCAGCATCACCAAAATTATGCCGGTGCTGAGAAAAGAACCCTCGCCCGATCCCGACGCTATATTTATCAAGTCCTTTGATACGCTGACGAATTTCAGCGAAATCAGCGACAGCATAGAGCTTAAAAGCGTCATTATGAAAATTATCAAAAAGCTCCCCTTGCCGTATTTGCATATCCAATTAAAAATTTTTTTGTTCATATTAATCTCCGTTCAGCTGACCAATATCGGTTGTCAATCCGTTCAAAAAATTTATCTACAAATTATATTATATAATTTATTGACAGCTTTGTCAATCGTTTTATCATTTCAATAAATTTTTTTGGAATTTTTTCTAATTTCGTGCATAAAATAATAAGGTCGGGAATTTTTTTCAAAATAATGCACGAATGTTTCGCTTATGTAAAATTAATGTAAGATTTTTCCGAATGCTTTTTGGGTTTTTGTGCAAGATGTATAAAAAAATTGATAAAATTTATCTATTGACGGTATTTACGAATTGCCGATTTTATGGTATAATTTTTATATGGGATTTTTTAGTAAGCTAATTTACCGAACAGCGGATTTTTGCCCGCATTCGGGCAAGGAGGAAAACAAATGACAGAGAAAAAAGCAGCTCAGTGGGACGGCATAAGCGAAATTCAGCTTTATTTGTTTAACGAGGGCACAAATTACCAGGCGTATAACATGCTTGGGGCGCATAAAACCAAAAAAGGCTGGAGATTCGCGGTATGGGCGCCGCATGCCGATAGGGTGGCGCTCGCCGGTGATTTCAATGACTGGACAGGCGAAGGCTATGATTTGACAAAAATAGGTACAACGGGAGTTTGGTACGGAACTTTTTCCGATATCAATGAAGGAATGTTGTATAAATATGCCATAACTAGTAAAAATAATACTGTCCTGAAAGCAGACCCGTTTGCCTTTTTCTCGGAGCTAAGACCGCGTACGGCATCGGTTGTTAGGGATATTTCGCATTATAAGTGGGGGGACAAGGCGTGGCTTGCCAAAAGGGAAAAGACGCCGCCCTATCACAAGCCCATGCTTATATATGAAATGCACCTCGGCAGCTGGAAAACTCACGATGACGGCAGCTATTTCAATTATTCGGAATATGCCGATTTTCTGATTCCATATCTCAAAAAGATGAATTACACGCATGTGGAGCTTATGCCGCTGACGGAATATCCGTTTGACGGCTCGTGGGGATACCAGGTGACGGGATATTTCAGCGCGACAAGCCGCTACGGAACGCCGGAGGATTTCAAGTGCTTTATCGACAAATGTCACAATGCCGGGATTTCGGTAATCATGGATTGGGTGCCGGCGCATTTTCCCAAGGACTTGCACGGACTTTACATGTTCGACGGAACGCCGACATTTGAGTACGCCGACTCGCGCCTGGGCGAGCACAAGGATTGGGGAACAATGGTTTTCGACTACTCCAAAAAGGAAGTTGTGTCCTTTTTGATGTCCTCGGCATTTTTCTGGGCGCAGGAGTTTCATATAGACGGACTCAGAGTGGACGCCGTTTCGTCCATGCTCTACCGCGACTACAGCCGAAACGGCGGAGAGTGGCTGCCAAATCGATACGGCGGCAACGAAAATCTTGAGGCGGTTGAGTTTTTGCAGAACCTGAATAAGGTTATGTTTAAGAATTTCCCCAATATTCTGATGGTTGCTGAGGAATCCACAGCGTGGAGCAAGGTTACGGGAAATGTCTCGGACGGAGGTCTCGGCTTCAATTACAAGTGGAACATGGGATGGATGAACGACACACTGCGATATATGTCAATGGATCCGCTTTTCCGCAAACCGAATCATAATCTTTTGACATTTATCATGTGCTATGCATATTCGGAGAACTTTATACTTCCGCTCTCGCATGATGAGGTTGTCCATGGCAAACATTCGCTGATTGACAAAATGTTCGGCGATTATGAGCAGAAATTCAAGTCATACCGCACACTTTTGGGATACTATATGTCGATGCCGGGCAAAAAGCTTTTGTTCATGGGCGGAGAGTTCGGACAGTTTATCGAATGGCGCTTTGCGGAACAGCTGGAGTGGCATCTTCTGAAGCTTGAAAAGCATAAAAGACTTCAGGACTATGTCAGCGCACTTAATGAATTTTATCTCGGGCACAGTGCGCTTTGGGAAATCGATGACAGCTGGGACGGATTCGAGTGGATCAACAGCGATGACTGCGACCATTCGGTTTTGACATATATGAGGAAAAGCTCCTCCGAACGGATTATAGCGGCAGCAAACTTTACCCCGGTCAGACGCGAAAAATATTCGATAGGTGTTCCGTCCGAGGGCAGCTATGAAATACTTTTCTCAAGCAATTGGAAAAAGTACGGCGGCGAGACTGCCAAACGTCGGCAGGTATATAAGGCGAAAAAGAAATCGTCCGGCACAATGCCGTACTCGATAGATGTGACTCTTGACGGCTTGTCGTTTATATTTATCGGCGCGGTGAAAGATGATATGCCAAAAAAGCCGAACAGCCGCAAAAGCAGCAAAAAGACCGAGAAAAAATGATTATAACAAATGCGCATGATGCGCGTGATTTCCGATACGTCTTATCCGCCCGCGATAAGAGCCGTAACTTTACTATTTGCGGGCAGAAAGGCTATGAATAATATGAGAGTAAAAGATTGTGTGGCAATGATTCTCGCAGGCGGACAGGGCAGCAGACTGGGCGCGCTGACAAAGACGGTGGCAAAGCCGGCAGTGTCTTTCGGCGGCAAATATAAAATAATCGATTTTCCGCTTTCCAACTGCGTTCATTCCGGGATAGATACTGTCGGAGTTCTTACTCAATATCAGCCGCTGGAGCTTAATACCTACATAGGTAACGGCAATCCATGGGACTTGAACAGAAACGACGGCGGTGTTTATGTGCTGCCCCCGTATCAAAGCCAAAAAGCGGGCGAATGGTACAAGGGCACGGCGAATGCAATATATCAGAATCTCGGATTTTTGGAGGGATTTTCGCCCAGGAATGTTTTGATTTTGTCGGGAGACCACATTTATAAAATGCATTACGGCAAAATGCTCAAAGCGCATAAGGAATCGGGAGCTGCGATCACGATAGCTGTAATGCCGGTACCATGGGAGGAAGCAAGCCGATTCGGAATAATGAATGTTGATGCCGACGGAAATATTGTGGAATTTGAGGAAAAGCCCAAGAATCCGAAAAGCAATCTCGCTTCTATGGGAATATATATCTTTAATTACGAAATGCTGAAAAAATATCTAATCGAGGACGAAAATGACCCGGAATCATCAAACGATTTCGGAAAAAATATAATTCCGAAGATGCTTGCCAATAACGAAAAAATGCTCAGCTGGAAGTTTGAAGGATATTGGAAAGATGTCGGAACCATTCAAAGTCTTTGGGAGGCGAATATGGATCTTTTGGGCGATGAACCAAAGTTCCAGATTGCCGACAGACAGTGGAATATATACTCGCGGAATCTTGCTCTTGCACCGCACTATGTTGGGAATAATGCCAAAATTACCAACAGCACCGTTGCGGAGGGCTGCACGATTAACGGAATTGTGGAGCATTCCATTATCTCGGGCGGTGTGTATATCGGCGAGGGCGCTGTTGTCCGCGATTCGGTTGTTATGCCGGGCGCGCATATAGAGAAAAACTGCGTGATTGAAAAGACGGTTATAGGCGGAAATGCCAAAATCGACAGCGGTGTGACGGTGGGAACAACGGATTCGGAGGATAATCCGTATAAATCGCATATGTGCACGCATGGGATTGTATTGATAGAAAGCGGTGCGGAAATATCGGAAAATACGGTTATTCCGCGCGGTTCAATGGTGGAAGCGTAAAAGCTCTTATCATTTCCTACCCTGCCGATAAGAGAGAGTTAATACAAATTATGCCGACGCAGGGCGGCAGAATGGAGATATAACGTGAAAGAATCTTTCACGTTAGCCTCCGGCAGGATTTAATTGCCCGTGCGAAATTTTCCTCACTTTGTTCGGAAACACACATGGGCGTAATAATCTCTTATCATTCCTTGCCCTGCCGATAAGAGAGAGTTAATACAAATTATGCCGACGCAGGGCGGCAGAATGGAGATATAACGTGAAAGAATCTTTCACGTTAGCCTCCGGCAGGATTTAATTGCCCGTGCGAAATTTTCCTCACTTTGTTCGGAAACGCACATGGGCGTAATAATCTCTTATCATTTCCTACCCTGCCGATAAGAGAGAGTTAATACAAATTATGCCGATGCAGGGCGGCAGAATGGAGATTATTATGAAAGATACAATGGGAATTATCCTTGCCGGCAACGAAAGCATACCGCCGATTACAGATAACCGCGCGGCGCTCGCTTTGCCTATTGCCGGACGCTACAGAATTATAGATTTTGTTTTGTCAAATATGGTAAACGCCGGAATCACAAACATCGGCGTTGCAACAAAGGAAAACTACTCCTCGCTTATGGACCATATAAAATCGGGCAGACCATGGGATTTGGACAGAAAAAAAGAGGGGCTCAATCTGCTTCCGCCGAATCTTCGCACCTCGTCAACAATCCGAGGAGACGTTGATATGCTCTGCGGCATCCGCGATTTTATAAGACGCTGCCGTCAGACGTATGTTATCATATCTTTGGGGAGTTATATCTATAATATAGATTTCGGCGCGGTTATAGATGAACATATTAAAAACCAGGCGGACATAACGGCGGTCTACAAAAATTTGAACGGTATTGAGGAAAGTGAGCTTTCGCGCTTTGTTCTGCTTGATGTGACCGATGAAAAACGTATTATCGATATTGAAAGTCACCCATATTATCCGAAAACAACCAATGCATGCATGGATATCTATGTCATGGAAAAAGCTCTTTTGGAGAGCATAATCGATGAGTGCTCCGCACGCGGACATCACGATTTTATAAAGGACGCACTTGCGCAAAAGCTTTCGGGACTGCGCGTTTTCGGCTATGAGTTTACAGGCTATGCCGGGAAAATCGATTCGCTCAAATCGTATTACAAATATAATATGGAATTTTTAGATAAGGATATCCGCGGTGAGCTTTTCAATCCGGAAAACCCGATTTATACAAAAACAAAGGACCAGCCGCCGTCAAAATACGGGAATAACGCAGTTGTGGAAAACAGCTTTATTTCGGACGGCTGTGTGATTGAGGGAACGGTTATAAATTCGGTTCTGTCGCGCGCGGTTAAAATCGCAAAAGGTGCGGTTGTGAAGAACTCGATTATAATGCAGGACTCGGTGATAGACACCGGTGTGGAACTTGATTACGTTGTCTTTGATAAGGAAGTGCATATAACAAAGGGCAGAAAACTTATCGGGCAGCAGACATTCCCGCTGGCGATAGCCAAGGGGACGGAAATTTAATTTAAAGGGTGTGCAAAAATTACTTTTGCACACCCTTTGTTATGATTTTCATTCACATCTTCGTTTATCATTTAAGTTTTGCTATTTTCAAATATTTTCGTCTCTGAGTGATTTGGGCGATACACCAAAGTTATTTTTAAAGCAATGACTGAATGAATATACATCCGAAAAACCGCATTGGAGTGCAATTTCCGAAATTTGCTTTGATGTGTTCGAAATCAAAAGCTCCGCTTTGTTCAGCCGAAAATCTCTTAAAAATTCATGGGGTGTTTTGCGGTACACTTCATAAAAAAGGCGTCGGAAATGCTTTTCGCTTATCCCTGTTTTGCCGGCAATTTCGGCAATTCTCAAATCGGAGCGCTGATAATTTTTATTAATATACTCAAGTGCCGATTCGATTTTGCCTGCTGTTTTGTAATTTATATTATTAAAAGAAAAATCATTGTAAAGCAGTCCGATTATCTGACATAAAATTCCGCTGCATATCATTTTTGAACCGCGCAAATTCAAGCTGTATTCATCCAATGCTTTCCGAAATAATTCCCCGTATCGGTACGTATTTCTCCCGGAGCACACAGTTTTGAAAGGAAAAGCAATATCTTGAAGATAACTGTTTTTGTCAAAGTTGAAATTGACGGCAATGTACGAAACGGAATCGCAGGCATATGCACTGCTTTTGTCTTTTGACCATTTTGCGATATATGCGACTTGCCCCGTTTTTATCTGAGCTTTTATCCCATCTTTCTCATATCCGAGTGTTCCGTTTGTGACAAAAGCAAAACTGTCATGATTCCTGGGCTTATTGAATATACAAGGTTTGCCTCGCATCAGTGTGTCATAAAAAAACACTGCGTCGTTGATATACGGTACATCTTCGATTCGCATTTTTTATTCACTTCTTTTCATTTTTTTATTATTATAACATATTTTTTTTTAATTTTCAAGAAAATGTCCTTTTTAAACAAATATATTTTTTTTCAAACATTTACATTTTTAATATCTGTTATATAATTAAATAAAATAATAAAATTTTAAGGAGAGATTAAAATGAAAAAAGCATTGGTTACCGGAGCGAGCAGAGGAATCGGATATGCAATAGCAAAAAAACTGTCTCAAGGTGACTGCAGAGTTGTTATAACCGGGCGAAATATCGACACGCTTAAATGTGTTGCCGATGAGCTTGGCAAAAATGTATTTACAATGGTATGGGATGCATCCGATTTTGATAAAGCAGAGGAAAAGGTAAATGAGGCTGCCGATATGCTTGGCGGTTTGGACATTGTTGTAAACAATGCAGGGATTTTTGCCCAAAGAAGTGAATGGAGCAAAAATGAATTGTTGAAAACCACTGTAAAGGAATGGCAGGATGTTATAGATGTCAATGCAAGCGCAGTCTTTTTCACGATGCAGGCAGCTGTCAATTATATGCTCAAAAATAATATCAAGGGAAATATTTTAAATGTAACATCGGTGGCGGGGGAAGAACCGGTTTACGGCGCATACGGCGGCTCAAAAATTCTTGCAACGGGGCTGACGCACGGATGGGGACGAATGTTTGCACCGGACAAAATTACTATAAACGGGATTGCTCCAGGACCGGTTGCAACCGAAATGAACAACTGGCATGAGGGGGATTCCATGAAACATGACCGAATCCCGTACGGAAGATTTTCGACAACAGATGAAATTGCCGAGCTTGCAATGTATCTTTTGAGCGAAGACGCAAAAATGATATGTGGTGAAACCGTTATCATTGACGGCGGATATTCAATAAGATAAGCCTGCAAATAAAAAGTCAAGAGTTTTTTAGAAAAAAATTAAAAAGATTTATGCAGAAACATTTGCAA
>CAKSQL010000049.1 GCA_934486735.1 uncultured Clostridia bacterium | reverse complement strand
GGCATGTAGCATACTCTTTTTGAATTGTGTGAAATTTCTCTGCCGTCCAGTCTCACAATCAGCTCCATGTCATAGATTCCGTTTGCAAGCCCGTTTGTCGAAAAATTGTAAAGCTTTCCGTCAAATCCGCCCGTTACGCTGCAATACTTTGCCACTTCATCCGAGTTATATCCGGCTTTCAAAAGCTCATATGCCGAATACTGTGAGGTTATTGCCTCCCTCACCGCACTGCCTACTCCGTCAAGGCTGACAACGTTATCAAGGAAAAAGCTTTCTTTTAAATAGAATATCGGTCTTATTCCGTAGCTCGATTCCGACGCACGGTTGGGATATAGCGTACCCATCGCCCAGTCGGTATTATATGAAAGCATTGTCTCGCCGTCGCCTAAGTTTGACTGTCCGGTTCGTGTCCATGTATACCGTGCTCCGCTGTCACGCCAGCCAAACTTTGAATAATAGCGTTCCAGCTCGGTTGCGGCAGGAATTGAAATACCTGCCCGATACACTCTTTCAACATTGCCGCCCCACATTTTCGGCTCTTGTTTCCAGTATGCGTCAAAATTTATTCCGCTGACTATGCGCTCGGGCAATGCCTCGAATCCGTCCGCACCCGAAAGATAACCGCTGCCGGTATAGTCTCCGCATCCCTCGATATACTCGGACGAACCGTCAGTTACCACCTCTATATTTTTCTTATTGTTCAGCCAGCACATAATATCTGCCGGAATCTGTCCGTTTTTGGCGATTGTCCTGCTGCCTATCACCTTTTTTCTCATTACCAGGAAGTGTGAATTTGCGTCCTCTGTTGTGTCAAGCAGAATGAAATCGTCGCCGTCTATTGAAAATATATTTTCTTTCGGAGTTTCGGAATATATGTCATCGCCCACGGCAATACTCTTTATCATTGCTGTCGCTTCGGCATTTATTTCCTCGCCTTCGTTGGCAGGTCCTTGTTTTTTTCCGCGCCAACTGTCTTTAAGCCGGACAGGCTCACTTTCGTATTCGTCGCCTCCGCTCAGAACTACCGCTTTTATATACTTTCCGCCGTGATTTTGCGCAGGTGTAAAGCTCATGCCTTCTCCGACTACCGCATATTCGCCGTCCGCACTGTCCGATATGTGCCAGCTCACCGTACCGTTCGGTGCGTTTTTAACCTTTATCGGGATATTGGTTTCAAACAAGCCGTCAAGCTCAACAGTTTCCTCCGTTTTGCCGTCATTGATAACAAGATTCTGCTCGCTGACCGTCTTTCCGTCGGCTTTAAGTTCAAACGTATATGTATGGGTCTTGTCGGTATCGGCATTAATTTCTATCGGAATAACTCCTGCCGATGAATCCATCAGATTTTCAAGATTTGCCGTAATATTTCCGGTGTTGGTGATTATCTCTCTTTCCTCGGCATTGTATGCTTTAAGCTCGCTCTTTTTATAATTATTTATAATCGCAGCTCTCACATTCTTTCCGATTCTGTTGATGTCTATTCTTTCGTTTGCAAAAAAGCTCTTGTCAAGCAGGAATATCGGTCTTATCCCGAAGCTTTCACCTGACATTGTGTTCATCGGATAAAACGTTCCGTTATTTGTGTTGCTTGACGCCATGACGCAGTTTCCGTCACCGCCATCATCTCTTGCATACGGAGTTCTTGTCCACCAACCGCTTTCCTTATATATTGTCACCTTATCAATATATTTTTTTGCTTCGCTGATTGCCGGCAGTGAAATTCCGCCGACAGTGTAATTTTCAACCGTATTCTTTCCGTCATGATTGTAATATGCATACGGTTCTGTTTTCCACCTTGCCTTGGTATTTACATGCCTGTGAACAGCCTCGGGAAGATATCCTGCAGTTTTGAATTCCGTGCCGTTCAGCCACGCCATGATTGTATCCGGTCTTTGACCGCCGTTTGAATAAACATGCTTTGTTACCGGTTCCTCGGTCATGACAAGATATTTGCTTTCATCGCTTTCAAAACTGTCCAACAGTATAAATGTCTGTCCGTTTATCGCAAATATATCGTCGTCATTCGGCGCACTTCTGCCTTCAAGATATATATTGCCGGTTCTTCCCCATCTTGCACCGATTTTTTTCGCCTCTGTTGTATATGAGTTTCCGTTATCGTTGGTCACTTCCGCTTTTATCCATTTTTCAGAATATTCACTCTTTACTTCCAAATCGGTTTTGTTTTCGCCCTCAATTTTTGAATATTCTCCGTCCTTACTGTCAGAAATATACCACTCGCATGCATATTCCGCATACGGATTGCCGTTTATCACAACCGAGATTTTCTGCATAGTCTCATATATTCCCGAAAGTGCTGCCGAAAAACCATTGCTGTGCATATATTTTTCCGAAATCGGCATTTGATTTTTATCCCATACAAAAACCCTGAGTTCGTCATCTGAAGAGGGCGCTGTGTTCACAACAAGCATTCCGGCAATGCCCTGTTTCCCGCGCTGCAATAAAAGCTCATCATGTCCGATTGCCTTAAGCCGTCCGTCGCCGCTGTATACAGCTGCATAAATTCCTGTCTTTATATTGTTATCGCCGTTTGTCAGGCTGACTGTCACATTGAATCTGCTTACATTTTTGATATCGCCTATCGGATTATTATTTTCATCTGTCAGCCGTATTTTATTTATCTTGGGCGAATCGCTGTATCCGAAAATATTTTCAAGCTCCTCCTCGCTGTACACGCCGGAAAGCTCACTCTTTTTATACGTTGCCTTGATTGACTTTTTAACCTCATCCCCAAGATTGAAAACCGGAATTTCAGCGTCCGCAAAAAAGCTTTTATCCAGGTAGAACATCGGTCTTAATCCCAGCTTTGCATCGTAGTTGCTTTCCACCGCTTTACCGATATTATCCTCTATGGCACTTGCCGAAAAAGCGCCGCCGGTGCTTGACACAGACGGAGTTCTGTACCAAAATCCGTTTGCATCGTAAAGTCCGATTTTATCGCAATATTTTTTCACCTCTGTCAGTGCCGGCAAAACTATTCCCGCTCTGATGACTCTTTCACCCTCGGGACGTCTGTAATTTCGTTCCTCTATTCTCCAGACGTGATTTTCGTTGATATTTTCCAAAATCACATTGGCAAGCTGAGTATATTCATTATTTCCGATATATCCGCTTTGCGTATAGTCGGTCGTTGAAGTCGTCGGGAACGGCTCTTTCCACAAAGTGCCCGTTGAGGTTTCGACAGTCTTTTTATTATTAAGAAATGCCGCCATATCGTGGAATGTGTTTACTCTTGTCGATGCATATCCTCTTGTGCCGACCGTCTTATCCTTAAGTACCAGAAATTTTGACGAATCGTTTTCTGTTGTGTCAAGAAGAATATAGTCCTCGCCGCCGACAGTGAAAATATTCTCTCTCGGGCTTGTTTTGTTCACAACATCAAATTTTGTATTAACATTGTCTACAGCTGTCTGCTTTCCCCATGCGTCATCAATTTTTTCGGGAATCGTTTCGCAGCTTGTTTCTCCGTCAGATATTATAAGCTTTATCCATTTACTTTCATACTGCTTTTCGACATAAAAGCTCTTTCCCGTCACTCCGGTATCAGCATATTCGCCGTCCCGGCTGTCCGAAAACCGCCACGAATACGAAAGCTCGTTTCCTCCGTCATAGTCACAGCCTGCCGAAAGTGTTTGAAACGGCTCGTTTATTCCGAGTATTTCGGCAAAGCTTATCTCTGCCGCACTTGCTCCAATCGGTACACTCACCGGTACGGCAGCTGCCGCAAGGCAGACGGCTATTGCTTTTTTTGCGATTTTTTTCATCTGGAACTTCCTTTCTTTATCGGATTGACTCAAATCTTCAGATCTACATTTAAATAAAACAACTGTAATTATTTTGCTTAAATCAAGACCCGAATCCCGACTGATGGCTGTGCCGGGGGATTCGGCACAGCCGCCTGTCTTTCATCATTTTGTAATTCTCACCGCCTTATAAATCGGCGCGGGATTTTGTGCGGAATCTATTATGACCGCCGATGCCGACTGCCATTCTCCGTCTCCGAGCGATATATAAGCGTCTGTGTTTCCGTCATTGCAGGAAACGGTGTCTATATTAACGCCCGAAAGCATTCCGTCTGCGTCATATGCCGCAACCAATACCGTCACGTCCTTTTTTTCGCCGAGACGGCTGCTTATTGTGATATGCGCCATTTTGCCGTCCTCGCCATCTGTTATTTCAAACGCTTCTACAGCAAAATCTATATATCCGAGCGCGGTAAGCTCCTCCTGCGTATATATCTTCAAAAGCTCGCTCTTGGAATACTGTTTCCATATTTCATCATAAACAACACTTCCTGCCGAAACAGGCTTGTTATCAATGAAGAAATCCTTGTCAACATAGAACATCAGCTTTAATCCAAGCTTATCGGCATCCGATTTTTGGCTTTGTATTCCGCCCAAAATCGCCGAATTTGCATAAAGCACTTCACTGCGTTCTACATTTGACGGAGTTCTGAGCCAAAAGCCCTTTTCCGAACCTTCACGCCAGCCTATACGGTCATGATACTTTTGAATATCCGTCACCGACGGCAGAGCAATTCCGCCGCGATAGCCTCTTTCACGCGCCTGTCCGGTTTTCATCGGCTCAGTCTTCCACACAACATTGTTATCAATTGCGTCCAGAACCGACTGCGGCAGCTGAGTATATTTCTCGTTGCCCTTGTACCCCGTTTCGGAGTAATTTTCCTCATTTTCATTCGGAGTATCGGTGTGATTGTAGTAAAACTCTACTTTATCAAGATTGTTCAAAAACGCCGCCATGCCTACAACCGACTGCGAACCTGTTTCCGAGAAAACTCTCTCGCCCACGCTGTCCTTTGTCATAAGCAAAAACTTTGCCGAATCACTCTCGGTTGTATCGAGCAAAATTAAGTCTGTGCCGTCAACATTAAATACATATTTTGACGGAGCCTCGGCAGTTACTGCGTCTATCGTCATTTGTCCGAAACGTGTCGTCCAGCGTTTTTCGATTTTTCTCGGTGCTGTTTCGGCAACCTCGCCGTCCGCACCCGTAACCGCCGCTTTTATCCATTGTTCGGAGTCATTGCTCTTAACCCGGTAGCTTTCGCCGTCCGCACCGTCAATTTTTGCATAGTCTCCATTCTCGGTTTTGGATATATACCACGAAATGCTTTCAGCATTTTTCACACTTGATATCACCCTGATATCATTGTATGCCGCATATATTCCCGAAAGCCTTGCTTTCTCCCCGTCCTCCGCAAAAGCGGAGAACGAGGAGAAAATCATAGATGCAATTGTTGCTGTGATTAATATTTTTTTCATTGCTTATCCTTTTCCTTATTTTAAATTTACTCAAACTGCCGGATAAAGCGGATACATATCCTCTATTGCGCCGTCCCAAACAAACAGCTTTGCATGATTTCCGCTGCCTGCCGTAATGCCGCTCACCGTGATATCACGCGAGAACACGCCGCTGTCATCCGGAATCGGAGTTTCCGATATCGAGTTCACTCCGAGAAGTGTACCGTTTTCGTCATAAATTGCTACGATGAATGTCCACGGAACTTCATCCGTTATATTTGTCTTAACGGTTGCGATAACATCTCCGCCCTCTGCAAGATTTGCATATTCGGCTCTGATGTAGTCCTCCTCAACAGGAACATGCTCTTTGTAAATAGCCTCGATTTCGCTGTCGGTGTAGAGTCCGCTTGCAATCATATCCTCTTTTGCAACGTCGTTTCTTATGAGTGCTGCTGTTTCGTCGCCGATATTTTCAACTCTTACACTTGTGAAGAAGTCCTTGTCAAGGTAGAATATCGGTCTGATATAGTTTTCGCTCTTAATATTCATTGCATAGAAGAATCCCGCAAACTCCTGAGCCGTTCCCGTTGCAAGAACGGCATTTCCGTCTCCGCCTCTTTTTCCGTCCGGAGTTCTTATCCATGTATTTACATTGCCTGCGTCATATACGCCAATCTTTGCCGCATAGCGCTCCAGCTCTTTGTATGCCGGGATTGCGATACCGCCTTCGTATACACGTTCATTTTGGTCGTCCCACATCTTTCTTTCAACCTTCCAGTTATTTTTTTGGTTGATGTGGTCTGTTATAGCCTTCGGCAATGCGTTATCCGAGCTTAAGAATCCTTTGCCCTTATAGCTTACCGTAGCGGTTGTTGCCGCACCGTCCGCATATCCGTTAACAACATCCAAATCGTTCAGCCAGCCGATAAGGTCATTAAATGTCTGTCCGCTTGTCTGAGCGTTGAAAGCATGTTTTATCTCCGGAGTTTTTACCATTACCAGATAATGCGATTCATCGCTTTCGGTTGTGTCAAGCAGGATATACTCCTTGCCGCCGTATGTGAATGTGTACTTAGCCGGAGTTGTCTGAGGCATTTTACCGTGCAGTGAATTATACGGATATCTTTCTATAACATTTCCGCTGCCGTCTTTAAATTCAATCATTCCGCTGTCGCCGACCTCGGTCGAATTATTTATTGCCGCCTGGGGTCCCCATATCGGTTCAACATATCTTGCTTCGGTTGTGATGGCAGTTCCTGTCGGTATGCATACAGCCTCGCCCTTGATATACTTGCCGCCTGCCGAGTACGGGATTCTGAAATTGTTTGCATCTCCCGAAACTGTGCCGATAAGCTTATATGTACCGTCGGCAGTGTCTGCCTGATACCAGTTTACTCTGATGTTTGCAAGGTTTGAGCCCGAATATGCAAAGTCAACCTTAACCGGGAGCGATGTCTCGTAGATACCCTTTATTTCAGCTGATGTCAGTTCGCCCTCAACATCGTAATATTTCGCCAAATCAGCTTCGGAATATCCTGCTGCCTTAAGCTCTTCACGTGTGTATGCCGCACGGATTGCCGAAAGTACCGCAATTCCGAATGTTGACAAATCGTATACCTTATCGGTAAACATGGACTTGTCCAGATAGAATACAGGTCTTACATGAGCTGACGCTCCCGGTCTTATTCCGGGGAATACCGACCCGAAGTTTGTACCGCTCACATAAAGCGTTGTGTCTCCGCCTGCCGTTTTAGGTCCGAGAGGTGTTCTTGTCCACCAGTCTGTTTTATCGTCCCAAAGACCGATTTTTTCACAATACTGTCTTATTTCGTGCATTGCAGGGAGCGTTATTCCGCCGGTAACCGTACGTTCGGTGGTATCCTCCCACATTTTTCTTTCAACTTTCCAAACCTGGTTATAATTGATATGCGAAAGAATGTCGTCCGGCATGATTACGTCTATATTATTGCCTTCTCCATCAACTCTTCCGATATAATTACCGTTCGGCATATATCCCTCAACGCCGTTGGTGCTGTTCAAAAAGTCCATCATTTCGTCCATCAGCTGTCCTGCGGTTGTGAACTTCACAGCCTCGCCGTCAACGATATTCTTCGTCATTACAAAGAACTTCGACGCATCGCTTTCTGTTGTGTCAAGCATGATGAAATCCATGCCATCAACAGAGAATATATATTCTGACGGAGTGGTTTTGTTTTCCGTATCAAGCGCTGTCATTGTCCACTTCGAACCGTCCGAACAGTCAAATTCATTGCCTATACCTGCGGCAGCGTTTATTCCGCCGTCATAGCCCCATGCGGGATTTACATAGTGAGGCGCTGTTTCTATAACAATTCCGTCGGGAGTTTCAGCCGAGAACTTGATATATTTTCCGCCTGCCGATACCGGAATTGTTACCTTGTTATTACCGACCTGAGTTGCTGCCTTTGTATATTCGCCGTTCTCAGAATCTGCAATATATGTGTTGAACTTGAGCATAAGTCCGTTTCCTGTATAAGTATATCCGATTGTTACAGGAAGTGATGTTTCGTAAATTCCGTCAGCCGTTACATTTGAAAGCTCGCCGAGCGTCTCAACCCACGGCATAATATCGCTTTCGCTGTATCCTGCATTAACCAGTTCGCTGACAGGCGCCGAGTTTGCGATTGCGCGCTTAACATCGCTGCCGATTGTATTAAAGTTCATCTGCGCTGCAATTTCGCTGTCCAAAAATGCGTCCTTGTTCAGGAAGAACATCGGTCTGATAGCTTCGGCATTGCGTGTTTCGTCTCTCGGGAAAACCGTACCCAAGCCCCAGTCGGTTAAATATGCAAGCGTCTCATGACCTGCACCCGCATTTCCATGACCTGTTCTGAACGGCATATAATTGGAAGTATTGGTATCAACAAAATCCTTCCAGCCGATTTTGGTTATATATCTTTCATAATCCGTTACCGACGGGATTGTGATACCGCCTGCATATGTAATTTCGGCATTGCCCCACTCCCACATTTTCGGCTCTTGTTTCCATATTGCATTTTCGTCAATATGGCGTATCAGCTTTTCGGAAATAGCCGTGTAGACCGGCTCTGCCGATTCCATGTCGGCACGGTAGCCACTGCCGGTGTAGTCCTGCTTTCCGGCATAAGAACCTTTCAGCGAGCCGTTAGCATAGATATCGAGCGATGCCTTATCATTGAGCCAACACATAACATCGTCCATACGCTGACTGCCGTTGCTGACAGTGTGATTTCCGATTGCTTTTCTTTTCAAGATTAAGAAATGTGAATTATCGTCCTCTGTCGTATCCAAAAGCAAATATTCCTCACCGTCAACAGTGAAAAGAACATCCGGATTTGACTGCGCTATTGCTCCGTCTGCATTCATTGTTGTAATTGTTACAGACTTATCGCACGCCAGCGGTGCTGTTGAACCATCTGCAGGACCCTGTTTTTTACCGGTATACCTTTGTTTAATCTGTCTTGCGTCACTGTATACAGTCACGTCGTCGGCAGTAACCGCCGCTCTTATCCATTTTAAGCTTTTGCTTGTACCCGGGCTGTAGGTTGCTTCTGTCGCTCCGGAAATCTCCGTCCAGCCGTCTGTGCCGTTGTCCGATATTTCCCATTTGATTGACACATCTCCGTTTGCCTGATATGCAACCGATATCGGAACATTGGTCTCATATCTTCCTTTAATCGTAACGCCTGTCGGCGCTGCCTGCACACTTGTGAATACCGGCACAACCGACGCTGTCATCGACGCCGCCAGAATCCAAGCTAATTTTTTGGTGGTTTTCCTCACTTATTACCAGTCCTTTCTAATAATTTGTATATATTAAAATTATGCCAAAAGCATAAGATTAATTGATTTTGTCCAGATACTCCGTCTGGAATTGCTCAGCCGCATCGGCGGTCAGCTTTTTGATATCAACATTCTCATTTGTATATATTTCGTTCAAGCACTCGGTGAGTATATAATAAAGATCCTGACAGCTCACCCTTTCCTCCGGCTTTATGATAACAGGAATTTTTCCGTCAATCATATCATTGAAATCAGCAAAGAGCGCATCCGGAACATTTTTATATTTTTCACGCATTTGATTGTCAAACTCCCTGCGCGGACAATCCTCCGTCCAGATGCTGTAGTTTTTGAGTCCTATCGGCCGGTCATTGTTTATGAGATCCTGATACGACTGCTCAACCTTTTTCTCAAGTTCTTTTATGTTGCTCATGCTCGGCGTCTGATTGCTGTATTCCAGCCATTTAAACGCCGCATCAACCTGTTCGTCGGTCGCAACATTGCTTATCCCGTAAATTATTCCGCCCAAAAGCTCGTATTTCCCGGCAGGACCTGCCGGCATGCTGAACATTCCTCGCGCGTTTTTATCGTTGTTCTCGGCGTTATAGCCTGTGTCGATTCCGCCGTCAATTATCATTGCGCATTTTCCCTCAAGTACCCGTTTGTTTGCCTGATATTGGTCAATATTTGAATTTTCGGGCAAAACCTTGTACTTCCATTTCAAATCGTATATATATTGAAAGGCTTTGACACATTCCGGCGAATTAAATGCCGCTTTCCACTTTCCGTTCTCATGCTTTATAAATTCTGCCCCGTATGCCCAGGCTATATTGGTAAAAATCCATCCGCCCGTTCTTTTATCGGTTTCTATTATAAGTCCCGGAACTCCCGTTGTCTCGGTTATGCGTTCCGCTGCCTCCGCAAGCTCGACATAGGTTTTCGGTATTTTATATGTACCGTCCTCGTTTTTTAATCCTGCCCGTTCGAAAAGCTCACGGTTGAACACTACTCCCAAAAGATATCCTTTTGCCGGGACTGCGTAATATCTTCCGTCCTCTGATATGATATCCTTGACCTCTTTTCGTACATAGCGCTCGTAACCGTACTCCTTGATATATTTCGACAAATCCACATTGAAGCCGGAGCGTTTAAAGCGTTCCGCCTCGGTCATCGCCATGCTGAACAAGGTCGGCAGTCTGCCGGTCGCCGCCTTCATATAATATGTAGCGGTATCGATTATCCATGTATCCGGCTTTACATCTATATTCCCGTACTGCTTTTTGAACTGATTAATCTGTTTGTACGCATTTGCTCTGCCGCCGTTTCCCGTATGCCATGCAACCGAAATTGAAACCTCGTCCTTATTTTTTTCTCTCATGCTTGCGCTGCATCCGCACAAAGTCCCGGCAATCATCACCGCTGCCAATATTCCCGCAAGCTGTCTGTTTTTGAATGTCAATTAAAGCACCTCCTACTATAATAGATTTATGGGTAAAATACATGGCAACCGGTCATGTATATATCCATCTTATTGCTAAAACTGTT
>CAKSQL010000048.1 GCA_934486735.1 uncultured Clostridia bacterium | reverse complement strand
CCTGCCGCAAGGTCTGAAGAACCCGTTCCCGAAACGACGGACGAAAATCCCGCTGCTCCCGATGCACCTGCCGCAAAATCCGCAGCAAAGGAGGAAAAGGCAAAGCCCATAACCACCGCGGAGCGTGACGAAATACATTCCGAAATAGACGGAGCAATAGCCGCGGAGGTCAAGGAATACAAATTCCCCCCGATGAGACTTTTAAAAGCCGCTCCGCCGGTATCAGCCGACAAGCGCATGGAAATGCGCGAGACGGCGCAGAAGCTCATGGAGGTGCTGAACGACTTCAACGTCGACGCAAAGCTTTTGCAGGTGACACAGGGACCGAGCGTAACACGCTACGAAATCCAGCCGGAAACCGGAGTTAAATTATCAAAAATCACCGGTCTTGCCGAGGACATCGCCTGGAAACTTGCCGTACCGACCGTCCTTGTCGCTGCCGTCCCGGGAAAAGCCGCGGTCGGAATCGAAGTGCCGAACAAAAGCGTCATGATGGTATCGGCAAGGGAAATTCTCGAAAACAAAAAATTCAAGGACGCGGAATCAAAGCTTGCGGTCGCATTCGGAAAGGATATCGGCGGCAATGTGGTTGTCGGCGACATTGCAAAAATGCCGCACGTTCTTATCGCAGGCTCAACCGGTTCGGGTAAGAGCGTATGCATAAATACAATTATAACAAGTATTCTCTACAAGGCAAAGCCGGAGGAGGTCAAGCTAATCATGGTTGACCCAAAGGTTGTGGAGCTTGGAATATACAACGGTATTCCGCATCTTCTCATTCCTGTTGTCACCGACCCGAAGCGTGCCGCCGGTGCGCTCAACTGGGCAGTGCAGGAAATGATGAAACGATATTCGCTCTTTGCCGAAACGCATGTGAGAAATCTTGAAGGCTACAACAAGCACCAAAAGGACAACGGCGAGCAGCCGCTGCCGAAAATCGTGATTATAATAGACGAGCTTGCCGACCTGATGATGGTTGCCGCAAAGGAGGTCGAGGACGCTATCTGCCGTCTGGCTCAGCTCGCGCGTGCCGCAGGAATACACTTGATTGTTGCAACGCAGCGTCCGTCGGTCGATGTCATCACCGGTCTTATCAAGGCAAATGTCCCCAGCCGTATCGCATTCGCGGTCTCGAGCCAGGTGGACAGCCGAACAATTCTTGACCGCGGCGGCGCTGAAAAGCTTTTGGGGAAAGGCGACATGCTCTATTATCCGTCCGGACTCAACACCCCTCTGCGTGTGCAGGGCGCTTTTGTGTCGGATGCGGAAATTGAAAGCATAGTTGACTATATAAAGGAAAATACCGAGGTTACGCACTATTCCGAGGACCTTGCGGATCATATCGAACGCTGTTCCACAGGCGAAAACGGAGTGACCGACGAGGACGAGGCAGACGATGCGGACGCGCTTTTGCCGCAGGCAATCGAGCTTGCATATCACTTGGGGCAGATTTCGACAGCGATGGTACAGCGCCGTCTCAAGGTAGGCTATGCGCGTGCAGGCAGAATTATAGACCAAATGGAAGCAAGAGGAATCATCTCGGGCGCAAACGGCAGCAAGCCGCGTGAAGTGTTCGGCGCAAGAATCAGCACCGACGACCTGCCCGAATAAGCTTAATAATATGAAAAATGATTTTTTACCGATAACAAAAGAAGATATGAAAAAACGCGGATGGGACACGCTTGACTTTCTCTATATCGTGGGAGAAGCATATGTGGATCACCCCAGTTTCGGGCATGCGATAATATCGCGCGTGCTTGAAAAAAACGGATATCGGGTCGGAATCGTTCCTCTGCCCGACTGGCGCAGCACAGCCGATTTTAAAAAGCTCGGCAGACCGCGTCTCGGAGTTTTGGTATCCTCCGGCAACATCGACAGTATGGTGAATCACTACACCGCGAGCAAAAAACGCCGCAGCGACGATGCATACGCGCCCGGAAACAAATCGGGGCAGCGTCCCGACCGCGCGGTTATAGTCTATTGCAACCGAGTCCGAGAGGCATTCGGCGACATACCGCTTTTAATCGGCGGTGTCGAGGCAAGTCTGAGACGGTTTGCGCATTACGACTACTGGGACGACAAGATACGCCGTTCAATTATGCTTGACAGCCGCGCCGATATTCTTATGTACGGAATGGGCGAAAAGCAGGTTGTGGAAATCGCAAATGCGTTAAATGCCGGGATTCCGGTACACGAAATCACTCAGATTCCCGGGACATGCTATCTTGCGAATGAGCCTATATACAACAACGCGGTTGAAATCCCCTCTTTTGAGGAATGCCGCGATTTCAAGGAAAAATATGCGGAATCCTGCCGCATACAATACTACGAGCAAAATCCCTATATCGGCAAAACGGTGGTGCAAAAGCACGGGGACAAGTATCTTATACAAAATCCGCCCATGCCGCCGCTTGAAACAAAGGAACTTGACGCGGTTTATTCACTGCCGTATCAGAAAAACTACCACCCATGCTACGAAAAATACGGCGGCATCGAAGCAATAAAAGAAGTAAAATTCAGTCTCACCGGTTCGCGCGGATGTTTCGGCGGCTGCAATTTCTGCGCACTTGCATTCCACCAGGGCAGAATAGTCACCGCCCGAAGCCGCCAATCGCTTGTGAACGAGGCAAAACAGATGGTTCGGGAGCCGGATTTTAAAGGCTATATCCACGATGTCGGCGGTCCGACCGCCAACTTCCGAAAACCTGCGTGCAAAAAACAATTAAAACTCGGAGCATGCAAAAACCGCCAATGTCTTTTTCCGTCTCCATGCAAGAATATGGACATCGACCACAGCGAATATCTGGAGCTTTTGCGCGAGCTGCGCGCAATTGACGGAGTAAAAAAAGTATTCATCCGCTCCGGAATACGCTTTGACTATCTGATAAATGACAAAAATGACGAATTTTTCTACGAATTATGCAAGCATCACGTGAGCGGTCAGCTGAAAGTCGCGCCCGAGCATATATCGGACAACGTGCTTAAATACATGGGCAAGCCGTCGAACGATGTGTTCAACAGATTCTCGGACAAATTCTACAAAATAAACGAACAGATCGGAAAAAAACAATATCTTGTACCCTATCTGATGTCGAGCCATCCCGGCAGCACACTGCACGATGCGATAAGGCTTGCATTATATCTCAAAGAGCATGGCATAAATCCGCAGCAGGTTCAGGACTTTTATCCAACCCCGGGCACAATCTCGACCTGCATGTTCCACACAGGACTTGACCCGTTCACCATGAAACCGGTCTATGTGCCCAAGACATACAAGGAAAAAGCAATGCAGCGTGCGCTGCTGCAATACAAAAATCCGGACAACTACAAACTTGTGAGAGAGGCTCTCGAGCTTGCAGGTAGAACCGATTTGATAGGTTTCGGAGCGAAATGTCTTATCCGACCTCCGAAGCAGAATTTCAACTCATCACGAAAACAAAGCAATTCCAATTCAAGAAAGGATGGTAAAAATGGCAAAAATACTAAGCGGAAAAGAGGTTTCGGCAAGAATTAAGTCGGAGCTTAGAGACGAGGTTGCAGAGCTTAAAACAAAGGGAATATTCCCGGGTCTTGCAGTGGTAATAGTCGGAAACGACCCTGCAAGCAGAGTCTATGTAAACTCCAAAAAGAAAGCCTGCGAGGAGCTTGGGATATATTCCGAGGAACACGCACTCGGCGCGGAAACTACCGAAGCGGAGCTTCTGGCCCTGATTGACGCGCTGAACAAAAAAGACGAGGTAAACGGAATATTGGTTCAACTGCCGCTGCCGAAACATATAAACGAAGAAAATATCATTAATGCGATAGACCCCAAAAAGGACGTGGATGCGTTCCACCCTGTCAATGTGGGAAAAATCATGATAGGCAACTACGATTTTGTCCCATGCACACCTGCCGGAGTTATGGAGCTTATCCACGAATCCGGAATTGAGGTCGCAGGCAAGGAATGTGTCGTTGTCGGCAGGAGCAATATTGTGGGCAAGCCGCAGGCGATGCTGCTTTTGCACGAAAACGGAACGGTGACGATATGTCATTCGAGGACAAAAAACTTAAAAGAAGCCGTAAGCCGCGCCGATATAGTGGTTGCAGCTGTCGGAAAGCCTAATTTTATAACCGGCGATATGATAAAGGAAGGTGCGGTCGTTATTGACGTCGGCATCAACCGAATCGCCGAGAAAAAGCTTGTGGGCGACGTTGATTTTGAGTCCGCCTCAAAAAAAGCGGCGGCAATCACACCCGTTCCCGGCGGAGTGGGACCGATGACAATAGCCATGCTTATGAGAAATACCGTCAAGGCAGCAATAATTCAAGCAAAGTAAATGCGGCGGCAAAAGCCGCTTACTGTAAAAATTCCGCCTGCGGACATGACAGCAGGCAGTATTTTGAAATATATCATAAAATATGTGGCAGAGCCGCTTATTATAAAATTCAAATAAGAAAGGAAAATCACACATGAAAACAACAGAACTTAAGAAAAAATTATCCGAGGGTGCATTTGATTCAAAGCTTACATATATGTACGCCTGCGACGACAGCAAGCCATATGCCGACAGATTTCTCGAGGTTATTGACGGTTTTGAAAAAACCTTCGGCAGCGCTGACGAGATGAGACTTTTCTCGGCTCCGGGAAGAACCGAAATCGGCGGAAACCACACCGACCATCAGCACGGCTGCGTACTCGCTGCAAGCCTTAACCTCGATGTCATCGGTGCAGCAGCTCCGAACGGCACAAACATTGTAAGAATCCAATCAAAGGGTTATCCCATGGACGAAATCGACCTCGACAATCTTGAAGTTGACGAATCGCAATACGAAAAAGCAATCTCGCTCATACGCGGAATTTTGAAAAAGTTTTCCGACATGGGATATGAGCTGCACGGATTTGACGCGTATACTCTCTCAAGCGTTCTGAAAGGCTCAGGAATGAGCTCATCTGCTGCATTTGAAGTACTTGTCGGCAACATTGTAAACGGACTTTTTGCCAACAACGAGGTTGACGCGGTGGAAATCGCAAAAATCGGTCAGTATGCCGAAAATGTGTACTTTGGAAAACCGAGCGGTCTTATGGACCAGATGGCATCATCCGTTGGGGCGGTTGTCGCAATCGATTTTGCCGACACCGAGAAGCCGATTATAAATAAAGTTGACTTCAACTTCCCCAAAAGCGGTCACGCGCTCTGCATAATCGACTCGGGCGCAGACCATGCCGACCTTACCTCCGAGTATGCAGGCATAACTGTCGAAATGAAAAAGGTTGCAAACTTCTTCGGCAAGAATTATCTGAGAGAAATCGCCCCCGAGGAATTTATGAATCGTCTTGCCGAGGTGAGAAAAGCTGTCGATGACGACAGGGCAATCCTGCGCGCAATGCATTTCTTCAACGACAATCAGCGCGCTCAGGATGAAGTGGCAGCGCTCAAAAACGATGATTTTGAAGCTTTCTGCGATATGATTAAAAAATCGGGATATTCTTCATATATGTATCTGCAAAACGTGTATGCCGCAAGCATGCCTCATCAGCAGGCGGTATCGCTCACTCTCGCGCTGTGCGACGAAATACTCGGCGACCGCGGAGCATACCGCGTTCACGGCGGCGGCTTTGCCGGAACCGTCCAGGCATTTGTTCCGTTTGACATGCTTGATGAGTTCAAAACAAAAATCGAGAACGTTCTCGGCTCCGGTATGTGTCATGTTCTTTCAATTCGTCCCCTCGGCGGATGCGAACTGACCGATTAATCCCGGCACCCGAAAATTAAAAAATCCGAGTTGCGGCACTGTGATTTAACAGTTCTTTGCCGCAACCCGGATTTTTTAGTATATGCGTAAAAATTATTGCATGACTATCTATTATATAATGACATCCTGCGCGACCAAAGCCTCAGCTGCCATATGCCCCTTAACACCCATTCTTTTTATAAATTTTTCCGCATATACTAAACTTTCCATCCTGCATGGAAAGTATTTAAATTTGTCATCTTTCTTTTGAAAATGCGTTTATTATCTCCGTCAAAGTCCGGAAATCCTCATCAGACAAGTTCCTTGCCTTATCCAATATATACTCTTTTTCATTATTGTTGAAATGCGTTGCTTTCTTTTTGTCTTCTCCCGTCATGAGATACTCAACCGAAACATTTAGCAAATCTGCCACCGCTAAAACCTTATCCGCCGACGGCGCATTCGTGTCCCAGCGTCTTATCGTTCCGTTTCCAAGCTTAAGCTGCCGCTCAATCTGAGAGATAGAAGAATTTTTTTCTTTCGTTAGTTGTTTAATTCTACCAAAAATACGCACGATTTCACCTCCATTTTAGGTTAAACCTGCCATTTTTAGCAAATGAAACAAAAATTGTTTGACAATTCGCATATTTGCTATTATAATAGATATTGTAGAATATAATTTTCCTAAAAGAATACAGGCAGGTGAATAGCCGCTTTTAAACGACCATTATTAAATTGCATAACAAAATTACTGTTCCGATTGCAGGGTCGGTACAGTAATAAGCTGTGGCTTAAGTCTTAAATTTAGTATAACACAGTTTATTAAATTATGCAACAAAAAGGTATTTTAAAAGTAATTGTAATCTGTCTGTTTTCGTGTGTCTCTCCGGGGAGTTTTTTAGCAGGGGCGGCAGGAAAAGATTATTGAGGAGGAAATGTAATGAAAACTACAAAAAAACTTATGGCAGGTCTTCTTTGTGCCGCTGCTGTTTTACCGGGCACTACAAGTCTTGCTGCAAACAGCTGGGTATTCTCGGGTTTCTCAACAAACAACTACAACATCGCTACCGGTATTTATGATAAAATCTGGTACGAAGTAGATTCTCACGGAATCCCCACAGGAAACGAAAAGCTTGACGGTGTTGCAAAGACAGTTGAATGGCGTCATGACTTCTATGAGAGAGATTATCCTCATAACGAAGTTGTTCGTCTTTACCTGGACGGAACAAAGACAAGCGTAACAAAGGACAGCGGCGCTTTGGCTGACTGGGAAACAAAGTTTGAGCCGGAAATGTGGGAAGTTCAGTATCCGTACCGCATTTACGAGCGTCTTAAGAGCAATATCCCGGGTATCGGCTGGCGTCCGAACACTCTTGAGCACAGAGGCTTGACACAAAACGACCTGTTCAAATATCTCGGTAAGAATGAGCCTGTAACACAAACTTACGAGTATTTCGGATTCGGTCCTTACAGAATCATTAACAAAGACACAATCGCATCAAGCGAATATCGTCCGGGTCTTGCACAGGCTCTGTACAACGGTTTCTATTGGTACGACGGTGCTAAGGACATCAACGGTAACTACATTGTTGATTCTTCATCATTGCTCAAACGTCTCGGAATTGACGTTTCAGATTCACTGCCTTTGAATGAACTTACTGTTTCAGCTTTGAGCGACAAGAACGGTGACGGCACATTCAAGATGTCGAACGAAGATATCTCTAATAAGATTCATGTATACAAGAGTGAATATCTGGTAGGCAGAGACTATGTAAACGGCGGCAAGCAGAAGATTGACACAGCTACATATTTCACAAAGACAGAGGATGAAAGCATGTTCAATGCTAATTTCATTAAGGATTGCACAGCTGACCATCCCGCACAGATTTCATGGACAAATGAAATGAACGAGAAAGAATTCCCGTATCAGCAGTATCAGTACCTGATCATTGACGGCGTTATCTGCGACGGAAGTTACATCGGTGTTGACGCTGACGGCAACAAGCTCTATCTGCCGTACCTCTTCAGATACACAGGCGGAAATGCAAGCCCGAACGTTGAGTGGAAATATGCATTCGTTGAAGAAGCTTATCCGCACGAAGTATACTTCGAAAAGATCCTTGATGGTGTTCCCACAGGCGAGTATCAGTCATTCGGTCAGAGAGGCGGAAAATTCGGAACAGTTGTATATGCTCCGACAATAGGCGAACTTGACTATAAGATTAAGAGCGTATTCGGCGTTGCAGATTACGACAGTGACGACATCTTCTATGATGGCTACAACTACAGCATTACATTGAATGTTGACAGTCAGATTGCAAAGACAGCTGACGCTGCACTTAAATAAGATTTAGAAAAACTTTCCCGGTTTAGACCACCTGCGGTTTAAACCGGGGTTTTTTCTATCCGGAAAAGTCAGAAGAAAGGGCAGATACTCCCAAAGGCAGCAATTCGAAATGTGCTGAAATTATTCTTTTTCAGACAGATTCAAATCGCTTTCTTTCGGCAGTATTTCATAAAACCCGGAAATATAAAAAGTATTTGAAAATAAAAAACTATGGAGATAATCAGCTATGAAAAAAAAATTTTTATTTTTGTATGTCATGATATGCATGCTCGGCAGCACCGCTTACGCTCTGCCATATACAACAAAAGCAGATGTGACCGTTCTTATGTATCATCTCATTTCCGACAACAGCGACGAGTGGTCCGACTATTGCATTTCATCGCAAACATTTGAAAATGACATCAAAACACTTTTGGCAAAAGGATATACTTTTATGGCGCCGTCCGATCTTACTCAGCCGGTTAAGGCAGGAAAATACGCGCTTATCACATTTGACGACGGTTACGAAAGCAATTATACAAAGGCGCTCCCGATTTTGGAAAAATACAAGGTCCCGGCACTTTTCTTTATGGTGAGCGACTATATTAACGCAGACGGTTATTTGTCCGCCGAGCAACTTGCGGAGCTTGGCAAAAATCCATATATAACAATCGGCTCGCACACCGATAAGATTCACAATCTTTCTCCGGAAGAAGCCAATCACTTATATATGTCAAGATATATGACTGACAGTGTTATAAATGATATATCAACATCTATGTCAAAGCTTGAAGCTGTCTGCGGCAAGCCTGTTAAATATCTTTCATATCCATACGGGATTTATTCTCAGGCGACAGATATTCTTTTAAAGCAAAAATACAATGGACTTATCACATTTTGCTCGCGTGAAGAAAAAGAAACTCTGCCCTGCGGATTTGTTGCGCCTCTCGGTCGTTTTAACCGCAGCCTGAGCTTTCAGTTTAAATAAAACATTTTCAAATTGAAAAAACATATTGACATTCCATTATACTTATGATATACTAATTAATGGTTTGTGTGACAAAGTTCCGTGTCTGATATTTAATTTCGGCGCGGAACTTATTTATTAACAGGCAATTTATTAATAAAAGGATGGTTACAATGATTAAAGCTGTTATTTTCGATTTTGACGGAACCCTTATGAACACTTTGCCCGGTATTGCTTATTTTGGCAACGCAGCCCTGGAATCGGTGGGTCTCGAACCTGTAGAAACAGATAAATTCCGCTATTTTGTGGGCGACGGCAGGAATCTTCTGATTCACAGGATGCTCGCATTCCGCAATGCCGACACTCCCGAAAACTACAATGCGGCAGGTGCAAAATACGACGAAGAATACGAAAAAAACTATCTTTTTAAAAGTGAAATATATGACGGAATACCCGAATTACTGGAAAAACTGCGCCGAGACGGGATTAAGACAGCTGTTTTGTCAAACAAGCCGGACAATGTGGCAACTCAGATTATAGACTCGGTTTTTAAAGGGAAATTCGATATTTACCATGGTCAGCGCGACGGTATCCCCACAAAGCCCACTCCCGATGCGGCACTTGAAATTGCCTCCGAGCTTGGCGCGGCTCCCGGAGAGTGCGTCTTTGTCGGAGACACAATTATCGACGTGACAACAGGCAAAAACGCGGGAATGCACACCATCGGCGTTACATGGGGATTCAGAGAAAAAAGCGAGCTTGAGGATGCAGAAAGCATTGCGGAAATACCGTCCGATATATATGACGCAATAAAAAATTTAAAATAGAAATCGAGAAAACAGAAGAAAATAAAAGAAAAACGAAGAAAATAAAAGATTTATTTTGATATTTAAATTTTTTACAAAAAAGGTATTGACAAAGAAGACAAAAAGTAGTACAATATCAAGTGCAGGCTTGAAGATTGGATATGTTTTCATGCCGATTATATACTATCGTTTCAGAAATAAGGAGGAAATTTTCAATGAGTAGCTATATGGCAAAGCCAAACGAAATTAAAAGAAAATGGTATATCATTGACGCCGCTAACAAACCGCTCGGCAGAGTTGCGGCACAGGCAGCAAGCATTTTGAGAGGAAAGCATCTCCCCACATTCACACCGAATGTTGACTGCGGAGACCACGTAATCATTATAAATGCGGCAGAAACCGTTTTGACAGGCAACAAACTCAATCAAAAGGTTCGTTACTATCACACAGGCTGGGTAGGCGGAATCAAGGAGATTCATTACAACAAACTCATGGCTGAGAATCCCGAGAAAGCTGTTATGCTCGCTGTAAAGGGCATGCTCCCCAACACAACAATCGGCAGAAATGCTCTTACAAGACTTCGCGTTTACAAGGACTCACAGCATAACCATGAGGCGCAGAAGCCCGAAAATTGGACACAGGAGATTAAATAAGGAGGATAAAAATCATGGCAAAAGAACAATACTATGGTACAGGTAGAAGAAAATCTTCCGTTGCTCGTGTTCGTTTGGTTCCGGGAAATGGAAAGGTAACAATTAACGGCAGAGATATCGACGAATATTTCGGTCTCGATACATTAAAGGTAATCGTTCGTCAGCCGCTTACAGCAACTTCGACAATCGGCAACTTCGACGTAATCGCAAAAGTTGAGGGCGGCGGCTTCACAGGTCAGGCAGGTGCAATCCGTCACGGTATTGCAAGAGCGCTCCTGGAAGTTGATTCGGACGCTTACAGACCTACTTTGAAGGCTGCAGGTTTCCTCACAAGAGACTCAAGAATGAAGGAAAGAAAGAAGTACGGCCTCAAAGCCGCTCGTCGCGCACCGCAGTTCAGCAAGCGATAATCGACAACTTCAAAATGCTAAAAAAGCCCGGAAATACGCCATTTTCCGGGCTTTTT
>CAKSQL010000047.1 GCA_934486735.1 uncultured Clostridia bacterium | reverse complement strand
CGACAAAGTTTTTATCGGAGTGTGGTTGAAGTCGCACTGCTCGAAGTACACATGTACGTCATCGGGTGAGTTGGGGGCGTCCTGCACTATTTTTCCCCCTTCCGACAAAGTTTTTATCGGAGTGTGGTTGAAGTCGCACTGCTCGAAGTACACATGTACGTCATCGGGTGAGTTGGGGGTGTTCTGCACTATTTTTCCCCCTTCCGACAAAGTTTCTATCGGAGTGTGGTTGAAGTCGCACCGCTCGAAATCCCCGCGAACATCATCGGGTGAATTGGGGTGTTTCGAGTATTTTTTGTTTCAAATTTGGACGTATTGAATTATTTATAATTTCCCCACAATAACATCATCTTTCATTTCAAGCAATGTCACATTGCGGATTTGCCCCGAGAGATTTTCGCTTGTCGGAACGATAACCGTTAGATAATTACTTGTTTTGCCCTCGAAATATTCATTATCTTTATGATACGGCTGCTCGAAAAGAACTTCAAGTTCGCATCCGATGAATTGATTTCGAAATTCATCACGTGATTTTTGTGTAATTTCCGCGATTATTTTGCTGCGCTTTTCTTTGATTTCGGGTGCAACCTGGTCGGGGCGCTTTGCGGCGGGTGTGCCTTTACGCTGTGAATATTGGAATATATGTGCGTCCGCAAAGCTTATTCTTTGCACAAATTCGGATGTTTTTAAAAACTCATCCTCTGTTTCGCCCGGAAAGCCGACCATAATATCGGTGGTAATCGCTGCATCCGCAAAGTTTTTTCTGAGTCCGTTCACGATATTTTCGTATTCGGCGCAGGTGTATTTCCTGTTCATTCTTTTGAGTGTCTCATCGCAGCCGCTTTGCAGCGACAAATGGAAATGATGACAAAGCTTTGAACATGGCTTTATCCTTTCGATAAAGTCGTCATTAAGAGTCATAGGCTCTATCGAACTTAGGCGTATTCTTTTTATTCCGTCTGTTTTGTCAGCCTTGCATATGAGCGATGCAAGGTCGCAGCTTTCAAGGTCTTTGCCGTAGGATGCGACATGGATTCCTGTCAGAATAATCTCGGAAAAACCGTCGTCGGCAAGCTTTTGAATCTCGGCGATGACTTCATGCTCGGGACGGCTTCTGACCGGACCGCGTGCGTACGGAATTATGCAATAGGAGCAGAACTGATTGCAGCCGTCCTGGATTTTTATATATGCGCGTGTGCGGTTTTGATATGTCTTTATCGAAAGATCTTCAAAGTCATGCGTGTGCATTATATCGGACACTGTGTCGATACAATTGTCTGCGCTTGCCGCCTCGGTGAGCTCGACTATGTTTTTCCTGTCCTTTGTGCCGACAACAATATTCACGCCGTCAATTTTTTTCACGTCCTCGGGCGAGATCTGCGCATAGCAGCCGGTCACTGCAACAATTGCATCGGGGTTTGTTTTTTTCGCGCGGCGGATTATCTGCCGCGATTTCCTGTCGCTCATATTTGTGACGGTGCAGGTGTTTATAACATATACATCGGCATAATTTTCAAAATCGGTAATTTCGTAACCGCTCGATTTGAACATCTCCGCCATTGCCTCGGTCTCATATTGATTAACTTTACAGCCCAAAGTGTAAAACGCTGCTTTTTTCATCGGATGCATCCCTTCGTAAATAATATATTTTAGTTAGATTTTATCAAATATCAGGTCAAATAATAGTATTATTATATAAAATTTTCAAATAAAATGCAATAGTTCTTGACTAAATCGAAAAAAAGTTGTATCATATAGACAAGAAAAAGTATAAATTTAATAGTACTTTTTCTTATCCCATAGAAACAAAATAAGGAGGAGTTTGTTATGAAAACATTCAACTTAATGCTCAATTCAATCAATGATGTAAAGGATTTTGTTAATATCGTTTCGAAGTATGACTTTGACGTAGATTTGACATCCGGCAGATACGTTGTTGACGCAAAGTCAATAATGGGGATTTTCAGCTTGAATTTATCAAAGCCTATCAAGGTAGAAGTTCACAGTGACAACTGCGATGCTTTTGTCGACGAATTGAAAAGATTTATTGTTGACTGATAACCGGCAGACGGGCAGCCCATGCGGTTTGCCCGCAAAAACGGAAATATTTACGAACCGCAGCAAAAAAATGTGTTTTGCTGCGGCTCTTTGTATAATGTGGCTCCACGCTCATGGGCGGGGATTATATCAAATTTTTTTCTCAGGAGGAATAAAATGAAAATCCAATATCTCGGAACGGCGGCAGCTGAGGGAATCCCTGCGATTTTTTGCGAATGCGAGAATTGCAAAAAGTCGAGAGAGCTGGGCGGACGAAATATCAGAACCAGAAGCCAGGCAATTATCGACGACACGATTCTGATTGATTTTCCTGCCGACACATATATGCACTTTTTAAATTTTAACATGCCGCTCCACAAAATCAAGACGTGTATAATAACTCACTCGCATGGCGACCATTTATATCCTGCGGATATATCGATGCGCGCGAACGGCTGCTTTGCACATGTAATAAGCGAAGAGCCTTTGACATTCTACTCGGATGAAAGCGGATATGAAATGATTAAAAATCAGATTTCGGATATGTCCGACAAGGACGTGCAAGCGGTGAGAATCAAGCCGTTTGAAGCGTTTGACGCACAGGGGTATCGCATTACGCCGATTAGAGCAACGCACGACCCGGCATCGACCCCGGTTATATATATCATAGAAAAGGACGGAAAAAGCATATTCTACGCAAATGACTCGGGTGAGTATTCGGACGAGAGTATGGCATGTCTTAAAAAGCTTTCAAAGCCTTTGACGGTTGTTTCGTTTGACTGTACATCGGCATGTGACGACAATACATATTTCGGACATCCCACTTTCAATCGTTGCAAAAAAATGCGCAAACTTCTGATTGATGAGAAAATAGCGGACAAGGATACAATATTTGTTTTGAACCATTTTTCTCACAACGGAGCACATGTTGTCTATGACGAATTTTCAAAAATAGCCGCCGGGGACGGTTTTTTGGTATCGTATGACGGAATGGTGCTTGAATTTTAAATTTTATCGCTGAGACCGATCATGTAATCTGCGGAGACCTTATAAAACTTGCAAAGTGTTATAAGGTCTTCTATTTTCAGCTCTGCGCGCCCGTTTTCGATGTGATTGTAGCCTTGCTGCGTTTTTTGAATCAGCTTGCCTATCTGCGCCTGAGTATAGTCATGGTCCTCTCTTAAATTTTTCAGTCTTGTTCTGTAGTTCATTTTTTTATTTCCTTTGTTTTATTATCTCTCATATAAAATAATATCATACTCAGATTTTGAGTATTAATATTTACTCAGAATCTGAGTAAATATTAATACTGAAAAGTTGTGAAATATTAACAAAAATTAGAAAAATAAAGATATAGCTATTGAAAAAATCAGAGAGTATGGTACAATAATATATGTAGTAATTACATTTACCTCTATAAAAATAAATGAAAGGATGATATTAAGGTGAAAAGGTTTTTGGGACTGATTCTGACGGCGGCAATGCTTGTCGGGATATTTCCGTCGGCTTATGCGGAGGGGTATTCCTATAATATAGGCAGCGCGCAGCTTTGGCAGGACAGCGACATTTACGAGGTGTCGGCAGATGTATCCGCAAACGGTGCCGCAGCGGACAAGGCTTCGGCGGTGATAGGATTTTATGATGCGGAGAACAGGCTCATAGCGGCTGTTACCGAGTCGGTATCGGCAGACGTCGAGCGTTTGAGAAGATATGTACAGATTCCGGACAGGAATGTAAAAGAGGCAAGGGTTTTTCTTTGGGATTCCGAAACGGGAATGACTCCTGTTGCTGAAAAGGCAGAGATAACCGAGATTGGACAAAAGCAAAATCAAAGCGCCAATACCGGCAGCGGCGGAGGTGGCGGTACGGCATCAACAAGATGCATAGGCTTTGCCAACAAACTCGGAATAATGACATCCGGCGGAGCAAGCAATACCATAACGCGCGGCGAAGCTGCAAAAATGTCGGTTGCAATGCTCGGACGTCAGAAAGTTGCCGAAACTCTTAAGAATGAGACGGGATTGAGCGATGTTGAAATCGGAAGCGAGCTTTGCGGAATTGCAAACTATTGCAATCAGCGCGGATATCTGACAGCCGACGATGGCAAATTCAGACCGGACGATTATATTACATACGGCGAATTTATAAAAATGATGGTAGAGGCTCTCGGATATCACCCGTTTGCCGAGGCGGAGGGCGGCTGGCCTATCGGCTATCTTGAAAGAGCAGACGATGTCGGAATCATGGAGGGCGTGCGCCTGACTCTGAACAGCTGCGTAACAAAGGCAGATGCGGCGCAGATGATATATAATTCGGCGCTTTCGCCTATTGTTGAGACGACCGGTGTAATCACGGATGACAACGGAAAATGTTACCCTGTCTACGAAATGCAGGACGGCAGCAGCGGAAGAAAGTATGAAACGTGGATGACAAAGCAGCATAAGGCTTATTATGTTGAGGGATATGTTTCGAATACATACAAAACAAGTTCTGCAATCAATGATAAGGATGAAGTACAATTTACAATTGAATATACAAAAAATTATGATGATAACAGTGTAGTTATAAATAAGGGCAGTTGCGACAGCTACGGAAATGCACTCACAGCAGTTGAAAGCGTGTATTCGGACGGTGCGGTAGACGACGAAGACCTTTTCCGATATGCATCCGCTATAATACAAGTGACGGATAACGGGTCGAAAATTATCGAGTACAAGCCCTCCGACAAGAATTGTACTGCGGTCTTGTCGGCTGATTTGATGGACGAAGAAGATTATAAATTCAACGACACCGTGTTTGGTTCTTATGCGAGTAACAGACCGTATATAAAATTTTATGACACTGCCGAGTCTGAAAAATCGACACGATATAATTTAGATCCCGATTTTGCATTATATGTAAACGGTGTTGAAGTTCCGTCTAACCGAAGCAATTTTGAAAGGTATGTTGTAAATAATAACAGCGGTGATATTGAGCTTTTGGACAGATATTCGCTGAATCGTAATGCGGACGGAATGTATGATGTCATATTTGTAAACTACTATGCGACGGCAAAAGTCGGCAATGTGTCGGCGGAAAGCGGACGTATTGTGTTCGATACGGCTTATAACAATGATGGCCAGATGTCGATAACGATTAATGAAGATGTCAATTGCGTTATTGACGGAGCGGCAGCGGCTTTGGAGACTTTGAAGCCGGGCGATGTTATTTCGATAGCGTATGATGTTGCAAGCGGATTGCCCTATTCGGAATTTTACGATATCCGTGTGTCGCGGGATGTGATTTCGGGAATGTGCACATCTTTGGACGATGAGACCGAGACTGTGGGAATAAACGGACAATTATATAAAACGGTTCAAAATTACGGAGATATAAGCGGAGAAATTAGAATCGGTGATGACTATAAGTTCTATCTTGACACATTCGGAAGAGTCTTTGATTATGAGCCGACAACAAATGTAAATTATGCAATATTGGACAGATATACAAAATCGTCAGCCGATGATTATTACAAGGCAACGCTTTATAAGGCGGACGGCACGTCGTTCTCGGCAGAGGTAGACACAAGCAAGGTGACGCTCACAATCAATGGTACAACATACAAAAATGGTGATGTAGATTCTCAAATGAAGAAGCTTGTGTATGAGAACGGAGAAAGCGGAGCAAAAACTCCGATTCAGAACCGTGTGGTTAAGTACAAGGTTCCTTCTTCAAGCGGCAGAATCACATCGCTTGAAATAGCCTATATAGAGCGCAGCGCAATGGATGAGCCGTATAAATCATCGAAAAACTCGATCGGAAATGTGGTTATGGACAGCAATACAAAGATTATTGATGCAAGCTATTATGTCGATGAAATGGCAAGCGGATCAATCGCGGGCGATTCGCTGCTGTCCGCGGCATCGCTGTCGCAGTTTACGAATGACGCCGAGTACAGTGCATTTGCATACGGTGACAGAAGCAGCAGCGGCACATATCCGTTTGTTATAGTTACCGGTGCCGGGACAGCTCTTACGTCCGACCCAAGGGAACAGGAACCGGTGCTCAGCGCACGTCAGTATGCTCTGATAGACGGATATACAAAGTCATCTGCTGATGATTATTACAGAGCGACACTCTGCAAGGCTGACGGTACAAGCGAGAAAATTGAAGTCGACACAAGCAGGGCGGATTTGATTGTGCCGGAGGATATATGCAGCGAAAGCGGAACGGTGATTCTTGAAAAAGGAACATATAGACGAGACGGGGTTGGCGCCGCGCTTAAAAAGCTTGTATATGCAAACGGAGAAAGCGGAGCGAAAAACCCGATTCAAAACAGAGTAATCAGCTTTGTGACCAATGTTAAGGATAATAGGATTGTTTCCGAAATCAATATCGTGAAACCGCAGGCGGCTGCTGCAAATGCAGTCTTTGCAGGCGGCAAGCTGGGTGATTATGCAATCGGATCGAATACAATAATAGTTGATGGAATGTATTCGCCGGCAGCATTCACAAAAGCGGCGGCATTCACCGATAATGAAACCTATACCGCTTACTTCTACGGCGAGCCGGACAACAATAATGCGTTTCCGTTTATGATTGTTACGGACGGCAGTGCGGATTTGGATATCCCTGATGAGCCAATGGAGCAGCAGTATGCAATAATCGATAGATACACAAAGTCATCTGCGGATGATTACTACAAGGCAAGGCTTTATAATATGGACGGCATAACGCTTGACGCAGAGGTTGATACAAGCAGGGTGAGACTTACAATAGACGGTACAACATATAAACACTCGGATGTTGATACTCAAATAAAGAAGCTTGTTTATACAAACGGGGAAAGCGGAGCGAAAAATCCGATAGAAAATTGTGTTATAAAGTATAGATTGGGCAGCGAGACAGGCAGAATTATATCGCTTGAGCTTGTGCCGATAGAATCTAATGTGACAGATTCCGAATTTAATCCGAATACCAATAAGATAGGCACAATTAGGATAGACGAAAATACAAAGGTTATTGATGCGATTGTTTATACCGAGACTCTTCTCAGCGGCAGAATCCCGACATATAATGATTTGTCCATGGGATCGCTGAAGAACTTTCAGGAGGAAAGCAATTATACCGTTTATGCCTACGGCGAAAAAAATGAAAACGGAGCATATCCGTATATAATCGTCACAAGCGGTGGCGAATATTACAACAGCAAGACACATTTCGCGGTGGTTACAAAGCAGCCGCAGCAGGCGATAAATACAGACGGCGATTATATCTATAAGCTCAAAGCCCTGTATAACGGCGCAGAAACTGAATTTGTTGTAAACGAAGATGCAGAGGTATGTGGTGCGTCCGGCGGTTCTTATAAAGATGTACTGAATTTACAAAAAGGCGATATAATTGTATTTGTAAAGGATAATAATGACAACATCAGTGTAATTAATGTACTGGTAACGGCTTCCGCGCTTGGCTTGGATGAGAGCTATAACAAAGCGGCACAAAATATATTAAGCGAGAATCCGCTGAATATAAGCACCGCCTATGCTAAGAACTGGACAACATCGTGGAGTATGCATGACGACAACGGTTCTGTTGACTATTCAAAGCCTGTTACACGCCTTGTGTGCGGACCGATTTTGAGCAAAAAGCCGCGTTACTTTACACTTGGCTCAATCGGAAACGCGTCGAATATGTCGGTTACGGATGACAGGGGCAATGATGTGTCATATACAGGTCTGTACACCGATTTGTCCCAAACCGGCGGAAGAGGTATGGCAATGGATATAGAAATCACCGATAAGACAAATGTATATGTTTGGGATTACTCGATAGAAAATTATACAAGACAGCTTAAGGTCGGAGCGGCAGGCTTGATTGTCGCGGCTGCAATACCTAATTTGTTTATGTATAACGATCGGGAATTTATTCCATGGAGCAATGACGGGGTGAGAGACGGCGCAAACTTTGCATTTGCTAAGGTTGTAGACGGCGAAGCAACCGATGTGTTTGTAATTTTGTCAAGATAATCTGAAATTAATGAATCCGCAAAAAATGCGGATTCATTTTATTATATAGAAAATTGCGATTTATGCAATAAAACATATTTCAAAGCTGTTATTTTATTCTTATGTCCATAGGGGACGAAAAAGTTTTTTATTTTTTGCATATTTTGTACACAGCGTCAGCCAATGTCCCGACGCTTTTTTTATTCGAAAACGCGCCGAAACTCACTCTCAGACCTCCGCTTTTTTCACTGCCGAGAGCGCAATGCGCCGGATATGCACAGTGCCATCCGCCGCGCGCGGCGATTTTGAATTCATCGTTTAAAATTTCGCAGAGTGTACCGCTTTCGAATCCGTCTATGTTAAACAAAACCGTTCCGTTTCTGTCGCCCATGCCCGGCGAGGTTATTCCATAGACAGTCACTCCGTTCATGTTCATAAGCCGTTCAATCAGCATATAGGCAAGCGCTTTTTGCTTTTCGGCAAAGGCGGACGGAGTGATTTTTAAAATATAGTCCACGCATGCGCCCAATGCCATTATTGCAGGGGTGTTCTGCGTGCCTGCCTGGAGCATATCGGGCATGTGGCGCGGCTGCTCGGCAAGCTGCGAAAAAGAGCCTGTTCCGCCCGATATAATCGGCTCAAGCTCCACGCTCTCATTTACATAAAGTCCGCCCAGACCGAGCGGACCCAAAAGTCCCTTGTGTGCGGAAAATGCAAGCATATCCGCCCCGATTTCGGGAATGTTAATCGGCTTGCATCCGGCAGTCTGTGCCGCGTCAAGCAAAAATAATGCGCCTGCTTCGTGCGCGGCGGCAGCTATTTTTGCGACCGGCTCGACAGTGCCGCACACGTTTGACGCGTGCGTGGAGATAACAAGCCTTGTGTCGGGACGGATTGCCGCGCGGACGTCATCGGGGTCGATTCTTCCAAATTTGTCCGCTTTGACAACGCTGTAATTTCCGTAGCCATGCACAGGGCGCAGAACGCTGTTGTGCTCCATCTGCGTAATGACCGCATGCCCCCCGTTTTTCAAAACTCCGCCTATTGCAAGATTCAGGGAAAGAGTGGCATTTTGCGAAAAAGCAATTCTGTCGGGGTTGGATATGCCGAAAAGAGTACATAGCTTTTCCGCCGTTTCGCCGATTCCGTTCGCACCGGCTATACTGAAACGGTGTCCGCCTCTGCCTGCATTTACGCTGAATTTGCGCGTGTACTTGTTCATGGCGCGGTAAAAGCATTTCGGCTTTTCAAACGATGTTGCGGCGTTGTCAAGATATAACATGATATACCTCTTTTCCGTCTATGATATCACACAGATAATAGCCTTTCACCTTTATTTTATATTGATTTGCAATCTCGAGAACAATAGGAAAATTTTCAGCCTTTGTTTTAATCGAATACGAGCATCCGCCGCTTGAAAGCGTATCGGGCGTGTGTATAATCCTTGTGGATATGCGGCTTTGCGCATTTATTTTCTTTTCAAACCTTGCCGCTGTTGTGACAGGGCCTATAACTGCCAATAAATCGGTTGTCATTTTTTTATCAATCCTTTCGGAATTATAATCATGCTGTTAATGCATTATATGCAAAAAGAGCCGCGGCTGTGAATCGGGCTGTCACAAAACTGTCCTGCACAAAAACTCGGACAAAGGAGGTAAATTAACGAAATGTTCAAAAATATATGGTATAATTATACTTGATTTTGCAGCAGAAAATTGCTTGAAAGGAAGATGATAATATGTGTTTTAGCATACTTGGAACGGGCAGCGCGGTCCCGGATAGAATAGTTACAAACAATGATCTTTCCAAGATGGTGGAGACATCGGACGAGTGGATAAAAAAGAGAGTAGGAGTGGCTCAAAGACGGGTTTGTACAAGCGAAAATGCAATAGATTTGGGCGCGGAAGCGGCAGAAAAAGCACTCGAATCGGCAGGAGTAAAGCCGGAGGAGCTTGATTTGATTTTGGTCGCAACAATTTCCGGACCGTACGCAGCGCCGTCGCTCGCGGCGATGGTGCAAGCGAGGATAGGCGCGTCCTGCCCGGCGTATGACATAAGCGCAGCGTGTGCATCATTTGTGTTTTTGCTCGAAACGGCGGCAGGCTATTTTGCAAGAAAAAAAGTCAAAAAGGTGCTGCTTGTCGGAGCGGAGCAGCTGAGTAAAATTATAGACTGGAGCGATCGCTCGACCTGTGTTATATTCGGAGACGGAGCAGGTGCGGCGGTTCTTGGCGAGGGCGATTCGTACATTTCGTCATTTTTGCATACCGAGGGCGGCGACGATGTGATAAAAGTTCCGACATACTCGGGAACATCGCCCTTTTCAACAGCCGAGGAGGAAAAGCCGGTTATCAATATGAAAGGTCAGGAGACATTTAAGTTTGCCGTCCGCGTTATGTGCCACGATGTCGAAAAGGTTCTTGCCGACGCAGGGGTCGATAAGTCAGAGGTGGCATGGGTTGTTCCGCACCAGGCGAACTTGCGTATCATAGATTTTGCGGCAAAAAGACTCGGAATGCCGCAGGAAAAATTCTACACAAATATAGAGCATTACGGAAACACATCCTCGGCGAGCATACCGATTGCGCTTGATGAGATGAACAGAAAAGGCTTGCTCAAAAAGGGAGACAAGGTTGTTCTGACAGCGTTCGGCGGCGGACTTTCCAGTGCGGCATGTTTAGTTGAGTGGTAAATGAAAGGAATGGATAAGTCTGAATAAAATCGCCCATCTCACCGTTTTCAAAAGCTTGAAGTACCCCCGTACGAAGCAGTGGCGTTACCTAAATCAAAGATTTAGAACGCTGTTGCATGGCACTCGTTGCCAAATTGAAAATTTGGACTCGGGCGCAATCGCTTTTTCAAACGGCAATCTGAACGGTTTTTTTTCAGACTTACAGTCTGAATAAAATCGCCCATCTCACCGTTTTCAAAAGCTTGAAGTACCCCCGTACGAAGCAGTGGCGTTACCTAAA
>CAKSQL010000046.1 GCA_934486735.1 uncultured Clostridia bacterium | reverse complement strand
GCCCAAAAGCGAACCACTCGGAGTACGCAAAGTACGCCGTCGGGTTCGTTTTGAACGCTGAGGAATATTTTTTTCTATCCCTAAGCGAGTGCGTGATATAAAGATGAGCAGAGCGCCCAAAAGCGAACCACTCGGAGTACAAATAGCCGAAAGAAAGCAATTCAAATTCCGATTTTGAAAGGCGAATTTCCGCTTTCACTGCGTTAAAATACTCGGCAATCCATAAAAAGGATTACCTCTGTTTTTGCCTTGTGAAACCAAAAATTTGCTCTTTCAAAATTCTTCGACCTAAAAAGAAAATAATTCTGAAACAGATTTGGTGTCGCAAATTTTTAGGCGGATTCGAATTGCTTTCTTTTGGCTTCTGCCGTTGGGTTCGTTTTGAATGCTGAGGAACATTTTTTCAATTCCTAAGCAAGCGTGTGACAAAAATCACATGATTTGGGTAACTCCCTCAGTCAGCCTGCGGCTGACAGCTCCCTCAAAGATGGAGCCTTAAGCCCTCCTCGCCGAGGAGGGTGTCATTCCCTAAAGGGAAATGACGGGTGGAGTCGCCAAAATATTTTGCATTAATTTGCTTTTAACAATTCTAAATTTTCAAAGCTTTATTTAACCTAAAAATCAAATTTATCACAGCTGTCTCGGTGTCGCATATCAAGATCAAAGTTCATTTGCAGTCATCTTTGCCTGTTCGAAAGAAAGCAACGCTTTCTTTCGGAATTTATAATAAATCAAGCCGACCGAATCCGCCAAGGCCCAGCCGATTGGAATCGACCACCATATGCCGGTCACGCCGAATGCGGGAACAGCGGACAGCAGGTATGCCAGCACAACGCGTGCGCCCAATGAAATGACTGTGAGAACTACGCTCATTCCCGGCTTCCCCAGTGCACGATACAATCCGTAGAGCAGGAACAGGCAGCCGATGCCGCAGTAAAACACGCCTTCAATGCGCAGATACCGCACGCCTTCGGCAATGACCTCGGCTTCTCCGGCTTCCACGAAAATCATCATGAGCGGTTTTGCAAAAGTGAACACGAGTGCGGATATGACAACGCTGAAAGTCATGGAAATACAGACGGCGTTTTTCAGCGCGGTGCGTATTCGGGCGCTTTCTTTTGCTCCGTAGTTCTGCGCAATGAATGTAGAAAAGGCATTGCCGAAATCCTGCACAGGCATATAAGCAAAAGCATCGACTTTCACAGCGGCGGCAAAGGCAGCCATCACGACCGGACCGAAGCTGTTGACAAGCCCCTGAACCATAAGAATACCGAGATTCATAACCGATTGCTGCACGCATGTCAGCGTGGAAAAAGAGATAATTTCGCAAACGCGTTCTCTCCGCAGGCAGTGAATTTTACCTATTGAGCGCACCTGTGGAAAACGCAGAAGTGTATAAACGGCGATGCCGATGCCGGAAAGATACTGTGCCGTTACAGTCGCTTCCGCCGCTCCGCCAACACCTCTCCCCAAGCTAATCACAAACCAAAGATCAAGGACGATATTCAGCACAGCGGAAACAGCCAAAAACACAAGCGGTATGACGGAATTTCCGATTGCCCGTAAAAAACAAGCAAAGTAATTGTACAGGAAAACGGCGGGAATCCCGATAAAAATCACGAAAAGGTACGTCCGCATATCGCCCCAGGCCTCGTCAGGAACCCGGAGAAAAGTGTGAAGTCCGTCCAGGCAGATGAAAGCTAAAATATTCAAAATCACCGTCACGAATGCAATAAAAAAGAAAGATGCGCACAGATTCTCGCGCAGAGTTTTTTCATCCCGTTCCCCGAACCGCATTGAAAACAAAGCGCCGCTTCCTATACACAGACCGAAAATGACAGAAGTCAGAAAGGTCATCAGCGTAAAGGACGAGCCAACCGCCGCAAGGGCATTCCGCCCGAGGAACTGTCCGACAATCAGCGTGTCGGCAATGTTATAACACTGCTGCAATAAATTCCCCAAAATCATGGGAATGGCAAACAGCAGCATGGACTTGATAACAGGTCCTTTTGTTAAATCCCGATTCATAACATACCTCCGAAACGAAAGATATAACTTACATATCGTAATTATTATACTACTTTTGCACCGAAAAGTCAATATCATATTTACTTTTAGAAAGAAATGTGCTATGATATATTTGTAATAATCAAATCGACGGAGGAATTGTTATGTATTTGAACGGACTGGATGAATTGGATCGGGAGATTGTGCAGCTCTTGATAGAGAATGCGCGCATATCCTATTCCGATATCGGCGAAAAAATCGGTATCTCAAGAGTTGCGGTAAAAGCCAGAATCCGGGCTCTGGAGCAGAAAGGAATTATCGAGGAATATACAACCGTTATCAATCCGCAGAAGATCAGCGGAGCGGTTTCCTGTTATTTTGAAATAGAAACGACGCCGAACTGCCTGTCAGATGTCACAGAGATATTGAATCGGGATAATACGGTTACACAGATTTATCGTGTTACAGGAAAAGATAAACTTCATGTTCATGCGGTTGCCGCTTCGGCAGAGGAAATGGAAAATTTCCTGCACACAGTTATCGATACATTGCCCGGTGTGGTCAGCTGTAGCTGCAATATGATTCTGTCGCGCATTAAGGATATAAAGGGACTGCGGCTGTAAAACAGAGTAAGGAGAATATATTTTATCAATCTGAATTTCAATACGCCTGATACTCCCTCAGTCAGCCGCACTGACAGCTCCCTCGGGGAGGGAGCCTAATGCCCTCCTCGCCGAGGAGGGTGTCATTTCCCAAAGGGAAATGACGGGTGGAGTCTTTCCTATCTATTTTTTCAAAATCAAATTTCCGCGGATCTCAAAAGGCACAATTTTTGAACTGCTGTCTTTAAAAACTGCTGCCCTATTCTTATTATTTCACGTTTCATCATCGATATCATCGGTTTTGCCGATATAATATTTCGGCGGATGTCCGAAATGTCTTTTAAAAAGTGCGGAAAAGGCGAAAACGTCGTCATAGCCGACAATGCTTGCCGCGGCATGCACGCTATAGCCATGATTTATAATCAATCCGCGCGCTTTATTAAGTCTCAGGTTAATCAAAAAGTCCTGCATCGTCTGACCGGTCGATTCCTTAAAAAGCTTTGACAGATACTTTCTGCTGATTCCGATATTATCCGCGATATTTTCAATTCGGATTTTTCGCATATAATTGGTAGTGATATAATCGCGTGCGATTGCGACATAGTCATCATACTTTCTCTGACGAAAAAGCTGAGCAAAAATTGCCCACAGCCGCGAGGCGAGATAGTCCGCCTCCATGCCTGTATGATTTCGGCATTCGAGGAGATTTTCAAAGTATTCGGCTTTTGCGGGAACAACGGGCGATTTCAGCCGATACAGCTTATTTGCGTATTCTCCGTCAAAGCACAGCCATGTATACTCCCAAGGATTATCCGAGTCCGCCTGGAAATAAAAGAGCGTATCCGGCGGAATTATAAACAGATTATTTGCCTCAATCCGATATGTTTTATGTTCGATTCTCAAAAATCCCTCGCCCGATATAATATAATGCAAAAGAAAATGGTCGCGCGTCTCCGGCCCGCACGAATGCCCGGGCGCGCACCGTTCATATCCTACTCCGCGCGGATTCAAATCTTTAAAATGTTTATTTTCAAAAAAGCATTCTTCCATGGCATAACAATCCTTTCTATCTTTTAATTATATCTCATATATTCGGAAAAAGCAATTATTTTTCAAAAAAAGCGACATTTACACAAATAAAAAAGTGGAAACAATCGGAACTATACGAAAGACAAGGAATATATTGACAGCCAAAAAAGTGTCTTTTATATATTCACATCTTTTTTAAAAAATGATACAATAATTATGAAGGAATCATAGGACGGTGAGAAAGCATCACCATGAATTTAAGCCGGCGCAGGGCGGCGGAAAGGAGATTTTCAATATATGAAAAAAATTTATTCACTATTACTCGCGGCATCGATTGCTGCATCGTGCATCACTCCGGTATGTGCGGATGAAATCAGCAATATCCGTCTCAAATTCGACGGCAGGAATATCACAGTTACGGCGGGGACACAAAAAAGCGGCGGAAGCTATGCCGTCATGATTGTAAAGGACGGTAAAACGGCGCAGAACCCGGCGGACGTATTTGCGGCAGCCGAAGCAAAAAGTGCGGAGGACAAAACAATCTCCTGCTCGATGGTTATGCCCGACGAAAGGAACGGACAAAAGACCGACGGAAAATATGTGGTACTTATCAAGGGCAAGGATTCCGAAATCATGGAATACGCGTTCGACTACGTTACCGAGGACGGCAAAAAGGCTGCAATGGAGCTGCTTTTGAGCGCAACAGAGGCAGAGCTTGCCGATTTGCTCTCGGACAGTTCGGCATACCGCGCGGCTTTTGTCAGCAGCGGTCTGGTATTTGATGACTACGATAGCGCGTCGGCTGCTGAAAAGGCAGAGGTGCACAGAGTATTTACAAACAGCCGCACCGCGCAGAATGCGGCGGAGGATTTCAATAAAAGCGTGCTTGTGGCAAGAATAAACCTATCGGACAAGCCGGACGAATGGCTTGAAAAATCCGATATGAAATTTAACGGCACGCTCTACCGCGACAGCGAAGCCAAGAAATTTATTGCGTCCGCGATAAAGGGAAAATATGACAGTACAAAGAGTTTTGACGCGGCATATGAGCTTTTGAACGTTCTTTATCTTTGCAACACCGCGAAGTACACCAGCATTGAAAAGGTTCTTTCCGATTATGAGGATGTTTTGGGGCTTTTGTCAAGCAGCGCATACAAGACATATTCGGCAATGAGCGGCGACAGGAAGCAGTCGGCAAACGAAAGCATTGTGCTGAAGCTTTCAAAGAGTGCGGCGACCTCGGCAAAGGATATCGAAAAGGCGATTTCTGAGGCAATCTCGGTCAGCAGCTCATCGGACAGCGGCAAAAAGAACACAGGCTCGTCCTCGGGCGGCAGCAAGATAGCGGTCGGAACGACAACCCCGTCAAAGCAGACCGAAACGGGTACGCAGGAAGGATTTATCGACCTCACCGGCTTTGCATGGGCGGAGCAGGCGATAAACGCATTATATAAGAAGAATATCGTATCGGGCGTGGGCGACAACATGTACGACCCATACGGCGAGATAACGCGCGAAGCGTTTGTAAAGATGATAGTTTCGGCTGTCGGCAAGCATAACCCGTCGGCAGTGTCCGACTATACCGATGTCGAAAAAGGCTCGTGGTATGAAAGCTATGTCGCATCGGCGGCGGAAAATAATATTGTGAGCGGAATCGGAGACGGCTTGTTTGGAACGGGTATGCAGATAACGCGTCGTGACGCGGCGGTGATTATCGCAAAATGCATGGGACTTGAGAACTCGGACAGTGATTATAAATTCAATGACGACGCCGAGATTCCCGACTATGCAAAACCGAGCGTATATGCGCTCTATTCGGCAGGCATAGTGAGCGGAACCGACAACGGCATGTTCGCACCGGGCGGAAGTCTCACGCGTGCACAGGCGGCGGTTATGATTTACAACATGCTGAACTATTCCCCCGATTCGAACAAGGACAACGAACCGAAAGGGGACACAAAATACGAAAACAAGCTTAATATGCTCCGCTCGTTCGGATTTTTAAAGGGCATAGAAAACGAAAGCTTTGACGCGGATGCGAATATGAGCGCGCAGAAATTTGCCGCGGCGGTCGGAGCGATGATATCGCGCGAGAGCCTGTCTGAGCAGGACGCGGCGGCGTACGCGGTTTCGTCGGGAATTATTGACGCGGACTTTGACCTGAGCGGAACGATTTCGTACAATGACGCGGCGGATATTCTTGTTGGCATGCTGGGGTACAAAAAGATGTACCCGGACAAAAGCGCGGCTGAAATTGCGAGCGTTATAGGACTTTTGTCGGGTGTGTCGAACAGCGGTACAAGTCTTAAAATGGGCGCGGCGGTCGATATGCTTTTAAACGCGGCTGAAATTCCGATACTGACAATCGATTCGGTAAGCTCGGGCAGCGGCGTGGACATGTCGGCTGACAAGGACAACACAATTATGTCGGTCTACCACGATTGGTATGAAGTAAAAGGAATTGTCGGCGCAAACGAATACGCATCGCTCACAATCGGCGAGACGCTTGCAAAGGGCAGCGTTAAAATAGACGGCGACATCTACGAAACGAGGGAAAGCGGAGCGGAAAATCTGCTTGGCAGAAACGTGAAAGCGTGGGTTTGCCGATCGGATAAGGAAGAAAATTATGTTGTGTACGCAGAGGAATATCGCAATACCGTCACCGAGATTAAGGCGGATTTGATTGACGATGCAGCGGACGGCGTTATAACATATCTTGAAAAAAAGGACTCGGACAAGTCGAAAAGAATCAAGATAAGCCCGGTTGTAAAGGTTATCTACAACGGCAGAGCGGCTGCGGATTTTTCGGACAGCGACTTTAAAATCCAAAGCGGCAGACTGGTTTGCATAGACAATAACAACGACGGTACGGCAGAGGTTGTTTCGGTCGAGGAATACGGGTTCATGGTTGCCGACAGCATTTCAGCATCCTCCGAGGCGATATATAACATATACAAAACTCCCGAGAAACTCAGCTTAAAAGAGGATGATACAGATATTACGGTTTACTTAAACGGTGAAAGAAGCGAGTACACACTTCTTCCCGAAAAAAGTGTATTGGCAATCCTGCAAAGCAGAGACACGACGGATAAGATAGTAAAAATCGAAGCGTCGGATAAAAAGGTGACGGGAAATGTGAGCAATATAAACAGCGCCGATGATGAAATAACCGTTGACGGTGAGGTGTATTCGCTTTCCGAGTGCTATACCGATGCGAGAGATAACGGGGACACAAAATGTGTCGATATAAAGGTGGGCGGCAGCTACACATTCTACCTTGATATATTCGGAGATATCGCATATGTTGAGGAGGACAGTGAGTCGGATTACAAGTATGCATATATCAAAAAGTTTGTCTATGATGACGCGGATTTGGAAAGCGACTGCTCGCTGAGATATCTTACCATGGACAGCAAGTGGGAGACAGCAAAGCTTGCCGATAAAGTTAAATACAATTCGGCGCAGTCGTATAACAGAAGTGAGCTTTTCGAGCTTTTGGGCGGCAGCGACAGCTTTGTTGAGCAGTTGGTGAAGATAAAGACAAATTCCAAGGGCGAGATAACCGCGCTGAATACAGCCGAGGAGCGGAGCAGCTACATAGATTCGTCCTTTAATAAGAGAGAGGCGACAGGAACGTGGGGCGTGAATAACTTCAGCCTTTCGAGCAAGATATTCACCTTTGACGACACCAAGGTTGTGAGAGTTCCGAAGGCTGAAAAGGCGGACGAAAACGACTACGCAATCACATCGCGTTCGATGTTTGTTGTCGATAACGGATACACCGTTACGGCTTACGATGTGGATAACTTCAATTATGCAAAGGTTCTTGTTTTGAAGCAGGATTCAAGCATTGGCGAAAATACGCTGCCGTTTGTTGTCACAAAGGTTGCGACAGAGTCATCGGACGGCGAGATTCGCACAAGACTCACAGGCGTTATCGGCGAGAACAGCGAATATTCGATAGTCGGAAATGACGAAAACTCGCTTGACGGCATCGAAAAGGGCGACGTTGTTCAGCTTGAAATCGGCGTAAACGGACGTGCAAAGCGCTACAACAGACTGTTCTCGGCATCGAGATACGGCGAGAAGATTAACCCTGCCGAAATGAATAAGGCATCGAACGATGTTGCCGGAACGATAAGCGATATCGACCGCTCGGGCGGCAGAGTCAAGCTTGACAACGGCGCGACAGGCGGACTGACACTCTTAAGACGTGATTCCAAGGTTGTTCTTTACGATATGAAGAAGGACAAGGCGGAGGAGATATCCTTTGCGGAATTGGAAAAGGGCGATTACATGTATGCACGTCTCGAATGGTCGAGAGTGAGAATTATATATGCAATCAGAAAGTAGTTTCACGTGGAGGAGAAAGGAATGATTTGTGTAATGAGAAAAAGAATAATTTCATTTGCCGCGGCGTTGGTGATGATAATATCGCTGATGCCGTCGGGCACAGCTGTTTTGGCGGCGGATTCGGTCATCGAGCGCCTGATAGCAACGGTCGATGCAGGTACGGTTCTGCTTTCGTGGAAAAATCCGTCATCGGGAACAATCGAGAGCATACAAGTCTTTGACGAGAACGGCGGCGAGGTGGTTTTGGCATCCGAGCCGTCAAAGAAAAACGGCGAAATCACCTCGGCAAAGGTCGAGGGGCTGCCCACAGGAAAAAACTATACATATACGCTCGCAATCAATATGCAGGGCGGTTCGAGCTATAAGCAGGACGTGAGCTTTAAGACCGGTGTGAATTATCAATGGGATTCGCAGAACGGAATCAAGCTTACGGATTTGACGGGAATTACAATCGAAAATGCTAACGGTGTCGTTCCGTTCAGATTGGATATAACAAAGGAGGCTGCGCACAGCGGCGAATCGGGACTTCATGCGGTTTCGAATTATAATGGCTGGCTGAATATCAACTGTAACTGGATAACCCTTGACTCGGCAAAAAAATACCGCGCAAAGGCTTGGGTCAAGCTGGAGGGCACAAATGATGTGCTTTACCTTTGCAATGATAACACACCGACCGTCCCGATAAGGAATTGTGACTGGACAGAATACTCATACGATGTAAGCGGCAGAACTTTTCTGATATTAAAGCTTCAGATTCCGGCAGGCAGAACATTCACAAATCTCTATGCCGACGACTTTGGAATTTATGAGCTTGACGGGGACGGAAACGAAATTGGCGATAATTTAATTAAAAACGGCGGCTTTGAGCATACGGTCTATGACTATAATCTGACCGACGGAGTCCTTTCCTGGAAAGAGCCGCAAAATGCAACCTATACAGGAGTCGACATTTACTATCGTGATGTCGACGGGAACGAAACAAAGCTGAACGAGACAAAAATTCAAAAGGGAACGACCGAATTTACTGTCCCTGAAACGTATCTTACCGAGGAAAGCCATGACCTGATTTTTGTAAGCTACATAAACGACAGCGAAACTCCGGCGAGGGCGTTTTCGATTTTGGGCAATGCCGATTACTACAAGACGGTTATCACAAAGGGCGGCAGCGAGATTTCATCGCTCGAACCGGGCGAGGTGACGGTTACGCGTACGATGAGAAATAACAAGCTGGGCAATGATTTTTCGGCAACGCTCATGCTCGGACTTTACAAGGACGGCGAGCTTTTGAGTATTCAATATAAGGACTCGCTCATTCCCCAAAACGGCAGAAAAACGAGCATTTCCGACACTGTAACAATCCCGGACGACGGCGCAAAATATGAACTCAGAGCATTTTTATGGGATTCGCCGACCGGCATGAATATTTTAAAGGACGCGGACATGTTCAAAATGAATTAAGTGCACCATAGCGAGGGCTATAAAAATAAATCAAAGGGAGTCTTGGGAAAATGAGGGACACAAAAGTGGTTTAGGTGTCCCGAAATCTTTTTAAGATTCCCCAAAATCAAAAAGGAGAGGAAAAGTATGAAAAAAACAAGTAAAGCAGCAGCGTGGCTGGCTGCGGCGAGCATGCTGCTGTCAGCACTGCCGATCGGTATGACGGCAACGGCGGACGATGCGGCAAACTACTCAATCGCAAACGCAATCGCAGGGACAGGCAAATCGGGCGAGTTGCTTCTGTCCTGGATCAACCCTGCCGAGGACGTGGAGTCGATTGATATCGTGAACGCATCGGGCGAGAGCATTTTGGGTGATACCGCGCTCAATACAGGCGCAAGAGCGGTGAACAGCTTCAACGTAACAGGTCTTGACGACGGGACAGAGTATGCGTACGATGTTGTTTACTCCGTTGCAGGCGTTAAAAAGTCGGAGGAAATCAAGGGAACTCCGCAAAGTCTTGACACCCTCTGGAACACACAAAACGGTTACAGCTTTGACTGGAAGTGGAAGCTTGCAGGACAGGGCGACATCGGCAGAGTGGACACAAAAATCTATGCATACGTCGACACGACCGAGGCGCACAGCGGAAAATCGTCAATGAAAATCGTGTCGAATTTTGACAAGACAGCGTATGCAAGATTCATCGACGCCAACGGAAAATGGGGACTCGATTCGAGCAAGACATATACCCTTTCACTTTGGGCAAAGACCGAGAATCTCGGAATTGCGTCAAGCGATTTCCATGGCGACAGAGATTCAATTCAGATTATCGATGACTGGAGCGAGGTCGGAAGAATCGGTCACAGCGGCGAGGGCTGGCAGCACTATTCGGTAGAACTCAGCGGAAAAACCTACCGCATCCCGGGCTTGTTCATAGCAACTCAGGGCACAATTTGGATTGATGATATTGAGCTTTACGCAAATGACGATGAGACAAAAACAAATCTCATTTCCTACGGAACATTCGAATATGACAGTGAAATCACAAGGGAAATGGCAACTGTAGATCAAACAAGCGCGATTATCTCGTGGAAGAATCCTGCGAACGGGACAATCACAGGGATAAATATCCTTGACGAAAGCGGAAATAAAGTCACATGCGACACAACTCCGTCAACGAGCAACGGCGCGCTGACTTCGGTCAAGCTGACCGGACTTTCGGCAGGAACAACCTACAGCTACACAATCGCGGTCGGCACAAAGAACGGTCCGACACTCAAAAAGAGCGTAACATTTACGCCGGGAATCAATTACAAGTGGGATTCGCAGAATCGTATAAAGCTGACCGATATGACAAAAATCGAGATGGAAAACGGCGCGGGCGGACTTGCACCGCTGAACGTGGAAATCACAAAGGACGCTGCAAAGAGCGGAAATTATGGCATGCATGTCAAATCAAACTACACCGGCTGGCACAATATCAACTTCGGCTGGACAACGCTCGACAGCTCAAAGAGCTATCGGATAAAGGCGTCGGCAAAGCTGGAGGGAGCGGACTCGGTTTATCTGAATGACGATAACACCATCGCAAAGACAATAACAGAGAGCAGCGAATGGAAGGATTATTCGTTTGACGTGAGCGGAAAATCGTATTTCATATTGAAGATTAACTGTGCCGGAAAAGCGTTCGATAATCTCTATGTTGACGACTGCGGAATCTACGAGCTTGATTCGGAGGGAAACGAGGTCGGCAATAATCTTTTGAGAGACGGCGGCTTTGAACATGTGTACGGCGCAAAGCTTGAAACAGGTGAGATTGTCGGAAACGCGGCAACCGCGACATTCAGAGGATATAACTTTAGAATCGGAGAGACATTGAACCCGACGGCGATACTCGCGGCTTACAAGGGCGATACTTTGGCTGAAGTTTCGTATGTTCAGCTGCCGGCGGTTGCGACATCGGAGAATAAAGTGTTCGACGATATGCTCGCGGTCGGTTATGAGGACGGATATACCGTCAAGGCGTTCGTTTGAGATTGTGTTATAATAAGACAAGAAACCGAAAAGCAAGCTATAGCAAGGGTTTGCGGCTACCTATGTTAGCTGAG
>CAKSQL010000045.1 GCA_934486735.1 uncultured Clostridia bacterium | reverse complement strand
ATTTCAAATATTGACTCAAGTAATACAAAAATCGGTTGCATCTTTGAGTTTGCAACCGATTTTGTCTACAGTCTGAAAGACCGGAGCTTTCACAAGCTCCGGTCTTTTTTTATTATATCAAACTTTCCGCCTTATCGCCACGTCCGCAAGCAGGGCTTTGCGCCAAAAGCTTTTTATCTTGCTGTCACGCTCGGGCAAAGCGGAGTCATTGTATCCGCACCGTCCCAAAGCATAACCTTTACATATCCCGTTCCCGATTCAATCGGCAGCGTGACCATGCCATCGCTCAAATCCTTTTGTGATATACGTTTAAGGCTTACGCCTGCAAGCCGTCCGCTCGGCGTATACGCCGCCGCGGCAATCGTCACATACGTTCCGCTGCCGGCAAAGCCGACCGCCACTCTGACGCCGCCGTCGGTCAGGCTCGCATCGGTTATCACCGCTGCGTTTCCGACTCCGATCGTGACCTCTCTTTCAAATGCCGTTCCGTAAATATCTGCCCGAACAACCGCCTTATAACTCCCGGCTGCAAGTCCCGGCGCAACGGTTATCTGTCTGTTTTCAAGCGATATCTTATCACTGCCGCTCTCAACGCTCCAATCGGCGGAAGCGCTCATATCGTGAAAAACCTTTTCAAGCACGCCGCTCTCCTCATTCGGCATCATAATCACCATGCCGACTGAGAATGCCTCGCTCACAGTCCTTGCATATCCCGACAGCAGCTGAATATTCTTCGTTCCTTTCAGAATCATATCCGGCAGATACGCCCTTGCCCTGTCCGATTCGCCTGCCGAATTGACCGCCGTCACGTACAGGTCGGAATACAGACTTCTTTCATTTTCCGAACATTCGAATGTGATGAAATTCTTATCGGTCACCACCGCGGCAGCGTCCTCAGCACCGCTATATATTCGATATTCGCTTATTTCCGCACCGCCGTCATTGTCCACAGTCCAGTCGAATCGGATAAAATCGTCACCGACCGTCGCCGTTACGCAAGGCTCGGACGGGGAATCGGGAATCGACGCATCCGGCGTGACCGTCAGATACTGCGGCGTTCTGAATCCGTTTGACAGTCCGCTGAGTGCGACCAAGTATGCCTTGCCGTTGGTCAGTCCGTATTCCCTTGTGCTGTCCGAGAAATATCTCCAGCCGTCATTTTCGACATTATAATACATGCCGCTGCCGTCTCCGCTTTCGGCTGACAGCACGAAACCGCCGTTTTTCGGCTCTATCAAGAGATTCGTAAGCGGCAGCGGCGCAAGCGCGCTCGGTGTCCTCTCGATGCACCTTTCCGGTCCTATGCCCTCGTCGTCATAGCCGCGCAGATAAATTTTGTACGCCTTTCCGTTTTCCAGATCGGTCAAAAGATAGTGCTCGGTCTCGCCGAATGTGAACGTGTTCACCCTCTGCCACTCGCCGTCGTCTATCTTAATTTCATACCCCTTTGCCTTTCGGCTCTCGTCCGGGGTGATTTCAATATCCAGCTGTTTATATCCGATATTTATTTTCGCGTTCACCGCACCGAGATTCGCCGGGGTTGAGCAGGTCGCCTCCGCCGCGTCTCCGCTGCCGACCGCATTCACCGCTCTGACCTTGAATGTATAATCAACACCGGTCGTCAGATTCTCGAACGTATAGCTCATTGAAGTACCGGCATCGGTCCAGGTCGCTCCGCCGTCCTTTGAGACCTGATATTTCGTCACCGCGCTGCCGCCGTTATAAATCGGCTCGCTCCAGCTCAGCTCCGCTGTCTTGTAGCTTGTTTTAACCTTGAACTCATTCGGGCATACCGGCGCGGAATTTTTGCTCTGAGGCACTATCGCGTCGGTGTAGAACGACGAGGTATCGACCATATTAATCGCCTGTATCATGAATGTGTACTCCGCTCCGTTTTCCAGTCCGCTCTTGAAATACTGCGTACCCGTCGCGCCCTCGGCGGAAACAAACTCATATCCCTTATACGTGTGAACGCTGTAATTCAAAAATGTCACTTCCGGCTGAAGCAGATTTTTTCCGAAATAATCCGGCTCATCCCAAGTCACTGCCGCGCAGCCATCGCCCGGATACACGCGCACATTTCTGACCTCGGACGGCGGTATCGACGCGTCTACCTCAACGCTGACCCACGCAGGCGCGCCCTCTCCGCACTCGTTCACAGCTTTTACGCCTATTTCGTATGTCTTTCCCGTCTCCAAATCGTCCCTGAGCGTAAGTCCGAAATACGCCGCGCTCTGCACGCTGATACCGCTGCTTTTCCAAACCTGTCTGCCGTCCGAATCAAGATAATCGGGGTGATTCCTGACAGTGTACAGATAGTCCGTTATCTTCGCGCCGCCGTCGTCTTTCGGCGGAGTTACATAAACCGTCACAGGGTTCGACGCGACTGAAAGCATATGGTCAAATGTCACCTCGCCCGGCAGGGTCGGCTCGGTAATTGTCACCTTTAAGGTAGTTGCAATCGATGTCTCGCGGTTCGTCACAGTGAGCGCGCCGTTGTGAACTCCGACCGCTAAGCCCTTTTTGGGTCTGATTCCGACCGTCGCGGTCGAGTTTGCAAGACCGTTTGCATAGAGTGTTGTACGCGACAAGTCCTCTGAAATTTCAAACGGACTGCCGTCACCCAATTCGGCGGTCAGATTCTCCACCTGTGTTGTGCTGATATTCTCTATCGTTACATATTGTGTGTCGCATGTCGGCTTTGTTCCCGAGTAATCGTATCTTATCGAGCCGAAATCAATGCTCTTTTTATCCGCGCCGAGATAGACCGGTGCGGAATACTCATTGACATTGAGTGTGAACGTGTTCGATTCCACGCCGCCGACCTTTAATTTCAAATCATAACTCCCTGCCTCGACATTCCCGTCAATCGAAACTCCGAATGTGATTGCTCTTGACGAGCCTATGCTGACAGGCTCGAGCGTCATGCCGAGGGGTGCGCCGTCAAGCTCGACCCTCGTTTCTCTCGAAACACCCGCTGCCTCAACGGTGAAATTTTTGGTATTTTTATATTTAATCGGTCCGGTCTCGTCAACCGACTGCGCCGACGGTGTAACCTTTACGCTCGTCGGAATAACGCCGCCCGGCTGAGTCACATTCTGCGATGTGATATATGTGATAACAGGGAATTCCTGTGTCACGATATTTTTGTTTTTGCCCGGATTATTTGTGTAAACATATCTCAAAAGCCGCCAGTTGAAATCGCCCTTTGCAAGTCCCGTACCGCTGACATTCATGCCCTCGCCCTGTCCGAACACCGTTCCTTCAAAGCTTGTGCCGACTGCGTTTGCCACGATTCTGCCGTTTTCAAACTCCTTTTCGGTCACCGAGCCGACCACAATCTGCGTACCGACATTAGCCATTCCGAGGATGTCGTCCGCTTCCGCTTCCAGACCGCCGCCGAGCTTTGCGCTGACCGAGCCGCCGGTCGAGGTCACATCGGTTGTCTCCTCGGTTATCTCCATCGAAAGTGTGTGACTTCCGGTCGTTGTCGGGAATGTGGAAACTCCCGGATAGCTCATCACGCTGCCCTTTACGATGTTCACTCCGCTCGGTTCGGAATGCGGATAACTCTCCGGCTTGCCTATGCTGTGCGTGAACACCTCGTCAAGGTTCGGCAGAGCATACTCGGCATATTGATTGAGCGCGAGATAGTCATCATAGCTTATACTCGTCATCTTTACCGCGTCCGAGCCGCCGCGCGGAACATAGACGATATACGGAGATGAAGTCTCTTTTCCGTCGGTACCGGGGTAGTAAGCTGTGTACGAATACGCGTCATAGCCGACCGTTGCCAGGACAACCGCGTCCTCTCCTCCGGAGGTGGAAAAGCTTTGAGTATAGGACACTTCCACATTCTTTTCATTCTCTATGTTCGAGTGCTTCATCACTTCGCCCTCGGTTTCGAACACGCCCGCAACTCCCTTTACGCCTGTCTTTACCTCGGTCGATACATACGCACCCGCACCGACTGTGAACGATGTGCTTGTGCCGCTCGATGAGCTTTGAGTTTTTCCGTAGGTTGTCTGTCCGTTCGAATATGCGTCGTTCGGCAGAGCCTCAAAGTAAGGCGGCGATGCCAAAACCGCGATTATAACCGGGTCCGCCCAGAAAAAGACATGTTTGTTATATTTCAGCCGAACCGAATCGCTGTCGGTGTCCGGCATTGCAATCAGCGTTCCCTCGCCGCTGTCCGACGAGAGAATCGAGGAATCGGAATTTATCGGATATTTCGCACCGTCCGACATAAGGAAATATGTACGGTTTCCGTCCTTTGTTGCCGCCGTAATCAAAGCCGCGTCGCGCTCATCGTCAACCTTGGCGGTGCGTATCTCGGTGACGTTGATTCCGTTATTATAAAGTATACACTTGGATTTTTCATATCCTGCAACGGTCAGCGGTTCTTCATCTTCCGTCCCCCACACGCCGGTGTATGAGCCTTTGTCCTCGGTTTCGTACCGATATGTGTCCCCGTTCGGATATCTCACAAACGAAATATACTTCTGATCGACCAAAAGCGTTCCCGAAGAAACATAGCCCGTTTTCCCTGCCGACATTCCGAAATCATCGTGCAGGATTCCTATTCTTATCGGCGCGCAATCGTTTCGCCTTGTTTTGAAAACATAGCCACGGTCGCTGTACTTTGACGAATCCACCCACCCATGATGGTATATTCCGCCCTTGTATACAAGTGAGGACGTATAGTGATTCGTATTCCGGTTGTAATCAAGAGCGTACACAAAGAAGTCGGGCGTATAGGTCTTGTCTCCCGAATACGCGGCGTATCTGTTAATCGAATGCTTGATTGACAAAAAGACTGTCGGAGTGCCGCTGCCGTCAATATCCTCCGCCTTGACATCGAATGCCGACGCGTCTCCGCGCGTTGCGTCGAGGAATATATTGTTCGCGTCATCGCCCGTTATGAGATACTTCATATGCTTGCGGTTCTCAGGCATGCGCATATTGTCGAACTCCGCCGCTCCATTGATAATCATAAGCGAAAAGCTATTGTCCCTGCCGCTCGAAAGCCCTGCATTTGTCGCGCTGACCGCGGCTATTATATCGTCGCAGCCGTCGCCGTTGATATCCGCCGCAGCCAGGGACGATGTCACGCCCGGCGCACCGAAATAACAATCGGAATACGCCCACGTTCTGAGACCGTTTGCAAGATTGAACGGCTCTGCCGACCATTTTACATCCTTTAATTCAGCCGCCTGCTCCTCCATATACCACACATAACTGCTGCTTTGCCTGTCAAAATTATAGTCTCCGGCAGGCGTGCTTCCGCTCGTGGGCGAATTTGTCACAATCTCGTCAATGCCGTCGCCGTTGATATCGGCGCAGACCATGCTTATGGCGCCGCTCCACTCGGCAGAATCCAAAAACAGATTGCCGTTCACTCCGGTCGACCCCTCATACAGGACCTTAGCAGCGCCGGAATAGCTCATGTCCGACACGCACAGCAGCAAAAGCGGTATTCCGCCTGTTGTCTTTGCTCCGATCACCGCCGCCATCTCGTCCTTTTTGCCGTCACCGTCAAAATCCGCCTCGTATGCCTTTATAAGGCTTATTTTACTCGAAAGAGAATAACTCTTTCCCCCTGCCGAAACGGTTTTTCCGCCGAGGTTGAAGAACACATTCTTTGATTTCCATGATAAATCTCCGCCGCTTGCATTTTCCTCTCCGAAAATGCGTGCCGCCGATTTTCCGACAGTCATCGGCTCTTTGTATTCACTGAGCATTGTCCCGTCGTTATACGGGAGTCTGCCGTACGGCTCGTCCGCGCTTATGTCCCCCAATCCCGAAAAAAGCCTGTTCATCACGTCGGTCCGCTCGGCATATATCGAGCTATTTCCCGAAAAAACCGCTGCCGAAAGAATCAATGCGGATATTCTTTTAAACTTCATGGCTGTCACACTCCGTTTCTCAAACAAAAAAATCATATATGGGTTTTCCCATATATGATTTTAGCATCCGGAAAATTATTGTACAATTGGCCATCGGCTATTTTTTTCAAATCTGCATCCGCGACCTTGCGCCGGTTTTTTCAAATATATTGCTGATTGTCATCTTCACTGTCGATATCGAAATATACAGTCTTGACGCAATCTGCTTGTTGGTAAAGCCCTGGCGTATCAGCTCCGCGACCTCTTTTTCGCGTGGCGAAAGCCCCGGCTCTGCCAAACGCAGTTTCTTTTGTGCATCTTCAAAGCTGTGCCCAAGTCCGCATATTTCTTCATTTCCAAGACGTTCCAAAAGCGGCTTTATGTCTCGGAAATTCTGAGCAAACGGCATATATATCCTATCCGGCAGCGCTTTTTCGAGAGCCGATTTAAGCTCGGCTTCCGCGCGCTCGTTTCTGCCCAATGCAAGACTTGCCGCCGCCGAATATATATGAAAATAAATCTGCGGCAGGACATTATTTTCCGCAGTCTGTGCGGCATAAGCACACATTGCCCAAAGCTTTGTATACTTCTTTTGCTCCAGCAAAATCCTGCCGTACACAACGAACGCGAACGGCATTGCCATCGGCGCGATTCTGTTTTCGTTTATGTCGCCCTTGACAAGCCAGTCCGCCGCCTTTTGCGGATGTCCCGTCACCGCGCATATATATCCCAGGAACAAATCGAGCGAATACCTGCACAAATCCTCGTTGTTCCCTGCCGCGCTCTCCGACATTTCGAAAATTTCCTCCGAGAGCATGTCGCGGTCGCCGATAAAAGCCGCAATCTCTGCCAAAAGAAACAGTCCGCACTGGTATATGCTGCTCTGTTTTTTGCCCTTTGCCTCGAACATGGCGCGGTATGCGTATGTCTCTGCCTCTTCAACCGTACCGTGCATAAACTCCGCCTCGGCGCGCATCATATACTCCGCGCCGCTGCCATGTCCGCCGGTAAGCTTGTAATAGACCGGCATGCAGCTGTCCATGCTCGCAAGCTCAGCCGAAAGCGCGCCCGATTCCCTGTGGTACAGGCTCATCACCGACAGCGCTCCGAAAGTCCACGTGCTTTTTAAATTTATCAGGCTTGCCTTTCTGCCCAAAAGCTCATACGCGCGCTTGTGATGCATGCCCATCCGCTCTATGTCGTTATACTCGGTAAAGGATATCAAAAGCTCGGTCTCGCCCAAAATGGCATTTTTCCGCGCATCGTCCAAAGTCTCGGCTATCGCGCAAATCTCGCCCACAAGCTCGGCAAGTCTTTCATTCTCGTTAAGGAAAAACAGGATAAACGCAAGCGGCACAAGCCCCTCGGCGTACTTCCGTTTCACTTCCTCCGGAGTATTTTCCAGGACGGCAAAAACTATTTCCCCGGTGTCCTCCTCGCCGATATCGGCAAGTTCATAACTTGTGCGCGGCATCTTCAATATGCTCCCGTACGCACCTGCCATCCGATAAAGCCGCATCGCTGCAATATGTTCGCCCGTTTTCTCTTTCCATTCTCCGCCTTTTTTGTATATCTTTGACTGTTCCGCAGATGAAAGAGCCGCAAACTCGTTATTTAAATACTCTGCTATCAGACTATGAAAATAAAACTCGTTTCTTTTCTCGTCCGAGTGGATAAAGCCGCTCCTTTCGGTCAGCTTTCGCACCTCTGCCGCGCTCTCGCCGCTCATGAAAGCCGCCTGCCGCGCGGAAAAGCTTTTGAAAATCGACAGTTCTATGTAAAATCGCTTTTCCCTTTCCGATAGCCTGTCAAAAAACGCTTTTTCTATAAGCTCGCTGAGTATCCCGCTTTCGAAACGGCGGTTTTTAAGATAAAATATCAGCTGAAGATAGAGCGCAAATATCCAGCCGCCGGTGATTTTCATCACCTCGTCAAGCTCGGACGGGGTCAAAACAACGCCTGCCATTTCGAAATATTTTCCGATATCGGCTTTTGAAAAAAGGAACTCGTCCGCACCGATGTAGTAGATATTATTCCCTGAAAAAATGTACTTTCGGTCGGGGATGTGCGATGCGGAAACGACTATGTGCAGATTTTCGTTTTTAATATCGGAAAGAATTGAAAAGAGCATGTCCTCCTCATTGCCGTCCGCCGGGAAATTATCCAATACTATATAAGTTTCGCGCTCATACTCTATGTCGGCAATGATGTCATTTATATATGATACATTTTCCGAATCCGCTCCCGAAAGAGCCGCCGTGCTGACCGAATCGCCTTTTGCCAGGGCTGCACAGAGCCTTTTTCGGCACTCCTCCGCGCCGCCGAACAGAGTGATCCTTTCGACCTGCCTGTCCGCAAAATATTCATCGTCAAAAAAATTGTCGAGCGCCGTCGTTTTTCCGAATCCGGACGGCGCTTCGATAACCGTCAGCGGATATTTTTTTATGTTTGAAAGCTCCCCCAAAAGCCGCCCGGTGAAATAAACCGCCTGCGGATTTGTCTCCCTGTTTTTTGCCATAACCCTTTGCTACCTCCAACAGCCGAAAGAAAACAAGCCGAACCGCCTTATCCCATTCGGCTTGCCGCCCCAAAAAGACAGTCCGTCTGTCAAAATCAAATTTTGTTTTCCTCCCCTTATTGAAATTATATCACGTTCGCCTCGGATAATCAATACTTTATAAAATATTTTCCAATTTGAAACTGCAGCTGTTGGGAAGATGCTCCAGCATTATGCGCAAAACCTCGCATTTTGCAAGAGTGTCTGCCTTTGCCCCCTCGTCGGTGTATGCCTTGATTTCAGCAAGACTTTTTTCTATATCATCGATATTTCCGTGGTCGAGCGTGCTCGCAAGCGCATTTTTTCCGCTCTCCCAAGCCCTTGAAAGCTCCTCCTCCGCCTCCCTTGCGTCGGCATATTTTTCTTTGCTCAGCAAAAGCCTTATTTCTTCATTCTGCTCCAGAAGCCTGTCCGAAAAATCCTCCAGATACGCCGCGTACCAAATCCCTCCGCCGATTATGCACGCCGCAAGTATAATCGAAATTACAAAACTTTTCATTTTTATAACCATCCCTTTCTTGCTTTATTAAGTCTGAAAGAAAATCGCTCAGATTGCCGTTTGAAAAAGCGATTGCGCCCGAGTCCAAATTTTCAATTTGGCAACGAGTGCCATGCAGCAGCGTTCTAAATCTTCGATTTAGGTAACGCCACTGCTTCGTACGAGGGTACTTCAAGCTTTTGAAAATGGTGAGATGGGCGATTTTATTCAGACTTTTTTTGAATAAAGAGCTTCCCTCCCAAGTCAAGCGACGCCGCGAAAACCTCGCCAAAATCCCCGATTCCTCTCTTTTTAAGCTCGTTCCTGAGCCATTTTTCGCTTTTGCCGCTCCGTTTAAGCTCGGAGCGGTTCAGCTCGCCGTCCGATATAAGCATATATGGCAAAATTTCCTTTTTTACGCTCTCAAAATCGCCCACCGTCACCGCTCTTGCAGCGGTTTTGGGGATTATGCTCAGCTGCCCGTTGGTCTCCAAAACCGCCGCATCCACCTCCGCAAGATCCGGATATCCGCTTATTCTCAGCTGCTCCAAAAGGTCATTCAGGCTGAATCGCTGTTTCCTAAGCTCTGCCTCGTTTATCCGTCCGTTATATATCAATATGCTCGGTTCGCCGGTTATGATTTTTCTCGCTTTTTTGCTTTTCAAACTGATATACGCCATTGTCACCTCGGCTATAATTAATGTAAGCACCGGTATAATTCCGGAAATCAGCGGTATATCAATCGTCTGCATCGGCACCGACGCAAGGTCGGAAATCATAATCGCGACCACCAGTTCGCTCGGCTGCATTTCGCCTATCTGCCGCTTTCCCATGATTCTGACCGAAATCACAACCACCGCATATAAAATAAGAGTTCTTATTAGAATAACAAGCATAAATTTTCCCTCCATTCCTTTTATTTTTCCTTATTTTTAAAAGATTTATGTAAAAAGTATTTACTTTCGCGGAATAAAGTGTTAAAATATATATGAGGTGATTTTTTTGAATCGAAATTTGGAAAGCAAAGAACTCGACAGCCTTTTTGAGGCGATATTATGTCTTGAGACAAAAGAAGAATGTTACAATTTTTTTGACGATTTATGCACCGTTACCGAGCTTAAATCAATAGGACAGCGCTTTGACGTTGCGAGAATGCTTGACAAAAAGTGCGTGTATACCGATATTGCGGAACAGACCGGCGCAAGCTCCGCGACGATAAGCCGCGTGAACCGCAGCCTGTTATATGGCAGCGGCGGATACCGCGATGTCTTGGATAAGATGAAAGAAAAGGGACTTTGAAAAAAATCGCGGCACAAAAGATTGGGCCGGACAGCAATTTTTTCAGCGCAGTTCGCCGACGGTGTCTGACGATGCATTTTGTCCACCAAAATCTATGTGATTTTTTCTGCGCACCGCCCACAAAAAAAGATACGGAAAGGAAATACTATGAGCTACACCGCTTTCAGCGCCTTTTACGACCGCCTTATGGCAGCCGACTTTGACTACGGCAAAATTGCCGACCACATAGAAAACCTGCTTGACCTCTGCGGCTGCGACGCAAAGCTTGTGTGCGAGCTTGCCTGCGGAACGGGGAATGTGACAATCCCCCTTGCCAAGCGCGGCTATGACATGATTGCCGCCGACATATCGCCCGACATGCTCGACATTGCACGCAAAAAAGCCGCCGATGAAAATTTGAGCGACATACTTTTTTTAAATCAGAATATGACAAAAATCGACCTGTATGGGACGGTCGACGCATTTTTGTGCATGATCGACGGAATCAACTATTGCATTGCGCCCGAGCCGCTTTTTAACATGTTCAAGAAAATAAAGACCTGTTTTTTGGAGTCGGGCGGAGTGTTCATTTTCGACATCAGCTCGGAATACAAGCTGAGAAACACAGTCGGGAACAACACATTTGTCTACAACGGCGATGATATTTTCTACACTTGGGAGAACCGTTTTATTGAAAAAAAACGTCTTTCGGACATGTATCTCACATTTTTCACGCGCGCCGGGGACGGCATGTACAAGCGGTTTGCCGAGCGGCATCTGCAAAGGGCGTACACCGCCGCGGAGCTTACAAAAATGCTGAGGGCGGCAGGCTTTGAAAAGATAGCTGTCTACGACGGTTTCAGCTTCAATTCTCCGCGCCCCGATTCCGAAAGACTTCTTTTTACCGCTCAATAAAAATTTTTTGCAATCTCATACTTTGGACGAATGACAGGACAAAAATTTTATGATACAATGAATATATAAGGGGCGGTTGCTTCGTTCGGCTGCCCGTATAAATATTATATATTCAGAGGTACATGAGTGAAATTTTCGAAACACATTTTGCAAGTTATCCTGTGCACCGCCGCTGTTTTGTTCGTTTTTTAGCTTCAACGGCATCAGCTGCTTTCATACTCAAGGACACCAACAAGGAGCTTGGAGGATATGTCAGAGTGAGCGCGACCTACAACATCACCGAGAGCAAGGGCGCAAACTGTCATTTCACAAGTGATATTTCCCAAAGAAAATACTACGGCGAACACATTTTTAATTCCGATAAGTCTGCTCATATTGCGGCCATGAGGCAAAAAAGATTGCCGGGCATACGCATACGTGGAAGCTCACAAGCAATTCCGGGCTGCATTGGTATGTGTGCGAAAACTCGGACTGCGGAGCGACAAAGGATCCTGAAATTCACAATTTCAGCTCGGATAACAAATGTAAGATCTGCTGATTGACACATCATCACAACTCGTGGGAGACGCGCATATCGCTCGATTTTACATCGCATTGGTATGCATGCTCGCGCTGCGATGCCCGAAAGGAGAATACGCTCCACTCAAGCCCCGCCCCGGGCAAATGCAGCGCTCCATCTCCGAGGGAGCTGTCAGCGCAAGCTGACTGAGAGAGTTTCCCCACACAAAAAAAAGCTTTTAAACCAAAATCGGAATTTGAATTGCTTTCTTTCGGCTGTTTGTATTCCGAGCGGTTCACTTCCAATATTGTGTGCAATTTCACTTAAGAATCGAAAAAGGCTCTTTGTCAATAGTTGGGGTAGAAAATCCTATATGGAATTTTTGAGGCAGTTTTAAGCTGCCTCATTTT
>CAKSQL010000044.1 GCA_934486735.1 uncultured Clostridia bacterium | reverse complement strand
TTCCTCCTGATATGGTTGTTTTGGATAATTCCATTATACAGGATTTTGAACAAATATGCTCTACTTTTTTAAAAATTCTTAAGCTCTATTTGTTAGACACCCCAACATTTATTATAGAGCCTCGAAAAAAAGATGCAGAAACCCCGGAATGAACCCGATGGCGTACTTGGGGTACTCCGAGTAGTTCATTCCGGGGTTTCTGCGCTTTTTTTGCAGTTCCGTCATATGGTGGTGCCGGTTAGATATTCTTTGTACATTTCGTCGTGGATTTCCGCTCCGCTGCTTATAATGAGATTTTGTATAATCCCTCTGCCGCCTTTTTCTGCTTTAAGGACGGCATTTTCAGCTTCGTTGCCGCAGAATCCGACAACAAGATTCGAAATAATGCTTTTGAACTCGCCGACTGCCTTTACGGCGATATGCTGCTTCTCTCTCGGCGAATACCAGAAACAGAAACAATTTTGCAAAACCACGTGGTCCTTTATTAAAAATCCGATTGCAAACTGGTCGCTGTAGCAGAAGTCAAACCAGTTGTCCGGCTTGCCCTCGTCGCTTATAAATCCGCAGCTGTTTTCAAAATCCTCGTAATCGAGAGTGTAGAGGGGATGCACGTTTCTGAGCATATTTCCGCTTGATTTGAGCCACACTCCGATAAACACGTCGGAGATTCTCATATTCGTAAAAGTGTTGTCCCAGCCCTCGGTCAGGAGTCCGATCGAATCCTGCTGCCTGTTGCCGACTATATTCACTCCGAAAATATCCGCGTCGGACGAGCCGCCGTTCGCGCCCCTTTTTATATAAAGCCCTATCCGAGTGTGTTTTATCGACACATTCCGAACCGCAGTTTCACGACCGCCGTCAATAGAAATTCCGTCAGCAACACCCGAGCCATCGATAATTCCGCCCTCAAAGTAATAATTGCTGCCGACAGTTCGGATATCATTTGCGAAATCCTTACCGCCCAGCCGCACCAAAGCGCCGTCGCCGTTCCAGTTATCCGCCGCCGCAATTCGCGCATAATTGCTCAATTTGAGCGAAACGCTCAGCTTAGGGTCGGCAGGCGTCACTATCGGCTTTGACAGATAGTAGTCCCCGTCCGGGAAGAACAGCGTTCTGTTCGGATTTTTGTCAATCAGCTGCTGCAAATCGTCCGCAACGTCCCTGCCGTTCGTGTTGTCTATAAAATCGGTTACAACCAAATATTCCATAATAATCTCCATTCCGCCGTCCTGCATCGGCATAATTAATAATTTGAATCTCTTATCGGCAAGAGAGCCGAAAGAAACTTTTAAGTTATCTTTCCCATTTTTTGTCTATTATTTCTGTCATATTCTTCGCAAGCTCCTCAATTCCGTACACGCCCGGATGCACTTCATCGGCGGATATGAACGAAATATCGCCGACCAGGCTTAGCCCGTCTACATATGTCACGTTCGGACAGTCGCTTGCGCGGACAGCCTTTTCTATTTCCTCGCGCCAGATTTTCGGCTGCTCCTCGCCGGAAAAATCCTGCGATGTGTATATCAGCGAAACAGCGAAAACTGGCTTATCAGAATTTTCATTTGCTATCTTTTCGATTGCATATTTAACCTTTTTTTCAATCTTTTCCCTTTCCCAATAAAGCACATTAACGCCCATGCTGATAATCGCCGCGTCCCAATGCCCTTTTTTGCCCTCATCGGCAATAAAGTCAATCATCTCGGTTTCCATGCGGCAATGCCCGGCGATTCCGAGGTTGCGCGTGTCGACGCCGAGCTTGTTCCCCACATGCGCAAGCCAGCCCTGCGCCGCGCCTCCGCCCATATCGTGCGTTATTGAAGAGCCGTAGGCGAAAAGCATTTTTTTCGGCAGCTCCTCCGGTTTGGGCGGTCTGATGTCGCCGTCAAGTCCCAAAATTTCAAACTCCGAAGCATGAATTATCACTCGGACAACATCCGCCGAAAACGGCTGTTTGAATTTTTTCGCAATCTTTTCGAGCGTCTTTAAATTCTCCGGCTTTTTTATCACAATTTCGCCCGACTCCTCGGTTATAAAACCGCTTTCAAACCACGCACCCTGGATACTGCCATGAAAAATCTGATAGCCGCCTATGCCGCCGAGAGTTCTTATCCTCAGCTTTGTCTCGTCGCCGAGCATGACAAATCTCAGCTCTATCCCTGTCGATATGCGGCACATGCGCCGCGCGTCATCGGTCTCCAATGCGTTGTAAACATTTTCCGGGACACGTCTTGTCACAAATCCGCCGCCGTCTCCGGGGAGCACCTGCTCCGCTCCGTGAATTTCATAATTGTTATATATCATTTGCCTGTCCTCCATTTTTTATATATTATATACCACTGTCTGAAAAGTGTCAATACATCTTTTTATTGTACACACAGAGCCACATAATGCATATTTCCGCTCACGTTATGACAATATTACCACTCATATTCATCAATTCCGAAAACGCTTTTCCAGCGTTTGGGGAGCATCGTCCGCTGCCGGTCTGACGGGACAGACGGCTCTGTGTTCTTTGCCGCCTTTTCAAATGCGGCGGTCAAACCGCGCTTAACCTCGTTGCTGTACGCGTCCTCCGCAATCGAGACAAACAGAGCGGTGCCGCTTTTGGAAAGCACGTCAAGCCACTTTTGATTTTTTTTCCATGGCACCTCGTTGGTTATTCCCACACAGTCGGCATCGGCGCAATAAAAAGTATTGTGCTGCGGCATGCAATACGCAAGCGTATTTATGCCATATTTTTTTGTTCGTTCCCACTCCCTGCCGCTTGTGTCGTCACCGGTTCTTTGAATATCAAAAATCCCTGCGGCAAGATGTCCGACGGTGTTGCAGCCCATAATCAGAACATCGTCCCCTGCCGCCTCGCGGATTGCCATATACAAATCCTTGATAATCTCGGCAGTCGTCTGGGTTTTATCCGCAAAATGCACCTCGCCGCCGAACAAATCCATCTCAAAGCCCCATTTTCCGCTTATGTCAAAGGTAGTGAAATCGTGCTTTATCAGCTTATATCCCCAATTTTTTATCGTTTCCACGTCCCTTTTCACCATGTCCAGAGTCGCTTTTACCGATGGGTCAAGAGTGATTTTTATATCGTCTTTTTTCAAAATAAGCTCCTCAGGCACGCTCTCGACAGTCCACAGCGGTCTGAACCAAATCCCCGGAATTACGCCGATTGCCTCCATATCCTCCGCAAGCTTTTTCATGTCCCCGAAATTATCGTTGCAATATCTCCATGGACCACCGTTGAAATATGCCCCATCGCGGTCGCGGTGGCACAGCTCCCAGCCGTCATCAATCACCATATACGGCTTCTGTCCGCCCTTCGGCGCACATTCCGCCACCCTTTTTGCATGGTGCAAAATCTTTTCGGCGGAGTTATCGCCGTAATTGCAATACCAATCGTTTCCGCCGTAAATCGGATGATTCGGCAGGCGCGGATTATCGCACATTTTTTTGCAGAACTCGGTCAGCGCCGAAAATGCGTCTGTGTCATATTCCTCCGAAACAACAGTACACGCCAAAAGCTCCCTGCCGTTCAGCACAATCTCATCACTTCCGTTTCTGATGTCGATTGTCAGCGTAATTTTACCCTCGCCGCACCGCCACGAGCAGAATGCATTTGCCCCGGTTTTGACCCCGAAGCAATACACGCGCCCGTCCGATTCGGCTGCAAAGTACCAGGGCATCTGCTTATCGCACACCCTTTTCCACTCCAAATCGCCGTAGCTCCTCTCCCACGCTCCGCCGAGCATAAGCGCATTGTCAAAGCCTTGACACTCCAGTATGACATATCCTATCGGCGATGCCGCCGCACATATCGATATCTCTCCGCTGCCGCTGATATTCACTCTCACATCGCGCGCACAAAATCCGTTGTCTGCACATGATAATTCTATTTTCTCTCCGTTGATTACAGCATTCGCCTTATTAAAATTCATAATTTCCATAGCCTTTCCTTGTACGGAGGTGTTTTCATGCAGCCCCCGTTTATATTTTATCTGATTGAGCCGACAGGTCCTGCCGGAGTCATGCTCTCACCGTCCCAAACAAGCGCCTTGACAGTATATCCGTCCTCATAGCCGACCGCGAGCATATCGCCGAACACTTTATTCTCCGATGTCGCAACCGCCGGCAGCTGAACATACGAAACTTCAACCAAAGTATCGCCCTTGTAAGCCGCGAGTATCGCCGTCGGGTTCAATGTCTCTCCGATTTTGTAGTTATATCCTCTGAATGTCGCGGTTGCCGCGTTTCCGACAATCTCACCTGTTTCAAGCTCCGCGCCGTACACATGCTCAAAACCGCCGTCTCTCAAAAGATTATTGCCGACCTCGTTTCCCTCCGAATCAAGCTCGTAGATTCCGCAGTCGTCAACATAGAGATTATCGAACGCTTTTCCGGCACAGTTAATCTTCAATATGAAATACGATTTTCCGCTCACGTCAAACGAATAATCCTTCCATTCGCTGCTCTCTGTTATTGTCTTTGCGATGGTGTTATCGTCATTCAGATAAACCGAGTCCGCTCCCTCCAGCTTTGCCGACGCCTTTATCCGATAGCTCTTTGAGCTGTTGAGCGTTGTCCAGCCGAAGTTGATATTGTGCCAGCCGGTATAGTTTGATTTGACATGCATGCCGTAATTTCCGCTCTTTGCAGCGTCCTTTGTGATTTCCACATTCAGAGGTGCAAGTCCACCCACGCCGTTTTCCATCTCGATTTTTGTCATATCGGTCAGCTTGATGCGGTTCTGCGAATCCCACTTGTAATTGATTCCCGGCGTAAATGTTACGCTCTTTTTAAGCGTCGGACCGTTCTTTGTGCCGACCGCGATTGTATAGTTGTAGGTTTCCCCTGCCGAAAGTCCCGTCAGCTTGACCGAGGTCAGCGCGCCGTTGCTCGTTGACGGAGCTGTGTCGCATGTGACTTTATTTCCGCTTTCGTCAAGGATATCTATCCCTGTAATCGTTCCGTTCGCCGGATTCTTCCACGAGATAATCGCGCTTGTTTGATCTACCGTTGCCATTTCCCTTGTGATTTCACTGTCATATTCGAATGACCCATAGGAAATGAGATTTGTTTTTGTCTCATCGTCATTTGCGTAAAGCTCGATATCATCAATCCAAATTGTGCCCTGAGTTGCTATGAACAGACCCGGGATGCGGTAGGTTTTTCCGCTGAGTTCTACCGAATAGTGCTGCCAGCCCTCACCGCTGTGACCGATTCTTCCGACCTCGCTCCAGTCGTCGATAATCTGAATCGAATCTCTGTCGCCATGGAAATCGCTTGACGCAATTCCGAGATTCTCGGTCTTTGCCCAAAGTGAAAGGGTATATGTCTTGCTCGAATCGAGTCCCCATTTTCCGTTGGCGTCGATGAATCTTGCATACGCTGTTTTGTCAAAATTCGACACGATTTTCATTGACGATTTTCCGCTGTGTGCCTCGGTCGTGTCGACATATGCATAGATTTTTGTGTCCACTCTGCCGGTGTCGCCTGCACCGGCAAGTTTCCACTTTCCGTTGAAGCTGTAGCCGTTTTGTGTGTTCCAGAGGGTGTCAAGACTTTGCGGAGTTCCCTTAATTTCCTCCGACTTTTTAACGCCTGCGACAGAGTAAACAATGTCATACGCATACTCCGTCCCGTCGTCAAGACCGGTTACGTTAAAGCTGTTCACCGCTCTTGCACCTGTATTGAGCGCGGTATCACCCAAAATGCTCTCGCCCGATGCGTTGACGATATCAATCGACTCCACGTCCTCGGCAGGGTTGATCCAGGACAGAAGCAATTCGCCCGATTTACCTGTCCCTGCGATTGCGTTTGAAATATTGTACACCGATGCGTCAAGCTCCCCGTCCACGCGGAGCAACCGACACTCCATCGGTGCCAGCGAAATATATCCCTTGCAGTTTTTTTCATCAATTAAATCATAATATTCGTAATACTTGTTATCGGGCAGGATTTTGTGCGTCCGCTCGGTATCGAAATTGCAAATATTCAAGTATGTACTGCCATTGTATTGAATCGGCTCGACCGAAACCTTTGCCGCCTGCACTCCGTTTTCGTACGGGCGATAGCTGATTTTTGCCGAAAGGCTTCTTATAATATCATCGCTCTTTTCTGCTTTTACCAAAACACTTCGCGAACGCTTGAACTCATCATACCCAAGCGCGCTGTCGCTTACAAATATCACTCTGCCGCCGTTTTGAGCAAAGCTTTTAATCGCCTCGTATGTCTTGTCCTCGACATAATCGGCATTCACTATCAGCGTGTCATAATCCGACAATCGCTCCAATGCCTCCTCATTCACAAATCCGCAGCGCAAGCCATTGTACAAAAACTTCTCGTAAATGCCGAGCATATATTGCTTATATGAAGTGTCGTACAAATTCGACGCCTCGGAATAAAGCAGTGCGACATCCTTTTTCTTGTTTTGAAATGCCGTAACAATTTCCATGTTCCGATTCAGATCCATTCCTGCATATGCCGCCGCCTGCAAGCAGTCGGGGCGGTTCAGCACGCTGCCGTACAAATCGTTATTCGGTTCGCTGTTTCTCGACCACACCCACATTGTCGACGCGTCCAGTCCATGCATCGCCTCGGTAAACAGGTTCTGATAAACCGTCCTTGCATATGTCTCGTTATAACTGTCCGAGCCGTTTGAAATTATGTGATTTTCCGAGTTATAAAGCGGCTTGTCGGTCACAGATGTCATCATGTCGAGGCACACCAGTCCGCCGACGCCTCCGCTGCAGTCGAAGCCCATCATATCTCCCAATTTTGAGAACAAGACATAATCGCTGCCGCGCTCCATAACCGATGACTCGTTTGATGTCATGCTTGCCATCATTTTGGAATAGACCGGGACATCGGTGTACTTTCTCACCTCATCGGCAAGCCATTCATGCCAGCCGGCGAAAAACTCCTCGTTATAGTTCATCCAATCGTAGAAAATCGGAGTCTTGCGATAGTCGTTCGGAATCGATATGCTGTCAAAGCCTGTATAACTTGTGCCATACTTTGAATTAAGGTTCGAAATCGTTGAGTATTTATTCCTCAAATAATCTCTGAAACCGCCGTTAAAATAACTCGGATTGCGGACCGTTGAAAAGGTCGGCTCGTTGGTTATGCACACTCCGACAAGCGCAGGACTTCCGCCCGCCGCCTGCATGACCGCTTTTACATACGCCGCAAGCACCTTTTTCACAATCGGGTGGTCCACGTTAAAAGTCATCAAGCCGTAGCCGCCGCTTATTTCGGGATAGAGTCTTTTTATAAAATCCGGGAAATAGTGCGGCGCAAGATTTAAGCAGACCGCAACATTATTATCCTCCGCCTGCTTTAAGTACTGTCTGAGCGCAATCGAGCGTGTGTTACCGGGGTATGCCTCGAACACTTCGTCCGAGGTCTCCTCAAAGCCGCCGTTTGCAATCAGGTCATCGCCGCCGCCGAATTTTTTCACATAGACATCATCTATATAAATTTCATCCGCTATGCCCTCGCTCAAAAATCGGATTGTTGTCCCGTACTTATCCTTGTTGGTGAAATAGTATTTCTTCAAGGTCCAGTCGGAAAAGCTGCCCGATATCTGCTTTCTCGAATCCCAGTTTTCCGCCGATACCCAAAAATCGTTTATATTTTTGCCCTTGATATAAAATCCAAGCTCATAGGTCGTTTCCGGCTCCAAAAATATATCCTGGTAAAATGTCATATACTTATTGTCCGTCTTTTCGGTCCTGTTTTCAAGCTTTATGCAGCTGCCGCCGCTTCGCCCGTTCGTACCGTCGAGCGAAATACTGCCGTCCACACCGCCGATTGAATATTTCCAAGACGGTATGCCGTCATTTTCTTCTATATAATACTTTGTGCCCTCCTCAATCTGAACATTATACGCGCCAAAGCCGCCCAGGTTGGGGATATCCTGTCTGACCTCCTCAAAATGCCCATACCCGTTCGAGAAAAAGGGTTTGCCGCTGTTATCCGTAATGTCCGACCCCGATATGTTGTACTCTCCGGTCTTATATGAAGCAGGCACCTGCCGCGGCACAAGCGTTCCGTTCAGATAGCCGTTCAAATCGGATATTGTCTTATCGTACATGTCCGACAGAACCGAATTGTTGTACGAAAGCCGCTCCGACGATGCGCCATTCGCCTCGTCCTCGGCGTAATATGTCACAAATCTTTTTAAAATGTTATAGCTGACCTTTTCGTAATCGGTGCTTATTCCTGCCGCATCGCATCGATCAAGCAAGGCTTTTATGTTGTCGACATTGCGCCAATCTGCGTCCTGTGCCAATACCGCCGAACCGTTTAGAGCAAGCGCTGCCGCCATAAAAAATGCCAATATTTTTTTCACTTTCAAATCCTCCTTATACTGCCTAAGGTAAGCGTAAATACCACCTAAGGGGCTGTACCTTTTTTTACAGCCCCTTATCTGTTATATCAATTTTTCCAAAACAACCGCCGCCTCGGCTCTTGTGAGCGTGCGCTCTCCTCCGAAGGTGTTGTCGGGATAACCGGAGAGAATCCCGGCATTGTACACAGCCGAAATCTCTGCCTTGTTCGAAAGCGAGTCGTTGTCCGAAAAAACGGTCTCGCCGCCCTGCGGCAATGCACGTCCGCCGGCTGCAAGTGCAAGATATATCGTCTTTGCCATCTCCGCGCGCGTTATCGCCTTATCCGGCTCAAACGCTCCGCCGTTTATCATTCCGCTCAGGGCGCCTGCCGCGGCAGCCTTTTTAATGTCGCTCTCCGCCCAGTGCCTGTTTATGTCGCTTATATTCACACTGTTTGCTCCCGAAAATTCAACAGTCCTTGCAAGGAGTGCAATCCACTCGGCTCTTGTGAGCGATTTTTCCGGCTCGTACCGATACTCGGACACGCCCGAAACAATTCCTTTCTGCTGCATCGCGGTTATGCTATCCTCCGCCCAATGCCGATATGTATCGTTAAATGTGGTCGGAACGGCTATCTCCAAAAGCACAGGCTTTCCCGCGTCAACGGTGACAACATCGGAAAGGCTCTGCGAGAATCTGAGTTCTTTCATTCTCTCGACTTTTTGCCCTCTCACATAGACATTCAATTTCATAATGTCGTCATAGTCGCCGTAATTGCATATGTTCACCAACAGCTTGCCGTTGTAATATCCGCTTGTCCATTCAAGATTTTTCGGAGTTTTACCCGTCTCGGCATCGACAACCTTTACAACCTCCAGGTTATTTTCCTTAACAAGCTCCGCCATTTTATCATAAATTTCATACGCATTCGGAGATGTGATATTATACGTATCGCGCTCGACCGGTATCACAGTGCTGCGTTCATAGATACTCTTTAGCTTTTCCGCATCATTCGGCTGATTCTTTTCGTTGTACTTAAGCGATTCCTCACCGTATATAACGACCTTTCCGCCGCTGTTCAGATACTCCCAAATCGCATCGACAGCCGCCTTTTTTGTGTGCGTCACGTCGGGAACGACCAAAAGCTTTACATCCCCGAGCGGCTTTGTGTTCTCCTCCGAGATGAACAGCGGTCTTTTTCCGTCGTAGATAAATCCCGAATAGACCTTGAATGAGCAGTCGCGGTATGTATAGTCGTAGTTCTGCGCGGTGTAGGAATACAAAATTCCCACGTCACGCTCGGCGCTTTTAAGAGCCGTTACTTCATACGAAAGCCTGTTTAAGTCAAGGCTTGACCGTCCGACCTCAAGTATGCAGTCGGGGCGGTACAAAATCGAATTTTTGAGCGCATTGTCCCAAGCCGAGTATGCCCATACCCAGATTGCCGACGCGCCTCTGCCATGAATCGCGCCCTGCCATATGTGCCTGCCTACATGCTGAGCCTGCTCATCGACCCAGTTTCCCGAGCCGTCGCCGATGATATGATCCTCGGTATTATATGCCGGCACGTCTTTCAGCGATGTGTGCATATCGAGTGACGAATAGTGTGCCAGATGCGATGTCTCCACAAATTTATCGACCTGGAATGTTCCTCCGCGGTAGCTGTCGCCGCCGTCAAAGCCGATTACATCGGTAAACTTCATAAATTCCTCGGTGTTGTAGCCGTAGTTGATAAATCTGAGCCACGACTGGCTGAGCGAGCCGAACTCGCCCGTCATCAGCTTGACATGCACCGGCAGATCGGGCGCGATTTCATGCACAAGCTCCGCCATCCACTTATGAAAATCCGCAAAAATTTCGTCATTGAAATTCCTGTAATCATAGTTTTTCACCGTCGGCTCGGGCGATTTCGGCATTGATATTTCCGAAAAATCCGAATAGTTCTCGCCATAGACCTCATTCAGCTTGTCTATACTGCCATACTCTTTCTTTAAATATTCCTCCCAAAGCGGCTGATAGTAATCATTCGCGCACGCAGAGTAACATGGCTCGTTGGTTAGACATATATCGGACACCGCATCGGAATCCTTAACAAGCTCCAACACCGTCCTCACATGCGTTTCAATCACCTCGCGGACCTTTTCGTTATCCACGCGGAAGTGAATTGTTCCCGGAGTTCTTGCTTGAGTTTCGGGATAAGTGCGGAACACGTAATCGAGAAAATAGTGCGGCGACAAAAGTACGCTTATCGCAACATTGTTCTTTTCCGCATTGTGCAGCGTGTTCATGAAGTACGAAAGTCCGCCAGGATTGCCCAAAAACTCGGGGTTTTCGCCCTCGTCGTCAAAACCGGGATTTTTGACAAGATTCACATCGCTGCCTTTTTCGCGCACAAACACATCGTCTATATAAAGACCGTCAATCGTTCCCTCGAATGTGATACGCAGGTTTATCATTCCGCCGCCGTCGGTTGTATACTCATATTTCAGCTCTGTCCACTCCGATGCGTTCTGCGGAAACATTTTTCGGTTGTCAAAGCCCGTTGCCGACATCCAGACGTTGTTTATATTTTTGCCCTTAATATAACAGCCGTACTCATAGGTCTTGCCCGGCTCGGCAACAATCGGCTGATGTATCGTCATGTACTGATTCGGTATAAGCGGGATTGTACTCTCTGCCTTGAAGGATTTTTTTCCGCTGCGTGCGTCCTCGTCCGACGGCCCTATCTTTCGTATCTGACCGTCAATTTCCTGACTGCTGCTGCCGCCGAACCAATCCTTAACATCGCCTGTCACGCCGACATCGCTCGACGGTCCGACCTCCTGCTGAATATAATTAACGCCCAAATCGTTGAAAATTCCTATATCCTCTGCCGCCTGGTTAAAGTGTCCGTAGCCGACCAAAAATACCGGGCGATGTTCCTTTTTGCCATTCGTCTCGGTGTCCGCCCAGATTGTATTGCCTATAATTTCGCGGTCGCCCGTCACCATTTTTGTCGCCGGCGTGGCTGTCTTTGCCCCCGAAAGATACTCGGTCATATTATTCTTCGCCTCGGTGTAGATATTCCCCAGGACTCTGAACAGGTAATCAAACCGCAATGTGTTTTTGTTCTCGATATCACTGCTGATTATCGGAATATATCTTTTGAGAATCGCAAGATTAACCTTTTCGTAATCGGTCGTGATTCCGTTTGCCTCGCATTTTTTCATCAAAGCTTCAAGCTCGGCAATATGCGCCCGGATTTCATCGGTCTGCTTTTTAAAAGTCTCCACAGTCGGCGAAACAAGTACATTCATGCCATATGCAAAGCTTGTTTCGGGGCATACGATTGCAAGCGAATACGTCCCTGCCCTGTCCATATTCTTTGTTATATATTCGATGTGGTGGCTTTTTTCCGGCATGGAAATTTTCTTTTCAAAATCCAAATCCGGGATTTTTACATTAAAGTCTCTTGCCGCGCCCGAATTTACAATATGCAGCCTGTAGCTTGCGTCGTCCTTTTCAAAAAGCTCCTTGTCGCCCTCTACCCACATGAAAGGCGAGTCGTGCTCGGTCATCGGAATCATATGCATAAAATTAGTGTTGTGCTTGCCCTCGGCAATACCGCCGCCCTTGACTTGAACCGCGTATTTTCTGTCGGTGCCGTCATTGTCGCCGGCGCACATCGAAAAAAGAAAACTCTCCGGCTTTGCGCCCATTGCCGCCTCCCATTTTATGGAGCTTTCGTATATTCTCTTGTTCCCCGAGGTGGTGATTGACAGTTCCACGCCGTCCTTTACACTTTTGTATGGCTGATTGTTTTCCGAATCCCACGAAAATCCGAACTCCTTGCCGTATGAATCCTCCAGGCTTGAAATTGCAAGCTGAATACAGTCGCCCGACCAATATGTGTCCCCGCCGAACGAATTATACACATCGTCGGTTGTCTCGGCGGCAAAATAAAATTTCTCATCGTCATACGCGCACTTGAACGAAACCTGCAAGTCCACTGGCTGACCCTTGCCTGCCGCGTACATCTGCACATCGTCCGGCGATATGGGGGATATGCTCTCCCATTCCGAAATGTCGCCGTCTATCGAAATTTTGCCGATGTTGTAGATCGGAATATATTTCTCGTCCTTTAAATTTGCAAAATAGTCATCGGAAGACATGTTCCCGTTCTCGTCCGCGGAGTCGCCCGAGTCGTCCCCTGCCGTCTCAAAGCCCGAGTTCGGGACAAGATTTTCTCCCGTTCTCTTGCCGTTCACCATTTTGTAGCAATATAAATCATCAATCCAGAAGCTGTCGACCGTTCCGTCAAAGATAAATCTTATAACGGTCGAGCCGTCACCGCCCCCGTTTTTGTATTCGTACTTAAATTTTGTCCAGTCGTATGTTGACGAAAGCGGCGCAAGAGTATGTCTGTCCCCCCAATCGATCATTACGCTTTGTTTGACCGCTTTTTCCGCTTTTGCATAAAATCCGTATTCATATGTCGCTCCCTTTTCGATTGCAAAGGGAACCGTTATATCCAAATATCTTCCCGATTGCTCGGGCGATCTGTTCACAATTTTCAGCGATGATTTTCCGCTGTACGCATTTTCGGTATCAATTGTAACGTCCGAATCCGTTCCGCGCTTTAAAACGCTTATTCCGCTTATCTGCTCTGCTGCCGAAACCGGCACAATGAGCGATGCCGCGATGGCTATCGCAAGCAAAAATGAGTATAGTCTTTTCATTTATGTCCTCCTTTTTTATGCCGCACAGGGGATGCAAAAAAGTCCGAGTTCCGCAAAAGGCGCTTTCGCCTTATCGGGCACTTCCTTGCATCCCCTCCTTGGTCAGACGGGACACCCCTATAAAATCCCGTTTTTTATTTAGATATTCTCAGCACCGGCAATCGGAGTCATGCTCTCGCCGTCCCACGATTGTGTCAAGTAAAGACAACAATTTTTTTTATACATTTAAAAACTTTTTTTTATATGAAAAGTAGACATTT
>CAKSQL010000043.1 GCA_934486735.1 uncultured Clostridia bacterium | reverse complement strand
TTATTTCAAATATTGACTCAAGTAATACAAAAATCGGTTGCATCTTTGAGTTTGCAACCGATTTTGTCTACAGTCTGGGGCGGCTGCAAATAATACTTTGCAGCCGCTTTGTTTTGTGGGACATATTTAATATACAGGGTATATAAATCTACGATAATTTTTAAAAAAATCTTGAAAGTGCAAGAAAACATGATATAATTATTGTAAGATTTAAAAAACTTATCGAGAGGTGTTTTATAATGAAGCTTGCAACAACGACAGGAGATTTCGCTGTTTACAAAAAGCAGGAGGACCGGATAAAGCATTTGTATGATGCCGGATTCAGATATATCGACATGAATTTCTCAGCCGATGATATGGACGAATTTATGTCGGGGAACTGGCAGGACAGAGCAAAGGAACTGCGCGCGTATGCTGAAAATCTGGGAATGAAATTCGTCCAGGCGCATTCGCCTTGCGGCAATGCATTTGACCCGAACCAAACAGAGAATCTGGTCGAAACTACGATACGCTCGATTGAAATGTGCGGACTGCTCGGTATTCTGTCGACCGTTGTTCACCAGGGCTGCGCACTCGGCATGGACAGAGCGGAATTTTTTGAAAAGAACCGCGAATTTTACAAACGCCTGTATCCGGCAATGGAGAAATCGGGCGTAAATGTACTCATCGAGAACAGCACAAAGGCTAATATGGGCGAGATGTATTTCTGCAACGACGGCAGGGATATGAAAGAATTTCTCGAATATGCGAATCATCCGCTGCTGCATGCCTGCTGGGATACCGGTCATGCGAATGTCGAGGGACACCAATACGGGGATATCATGGCGCTCGGCAAGGACCTTTTGGCGGTGCATATTCATGATAACAAGGGCAGAATGGATGAGCATATGGACCTGTTTTTGGGGACAATTTCGATGGACGAGGTTATGTGCGGACTTATCGACTCGGGCTACAGCGGATATTTCACTTTTGAAAGCGATAGCGTTTTATGTTCGGATAACTGGCTTTCGCGCCGAAAGGTTTTCGAAAAGAGCAGCAAGCTGGCAGAGCCGCCGCGGTTCATGTTCGACAGAATGGAAAGCCTTAAGTTCGAAATCGGAAAGTACATATTGGAGACGTATAATTGCTACGAGGAATAATAAAAACCCCCGAAAGGAAGTTTTGCAATGAAAACTGTTACCGATGAAATTATAAAAAAATTCGAACTGTATCTGTACGAGGAGGAACGGGGCATATAAAGCAGCTACAAAAGCTCGGTTTGATGCGATGCTGGAAAAGAGTTTTATCAAAAAATAAGAAAAAAATGCTGCATATGGCTTGTAATAACAATATTTCACATAAAAGGATACAGCTAAACAGACCAATGCAAAAATTAAATTATCATTGGTCTGAAAGCTGTGTCTTTTTTTGGACATAATGATGAATTTTTGTAAAAAAATGGGCAAAGACGTTGACAAACCCCTTTTTCAATGTTATAATATTTGCGAATAAATAATACACTCGCAGATTTCAGCAACATAATTCCGATTATGGTGCTGACGTTTGCCAAGAGTAAAAAAATTCTGAAATTTTGTTATTTTAAGATAATTAACCGGTATTGCCGGATAATTATATCTCATACAAAGGGGAACACTCTTTGCAAAATATCGTGTCATGGGTTTAATCGACTTCAAAGGGGAGGGATGAATAATAACAGGCTAAACCGCATGGCGAAAAAATCTCTGAAAGAAGGAATAATAAGTATGAAAGGTAAAAAAATGCTGGCAGGTCTTTTATCTGCCGCAATGGTACTCGGAACAATGGCATTTCCGGCTTTTGCTGATGCAGGTGACGGAACTCAGTCAAATCCGTATACATTGGCAGAATTTAACAAATTAACAGATGTAAGCGGTAAAGAATTATGGGTTAATCTTGGCGACTTGGACATTTCCGAACAGTCTGTAACACTCGGAAGCTATGTTATGTCAGATGAGTACAAATGGGTAAATAAAGGTGCCGAGGCTCCGATGGGATTTACCGCAACAGAGCGCGAAAATGCACAGGGTACAGCTGTTGCGTACAGAACAAACAAAGACGGTGCAACAATTCATATAAGAGGCACAATCAAAGCAAAAAACGGAGCAGAAGATATAAATGACCACGTTAATACCGAATGTTTGTATTTTCAGATTCCGGAGAAGTCAACAATTATACTTGACGGCATGACAATAAGCGGTGTGTTTGACCTGGTGGGTTCATACAACTATTATTACAATACGCCGGACGGCTCCATAGCTCATCAGCTTACGGAAAATAAGCCGAGCTGGGCTACGAATGTTTGGTACGGATATCCGTTCTTGATAAATAAAATCGAGATAAACAACAGTACTGTTTGCGGCTCATGGTTTCATAACGGGAAAAACTTTAAAAATGTTGCCATAGATAATACCGAGTTCAAATCGTTTAAGAATACTGTTTTGGCAAACAATTCAAATCCGATTTGGTGGCAGAACATGCCGGGTCTTGAGAGTTTTACAATGACAAATTCCAAGGTTACTTCAACACGTCCGTTCAAATTTGAAGGCAGCAGCAAGCCTGCATTTAATGCAACTTTTACCGGAAATACATTCACAATGGAAAGCGGCAGCAAATATACAGGCAAGGAAAACGACGATGTTAAAAACGCGGCTATTTACTTTGGTAAGGGACAAAATTTCGGAAATGTAAATATCAGCAATAATACAATTTCCGGAGAAAAGTATACGCAGCTGGCTGTTATTTCCGGAGATGATATTGCAAAGATGTCGATGTCTGACGGAAAAAAGATTAGCATTACGGATAATAAAAAGGCTGACGGAACAGCTTTGACAGCAAGAGAATCCGTGGGTATGTGGAAATCCACAAGCGATACATGGGAATCGAATTTGAGCGATTTTCTTTCAAACGGAAATGCGGAGATTGGTGAAACCGCAGCTGCGGAAGTGAACGGTAAAAAGTATTCAACACTTGCCGAGGCAGTTGAATCAGCCGAGGCGGGCGATACGGTTAAACTCCTTTGCAATACAAGCGGAGACGGTATCGTGATAGCAAAGAATCTGACCATCGACTTTAACGGCTTCAGCTACACAGTCAACGGTACTTTGGTAGGTTCGCCTAAGTCGGAAACAAACTGTTTCCAGCTTCTTGCAGGCGCGGATTCGGCAAATCCGGTTAATATCACACTCAAAAACGGAAAGATTATAAGCTCAAAGCTTGCTAAGTGGGGACCTACAACAGATAACGACGAAAAGAACCCGAAGCATAGCACAGGCGCAAATATCATTGTTCAGAACTACAGCAATCTCAGATTGGATAATATGACAATCGACGGCGACCAGACAGACGAAAACGGAGGAAATCCGAGTGTAAATTACGGTAAGTATGTTCTTTCGAACAATAACGGACACACCGTTTTGACGGGAGATACAAATATCATAGCAGCACCTGGAAAATACGCATTTGACGTTTACGGCGGCTGGTATCCGGCTTATCCGGCGGTATCCGTAACCCTGGACGAAAAGATGACAGGTACAATAACAGGCAATATTCAGGTTTCAAACGGAGACCCTGCCGAGCCCGAGAATTTCAGCCTTTCGATTAAAAACGGTACCTTAAACGGAGAAATCAAGGACGACAGAAGTGCCGTACAGAAAGAAAATTATCCGAAGCTTGAAGTAATCAGCGGCGGAACATTCAGCACAGACGCATCGAAATTCTGCGTGGACGGCTTTACTCTTGTAAAGGACGAGACAACAGGTCTGTATAACACCAAAAAGGTATTGGCATGGGAGACCGACACCGATTCGGGCAGCTACGTACTCGGTGATAAGAAGTATGGCTTGATGAGATTCATGTTCAAAACAGCTCCCGAGGGCGAAGTTACGGCATCGGGAATCAAGTACATAAACGCAAGCGATATCGCGGCTGTTCCGGCTGTTGACGGCGCTGTTAATACAACAAATCATTCAAGCGTATTCCAGGGCGATATCGTTAAAGTGCCGGAGGGCAAGACCGGAACATACTACGCAAAGGCATATGTAACGACAGCCGAGGGAACATTCTGGTCTGAGGCAGTCGGCTGCTCGGTGAACTGGGATCGATTCTTTGCAGATTATAAGGAGGGACAGGAATAATGAAAAAGTATGAAGTACCCGAAATGAAAATATTTGAATTTGAAACCGAGGATGTCATGCAGGAGAGCGGCACACTCAACACATTGCCGAAGTCGTTTGACGGAGCGGAGCAGGTTTCAAACAAAGACTTTGTAAGCGTTTTTGAATAATCAAACGATAAGGGCGGCGGAAAGCCGCCGCCTTTTGGCTATAGAAAGGGTTTGTGGAATATGAAAAAGTTTGTATTATCTATTGCTTTGGGAGCCGCGATGATTTTTTCGACGGCTGCTTTTGCCGCGGATAATGAAATAACCGTTACAGTTGACGGAAATGTCCTCAGCACGCCGATTCCGGCACAGATTGTGAACGGCAGAACAATGCTCCCCATGCGCTCGATTTTTGAAAAACTCGGCGCGGATGTCTCGTGGGCGGGCGCGGATCAGCTTATTTTTGCAACAAAGGGAAACAAATTCATAACCTTGAAAATAGGCGTGCCCAAAATGTCGGTTCAGTCAACTGAAAGCGCCGACAACCAAGTTACCGAGCTTGATGCCGCACCGTTCATCGACAGCGACTATACTTTGGTCCCGGTTCGTGCGATTGCCGAGAGTCTGGACGCGGACGTTCTATGGAATGAAGAAACAAGAACCGTTGCAATAGCAACAAAATAGAGAAGGACTTGTATATGGGAAATATTGCATTGAGAATTATTATACGCAGATTTCTGGAGTTGTTTTTGACGAGTACGGTCGTATCGGTGGTTTTAACCCTGCTGAATCTGGGAAAGATTTTGGCGGGAAAAAATACGCTTCTTGTGGGAATGGCGGCAGGCGTGCTTGTATTTGCGGCGATGAATTTCAAAATGCTGCGCAATTGTTATTTTGATTTGAGAGATAAATTTTTATACTATACTTCCAATGTGGCGGCATATGCTTTGTTTGCCATGCTCGGCGTTGTCGTCTACCTCATTTCGCCGTCCCGGGCGTATACGTGGCTTTTTGCGGTCACAAAATTTTTGAGATATACCAATGCCGCCCTCGCAGTGCCCTATTCTGCGGCAGCGTTTCACCTGATCGGACTTTTGGTCATTTTCCTCGCTCCGATAGGCATGGGCTGGATATTTATATTCGACGATGACGACGAATGAGCAAAAATGCAGCCGTGCATTGAAGAACGGTAAAATAAAAAATTGCAGCTAAAAAAGTAATCAAAACTCCGATTTTGAAAGATCGGAGTTTTGATTTTATTGAGCTAAAATGCTCGGAAAGCGGAAAAACAGCCGGATGACTCCACCCGCCATTTCCTTTGGAAATGACGCCTTCCTCGGCGAGGAGGGCATAGGGCTCCCTCTCTTCAAGAGCTGTCGGCGCAGCCTGCTGAGGGAGTCTACTCCCCCTAAAAAGAGCTGCATATAAGTTTAGGCTGTCGGACAGACAAAATTTATTCTGTTATCCGGCTTTGATAGCCCGATAATATCTCCGTTTTTGTGTTACGGATTTTTCAAAAGTCTCTTATATCTGCATTTTTTATCAAGGGCAGTCGATTTCGGCAACGTCGTCTTTGATAAAATAGCACATTTCCTCGTGCGCGTCGGCGCTCGATATCTGCTCCGGAGCAAGCTTAATATAGTCAAGCTCCGCGCTTGCAAGCTTATTCCCGTTCGCATCGAAAATATGCGCCTCGGTTTTTATAAATCTATGATTCGACAAAAGCAATATCCCCTTTGCAAAAAGAGGCGTGTTGTACGGAACGGGCTTTCGGAATTTTGTCGAAAGCGACATCGTGACGCCCCATGTGTCCGGCTCGCGCTGCCATACGGCGCGAAGCCCCAGCTCGTCAAGCATGGCGGTTATCATTCCTCCGTGAACCCTGCCCGGATAGCTCTGATGAACATCGGAAAATTGAAACGGCGACACCACCGAGCCGTCCTCCATATTATAAAATTTTGCCCGGACTCCTGCCGGATTATCCAAGCCGCAGATGATACACATGCGGCTGTTTCTCTGCTTTGATAAAACTTTCATCGCTGTCTTCCTTTGATATAGTAAATTGTTTATTTTGAAATATAATTATTATATGGTTATATTATACTATTTTTTTCCTGTTTTGTCAACAGCCAATATTCACAATCAATAATTTTGATAATTGTGCGGTATAATATTGATTATGCTAACTTCCAAATGTTTTGAAAAAAATTAGCAAAATTTGTTGATTATAAACAAGTTTATCATCAAAATACACAAATGTACGCGAAAATTGAAGCAAACAGAAGGAATAATAAAAAAAACGGAGTATTTTAGGAATATATTTCTGTAACATGCTTAAAATGCCTAAACTCAGTCTGCTTTGAGGTGGATTTTTCAAAATAAAAGTATTATTATATATAGAATAAAAGAAAATATTTTAATAAGTAGTATTGGAATGGAGATTTGATATGAGAGCTGTTGTTACCGTAGTAGGCAAGGACAAGACCGGCATTATAGCAAGGGTCAGCGGAGTCCTGTATGAAAATAATGTAAACATCCTGGACATCTCGCAGACGATTATGCAGGATTTGTTCACAATGATAATGCTGGTGGATATGCCGTCCTCGACAGTTAAGGACATGACCGAAAAGCTGGACGCGGCAGCAAAGGAAATCGGCGTTTCGATACACTTGCAGAATGAGGAGCTATTCTCATCGATGCACAGAATATAAAGGAGGAGTCGGAAAAATGATAAATCCTTTTGAAATCCTTGAAACAATCAATATGATTGACAAGGAGAATCTTGACATAAGAACAATCACGATGGGAATTTCCTTAAAGGACTGTGTCGACCCGAACGTCGACCGGGCTTGTGAAAAGATTTACAACAAGATAACAACCTATGCAAAGGACCTTGTCGCAACCGGCGAAAAAATCGAGGAGCAGATGGGAATCCCGATTATAAACAAGCGTATCTCGGTAACTCCGGCGGCGACAATTATAGACGGACTTGAAAATCCCGATATCGCGGACTGTGTTAAGGTCGCAAAAACGCTCGATAAGGCTGCAAAGGCGGTCGGCGTAAACTTCATCGGCGGCTACAGTGCATTGGTGCACAAGGGCTACACCAAGGGCGAAAGGCTCTTGATAGACTCAATCCCCGAAGCGCTTGCCTCGACCGATATAGTTTGTTCAAGCGTTAATGTCGGCTCAACTCGCGCCGGTATAAATATGGACGCGGTGGCGCAGATGGGTAGAGTGATAAAAAGAACCGCAGAGCTTACTGCCGACAACGCGGGATTCGGCTGCGCAAAGCTGGTTGTGTTCTGCAACGCGGTTGAGGACAACCCGTTCATGGCAGGCGCATTCCATGGCGAGGGCGAGGGCGACTCGGTGATAAATGTCGGAGTCAGCGGTCCGGGAGTTGTGAAATGTGCGCTTGAAAAGGTAAAGGGCGAGCCGTTCGGAGTGGTTGCCGAGACCATTAAAAAGACGGCGTTTAAGATAACAAGAATGGGTCAGCTTGTTGCCCGGGAGGCATCAAAAAGACTCAATGTCCCGTTCGGAATCGTGGACTTGTCGCTCGCACCCACACCGGCTGTGGGTGACAGCGTGGCGTATATCCTCGAAGAAATGGGATTGGAGCAATGCGGAACTCATGGAACAACGGCGGCGCTTGCGCTGCTCAATGACGCGGTTAAAAAGGGCGGAGTTATGGCGTCGTCCTATGTCGGCGGACTTTCCGGAGCGTTTATCCCGGTCAGCGAGGACGCAGGCATGATAGCGGCGGCAAAAAGCGGCGTGCTTACCCTTGAAAAATTAGAGGCTATGACCTGTGTATGCTCGGTCGGACTCGACATGATAGCGATTCCGGGCGACACCGACGCCGAGACAATCTCGGCAATCATCGCCGACGAGGCGGCAATCGGAATGGTGAACACAAAGACCACCGCTGTGAGAATTATACCCGCGCCGGGCAAAAAGGTCGGCGATACGGTCGAATTCGGCGGACTTTTGGGCAGCGGTCCGGTTATGGCGGTCAAAAAGGAAAAAAGCACCGAGTTCATAAAGCGTGGCGGCAGAATCCCCGCTCCGCTGCAAAGTCTTAAAAACTGACATTGCAAAGAAAACTTTAAAAGGAGGAATACAAATTATGGAAAACATAATCAATAAAATCATAAATATTGAAGAACAGGCTCAGGCGATTATGCGTGACGCACAAAAGTTGAAAAAGGGTTTGGATTCCGACATAAACGAAAAGGTCGACGAAATGAAGACCGACATAGAAACAAGAGTAAATACAAAATATGAAACAATTCAAAAAACCGAGTCGGAATACGCGGATAAGAAAATAGAAGAGATCAAAAAGCAGTATGCCGGCGCTGCCGACAAGCTCGATGAGATTTACCGCGAAAAGGAATCCGAGTGGGTTGATTCAATATATAAAGCAGCATTGGGCATTGAGTAAAATTACAGACCGGAGGTGATTGTTGTGGGAAGTGAATTTTGCGCACTTTCCGCAAAGCTTAAGGCGATGCGCGCCGGACACCTCACCGAGACCGAGTACGGACAGCTTTTGGAAAAGCGTACTGTCAGCGAGGCTTGTGCCTATCTCAAGCAGACGGCATATGAGCCGTTTTTGGCAGACCTTAACGAAAATGATGTCCACCGCGGTCAGATAGAGGACAGTCTGGACCAAAGAAAGCGCAGCGATTATCTTAAGCTTTATGTGTTTGTGGACTTGAATCAGAGGCGGCTTATACGATGCTTTTTCATGCGTGACGAGATAGACGCGCTGAAAAGTGTGCTGCGGGACTGCTTCAATCACGAAAAGACATATAATCGGCATATGGACAGGTTCAAGGGCGAATTTTTCGAAAAGCACTCGGACATCAATATATCTCAGCTGATGCAAAGCGAGAGTCTCGCGGCGGTGGCAGAGGCATGCAAAAACAGCGTGTTTTACACAACCTTGAGACACGCGGTTTCGACCGATGCCGATTACCCGACTGTGTGCATGATGCTCGACAGCCTTTACTTCAAAACGCTGTGGACGGCAATTGCACGATATGTCGAAAAAAATCAAAGAGAAACGCTTAAAAAATATATCGGACAGCAAATCGACTACATGAATATTATGTGGATATACCGATGTAAAAGATATTTCAGGACTCCGCCGGAGCTGATTTACACATATCTGATTCCGATATATTACAGATTATCAAAGGAGGAAATCACCGCGATGGTCGAGGCGGACAGCACCGAGACCTGTGAAAGAGAGATTGCCGAAAGCAGATATTCCGATATTCTTGAATCGGACGGCGGCGAGTTCCTGATTGAGCACAATTTCAAAAGAATATGCTTTGAAAATGCAAAAAAGGCATATAAGCTCAATCCCGAGACAATAACCGAGGTTTTTGCATATTTTGATATGTATGTGACCGAGGTGGAAAATCTGGAGACGATAATAGAGGGAATAAGATATCAGACCGACCCGGAGCTTGTGAAAAGATATATTTACACCGGGTAGAGAAAAGATATCGGACAGCAAATAAAAAAAAGGAAGCCGGGGCGCTTTTGAAAAAGAGCGCATTGCGGCGGAATAAAAAGGAGATGATTTCTTGTCAGTTTTAAAGATGGAGGCTGTGACGATAGCCGGAAAGCTTGACTGTTTCAATAAAGTCGTTTCGGACTACGTTGTTGGCAAGGAAATTCATTTGGAAAATGCGTTATCGGTTCTCGAAAACGGCGAAAAGCTGCTCCCGTTCACCGAGGACAACCGATATGACACGCTTTTCAAAATGACAAAGGAAATTATGGACAGCGCCGGGCTTGAGCCCGAGAAATCGGGCGGCGAGCTTGACATGAGCGACGATGAGATTTTCGAGACGCTGAATGAGCTGAAGAAAAAAATATCTCTCGCCGAGGAGGAAAAGTCCTCAAATACTTCGCGGATAAACGAAAATAACAGGATTATTCACCAGTTTGACGCATTTGAAAATGTGGATGTGGACTTGAATAAGCTTTTGCATTTTCAATTTACCGATTACCATTTCGGCAGAATGCCGAGAAGCAGCTACATGACCCTTAAAACCTTTTTGGGCGACCTTGACGCGATATTCGTTAAGACGTCGGAGGAAAAGGACGATATCTGGGGCTTCTACTTTGCACCGAAAACCGAGTCGGACAGAATAAACGCGGTGTTCGATTCGCTCTACTTCGACGAATTTGATATCCCCGACGCGGCGATAGGCACTCCGAAGGCAACGCAGGGGTATCTGACAAAGCAGAACGAGGTTCTGACCTCGGATATCGAGCGGTGCGATAAGGAAATGAAAAAGCTTGCCGAAAGCGAAAAGGGTCTGTTATCCGCGATTTACAACTACACGAAAAAGCAGGCGGGCTACGAACAGATTAAAAAGAAAGCGGCACACAGCACCGATTTCTTCTATTTAGTCGGTTGGATGCCTGTCAAGGATGCCAAAGCACTTGAAAAGCAGGCACACAATGACGATAGCGTGATATTCTTCATTGAAGAGGCGGAGAACCTGGCAAGGGTTGCAAAGCCGCCGACGAAGCTGAAGAATCCTAAAATAATAAAGCCGTTTGAGATGTTTGTGAATATGTACGGCTTGCCGAGGTACGGCGAAATAGACCCGACCTTCTTCCTGGCAGTTTCGTACTTCCTGCTCTACGGCATAATGTTCGGCGACGTCGGACAGAGCGCACTGTTTGCAATATTCGGATATATACTCTACAGGAAAACCAAAAACCGGCTCGCGGCAATCATATCCGCAGTCGGGGTCTCGGGAATCGGATTCGGGTTTGTTTACGGAAGTGTATTCGGCAATGAGGAGCTGCTCAAATCGGTCAGATTGATTGAGCCGATAGATCAGATTATGTTCATGCTGATAGGCGCGGTTGCACTGGGAGTTGCGATTATAATCATATGCATGTTCCTGAATCTGATAAACTCGGCGAGGGAAAAGGAATGGGGTACGTTTCTGTTCAGTCCGAACGGCGTTTCGGGAATGATATTCTACGTGAGCATGCTGCTTTTAATTCTGAACATGGTAAAGAATCTGGGAATCAGCTCAAAGCTTTTGGGAATATTGATGCTCGTCACATTCGTGCTGATGTTCCTGCAGGAGCCACTGTCCGAGCTTTTGAAGGGTGATAAAAACTGGATGAAGAAGGACGGAATGTTCTTTGTGGAAAGCTTCTTCGAAATGTTCGATGTGCTTTTGAGCTTTGTGACAAATACAATCTCTTTCCTGCGTGTCGGCGCATTTGCAATTATCCATGTCGGAATGATGATGGCGGTTACAATGCTTGCAGGCAGCGGAGCGGGCGGAATAATCGTAAAGATTTTCGGAAACGCCCTGGTTATGGGTCTTGAGGGACTTATTGTCGGCATCCAGGTGCTCAGACTTGAATATTACGAGATGTTCAGCAGGTATTTCAAGGGTGACGGCAAACAGTTTATAAGCAATAATTAAAATGTTTCCGGCAGAACCTCTCGCCTGCGGCGCGGGAGTCGGCCGGCGATTTTGAAAAATTAAAATAATTATGAAAAAACGGAGGAAAAAATTATGTTGTTAAAAGTTTTATTGGTGTTAATGGTTCTCAGTGTGGCAGTTCCCTATATTTGGTATCGTGCAAGCGGAAAAACAAAGGGCAAGGCGTGCTTGCTTATGAATGCAATCAGCTTCTTCAGTCTGTTCGGAATCGCAAGCGTTGCAATGCTCTGCGGAGCACCGGCAGCATTTGCGGCAGCAGAGGGCGGCGCTGAGGCTGCTCAGGGCGGACTTATGTACGTCGGTGCCGCATTGGCAACAGGTCTTTCGGGCATAGGCGGCGGTATCGCCGTTGCATCGGCAGCATCTGCCGCAATCGGAGCGATGAGCGAAAACGAAAAGATTATGGGTAAAACTCTTATCTTCGTTGCTCTTGCCGAGGGTATCGCGCTCTACGGCTTGATCATCTCGCTGTTGATTTTGTTCAGCTGATTTCGTCTTTATGGGGCGGCCGGGCGGCTGCCCCTCGAATCACCACGCGGAAAGGAGCAACCAAAGAAATGAAAATGTATTTGATAAGTGATAATATAGATACTCAGATAGGCATGCGCCTTGCAGGAATAGAGGGCTGCGTGGTACACGAGGCGGACGAGGTGTCAAGGGAGCTTGATAAGGTGTGCGCATCAGAGGATATAGGAATAGTTTTGCTGACTGAGAAGCTCGGCAAGCTTATTCCCGAGAAAATCAGCAGCATGAAGCTGACAAGACCGGTGCCGCTGATTGTCGAAATCCCCGACCGCCATGGCAGCAGAGACATAGTGAACAGTATCAACAGCTATGTGCGCGAGGCGATCGGATTGAAAATGTAGCAGACGTGCCTAAAGGAAAGGAATGAAGAATTATGGCAGACTTGGAAAAAAAGCTTGCGATTTTCTCAAAAACGATATTGAATGAGGCGGAAGCCAAAAAGGAGCAGATTGTTGCCGAAATCGATAAAAAGAAAAACTCGGCGATAGAAAAAAAGGAAATTGAGCTTTTGGGCGATGCATATGAGGACATTCAAAAGGCGGTTGCGAAATATTCCAAAGAAAGCAATGAGAGAGTCCTGAAAATTGAGATGGAGCTTAAAAAGGAAGTTATAAAAAAACGTGAGGAAATTATAGCAGATGTCTTTGAAAAAGCAAAGGCAAGGCTTGAAGAGTTTATAGAATCCGAGGCTTATGAGGGCTGGCTCGCCGAAAAGGCAAAAAAAGCAGCGGACGAAGCAGGCGGCGGAGATATTTATGTCATGCCGCGCGATATGAAATTTAAAGAGGCAATAGAAAAGGAAATTCCGGGAAGCCGAGTGTTTGAGATAACAAACGATAATATTATCGGCGGCGCGATTGTGCGCAACGCGCATATTTCGGTCGATTACTCAATCAAAGAGATGCTTGAAAACGAGCATCATAATTTTTTAAAGACAAGCGGATTGTCAATCAAAGCGTAAGGTGGCGGTAAATTTGAAACAAAACGAAGGATATATCTACGGAATTAACGGACCGGTAGTTGAAGCTAAGGGCAATGACAGCTTTAAAATGCAGGAAATGGTGCTTGTGGGCAATATGCGCCTTATCGGCGAGGTCATAGGCGTAAAATCCGATGTGACAATAATTCAGGTTTATGAGGAAACCACCGGTCTGAAGCCGAACGAACCGGTTTTCTCAATGGGCAAGCCGTTCTCGGTAACACTTGCTCCCGGCATACTTTCCAATATATTTGACGGAATCGAGCGTCCTTTGAGAGATATCAGAGACCTTTCCGGATCGTTTATAGGCAGAGGACTCACACTTTCATCTCTTGACGAGAAGAAAAAGTGGAGCACAACAATGAAAGTAAAGGTCGGAGATAAATTGGAGCCGGGCAGCATCATCGCCGAGGTTCCGGAAACCTCGCTGATAATGCATAAGGTAATGCTGCCGCCCGATGTCTCGGGCGATGTTACTTGGGTTGCCGCAGACGGCGAGTATACAATCTCCGAAACAATCGCAAAAATCAAGACCGAATTTGGCGAAAAAGAAATAACAATGAAGCAGGAGTGGCCGATAAAGCAGGCGAGACCTTATCATAACCGCCGTCAGATATCTACTCCGCTGATTACCGGACAGAGAATTGTCGATACCATGTTCCCGATTGCAAAGGGCGGCGCGGCTGCAATTCCGGGCGGCTTCGGAACGGGTAAGACAATGACTCAGCATCAGCTTGCAAAGTGGTCGGACGCCGATATCATCGTATATATCGGCTGCGGAGAGCGCGGAAACGAAATGACTCAGGTTTTGGAGGAGTTCTCCGAGCTGCTCGACCCGAAATCAAACAAGCCGTTGTTGGACAGAACGGTGCTTATAGCAAACACCTCGAACATGCCTGTTGCGGCGCGTGAAGCAAGCATATACACAGGTATCACATTGGCAGAGTATTACCGAGATATGGGATATCATGTCGCAATCATGGCTGACTCGACCTCGCGTTGGGCGGAGGCTCTGAGAGAAATATCGGGACGACTTGAGGAAATGCCTGCCGAGGAGGGCTTCCCTGCATATTTGGCATCGAGACTTTCGGGCTTTTACGAGCGTGCCGGCTATGTGGATAATTTGAACGGAACAGAGGGTTCTGTCACAATTATCGGTGCGGTATCGCCGCAGGGTGCGGACTTCTCCGAGCCGGTAACTCAGAATACAAAGAGATTTATAAGATGCTTCTGGGCGCTTGACAAGAGCCTTGCATATGCGCGTCACTATCCCGCTATCGCATGGCTGACAAGCTATTCGGAGTATATGGACGATTTGAGTGATTGGTATTCCGAGCATATCGATAAGAGATTCCTTAAAAACCGCGCTCAGCTGATGAGTATTCTCCAGGAGGAAAGCAATCTCATGGAGATTGTAAAGCTTATCGGCGAGGACGTGCTGCCCGATGAACAGCGCGCCGTTTTGGAGGTTGCAAGGGTTATCCGACTGGGATTCCTGCAGCAGAACGCATATCATAAGGACGATACCTATGTGCCGCTTGAAAAGCAGAATAAAATGATGGAAGTCATCATTGCACTTTATAAAGGCATTATGGAGGTCGTTTCGAATAATATCGTTCTTTCAGAGGTTCGCAAGAGCGGAATCATAGATGAAGTTATAAGAATGAAATATAATATTTCGAATGATAATTTAAAGGCGCTTGATGAGCTTAAAGCCAAGGTTTCCGACACCCTGGCGCAGATTGTTAAGGCTAACTGACGGTAAGGAGGAAATTCGTTATGGCAATTGAATATATCGGATTGAAAAATGTTGAAGGTCCTCTGGCTGTCATTGAAGGCGTCAGAGGGGCATCATATGAAGAAGTTGTCACCATGACGGTCGATGAAAAGACCAAGAGAATGGGACGTATCATAGCAATTTCGGGCGATAAAGCCGTTGTTCAGGTTTTTGAGGGAACAACCGGACTGTCGCTGACAAATACAAAAACAAAAATGACCGGCAAGCCGATGGAGCTGGCGCTCTCAAAGGAAATGCTCGGCAGAACGATGGACGGAATAGGCAGACCGATAGATGGTCTGGGCGACTATTTCGCAGATGAAACGCGTGACGTAAACGGAAAGCCGATAAATCCGGTGGCGAGAGTTTACCCGAATAACTTTATTCAGACCGGTATCTCGTCCATAGATTCACTGTCCACGCTGATAAGAGGGCAGAAGCTGCCTATCTTCTCGGGCGACGGTATGCCGCATGATGCTCTGGCGGTGCAGATTGCGTCCCAGGCGAAGATTGCCGATGCCGAGGGCGACGGCGATAATTTTGCAATCGTGTTCGCGGCAATGGGCGTAAAGCACGACGTTGCGAATTACTTCAAACGCTCGTTTGAGGAAAGCGGCGTTCTGCAAAAGGTTGTAATGTTCTTAAATCTTTCCAATGACCCTGTTGTTGAAAGAATAATCACTCCGCGCTGTGCACTGACAGCGGCGGAATATCTTGCATTTACGCATAATATGCACGTGCTTGTAATACTCACCGATATGACATCGTACGCCGAGGCATTGCGTGAGATTTCGTCGTCAAAGGGCGAGATTCCGTCACGAAAAGGCTTCCCGGGATATCTTTATTCCGACCTGGCGTCGCTGTACGAACGCGCAGGCATAGTAAAGGATGCCAAAGGCTCTGTAACACAAGTGCCTATCCTGACAATGCCGAATGACGATATCACGCACCCTGTACCTGACTTGACCGGATATATCACCGAGGGTCAGATAGTTCTTGACAGAAATCTGTCACTTAAAGGTATCTATCCGCCGGTTGCAATCCTGCCGTCGCTGTCGCGACTCATGAAGGACGGTATCGGCGAGGGCTTCACGCGCGAGGATCATCCTGCACTGTCGAATCAGCTTTTTGCGGCTTACTCAAAGGTTGAGGATGCGCGCAGTCTTGCATCGGTAATAGGTGAGGACGAGCTTTCGGATATAGATAAGAAGTACCTGGCATTCGGACGCGCATTTGAGGAAAAATTCCTCAACCAGGATAAGAATGATAATAGAAATATCGAAACCACTCTCGACATGGGTTGGGAGCTGTTGGGCATGCTGCCGCGTACAGAGCTTGACAGGGTAAGTGACGAGATTCTCGACAAGTACTATGCTCCGCACGAAAAATAAGCGTCGCATCTCACCGGCTACAGCCGCTTGAAGTACCCGCGTACGTCGGCGCGTCTTTAGCCGATAATCTGCTCGCTTCTTTTCCGCGCTCAAGTTACAGAGAGATAAAAACCGCACGAAAAATAAGCGTCGCATCTCACCGGCCGCAGCGGCATGAAGTACCCGCGTACGTCGGCGCGTCTTTAGCCGATAATCTGCTTGCTTCTTTTCCGCGCTCAAGTTACAGAGAGATCAAAACCGCGCGAAAAATAAGAATTGCATGTCACAGGCTGCAGCGGCATGAAGTATCCCGGGTACGTCGCGTGTCTTTAGTCGGCAATCTGTTGTTTCCGCGCTTGAATAGCGGAAGGACTGAGAGCAGCGCGAAAAATAAGCGTCACATGGCGCAGGCTGCAAAAGTACAATAAAAGATATTGGCGCTGCGGCACAAAGTCAATCGGCAGTAAACAAGAATTGATATAAAAATTCAAAATAAGGAGGGAAAAGCGAATGAATAAGTCGGTAGCACCAACAAAAGGAAACCTCATGACAGTAAAGAACACTCTCAAGCTATCAACGCAAGGCTATGAAATGCTTGACAAAAAGCGCAACATTCTCATCCGCGAAATGATGCAGCTGATAGAGGAAGCAAAGGAAATTCAAGCGAACATAGAAAGCACCTTTGCCGAGGCATACAAGGCCCTTGGTTCTGCCAACCTCGTCATGGGAGTCGAGCATGTGAAAGAGCTTATGCATGCCGTTGTCGTTGAGGAAAGTGTGCAGATAAAGCTCAGAAGTGTTATGGGTGTTGAGATTCCGACGGTCAGCATAGACGAGAAAAACGATTCCCTGCCTTATGGACTTTACGGAACAAGTTCAGCCTTAGACGATGCCATGATTAAATTCACAAAGGTGAAAAAGCTCACCGTTCGTCTGGCGGAAATCGAAAACGCGGTTTATCGTTTAGCCATGAACATCAAAAAGACACAAAAAAGAGCCAACGCGCTCAAAAATATAACAATTCCTCTTTACGAGGGATTATCGAAGGACATCTCAAACTCCCTGGAAGAAAAAGAGCGAGAGGAACATACAAGGCTCAAAATCATAAAGAAAAACTCTTAGGGATGTAAAAAATGACCTCAGTGCCCAAAAGCGAACCACTCGGAGTACGCAAAGTACGCCGTCGGGTTCGTTTTGAACGCTGAGGAA
>CAKSQL010000042.1 GCA_934486735.1 uncultured Clostridia bacterium | reverse complement strand
TCCTTATTTTTGTCTTTACTGCTGTTCTTTTTGTCACTGAAAGGGTCATTTTCTTCAAGAGAGCCGTAAAGCTGTTTGAATTTTATGTAACGTTCATTACTGTCACGATATAATCCTACATGAACAAAATAGTATTTAAAGTTAGATGTATATGTTATATCATCCCAATTTATTGTTTCTGACAGTCCGTCAAGACGAAGTTCAAGATGATCTACAATCATCCAATCGGGGTCTGAATAATAAATGAAAAATCTTAATTCTCCGAAATCGTCTGTTTCAGTGTTGTCGGTATAGGTGTCGGACACTGTTACAATCGGGAAGAATGCAGCACAACCCTTTTCGTTATCAGACAGAATGATGTTGTCGGTACGGACTCCGGGAAGTGTCAACTTTTCAGGCGGCTGCAAATCAAAATTAGCTTGATAAAACCATTTTGCAGCTTTGTCACCATATACGCAAGCATACTCTCTGTAACGATAACTGGGCTCATCTTCGGGAAATTCCAATGATCTGCCGGTTACTTTGACTTGTATTATACGCACATTAAGAGTGTTATCGGAAGATAATTTGTCAATCCAATCGGTGTCTACATTTTTTATTGTGAAATCAGCACGCATAGTTATTTCGCTGTCGCATAGTGAAAATTTTCTCCATTTACCGTTAAAAACCGCTATAGCATGGCGAATCCCATCCGATTCGTAAGTACCGTATTGAGTTACACTTTCTTGTTGCTCCGGTGTCAACTCGTCGAATGAGGCGGCGTACCCTGTATCAACCGATGGTACATTGGGGAGTGCTTCTTTAACACTTGTATTTGCAAAAGCAGTGACCGAGGACAGCAATGTGGTTAGGGTGAGTGTTGTGATAATGATAAATTTTTTCATGATAGAATTCATCCTTTCTGAATGTGGTAGTCGCTACTTAGTTTTGATAATTACCGATTTATCGACGCTGTTCCATACGACATTTGCGCCAAATGCTTCGGCGATTGCACGAATCGGAACCATGGTTGTGTCATTCACCAAAATCGGAGCAGTGTCAAGTGCGATTTTGCTGTCGTCTTTTTGGAAGAGGGTGCTGCCGATTTGCATGTTAATCAAAGTGCCGTCCTTTTGAGCCGAAACCGACATATTGTCTTGATTCCAGTCAACGTCCGCATCCAATGCTTCAAAGATTTTGCGCATCGGGACAAGCACACGGTCGTTGAATGTGACAGGTGATTCGGAAAATTCCAAAAGCTGACCGTTTAGGTAGACTGCGGTTTGAGTTCCGTCCGTATCAGCCGGGGGAGGAGTGGTTGGCTCAGCCGAGGGGATAGTCGGCTCGGACGGCTTTTCGGTCGGTGCCGGTGTTTCGGAAGGTGTCTCGGAGTTTTTTTCTGTGGGTGTCGGAGTCTCGGTTGTTTTTTCGTCCGATTTAGACGTATCATCCGTTTTATCGGGTGTAGTTTGAGTGTCATTGTTGTAGATTTCGTCAAATTTAACTTGTCTTTCGTCAATTCCTCCGCCATTTATAAAGTCAGAATATCCTTGAACAAAAAAGGCTTTAAAATTGGGGGTATAAGTTATGTCATCCCATGTAACAGTTTGATTTAGTCCGTTAAGAATAAAATCAAAGTGATCAACATAAAACCAATCCGCGTCGGAGTAGTATATATTAAATTTTATATTTTCGAAGTCATCCGTTTCAAATGTGTCAACATAGTCTTTTTTGAGGGTGACAATCGGATGATAAGCGGCAAATCCCTTTTCTTCACTTGAAAAAACAGGATTATAATCTTTAAAGGCTGCAGATGAGTCTTTAGACTTTGACGGTGGTAAAAAGTTGTGTTCGCCGAGCATAAACCATTTTTCGGCTTTGTCGCCATAGATGCATAAGTAATCTTTTGAAATAAAGCCGGGGTTTAGTGAGGTGTTAATTGTAAGCATTCTTACATTCAGCGTATTGTCGGAGGATAGTTTGTCTATCCAGTCGGTTTCAACGTTATTGATTGTAAAGTCTGCGCGGCAGGTGACTTCGCTGCTGCATGTAGAATCAGCGTCAAACTCGATTCCGTCGAAATTGTAAACCATGTGCGCCCCATTCAGATAATACGCACCGGTGTTGCGTATGCTCTTTTTCTGCTCGGAATCTAATTCGTTATATGATTCCGCATAGGTTGAGTTCAGAGAAGTTTTGTTAGGCAATGCCTTACCCACATCAGTATTTGCAAAAGCAGTGACCGAGGACAGTAGCGTGCTTAGTGTGAGTGTTGTGATAATGATAAATTTTTTCATGATAGAGTCCATCCTTTCTGAATGTGGTAGTCGCTACTTAGTTTCGATAACTACCGATTTATCGACGCTATTCCACACAACGTTTGCACCGAATGCTTCGGCAATTGCACGAATCGGAACCAAGGTTGTGTCATTCACCAAAATCGGAGCAGTGTCAAGTGTGATTTTGCTGTCGTCTTTTTGGAAGAGGGTGCTGCCGATTTGCATGTTAATCAAAGTGCCGTCCTTTTGAGCCGAAACCGACATATTGTCTTGATTCCAGTCAACGTCCGCATCCAATGCTTCAAAGATTTTGCGCATCGGGACAAGCACACGGTCGTTGAATGTGACAGGTGATTCGGAAAATTCCAAAAGCTGACCGTTTAGGTAGACTGCGGTTTGAGTTCCGTCCGTATCAGCCGGGGGAGGAGTGGTTGGCTCAGCCGAGGGGATAGTCGGCTCGGACGGCTTTTCGGTCGGTGCCGGTGTTTCGGACGGCTTTTCGGTCGGTGTCTCGGAGGTTTTTTCTGTGGGTGTCGGAGTCTCGGTTGTTTTTTCGTCCGAGGTGGTTGCATTGTCCTTTTTATCCGGTTCTTCGGTTGGAAGAGGAATCCGCCATGTTGGTTCATTATCTGATGTCTTTTTATCTTTATCCTTATTTTTGTCTTTACTGCTGTTCTTTTTGTCACTGAAAGGGTCATTTTCTTCAAGAGAGCCGTAAAGCTGTTTATATTTTACATAGAGTTCGTTGTCATCTCTTGACGAACCATAATCTACAAAAAATGTCTTGAAGTTTGAAGTGCATGTTATATCATCCCATGTTACAGTGTGATTCAGACCATCAAGAACAATATCAAAATGGTCAACAACGAGCCAATCAGGGTCGGAGTAATAGATACGGAAGTTCAATTCTCCGAAATCACCCATATCATAGGAATCGGCAAAGGTGTCATTTAGGGTAAATATCGGATAATATGAGCTGCCGCCCTTTTCGGCAGTAGAAAAGGTAGGCTCACTTGTCCAATATACGCCCGGCTGTTTTTTCGGCGGACGCAGGTCTGAGCCATAGAAAGCAAACCACTTTTCGGCTTTGTCACCATAGATACACACATAACTTCGTGAATGATAGCTTGGCGGATCTTCCGGAAACTCTATAGAGGAATATGTTGTTTTTATTGTTATTATTCGTACATCAAGAGTATTGTCGGAGGACAATTTGCCTATCCAATCGGTTTCTACATTGTCAATTTTAAAATCCGCACGAGTTACGACATCGCTTGAACAGAAAGTATATTTCAAATAAGGACCGTTGAAAATTGTTATCAGATGCTTTCCGTCCTGCTCATAGAAACTGCTGTCTTCAAGAGTTTTCTTTATTTCCGCACTCATTTCGTCAAATGAAGTTGCATATTTTGTACTTAAAGGTGGCTTGTTAGGGAGTGATTCTTTAACACTTGTATTTGCAAAAGCAGTGACCGAGGACAGCAGCGTGCTTAGTGTGAGTGTTGTGATAATGATAAATTTTTTCATGATAGAATTCATCCTTTCTGAAAATCTTGTTTTCACTTATAATACTTTTCAAAGTGCTAAAAAGTTTCACTAAATGTAAAATTATTCAATTATAAGTAAAAATATTACTAAACAGCTTATGTAACAGCGGAGAATCTCTCCGCTGTTACACATGTGTTTTTATCAGTTAAACTCAATAACAGAGCCGCTGAATTTCAGATCACTGTTGCCCATAGCACCACCGTTGTAAAAAGCGTCTGATGGATACCATGCAGTTGTATTTGCAACGGGGTCGGCAATTTTAAAGGTATGATTATCTTTGTTTACTCCGCAAAGAACAACATATCTTGCAGCGTTTAAGTCGTTAGGAGTTGCGATTGATTTAAGCAATAATATGCATGCTTTTCCTGCACTCACTTCTTCAAAAAATCTATCTTCGTTATAACCGGTTGTGTTTGTGACAGGCTTAAATGTCGTTCCGCCTGTGGTAGCACCGCCGGTATAGATATAGCGTGTAGCTTTGGCAGTATCGGTGAGTGAAACTCTTGTCAAAGTATCCCAAATATCATCTTCTGTAAATGTTCTGTCATTTGCGGAATATATTGCAATCAATGCATCATAAGCTTCTTTTGACGATGCAGCAGAGCCTTCGCGTGCAAGTCTTGCATTTGCAAGCATTTGAGCGCAGTAAGCCCAATCCCATTCGGGAGCGTCTGCAATTATCGGTGCAATATTTACTTCTGCAATGTTAGAAGCAGCTGCGGCAACAACCAAGGTTATTGTGCCTCCTGTTGCGACTGTAGAATGAAATTTGAGCGTCAGAGGATAAGTTCCTGCTGCAAGCCCATTCAATGCCGCGGTTGTGAGCAAGGTTTCTGTAGAACCAGAGGTGTAATAAAGCTCTGCATCGTTCAAAGCCGTTGCTGTCGGAATAACCGTTGTGCCGGAATAGAATGTCGTTTTTGCAGCGACTGCCGATTTTAAGCTGTCGATTGTGCTGTCCTCTCCGACGGTTTTGTTCAAAGTTACATTTTCGCTGAGAACTGCCGAATAGACAATAGGAGCAGCTTTCTTTGTGATTCTGTAGTCAAGCCAATATGGTGCGCCGGGTGAGTAGTGCTTGCCGCTTGAGCTTATTTTTAAATAGCAGTCGGTATTTGCAGGTAAATCGGATAATTCAATTCTGTTGTCACGTGATACAGAGCCGTTGTTAGTTCCGTAAACCGTTGTTATGCCGTCCCCCATAAGAGCCATGTCATACAGCTGTCCCGTTTCGGTTTTTGAGATGATAAAGCGAACATTTGCTCCGCCTGCACCTGTGTTAAATTTAAAATAATCTGTGTCGTTATGGTGAAGCGTTACATCCTCAAAACAACCTTCGTTGTCAGGAATAATTGTTGCGGATGAACGATTGTTGTTAGGTTCATATCTGTCACCGGCAGTTGTGTGCTTTATTTCAAGTTTGTAATCACAGGTTTGTTTGTTGGTTGAAAGGGAAGTGGCTATAAAATACTTGTAGTCAAATGCCATTCTGAAGTCCTCAACACACACTCCCTCATTTCTGCCTGCGGAAAGAGTAAAGTCGGTTTCTTCAAACACCCAGCCATTTTCCCAACCTGCATCAATCCAAAGTGTAGCTTTCATTGCGCCGGTTGAACTGTCTACATGTTCAAGGCACACGCTGTAGTTCCCATCGACAAAATTACTGTTACGATTTACTGCAAAAATGTCAACATCTCCGCCGTAATCTATACTTCTGCTCATATTTGTGTTGTAGGCGGCATATGTTCCTGCTTGTGTTACTTCATAAATTGAATTTGAAACATCGTCTGTTACATCTGTTCTTTTGAAATTGAAAACGGTGTGTTCAATTCCATCCATATAAATCATGACATATAACGTTTGACCTCCTGCCAATCCCATTGATGCACTTATATTGTTATCGCCAGTCTTTTTTCTTACGTATTTGACTTGAGGTTCACCCTCATTGGGATTGTATATCCAATAAGCACAGTGAGTTTCTTGGTTGCCAAATGTTCGAAGTATAAAATCCATATTTTCTCTTATGTCAATTTTAAAAACTTTATACTTAATACCATTTGTCGGAAATCTGAGGTATACATCATTATACCAAATGTAATTAGTTGCTTTAGCGTCCAAATCAGCCTTAGTCCAATTATTCTCATCGACAAAAGGATAATTGCTTTGTGTTGAATTTGTGCTCATCACTGAAACATCATCAAAATTTTCAGAATCATAGAAATGATGTCTCGGAGCAAAAATTCCATAGTCTACAAATTCCGAACGTTTCGAGAAAAATCCCTTAATTGTATTCTCTTGGTCAGAGCCTGCCGACATCTGAATTACATACATTTTATCAGCCGAAAGGCTTTGATAAAGCTGTGGCAGTTCGGCGGCGGGAATTATGTAGTCCTCCAAATCCTCGCCCTTGTTGCTTTCTGTACGCGTTTCGGTTATTCTCAGACCCACACCGTCAGCATTTGAAACGGAGGTAAGAGAAATATTACCGGGGAAGCCTGCCGATTCATAATCGGTTGTGACAACCGCCGAATATTTTTTATCGGTATCGGGTGCATTCAGCTCAAAATTATACACGTGCCCTATCGGGACATTTTCAACCTTGATATAATCATCATCGGGTTTAATATCGTGCTCAAAAATCGTTTCGCCTGTGCTGTGCTCGGTGATTGTGAAATTCACTGCTTCGTCCTGCGGAATCTGTCTTAAATAAAGCAGATTAAAGGACAATTCGGCACTGTTATTCACTTCGCTTTCCACGCTCATCGGGAAATCTTCGTAAAGCTCTGCCGGAGCGCCATTCAGATTTGCAGGATTCCAGCCCGCAGAAATCAGCTGTCCGTTAGTGACCGGAGTTGCTTTTTCTCCGTCATATGACAGATTATATGCAACGTCATTAAAATTCTTTTCGTCGATATCATAGGCGAATGCCGGAGTGATTGATGATAAAAGCACCGCAGCGGAGATGATTCCGCTCATAATTTTAATTTTTTTCATAAGTCATTCCTTTCTGTGCATAGAATAAGGGTTCGCCTTTTTTGTCTCATGCTATGCACCTTAAATTTTTTGATTTTAGTGTTTATACTGTCTTTGAGCTGCTGCCCTTTTCGGTCGTGCCGCCGTCTGTAACATAGTGAGTTGTGACTACCTTGACGGTGTCGCTGCTCGATGCCGGGACTGAAAATAAGGTATCTAATTCGTAAGTGTTCCAATCCTCGTATCTTTTGAGAGAATAAAGCGAGCCGTTTTTGTAGGTCGAAACATCATGATAGATATGATCTGCTGTATAAAATGCCACAGTAATTACCCTGACACTTACCGAACTGCTATTCCTTGTCAGATTAGTTATGCCGGATTTAAACAGCTTTGTGCGCATAGGAGCAATCTCGAATGCAAAAGCGGTTTCGGCAGGAATTTCCGCCGGGATTGTTTCTTCGGCAAAGGCAATACTGCCCGAAAGCATAGCCAAAGCCATTGAAAAAGATAAAATTTTCTTAAAGAGCGCCATAATAAAAACGCCCTCCTTTCTTGGTTATAATTAAATACTGTTTTTACAAGAGAAGTGTCTGCGGCGAACCTTGCAGAACAGACCTCGCTCATAAAAACGTATTCGACAATATATAACAAAAAAGAAGGCGTTTTTTCTTCAAATTTTTTAAAATTTTTATTTTTTTGTGCAATATGCTAAATTTTTCAGTATCACATCCAATGTTTTTTTGTTACACCATGCAGAGATATCATAACGAATGTCACCGACTGTCCATATGACATCATAGGTAGTAACTCCTAATTCACTGGTGAGTTTTATCAATGTTGCCGGCTCACCCATAACTGTAATTTCCGAGACAGCGTAGGTGTTGTTATCGATGCATATATTATCATCACTGGCAGTCGGTACAATACCTTGACGGATTGAAATTGCAAAGTCACTGACGGGACTGTCGTACATAAGCGACAAAAAATCTTCGCTCTCGGTGATTTTTGTCAGAATCGCTTTATCCGGCAGCCAGGTCGGAACGATGACAGAATCCATATATGCATATTCCTTGATGTCGTCAAGGCTTTTTTCTTCAAGCTTCACAGTGTCAACCTTGAGCGAAAGTCCCTTGACCTCGGTATAGGTCTTATACAGCGCAATCCGCAGGGCGGACGCATTCATGGCAAGAGCAAGCACCGCGGTTAGACACGCCGCAAGCAGCACAATTTTTTTTGTGTGCGGCGAATGTTTTTTTCTGCCTATTTCCTTTTGAACGTACTTGTATGCCGCTTTTCTTTGCTTTTCCATTATTTCAAGCTCTTCGGCAGTCATTTCAAGCTCCTCATCGGGCGGCGGATCTAACCTGTCAACGGATTCTTTCACAAGCAAATCAAAAAGTTTTTCATTTTCATTCATAACTTAAATACCGTCCTTTCTTTAAAGTTCAAGCTTTTCAAGGCGCTTGCACAGGATTTTTCTGCCGCGCTCCAGGCGCGTGTACACCGTCTTTTCGTTGAGACCGAGAGCTTTCGATATCTCGGGGACGGTATAGTCGAATTTATATTTCATAGTCAAAACATCGGAATAGATATCGTCCATGCTTTGAATTTCGTCAAGCACCATACGGACGGTCTCGCGGCTTATCACGATATCCTCCGGCGGAGAAACGGCAGCATCGGCAGGGAAGATGTTGTCCGAAAATTCGGCGTCGGTACGACGGTGTTCTTTCAGTGAATTGAGCGCCAAATTGCGTGCGACAATTGCCAGCCAGCTTTTTGCGCAGTTGTCGTTCGGCAGCTTATCGAGATTATCCCAAAGCAAAAGATGCACTTCTTGCAAAATATCGTCCATATCATGCTGATTTTGGATTATGCGATAAATTATTATGTAAAAATAGCTATAATACTTATTAAGTATAAAATCAAATTTCGCTCGTTTATCGAGCGAAGAATATATGTCATTCATAACTGTTTTTAAACTCCAATGCAAATAACTTATATTTATATAATACTGTAAATTTTTTCTTTTGTCAAGTATGTATTGTGAGAAAATCCACAAATCAAAAAAGACTTTTTTTGATTTTTTTGTGATATAAAGTATTGCAAAATGTCGTAAAAACTGGTATAATGTAATATGTATGAGATAAGTGCCGAAAGCATTTATTAATTCTGCGGCAATTGTAAAATTATTGTTTCGCAATTTCTATTCATTCTTGAAAGGAGAAAATAAATATGAAGTATTCAAGCGAAGTAGAGTCTATGTGTCCTCTCGCTAAGGGCGTGAATCACGGCCCCGCACCGATTCCCCAGGAGGGACAATGGACACAGGCAAAAGAAATTAAGGACATTTCGGGTCTGACCCATGGTATTGGTTGGTGCGCTCCGCAGCAGGGTACATGTAAGCTTACGCTGAATGTTAAGGAGGGCGTTATTCAAGAGGCTTTGGTTGAGACTGTGGGATGTTCCGGTATGACTCACTCGGCTGCTATGGCATCGGAAATTCTTGTCGGAAAAACAATCCTTGAAGCTCTTAACTCGGACTTGGTATGTGACGCTATAAATACAGCCATGAGAGAGTTATTCCTCCAGATTGTATACGGACGTACTCAAACTGCTTTTTCGGAAGACGGTCTGCCCATCGGCGCAGGTCTTGAGGACTTGGGCAAGGGACTGCGCTCGCAGGTTGGCACAACATATGCAACACTGAAAAAAGGCCCCAGATATCTGGAACTGGCTGAGGGTTACATAACAAAAATCGCTGTTGATGATGAAGACCAAATTATCGGTTATAAATTCGTTCACCTCGGCAAAATGATGGAAATGATTGCTAAGGGTATGGACGCTAACGAAGCTTTGGAAAAAGCAAGCGGACAGTATGGCAGAGTTGACGACGCGGCAAAGCTTATCGATCCGCGTCATGAATAATCGTAAGGAGGTAAATCAAAATGGCATTATTCGAAAGTTATGAAAGAAGAATCGACCAAATCAATGCAGAGCTTGAAAAGCATGGAATTTCTTCAATTGAAGAAGCTAAAAAGATTTGTGACGATAAGGGCATTGATGTATATAATTTGGTAAAAGGTATTCAGCCGATTTGCTTTGAAAACGCTTGCTGGGCTTACATTGTGGGCGCAGCTATCGCAATCAAGGACAATGCAAAAAATGCGGCAGAGGCAGCGGAAAAAATCGGTCTCGGCTTGCAGTCTTTCTGCATCCCCGGCTCGGTTGCCGACGATAGAAAAGTTGGTATCGGTCATGGAAACCTCGGTGCAATGCTCCTGAGAGATGAGACAAAGTGTTTCGCATTCCTGGCAGGTCATGAGTCGTTTGCAGCTGCTGAGGGCGCTATCGGTCTTGCAAGAAGTGCAAACAAGGCAAGAAAAGAAGATTTGAAAGTTATTCTGAACGGTCTTGGTAAGGACGCTGCTCAGATTATTTCGAGAATCAACGGCTTTACATATGTTCAGACAAAGTTTGATTATTACACAGGTAAAGTTAATATCGTAAAGGAAATCGCATATTCAAAGGGCGAGCGCGCAAAGGTTCGCTGCTACGGTGCGGATGATGTCCGCGAGGGCGTTGCAATCATGCACCTTGAGGGTGTTGACGTTTCGATTACAGGTAACTCAACCAACCCGACAAGATTCCAGCACCCGGTTGCAGGTACATACAAGAAAGAATGTATCGAGCAGGGTAAGAAGTACTTCTCGGTTGCATCGGGCGGCGGAACAGGTCGTACACTGCACCCGGATAACATGGCAGCAGGCCCGGCTTCCTACGGTATGACAGATACAATGGGAAGAATGCACTCGGACGCTCAGTTCGCAGGATCTTCCTCCGTTCCGGCTCATGTAGAGATGATGGGCTTGATCGGAATGGGTAATAACCCGATGGTCGGAGCTACCGTTGCAGTTGCAGTTGCTGTCGAGGAAGCATTGAAGAAATAAGAATAGCCGCAAATGTAGGTAAATAGGGAATTTTAAAAGGATGCAGGAGTAGTAAAAAGTAGAGAAATGTATGTAATTCCTACTTTATTCCTACACTACTCCTACACATGTATTCCTACATCTTTTAAAAACTATTTTTGTGGAAATGTAAAAAAGACACATCACATTGAATCCTTTATTAGATTTTAATCTAACAGTTGGAGTATTTCAATTTTGTGATGTGTCTTTTTTTTATTGGTTAGTTGCTTGATTGTCAGCTGTTTGTTTGCCGACTGTTTGGTTTGGCAAAGCCATTATGAGCAAATATCCGGTAAGTCCAAGCAGAAACGGATACCAAAAGTATCTGCGGCTATATCCCTTTTTTTCTGCTATTTCGCAAAATTCAATTGATATTGATACTTTTATGAGAATAACCGAAATTGCAAATAATATGATCGTCCATATGTAATATGCTGATTCACCAATAGTTTGTGTATTGACAACCCACATAGCACATGATATGATAAATAAGCCTATCCCAACCGCAAGCGTTGCAGTGCATGTCCAACTTTTCTTATCTAACCATGTAGCTGCAGCCAGCATTATTATGAATATTCCTATAGCTATCAGCAGAACCATATATTATTCCCCCCTTTCTAAAATTCTCACGCAATTAAAAAATGCGTGGTATAAAGCCTATACCACGCACAAAAACATGGCTTTGGCTTAAATGTTACCACACATTTTTAAACACGAATTTGTTACTAAACAAAGTAATTTCCGATTTACAAAGCCGATGTTTTTTGCAAATTTAAAACTTTATTTAGCAACACAAATAAGACATTCAAAAGAGAATATCTAAAAATGCTATTCAATTGTGTTTAAAAATATGTGGTAACTATATTATACCATTATCCGAAACAAAAATCAATACAATTTCCGATTTTTCTGCAAACATGTTACAATTTTTACAAGAAATTAAATTATAGACAAGAAAAAAGACAAATATATGCAGATAAAGCCATATTTTACATAATAGAAGAACAGCAATCTACAAATATTCCGACGGGGGGATTCCGACTATTTTTTTGAACGATTTGGAGTAATGATAAATATCACAAAAGCCGCAGCGTTCGGCTATTTCGGAAACAGTCAGCTTATTTTCGCTCAAAAGCTCTATCGAGCGGCAGATTCGCGCCTGCATCAAATACCGATGCAGCGGCAGTCCGGTTGACGCTTTTATAAGTCTGCTGATATAATTCGGATGCAGTTTCAGCGCCGCGCCGATTACTTTATTCGAAAGCGGTTTTTCGAGATTCTCGTTTATATATCCGACAACAAGATGGGTGATTTCATTGCCGCTTTTATACTTCTCGCCCTGTATCGCTCTGTCACATTCGAGCAAAAGCTCGGACAGGATATTCGAAACCACTGTGTCCGAGTGAAGCAGTTTCTGCGAATATTCGCGCTCGATGCGGACAAGCCGCGGCGAAAAATCTTTCATTTCACTGATATGTGTGATTCCGGAAATCGGCAGAGTATCGGCACTTTCCAAGACAAGACGCGAATCAAAGCTTTCGGCATCGACAGGCGGAATTGGCTTTTGATGCCCGCTGTTCGAGCCGGTATAGTCAAAATTCAAGGCTATATAAACCGCGCTTTTCTCGGGCGGCAGCAGGTGATAGCGATTTCCGGAGGGAACAATCAGAACGTCATTTTTATTCATAGCATATCTTTTTTTATCTGTCATGATTGCGGCAGAACCGTCAAGCATATAAAAAAATCTATGGTCATATGGTACGGTGGGAGTGTATTTTGAATTTTTTTCGAGCGGAATGTAATGTGCGTATCTCACAAACGGATGAATTTTTTGTATATTCATATTTTTACCCCCTAAACAGGTTTAATTTATACAAACAGCGGTTTGAATTATACATTGATTATATCACAAAATTGATGTATAATCAAGATAAATAATTAAAAAGGCGGTAAAATTTTATGATAGAGAGAAAAGCGAAAAGGACGGCAAGAATCGGCGTATTTGCGGTTGTGCACGAGGTCTATTTTGAGCAGTTTGAGGGATTAAAGGAAAAGCTTTTTGCTTACCACAATGAATTGCTTGAACAGATACGTACCAATGATGTCGAGGTTATTGACTTCGGCTTTGTCGGCAGCAATGCCGAGGGATATGAGGCGGCGAAAAGGATAAACGAACAGGGGATAGACATGCTCATGTGCAACATGATTACCTATGCGACATCGTCTGTTTTTGCGCCGATTATTCTCGGGTGCGATATTCCGATGATTTTGCTGGCACTGCAGCCGCGCAGCGGATTGGATTATACAAACGCAAACACATTTATGCAGCTTGAAAACGACAATATATGTGCCGTCCCGGAGTTTGTGGGCGTGGCTGAAAGACTGGGCAAAAAAATAAATGACGTTGTGATAGGTACGTTGTATGGCGATGCCGAGGCGCAGGCGGAAATTGCAAAATGGTGCAATATCGCAATGGTTCTGCATGCCTTGAAAGGCGCACGGATTGGGCTGATGGGGCACACGATGGAGGCAATGTATGACATGCACGCCGACCCGACCGCGATATCGGCGGCTTTCGGAATACATGTGCCGCTTTTGGAGGTTGACGACGCCGTCGAGGTTTACGCCGATGTGACCGATGATGAGGTTCGGGCGAAAATAAAGGTGATTGACTCGGAATTTGACATGCCCGACCCGAAAAACGACCCGATAACAAGCAAGCTGACAGACGAGGACAAGCTGCAAGCGGCAAAATCCGCTGTCGCGCTCGACAGGCTGGTGGAGAAATACAATCTGACCGGACTGGCGTACTATTACGAGGGTTTGGAGAATACGATTCAAAGAAAAATCAGTTCGACATTTATTGTCGGGAACTCAATTCTCAACGCGCAGGGCATTCCGATGTGCGGCGAGTATGACATAAAAACATGCATTGCGATGCTCATCATGGACAGGCTGAATATAGGCGGAAGTTTTGCCGAGTTCCATCCTTTTGACTTTAAGGAGGATTTTATTTTAATCGGACATGACGGGCCGCATCATCTGACAATTGCCGAGGGAAAGCCGATACTCAGGAGTCTCAAAAAGTATCATGGAAAGCCGGGCAGCGGTGCAGGCGTGGAATTTAAAATAAAGGAAGGTCCGATAACGATGCTTGGAATAACTCAGACCCCTGACGGGAGATTTAAGTTTGTAATCGGCGAGGGATACTCAAAGTCAGGTCCGATTCCGCCGACCGGCAATACGAATACAAGAGGATTTTTTGAACCGTCCACAAAGGAATTTGTGAAAAAATGGGTTATGCAGGGACCGACGCATCACTATGCTCTGGGAATCGGGCATCATGCGGACGAGCTTGAGAAAATTGCCGAAGTTTTGGGAATAGAAAGTGTGGTTGTGAAATGAAAAATATAACTCTTGAAATGAGCTTAAAACCTTTTAAGAAAACGGATGACGAATATATAGAAAGTGTGTGCCGACAGATATTCGAAGATTGGCGTCCGCTTTTGAAAAAGGCGGACAACGTCTCGGTTTTGCTTTGGGCGGCAGACGGGAGCGAAATTCTCGATTATGCCGGAGAATCGGACAGGCGTTTTGAATGGGCGTGTTACGTGGGCGGAGCAAATTCGAGGGAAAATCCCACAAATGCAGACCCGACAGGAACGGGGCTCCACACAAGATGCTATCTGTACATGGAAAATCCACCGGTGATGACCTATGGAATTTTGAAAAAAATCATAGGGAAAATCAAGCTTATCGGAGCCGAGATGACAGGCGGAAAGAAAATAACGGTCGGCGCGACCTTTGACCTCGGACCGGAGTTTGCAAAATCACCGTTCAAATACGAGCGGCACAACGAAATATGTCTCGGGGACGATATGGGAAAGGCGACAATGGTCTGCTGCTACGGAGTGTTGAACGCGGATTCGGAAAAATATGCAGCGTATCCGAACGGGATTCCGGACAAAACGAAATTCGGCACGTTTTTCGGAAAGCAGGCACAGAAATTTCTTGCCGATATGGGATATGATTATATATGGCTGTCGAACGGGCTGGGATTCGGAAAGGACACTTGGGCGGCAACCGGTGCGATTTTCGACGGTGAGCATTTCAATGCGGATGCGCTTGACGGCGTAAAGGCTTGCGTGGCTGAATTTTGGGAGCTTTTCACAGCTGAATGTTCATATCCGATTCAAGTTCGCGGAACAAACATGTCGATGGGTATAGATTTATCGACCGACGGTGTGCCGCTCAAGGCAATCTACGATTCGACAGATATCCTGCCGCCGCCCAACTCGCCATGGGCGGCACTGAACGGAAATTTCGGATTGGAACTGATGGGGTACATGTCAAGAATTTCGTATGTGCCGAATCGGGACTTCCTATTCCGATATTACATTCATGACCCATGGTGGAGAAATTCGCCATGGTATGACCGATATAACGGATTGCCGCACGATATTTATCTGCCGCTTGCGTGCTCGGTGATAAATGAGAGCGGACAGTCGAAAACACCGTCAAACCTTAATATTTTGAGCATAGATAATTCCTTTGGCGACATGCCGGACGCGTGCATATATGAACCGCTGCCGCACCTGGCAAGGGCAATAAAGGAATTGCCGGACGAGCCTGCTCCGGTGGTCTGGGTATACCCGTTCGATGAGTATTCGGCGGCGGACAGCGAGTATATGTTAAAATCAATGAACGACGAGGATTGGTTCGTTGCAAAGGCAATCAACGACGGCTGCCCGATATCGTCGGTGACAACAACGACGATGTTTGCAGAGCAGGACAAGAGTATATATAAATCGTCTGTAATAATCACGCCGACGCCGTATAGCGAGAAATTCAAAAACGAGATTGAAAAATTCGCGCAAAACGGGGGAAAGGTGATATTTTACGGAAATGAGAGAGTAAAAATCGGCGGCTGCCGATATGCAAAAACGAGCGGAGATGTTCTTGACGCGTTGAAAGCTTTCGGAACATGTATTGAATATGAAAAATCCGCAGACGAAAAACCGCCTGTAATCATGTGCCACAGGCATGATGATGCATTTATTTTTTCAATTTATTCACCGTCGACCACCGTTAAAACGAGAATGAGATTCCCGTACGGCGTGCCGATATTGGATGGATACGACGCAGTTATAAAGGACGGATGCGCCGAGTATCATTTCCCGAAAGCGGAGCATAGGGAGTGCAGAGTTTTCGTCGAGCAGAAAGAGGGAATAGTGAGCTGCCGCGAGCTTGCGCCGGTGAGTGTGGAATATAGGCGAAGAATCGAGGTTTCGGGACTGAAGAATGCGACGGTCAGATTTTTTGCCGAAAGCTATTGCCGAGAGAATATCGCCGCGGTGCTTAATTCGGATACGGATTTCTTTTGCCGAACCGATGAATTTGAAAGCGGATATTGTGAAATTAACGGTATGAGATTTTTTGAGGCGAGAAATCTGACCGGAAGGCTTGTTTTGTCAATGCCCGAAAGGTGCGAAATAAAGTGACGGCAGATGAAAATATAAGCTTGCGCATTTGCCGGAATTTGAAAAAAATCTGATAAAAGCCGCATTTGCGGCAGAGAAGTAAGGCGGAATTTTGGTTTTTCGCCGTTATTAAAAAATACCGCGTCGGGAGAAATCCCGACGCGGTAAGTTTTTATCAGAGCAAAACCAAAACCATAGTGGTTATCAGGAACAAAATTGCAAGAACAACTGTGAATTTCGAGAAGATTGCAGCTTTTGTTCGCCCGGTGTTTTTTCTGAAGAATGAATCGCCCGTATCCGGAGCAGCTCCGGCGATACCTCTCATTCCGGGGTCTTTACCCTCCTGAAGCAGAACAACTACTATCAAAAGCACGCAGATAAGTATATGCAGTGCAGTAAATATAATGTTCATAGTACCCATAGTTTATTACCCTCCTTACGCCGGTTTTATCATAAATTGTTATGCTGTTATTCGTTAAACAACACACTCACTAATACATTATACCATAGTTTTTTTGAATTTACAAGAGAAATATGAAAAAAATATAAAAAATATGAAAAAAATATAAAAAAATTTACAATTAAATTAATATTGACAGTTGACTTGCGCGGATAAATATGATATAATCAGCGCAGGAGGTCGGAACGATGAAAATTTTATCAATCGGAAACAGTTTTTCTCAGGATACGCAGAGATATCTTCACAAAGTTGCACAGGCAAATAACAAAGACATAAAGTGCGTGAATTTATACATAGGCGGCTGTCCGCTGAGAATACATTATCTTAATATGACAGACAACGAAAGAAGTTATGCATTTGAATTTAACGGCGAGGGAACGGGGATATTTGTCTCTATCAAGGACGCGATAATGAGCGATGACTGGGATTATGTGACCTTGCAGCAGGCGAGCCACGAAAGTTTTGATATCACGAAATACTCTCCATATATCGAAAGGCTCAGCGAATATATACGAATGAATCTGCCTGATGCGAAGCTTTTGCTGCATCAGACATGGGCGTATCCGAAAGAGGGCGGACGCGTTGCGGATATGGGTTTTGACAGTACCAAAGAGATGTTCAAAGCGGTGCGCAAAGCATACGACAAAGCAGCTGAGCTTATAAAGCCGGAAATGATAATAAGAAGCGGCGAGGCGATGTTTAAAGCTTATGAGATGCATCCGGAGAATCTGTACCGTGATGCGATTCATGCAAGTCTCGGATACGGGAGATATCTTCTCGCATGCGTTTGGTACAAGATACTGACAGGAAAATGTCCGAAAAATCATAATATAAAGTTTGATGAGGCTGTGTCAAAAGAAGAAATTGAAGTTATAGAAAGCATTTTAAATTAAAAATCGCCTGCATGAGCGTTTTGATTCGCTGCAAATAAAAAAATGCACTTTCAAAGGAAAGCGCATCAGACTGTAGACAAAATACTACACAAACATCTCAATTTATGATATAATATAAATATCATGAATTGAGGTGTTTTGTTATGTACGAAAAAAGAAACAGACAAGAAAAG
>CAKSQL010000041.1 GCA_934486735.1 uncultured Clostridia bacterium | reverse complement strand
CAGTTTTAGCAATAAGATGGATATATACATGACCGGTTGCCATGTATTTTACCCATAAATCTATTATAGTAGGAGATAAATTAAATGGAATGTATTTTACTTGCGGCAGGATATGCAACAAGACTCTATCCGCTTACCGAAAACAAGCCCAAAGCGCTGCTTACAATGGGCAGCAAAACAATTCTTGATTGGGTTGTTGAAAAAATAGAAAAAATAGACGACATAAACAACATTTATATAGTTACAAACCATCGCTTTGCCGATCAGTTTGAGGAATGGGCAAAAAATTACAAAGGCTCAAAAAAGGCTGTAATTCTCGATGACGGGACAACCAACAACGATAACCGTCTCGGCGCAATCGGAGACATGAAATATGTTATAGACCACGAAAAAATCGATGATGAGATTTTTGTATTGGCAAGCGACAATATATTTGATTTTGAGCTGACCGATATGATGGACTTATATCGCGATAAGGATGCGGATGTGATTTCCGCGCATTATATAGAAGATCTGACAACGCTGCAATCGATGGGTGTTGTGGAACTTGGAAACGATAATCAAGTTGTCGGATTTGTCGAAAAGCCCAAAGAGCCGAAGTCTCACTACGGTGCGCCCCCGTTTTATATCTATCGCAAAGAGACTCTTCCTCTGATCGACAGATATCTGGAGGAGGGAAACAACCCGGACGCTCCGGGGCACTTTATCCCATGGCTTATTACAAAAACGGCGGTCTACGCCTATACTTTCGATGTAATGACAATAGATATCGGAACGCCGAAATCATATTATGAGGCGCAGAAATTATTTGAATAAAAAGGCACAAAACAGCGTGAATAAAACCTAAAGGGGATAGCAAAAAGTTTCAGACTTTTTTACATCCCCTTTTAATTAATAACGAGGTTACTACAGTTGAAAATAAAAAATCTTGACCTGAAAAGCAATATATTTCTTGCCCCGATGGCAGGAATAACCGACCGCGCATTTCGCGAAATATGCCGCGGATACGGCTGCGGACTTATATATACCGAGATGATAAGTTCCAAGGGAATTTTTTATAAGGACAAAAAGACCGCGTCGCTCATGAGCATTTACCCCGGCGAGCAGCCTGCCGCAGTGCAGATTTTCGGCAGCGACCCGTCGGTTATGGGCGAAATTGCAAAATATGCCGAGGATGCGGGCGCAGTGTTGCTCGACATCAATATGGGATGTCCCGCGCCGAAGATAGTCAACAACGGCGACGGCTGTGCGCTTATGAAAAATCCGCCTCTTGCCGGAAAAATAATCGAATCTGTTGCAAAAGCCGTTAATATTCCCGTTACTGTAAAATTCCGAAAAGGATGGGATGACGAGCATATAAATGCACTTGAATTTGCAGAAATTGCGCAGGAATCGGGTGCTGCCGCCGTCACCGTTCACGGTCGGACAAGAATGCAGTTCTACAGCGGCAATGCCGATTGGGATATAATAAGGGAAATAAAAAACAGGCTTTCGATACCTGTCATAGGAAACGGCGACATATTCACCGCCGGGGATGCTCAAAGAATGTTCGCTCAAACCGGCTGCGACGGAGTTATGGTCGCACGCGGTGCACAGGGCAATCCGTTTTTGTTCCGCCAGATAAATGAGCTTTTAAATGACGGAAAGGTGAGCTATTTTCCGACATGGGATGAAAGAATAGCCTGCGCCGTAAAGCATGCATCGCTGCTTTGCGAATATAAGGGCGAAAGCCGCGGAATCAAGGAAGCACGCAAGCACATGGCGTGGTATATAAAGGGCATGCCGGGCGGCAGCGCCTTAAAATCCAAGATTTTCGCCGCGTCATCTCTTGAGGAAATAAAAGCAATTCTCGAAAACGCACTCTATTCGCTTATGTGAATCATGACCTGCTCTATAATGCGCTTAACGTGTTCGTCATCAAGTGAATAGAACGTGTTTTTACCCATGCGGCGCGCCTTGACAAGACGTGCCTGTTTCAGGACTCTGAGCTGATGGCTGACAGCTGACTGCGTCATTCCGACCGCCTCGGCAATATCATATACGCATACCTCTTTATCGAACAGCACCCACAAAATCCGTATGCGCGTGCCGTCTCCGAATACTTTAAACACATCGGACAGCTCGGCAATCATTTCGTCGGTCGGCATTTCGTTTTTAAGTCTGTCAAGTATACCTCGATTATATTTGCAATGCTCACAATTTTGTTCTGACATCTATATAATCTCCATTCCGCCGCGCTCGGCGGCACAAATTTCAAAAAAGCACTCTGCTTTTACTACTATTATACACCCAAAAAATTTTTTTGTCAAATTTTATTTTAGCTTTGGAGGGAAGAATTTGTATGAAAACCGTATTGATCACCGGCGCATCGCGCGGTATCGGCGCAGCCGCCGCAAAGGAATTTTCAAAAAAAGGCTGGCATGTCGTGATAAATTACAATAAAAACAAGGAAAAAGCGCTCGCGCTCGCAAAGGAACTCAGAGCGACCGTTTTTCAAGCGGATATATCCAAATCGGACGAGGTTTTAAATATGTACTCGTCACTAAAGGGTCAGGGAATACATGTCGATGCGATAGTAAATAACGCCGGTGTGTCCTCGTCCGGGCTTTTTGTCGACATAACCGAAAGTGAGTGGGACGAGATGTTTGCAATAAATACCAAGGGCGCATTTTTGGTAACAAAAGCATTTCTGCCCGACATGCTTTCGAGGCAAAGCGGCAGCATTGTGAATATATCTTCGATTTGGGGTGAGACAGGCGCCGCCGCGGAGGTCTGCTACTCTGCATCCAAAGCAGCCTTAATAGGAATGACAAAGGCTCTTGCAAAAGAGCTTGCCCCATCCGGCATCCGCGTGAACTGCGTTTGCCCCGGCTGCATAGACACAGACATGAACAAATGCTATTCCGATGAGGAAAGAGCCGCCATTGCAGAGGATATACCCCTCGGCAGAGAGGGAACTGTCGAGGAGGCGGCACACGCAATCGAATTTCTTTCCTCGGATGCCGCGTCATACATAACCGGTCAGGTTATAGGCGTGAACGGCGGCTGGTATATTTAACAAAAGAACGAGCCGCATTAATATGAGAAGTTGAAACATCTGTTTTTTAATAAACAAATTGCGGCTTTGCCCGGGGAAAGCAAAGCCGTTCATATTGAACTTATGATTCTTTTTCCTGTCTGACCGTCTCGCTTGCCGACGGCGCACATATATAAAATTCCGGCTTTGTGCCGGCTTTTTTTTCGTACTCCGCACCCAATGTGTCCACGAACTCATCGACAACATCCTTATGCACAAACGAAAATATTCCTCGGTTTTCGTAGATTCCGCATATATCTGACAGTGCAGCGGCACATTTGAATAGCATTTTCACCTTTTCCGAATGTTTTTGAGCAAGCTCCAAATACTCCTCCGCCGATTTTTTTACGATTCTGCCGAAACCCTCCGTATCGCCCTTTTTCAAAAGCGCCGCTCCGACCGTCACGCGCCTGTTTTCCTCCTCCTCGAAAGCCTTGATTTCATCGGTCATACCGCTTTGCTCCGCACGCTTTATCGGATCTGCAAACGCCTTTTCTCCGGTAAGAGCCAAAACCGTCATATAATCATCCATCCCCGGAAAAATATAGACCGGGACTCGGTTCTCGATAAGCGAAAATCTGCCCTTTTGAGAATCAAGACTCAAAAGCTGTCTTGCATTTTCGGCAAAATCGGCATTTCCGGGCAGAATCATGCTCAAAATTTCCGCTGCCGTTATATCGGAGCAAAATATCTTCGAAAACCCGTAGCAGACCGCCGCGGCATAGTTTGCAAAATCCGCTCCGCATTCCTTGTGAAACAACACCTGCGCTCCGCTTATGTTGATACTGCCGCACAGTCTGCCCAAAATATGAAAAAGATTTTTCGCCCAATCATTCTCACGATATGCAAAAAGCTTGTTTTTTTCACAGTCGTACATAATCTCGCTGTCGGTCTCCCGAAGATAAAAACTGCCGTCCGAACAGAGCCGTATACCTATAAAAGTATCCGGCGTTATGCCGAGTCCGATAACCCGCCGCCCCTCGCTTGCCGCTGCCTCTCCGAGCGCAAGCATACTGTGCGCAAGCTTAAAAACATGCAGCCGGTCATCGCTTTCCCCATATACCTTGTAAAATGTCTCGTAAAATGTATCTCCGTTCAATATATCTCACCGTTCCTCCCCGTTCAATCCGCCGCCAAAAACTCTCACTCTTTTTTGTCGATTTATTTTTCCCTTTTTTGTTACTTATTATGCATTACTTTCTGCTATAAGCGGCAGATATCTTGACAAATTTTTTATATCATGATAAAATTATATAATAGAAAAGTTTCTGATTAAAAAAATCAGCTTATTGAAAGGAGTCTATATCCCATGTACACCAAACAAGACATAATGGCGCTCGTTGAGGAGGAGGACGTACAATTTATACGTCTGCAATTCAGCGATTTGTCAGGACATGTAAAAAATATAGCAATAACGGTATCACAGCTTGAAAAAGCTTTGGATAACGAAATCATATTCGACGGCTCTGCAATCTCGGGCTTTGCCGATGTTGCGGAATCGGATATGTACCTTTATCCCAATCTCGATACATTCGAAATTTTCCCCTGGCGGCCGCATCAGGGCAAGGTGGCGCGCTTTATATGCGATGTCTACACCTACGACCGAAAGCCGTTTGAGGGAGATCCGCGCTACGTTTTAAAAAATGTACTTACCGAGGCAAAATCCAAAGGCTACGACTTTTTTGTCGGTCCGGAGTGCGAATTTTTCCTGTTTAACACCGACGACCGCGGCAATCCGACCGCCTGCACAAATGACGAGGGCGGATATTTCGACGTTGCACCTCTCGACAACGGCGAGAACTGCCGCCGCGAAATAGTGCTCACACTTGAGGATATGGATTTCGAGGTCGAATCCTCGCACCACGAATCCTCCGCAGGTCAGCACGAGGTTGATTTTAAGTACGATGAAATTCTTACAACCGCCGACAGAATAATGACCTTTAAAATGGTGGTAAAAACAATTGCAAAACGCCATGGTCTGCATGCGACATTTATGCCCAAGCCGCTCAACGGTCAGCCGGGATCGGGAATGCATCTTAATTTTTCGCTGTTCAAGGGCGGCAAGGATTTGTTTTCGGACGGAAATGAGCTGACCGACACCGCAAAAAGCTTTATTGCAGGTCTTTTGAAGTATGCGCCGGAAATTGCATGCTTCACCAATCCGACAGTAAATTCCTACAAGCGCCTTATCCCCTCCGGTCAGTCGCCCTGCCACATAGCATGGTCGGAGATAAACCGCAGTCTCGCCGTAAGAGTCCCGGCAGACAAAAGCGGCGGCGCAAAAATAGAATTTCGTACCCCCGACCCGTCCGGCAATCCCTATCTTGCGCTCGCTGCATGCATAAAAGCGGGGCTGCGCGGCATAGAGGATAATCTCACACCGCCGCCGAAAGTGGAAGCAAACGTTTATGCACTTTCGCCCGATGAACGTGCCGAACTCGGAATAGGCAGCATGCCGCACAGTCTTAACGAGGCTGTCAAAATCGCACGCAGTTCGGAATTTGTCCGCGAGCTTTTGGGCGACGGACTTTTCAGACGTTATCTGGACGCAAGAGCCGAAGAATATGAGGAATATCGGCAATATGTCGGAGAATGGGAAGTAAAGAAATATCTTATCCGATATTAAAATTTCAGATAATTGATTTTACAATTATCTATGTTTTCGAAAAGGGGGAAAATGCTTGGAACAAATAATACTTGGATTTTCCAAGGATGAAACCGCACAGAAAATGGTTCGGATGCTGTCCGGCAGCGGTTTTACGGCTGCTGCAAACTGCCATTCCAAAGCAGAAATTATTCGTATTGCAAACGAACTCCCTGCCCGTCCGGTCATTATGGGCTTTAAGCTTGCCGATGCCACCGTCAATGAAGTGTATGAGGACCTGCCGCATGATACGCCGCTGATATCCTTAATCCGCGCCGATCAGCAGCCGCTCATATCCTATGATGAGATATTCGTTATGCCGCTGCCGATTAATCATGCACAGTTACTTTCGGGACTCGATGTGCTGATGGGCGGAATACGCCGCCGCAAAAAGCCGAAACGCAGCGATGACGAGAAAAAGATTATCGAGCTTGCAAAGCAGATTCTGATTGAAAAGCACATGATGAGTGAGGAACAGGCTCACCGCTTTATTCAAAAGCGAAGTATGGACACAGGATCAAAGTTTGCGGACACCGCGAAATTTATTTTAAGTGAGTTAGGAGTATTCTGATGAAATTTACAAAAATGCAGGGATTGGGAAACGATTACATATATGTGAATTGCTTTGAAGAAAAGCTTCAAAACATAAACGAACTGGCAAAAAAAGTGAGCGACCGCCATTTCGGAATAGGTTCGGACGGTCTTGTTCTGATATGCCCGTCGGATGCCGCCGATTTTAAAATGGATATGTACAACTCGGACGGCTCACAGGCTGAAATGTGCGGAAATGCAATCCGCTGCGTCGGAAAATATGTCCGCGACAAGGGACTTACAAATAAGGACGAAATCACAATCGAAACTCTTGCAGGAATCAAAAAATTGCAGCTGTTTTTAAAGGACGGCAGCGTTTTTGCCGCAAGAGTAAACATGGGCAAGCCGATTTTAAAGCCGCACGATATTCCCATATCCGCGGACGGCGATACCTTTATCCGCCGCCCGGTCGAAACCGACGGAAAAGAATATCTCGTCACCGGCGTATCGATGGGGAATCCGCACGCGGTGATATTTATTGATGACACAGACTCACTCGATATAAACACACTCGGTCCGAAGTTTGAAAATCATCCGCTTTTTCCGCGCCGAATCAACACTGAATTTGCACAGGTGATAGATAATAAAACGATAAAAATGCGCGTTTGGGAACGCGGAGCGGGCGAAACGCTCGCATGCGGAACGGGCGCATGCGCCACAATGGTCGCCGCATCGCTGTGCGGCTTTGTCGAAAATGAGGCTGATATTGTCCTGCTCGGCGGTACTCTGCATATAGAATGGAATAAAGACGACGGCTGCGTTTATATGACAGGTCCTGCCGAATTTGTATTCGAGGGCGAAATAAAACTGTAAAAATATAATCCATTCGGATCGCATTTATTTCATCTCAAGGAGCAATATATATTTTTTCGCAGCAATAAAAAACGCGCCGATTTGCGGAAAATTCCCCAAATCAGCGTGTTTTTTCATATTTGCTCTGCTTTTGACAGAGTTCGGTTTGTTTTTATGCTTTTTTAGTATTGCCGCTCCGAGATAACATTAACGTAATTGAGTGGCATATACATTTTAATTTAAAGCTCCCGAATCCTCATCTTGTCAACCCTCTTTCGCAAGCTGCTCTTTCAAAAGTTCCAGCGAACGTTCGGCAATAAGCCGATACCGCTCCGTCTTTTTTCCCTTGACTCTCTTTTCCAAGCCCTCTATAATTCCGAAATTTGCATTCATCGGCTGCAATTTTTCTATTCCCTCATTCGTTATATACAGCGGCAGCGCACCGATAGCCGTTTTTGCATTCGGTTCAAAAAGTTCTTCTTCATGTATCATTTTTGCCATATTAAGTCCTGCAAGTATGCCGGATGATGCCGATTCGACGTACCCCTCAACGCCTGTTATCTGTCCCGCAAAAAACACTTTCGGATATTTTTTCATTCGATAATATCTGTCAAGCACCCTCGGCGCCTGAAGATAAGTATTCCGATGCATAACCCCGTATCGCACAAATTCGGCATTTCTGAGTCCCGGAATCATAGAAAAAACTCTTTTCTGCTCGCCCCATTTGAGATTTGTCTGAAATCCGACAAGGTTATAGAGCGTGTCCTCCATATTGTCGCGCCTCAGCTGAACCACCGCATGCGCGTCGTCCTTTCCGGTCTTCGGATTCACCAGTCCGACCGGTTTTAACGGTCCGAAAAGCAGCGTCTGCTCGCCCCTTTTTGCCATAACTTCGACCGGCATGCAGCCTTCAAAAACCTTGCTGTTCTCAAAATCTTTCAGCTGCGCGGTCTCCGCGTTTACAAGCTCGTTATAAAAAGCGGCATATTCCTCCGCCGTCATCGGACAATTTATATAGTCGGGCGTTCCGCGGTCGTATCTTGCGGCATAGAACACCTTGTTCATGTCGATGCTTTCCTTGGTCACAACCGGAGCCGCGGCATCATAGAAATACAGGCTGTCGCTGCCGGTTATGTGCTTTATTTCCTCGCTCAATGCGTCGGATGTCAGCGGGCCTGTCGCCACAATCGTGTACTCCCCGGGATCGATTTTTGTAATTTCCTCATTTATGACATCTATAAACGGATCAGACTTTATTTTATCTGTTATAAACTCGGAAAAGATATCGCGGTCAACCGCCAGCGCTCCGCCGGCAGGCACTTTCGAAACATCCGCCGCCTGCATCATGAGTGAATCGAAAAGACGCATTTCCTCCTTTAAAAGTCCGCATGCGTTTTCAATTCTCTCCGCTTTGAGCGAATTTGAACACACCAACTCGGCAAAGCTTTCGCTTTTGTGCGCCGGCGAGAATTTTTTCGGCTTCATTTCGCAAAGCTTCACCGGAATATTCCTTTTGGCAAGCTGCCATGCCGCTTCGCAGCCGGCGAGACCTGCCCCGATTATTTTTACCATTATCAAATCTCCTATCAATCCGCATAAGGGGCTGTAAAAAAGCACCGACCGTTCAAACGCACCGCTTTGGAGTACACCGGTACACCATCGGGCACGTTTGGAGCGTTCTGCACTCTTTTTTTACAGCCCCTTATCTGCTCACAATCAGTCAGCTTTTTTCTTCAATTCCCTTTCGTAATTGCAGCCGTCCGTCGCACATATAATCTTTGCTTTTCTGCCCTTTTTCTTAAGCAAAAGACCGCCGCACTTGGGGCATACTTCGTTTGCCACAGGCTCGTCCCATGCCATAAAATCGCATTTCGGCGCATGTTCGCAGCCGTAGTATACTTTTCCGCGGCGTGATTTCTTAACCAAAATCTCTCCGCCGCATTTGGGGCATTTTGCTCCCGTTTCTTCCCTTATCGCCTTTGTGTTTTTGCACTCGGGGTATCCGGGGCATGCGAGGAATTTTCCGAATTTGGACAGCTTATAAACCATCTTTCGTCCGCACTTCTCACAAACAACATCGGACTCCTCGTCCTTTATCTGTATCTTTGCGATTGCGCTCTGCGCCTTTTCGAGATTCTGCGCAAACGGCGGATAGAACTCTCTTAAAATTCCTACCCAGTCTCTCTTTCCGTCCTCGACCTCGTCAAGCTCCTCCTCCATATCGGCAGTGAACTCTATATCGACAATATCCTTGAAGTTGTTCTTCATGATATCGGTTGTTATCATTCCCAAATCGGTCGGAACAAGCTGCTTTTTGCTCCTTACTATATATCCGCGCGATATGATCGTTGCAATTGTCGGAGCATAGGTACTCGGTCTGCCGATTCCGTTCTCCTCCAGTGCGCGCACAAGCGCCGCTTCGGTGAAGCGTGCCGGCGGCTGAGTGAAGTGCTGCTTTCCCTGGATATCCTTTAATTTCAGCTTCTGACCCTCTGTCACGTCGGGCAGCATTTTTTCCTTTTTCTTTGTCTCGTCGCTGCCCTCGGTGTAGACTGCCGTAAAGCCGTCAAATTTTACCGATGTTCCCGATGCCTTGAAAATATACCCGTTTGCCTTTATCGAAACATTCATCGTATTGTAAACCGCCGCCGACATCTGACTCGCCGCGAATCTCTCCCAAATCAGCTTGTATAGCTTATATTGGTCGTTTGTAAGCTTGTCCTTTATATCGGCAGGATGAATATTTATACTTGTCGGACGGATTGCCTCGTGCGCGTCCTGTGCATTTTTTTTGCTTTTGTACTGTCTCGGATGCACATAATCGGAGCCGTAAGCCGTATCAATATATGCCAACGCTTCTCTCTGAGCCTCACTTGCGATTCTCAGCGAGTCGGTTCTCATATAGGTTATCAGACCGACTGCGCCGTATTTTCCGCCTATATTAACACCCTCGTAAAGAGTCTGAGCCGTCTGCATTGTACGGCTTGTGTTGAATCCGATTTTCCTCGACGCGTCCTGCTGAAGTGTGCTTGTGGTAAAGGGAGGGGGCGGATTTTTCACCATTTCTCCTCTTTTAACACTGTCCGCAATAAAGTCCGCGCCTGCAACCGCGTCGGTCACTGCCTTTGCGTCCTCGGCACAGTTCAGCTCTGCCTCACCGTCGTCTTTGCCGAAATATTTTGCCGCAAATTTCTTTTTGGACTTTTCGTCCTGCATTTCTGTCTCAACGGTCCAGTATTCCTTAGGCACAAAGTTTTGAATTTCTTCCTCGCGGTCGCAAACCATTCTTGTTGCCACCGACTGAACTCTGCCCGCGCTCAGACCTTTTTTTACCTTTTCCCACAGAATAGGGCTTATTTTATATCCCACAATTCTGTCGAGAACGCGCCGCGCCTGCTGCGCGTCAACCAAATCCATGTCTATGCTTCTGGGATTTTTTATCGCAGCCTTAACCGCGGTTTTTGTGATTTCGTTAAATGTAACTCTGCATTTTGACTCAGGATCTATCTTAAGAGCCTTTGCCAAATGCCAGCTTATAGCCTCTCCCTCGCGGTCAGGGTCGGTCGCGAGATAGATAATATCGGCTTTTTTCGCTTCTTTTTTCAGCTGAGAAAGGAGATCGCCCTTTCCTCTTATGGTTATATATTTAGGCTGAAAATCGTTATCGACATCGATTGCGAGCTGGCTTTTGGGCAAATCTATCACATGTCCCATCGATGCAACAACGGTGTAGTCCTTGCCCAAATATTTTTTTATTGTTCCTGCCTTTGCAGGAGACTCAACTATCAATAGCTTTTTTGACATTTGCTGAACCCCTCTTTTATTATTTATAATAAATCGCGAAAGCTTCGCGATTGAAATTTGTTTTCCGCTTTACACTTCCAGTTTGTAGTTATCGCCCGGCAGCTTTCGGATAAGACCGAGCATTTCAAGCATCGGCAGCATTGCATTCAGCTCTCCGATGTCAATGCCGGTATGTACACTTATATCATCTATATGCATATTTTTCTCAATCAAAAGCGAAATCACACTTTGTTCCTTTTTATCGAGCGCCTGATATTTTTCATCGTCTATCGTAATCCTGCGGATGTTATTCACCGGCTCCTCCGGCTTTTCCTCCGCCGGCACAAGCTTTTCAATGTCCGCAGGGTACTCCTCGATAATGTCCATTGCCGACGATACGATTCTTGCACCCTGCTTTATCAAAAGATTTGTACCCTTGGAATTGTCCTTGAATATCTCGCCCGGAACGGCGAACAAGTCGCGTCCCGCCTCCAATGCATAATTTGCCGTAATCAGCGCACCGCTTTTAAGCGGAGCTTCAATCACAAGCACACCCTTTGAAAGACCGCTGATTATCCTGTTCCTCTCGGGAAAATGGTGCGCCATCGGCTGAGAGCCCGGAGGGTATTCTGTCATTACTGTACCGGACTTTTCAATTTCCTCCATAAGCTCCCGATTCTCGGGAGGATAAATCACATCGATTCCCGAGCCGAGAACCGCTATTGTCTTTCCGCCGGCACGAAGTGCCGCCCTTGCCGCCGCGCTGTCTATTCCTCTTGCCATTCCGCTCACTATCGTGATTCCGCGTGCCGCCAGGTCAAAGCACAAATTATCGGCTGCCTTTGCTCCGTATGCGGTGCACCGCCTTGTGCCGACAACGCCTATTGCAAAAAGCCTGTCCCAGGAAAGCTTTTCTCCCTTTAAGTATAAAACATAGGGCGGACTGTCGATTTTTCTCAATTCATCGGGGTAATCTATATCATCATAGGTCAGTATATATGCCCCGAGTTTGTTTATTTTCTCGATTATTTCCTTTGCATGCGACAGGTCCTTACTTCCCAAAATGAGCGCATCGCCTCTGGATATACCCGGGATATTTTTATAATCCGCTGCCTTGTATATCTCCTCAATCGATTCAAAGTGCTCCATGAGTGCAGTTATTTTATTCGAGAAAATCCCCGGAAGATTCCCGAGCCACACCCAATAAATCAGACTGTCCATTTTAAAATCTGCCACCCTTAATTTAAAATTTCACTGCCGAAAAACACGGCAATTACTTCTATTATAATATCAAAAATGAAAATAGTCAATAAATTTTTTACTAAATTATGAAAAAATGTTTCGGTCAGCCTTTTTCCTCTGCCGCCGCGCCTCGTACATAAGCACCGCCGCAGCCACTCCGGCATTGAGTGATTCCGCTGCTCCGAATATCGGGATTTTTATGCATTCATCAGCCATTTCGAGAATTTCTTTTCTTATCCCGTTCGCCTCATTGCCGACGGCAATCACGCAGGGGACGGTAAAATCCGCCTCGGTATATTCGATTGTATTTTCCGAAAGCGCACCGCACAAAAACCTGAATCCGCCGCTTTTGAGCCGCTCTATATCCTCCGCACTTATATTTTCATAAATCGGGATATTAAAAAACGAACCCATACTCGAACGGACGGTTTTGGGGCTGTACAAATCCGCACAGCCGTCCGACAAAAGAACGCCGCCGAAGCCTGCCGCGTCCGCCGTCCTTATTATAGTTCCCAGATTGCCCGGGTCGCTCACTCTGTCGCAATAGATATATAGCTTGTCCTTATCATCACATAATTTCTTTTTGCCGCCCATTTTTATGACTGCCAGGACTCCCTGCGGAGTCTCGGTATCGCACAATGCCGCAAACATATACTCCGGAACTCTGCGGCAGTCATAATTTTCAAGCTGCGTAAGATCCCCCGAAAAATTGTCCGAAACAAAAATCATTTCTATTTCGGCATCGGCAGCTATTGCGTCTCTGACCGACTTTATACCCTCGACGGTATACAATTTATTCTTTACCCGATTTTTCTTCTGCAAAAGCGATTTTGCAAGCTTATATTTCGGATTTTGGTTTCCGCTTATTTCACTTATCATAGCCGTATCATCCCAAATTCTTTATCTCGGCAAATGCAGCCGCAAGCGAAATTGCGGCATTTATATCCTCTTCATCCGCCATTTCGGACGGAGTATGGATATATCTTGCAGGAATCGAAATTCCGCCGGTTCTCACGCCGTCTCCCGAAAGATGTATAACCCCGGCATCGGTTCCGCCGTCGGTCATAACCTCCAGCTGATATGGGATATCATTTTCCTTTGCAAGCTCTATCAGGGCAGCACGTACCGCACTGTGGCAGATAACCGACCTGTCCATAACTTTCACAGCTGCGCCGCCGCCAAGCTTCACCGCCATTTTTTCTCCGTTGGGAGTGTCGCCTGTATCGGTCACGTCTATCGCAAGTGCCGCGTCGGGCGCTATCGAATATGCCGCCGTTCTCGCACCGCGCAAGCCAACCTCCTCCTGGGTTGTAAACACAAAATATACATCGTTATCGGTCTTTATGCGCTTTGCCGCCTCGATTAAGACATAGCAGCCGGCGCGGTTATCGAGAGCCTTTGAGATAATTCTTGTCCCGTTTTTGGAAAAACTGCCCTCAAAAACCGCCGTATCGCCCACTGATATCAGTTTCTCGGCGTCCTCCCGGCTCTTTGCGCCGATGTCTATATAAAGCTTTGACATGCTCACATTTTTGTTATCCGTCTCGGTATATATAACGCCCAAAAGTCCGTTTTTAAATCTCACTCTCCTGCCGACAAGCTCCTTTGTGTAAAGTCCGCCGACATTCGAAAAGCGCAAAAATCCGTTTTCGTCCGCGAACGTTACCACAACACCTATCTCATCCATATGCGCCGCGAGCATAATTTTCATGCCGCTGCCCTTTTTGTGCGCAATCAGATTCCCGAGCGCGTCCTCCTCGATTTCGTCAACATAATCCGATATTTCCTCTTTTATAAGCTGCGCGATTTTTTCCTCGTGTCCCGATGCCGAATCACACGCAGTCAGTCTTTCCAATAATTCCATAACCGTTTCCTCCCGAATCAAATAAACTTATCAGTACATTCCAGATATTTTTCCACAAGTCTCTGCATCGCCTCAATATCGCCCAATGCGGCAACACCGACCGGAGAGTGAAGATATCTGCACGGAATCGACAGCGATGCGCATTTTACGCCCTTTCCGGAAATATAAATCGCTCCGGCGTCGTTTCCGCCGCGCGTTGTCTTTTTATACTGATATGGTATGCCCTCGTCCAAGGCAAGCTTTTCGAATTGCTTTCTGTACGAATCATCCACAATAGACGCACCGTCGCGCGCAGTCAGAACCACTCCGCCGCCAAGGCTTGTAACATACTCATGCTCGCGGCAGCCGTACACATCGGAGCAGGTTGTCGCCTCAAGAACAAGCGCGGCGTCCGGCTCTATCCGATTTGCCGCGATACGTGCGCCCCTCAGTCCGACCTCTTCCTGAACCAAAAAGCAGAACCAAGTGTCATACACCGGCACTTTTTTTATCTGCTCCGCCAGCACCGCACAGCCGGCACGGTCGTCTATTGCCTTTGCCTTTATCTTCCCGTCTCCGAACTCGGAAAACTCTGTCGCAAACGAGACATAATCGCCGAGAGCTGCTTTCTCCTTTGCCTCCGCCTTGCTTTTTGCTCCGATATCTATATAAAGCGACTTAATCTCGGGCACGCTTTCCCTTTCGGAACGTTTTTGAAGATGTATCGCTTTCATCCCGATTACGCCGGGAATTTTTTTCTCTCCGACAGCCACTTTTTTTGAAATTATAACTCTTGTATCAATTCCGCCTACTGTCTTAAATTCCAAATATCCCTTTTCGGTAAAGCCGCTGACGATGAATCCGACCTCGTCCATATGTGCCGAAAGCATTACTTTTTTATCGTGCGAGCGCCCTTTTTTAAGCGCCATCATATTTCCCATGCTGTCCACGATTATTTCATCGGCATACGGCTCGATTTTTTCGCGCAGGAACGCTCTTACTCCGCCCTCATCGCCGCTTACGCCGTTCAAATTGCACAATTCTTCTATAAGCACAGCCATTCCTCCAAACTGTCATCAAGATTTTGTATAAAGTATGTCAAAAGCTCGGAAACAGCCGAAACGTCCGACACGCTGAGCGTTTCCACCGATGTGTGCATATACTTCAGCGGAATCGAAAGCAGCGCGGTCGGCACGCCGCATCGCGACACCTGTATCGCCCATGCGTCTGTACCCGTATCGCCGCCGTCCACATCAAGTTCGGTTTTCACATGATATTTTTCCGCCGTTTCGGAAAGTCTTTTCTGCAGTTTCGGATGTATATTCGGACCTATAGATATAACCGCGCCCGAGCCTGTTTCAAAGGCATTGTCCGAGTTATCCGGAGTTATTCCGTGGCAGACATCAACGGCAATCGCCAAATCGGGGTTAATCGAGTACGCCGCCGTCTTTGCTCCGCGAAGCCCGACCTCCTCCTGGACTGCCGCCACCGCGTAAACATCGACATCGGTCTTTATTTTCATAAGATTCTTCATTGTCGTGATAAGCGCGGCAACGCCTGCCCGGTCGTCAAGCGTTTTTCCACTGAACTGACCGCCGCCAAGCTCGCCCACCGACTGCGCAAGCGTTATACTGTCTCCGACCGACACATATTTTTTGACCTCATCCGCATTCATTCCCGTATCGATTGCCATATCGGTAAGCTTTGACGCTTTTTTCGCCTCATCTGCCTCCTGCAAATGAGGCGGCTTTGCTCCGATTACTCCCGGCACATCTTTCCTTCCATGAATAACCACCTCTGAGGAGGGCAAAATTCGCGCGTCAATGCCGCCGACCATTGCCATGGTGACAAATCCCCTGTCGTCTATATCGCGCACCATAAGCCCGATTTCATCGCAATGAGCCTCTATCATTATTTTTTTCGCATTTTCTTTGCCGCACCGCTTTACCGCGATTACGTTTCCGAGAGTGTCAACTGTCACCTCGTCCGCGTACGGGCGGAAATACTCGGCAATTTTGTCCGAAATGCGATATTCAAAGCCCGAGATTCCTCTCAGGTCGCTGAGTTCCTTTATAAGCTTTTTCATCCGGAAATCCTTCCTTCTTTTAAAGTTCGTTTACTATTTTCTTAAAAAGCCTGCCGCGTTCCTCAAAGTTTCTGAAACGGTCAAAGCTTGTGCTCGCAGGCGAGAGCAGAACCACATCGCCCTTTTGAGCATTTTCCCTCGCCATGCCAACCGCCTGCTCGTAGCTGTCGGCACGCAGGATTTTCACAGCTGATTTTGTGCCCTTTGATTCGGCATTTTTCATCACAGCATCATATATTTTGTCCGATGTTGCGCCGATTAAAACAAGGGTTTTCACATGCTCTTCTATCGGCTCGCCTATTGCATCGTAGGGAATACCCTTATCCTTTCCCCCTGCTATGAGAATTATTTTATTTTTAAATACGCTGAGCGCGTTTATTGTCCTGTTGGGACTTGAATCGATTGAGCTGTTATAGTAGCTGACTCCGTCCAGCTCGCGCACAAATTCGAGCCTGTGCTCGACTCCGCCGAACTCCGCGGCAATTTTTCTTATCACGTCTGCCGACACCATGTCATGCACCGCGCCGATTGCCGCCATGTAGTTTTCGACATTGTGCATGCCCGGCAGCTTTATATCTTTGATATTTAAAATTTCCTCATCGCCGTAATATATACATTCATTTTCAAGGTGAATGAGCGCGTCACCCTTTGACGAAAAACCTCTCTGTTCGCCTTTTGCCTCTTTTCCGATTTTCTCGGTCTCCTCATTTGCCGAGTTGGTGACAAGAATGTCGCCCGGCTTTTGATAGAGCATGATATTCTTTTTCGCGTCGATGTATTCCCGATAATCCTTGTGCATGTCAAGATGATTCGGCGATATGTTGGTTATAACGGCTATATGCGGAGATTTGCGCATTGTGTGCAGCTGAAAACTCGAAAGCTCCAGTACAACAATGTCGTCCTCTTTCATTTTTTTCGTGTCGCACAAAAGCGGATTTCCGATATTTCCTCCGAGCCATGTGTTGTAGCCTGCACCGACCAGCATTTTGTTTATAAGCGTTGTTGTTGTGGTCTTGCCGTCGCTGCCGGTAACTGCTATAATTTTGCATGGGCAAACATCAAAAAATGCTTCCATTTCGGAGGTCACAAGCGCGCCGCGCTTTCGCGCCGCTTCAAGCTGCGGCACATCGAAACGCATACCGGGAGTTTTGAAAATTATATCCTGGGTCAGATTGTCGATGTATCCGGCTCCAAGCTCTAACTTCACACCGAGCTTTAAAAGCTCATCCGCCGCCTCGCCCAAATCCTCTTTTGTTCTTCTGTCGCAGGCTGTCACATGCGCTCCGTTTTCCGCTAAATACTTAATCAGAGGACGGTTGCTTATTCCTATGCCTATGACCGCGATTTCCCTATCCTTTACCGATGATAAAAAATTATTCAAAGCTGTATTCATTGTAATATAAAATCCTTTCAGAAATATTTTGATCTCCGTTCCGCCGTCCGACGGCGGCATAAATTGCAGCGCAGAAAATGCATATAAAATCACCTTTTTCGAAAAGCAGCATGCACATACCCCATTCTCAAAAAGAAGTGAAATTCACAGTACATTCCCTCCGCAATGTGGAAAAGATTCGGAGCTGATTGCTCTTTTGAGAGCCAACAGCGTATGTATATACTCCCCATCTCGATAAAGGGTGAGATGCTCAGCATATTTTTCTCACATACATCCACACTTCGTAACGCGGAAAAGATGCAAGTAGATTGCCCTTTTGAGAGACGACGGTGTATGTATATACTCCCCATCTCGATAAAGGGTGAGATGCGCCGCATATTTTTCTCACATACATCCACACTTCGTAACGCGGAAAAGATTCGGAGCTGATTGCCCTTTTGAGAGACGACG
>CAKSQL010000040.1 GCA_934486735.1 uncultured Clostridia bacterium | reverse complement strand
TGCTTGCAAATGTTTCTGCATAAATCTTTTTAATTTTTTTCTAAAAAACTCTTGACTTTTTATTTGCAGGCTTATCTGAATCTAAACACCAATTTCTGAATATCTTTATCAAAAAGATTGTCCTTGTTTACCGCAATTACATCGGTATAAATTTCTTTTTTTCCGGTCGTATCACCTGAGATAAGCTCTGATGCATTTTTTATGCCCAGATAACCTATCGCAAACGGATTTTGAACAATAAGGGTATCAATCTCACCCGTTTCAAGCATACCCACCGAAACAGAATTTGTGTCAAAGCCTATTGCATGCACTTTATCATTCAAATTAAGCTGTTTTACCGAAGTTCCTATACCGAGCGTCATCCATTCATTAAAACCGACAAGAACATTTATTTCGGGATTTTCTTTTATTAATGAATTAACTGCCGACACCACACTTTGAGTGTTACTGTTGACATTTACGGCAGAGACTATTCGGGCATTTTTAACATTTTTCATATAATCCCTAAACCCATCTTCACGCCGCATACCGTTTTCGGTGCTTTTATAGTAATTAATAAGTCCGATGTTTATATTTTCATCGTTCGAAAAACAACTTACAGCCGCTTCACCTGCTTTTTTACCGGCTTCGAAATTGTCTGTCCCTATAAACATACTGACTCTGTCGGAATTAACGCTGCTGTCTATGGTTATAACCTTTACCCCCATACGGACTGCCTCGTTTACTGCCTCTGCCGATTTTTCAAAATCAATTGCAGAAAGAACTATTGCGTCTGCTTTATTTTTCACCGCATTTTCTATAAGCTTGTTCTGACTTGCGTAATCTTCCTCATTTTTCGGTCCTTCAAAAGTCACCGAAACGTTATATTCCGTAGCCGCAGCATCAACGCCGTTTTTTACGCTGTGCCAAAAATCCGAATCCAGAGCTTTCACAATAACGGCAATTTTCTTTTGTTCAACGGTGTTAGCGGAGCATGACGGCAGCAAAAGAACAATCAAAGCTATACAAAAAACAAGCAGTATAAATTTATTTTTCTTCATCTGTATTCTCCTTTGTGATTTTCGGTATTCTTGCCGTAATTTCAGTACCGACATCAAGCTCGCTTTTTATTGATAAACCGTATTTTTCACCAAAGTATATTCTGAGACGGTCATTTACATTTTTAACTCCTATTCCGCTTGAATCACTGCGCTTTTTGCTGAGTATCTTTATACATTGTTCTTCGGTCATACCTACGCCGTTATCCGATACCGTCATTAAAATATCATTTTCATCATCTTCCGCCTGCTTCACGGTAATTGTTATCTCGCCATCATCAACAAGCCTGTTTATTCCGTGATAAATCGCATTCTCAACCAAAGGCTGCAATGTGATTTTGTTGCACAGGCACTCCTCTAAACTCTCATCCACATCAAATTTATAAGTAAACTGAGATCTGTATCTGTAGCTTTGAATTATGAGATAATTTTTAACATGGTCAACTTCTTCTCTTATTGTTATAAGCTCCCGGCCGCGGCTTATGCTTATCCTGAACAGTTTTGCAAGCGCACATACCATTTTGGATGCGTCTTTTGTTTCGCCGCATTCACACATCCATTGTATGGAATCGAGCGTGTTATATAAAAAATGCGGATTTATCTGCGCCTGAAGCGCTTTCAGCTCTGTTTTCCGAAGCTCATTTTCTTCACGTCGCACTTTTTCCATAAGCGCTTTTATCCTCTCGGACATATGTCCAAACGAATTATACAATACAGCAATTTCGCTTACTGCTTCTTCCCTGTACGAAAAACAAAAATTTTCGGCATCATTTTCGAATCTTTTCATTTCACGAATAAGTGATTTTATCGGAGCATTTACAATTTTGGAATATATAGCCAAAACAGCCATCAAAATAAAAAAGCAAAACAGGAAAGAAATCATAATACTCAAGGTTATCTGCCTTTTGCCCTGTGCAACAATTTCGTCGGTATGACTTATTCCCACTATACGCCACAATCCGCTGCCGGTCGTTTTTAAAGTATATATAACATTATTATCCGTTGTCAGTCCGTCTGCAAGCGATTTTATAAAATCCATATTTTCTGTCTTTAAACCGGAAAACAAAATCTGCTGCTGCGGATGATATATTATATTTGCGTTTCTGTCTATAATAAAACAATACCCCTGTCTGCCTATTCCCACATGGTCAATATAACTTGCAATCTCCGAAAATTTAAAGTCAATTGCAGCATACATACCTTTTCGGCTGTTACTGAGTTTTGCCGCAACAGTTATAACCCAAGGATATTCACCGTCAAAAAGCGTTTGAACATGCGGCGGCGTAATTGCAAATTCCGGCTGACTCTCGAACAGTTCTTTATCAAATGAAAGATTTTTATAAATGCCGTTTTTCCGCTTCGCTCCGCTGCCGACACAATTTAAAATGCCGCCGTTTTCATCATAAACCGTTACTGCATATATATCATCCTGAACAAATGTAAGCGCTGACAGCTTATTTTTAAGTTCAGCGTCATTTTCGGATTCTTCTATTGTATTTTTGACAAAAATAAGCTTGCTTTTCATCGTTTGAAAATAATTGTTTACGGCAAGTTCCGTCTGACCGATCATCTGCTCGGAATTTACCTCGGCATCATGCATAAGCGCATTATTGTATACCGATGCAAAAACAGCAACACATATTGATACCGCAATTATTGCAACAACGGTTATGGATATTACTGTTATTGACGATAAGCTTACGGTTCGGCGGCATTTTTTTTCTTTCATATTAATCGAAAACCCCTTATTCGCTTCTGTTTGTATTTCTTATCTTATTTGGAGATTCTCCGTAAAATTTTTTAAAACAGTAACTGAAATAATGCTGATCGTTGTATCCGCACTTTTCGGATATTTCCAAAACTTTCATATTAGAGCATACAAGCATGTCGTAAGCAGCTCTCATCCGCCGCTCGGTAAGCAGAGTTATAAAATTTTTCTTTTTTGTTTTCTTTATAAGAGCACTTAAATAATTCGGACTTACCGCAAGCTCGTTGCTTACCATTGTAAGAGAAAGCTCCTCATCCGAAAATCTGTCATCTATAATCCGCACAACTCTGTCACACAGTACTTCACTGTCTCGTTTTTGCATATTTGCTATAATAATCTTGGCATTTCCGCAGAAAGAAATAAGTTCGTTTTTCACTCCTGCCTCGCTGCTGTACGATGTAACTCTCGCAAAAATCGGATTGGACGAAAGAAGCTTTAAAATTTCTGTCTTATCATCAGTGGCACTGCTTACAACACGATATATTGTGGCTATTATCTGCACAATAAGCAAATCCGCATTTTCGGGAGTACTTTTTTCAAAAAGAAGATTTATAAAATTTTCAAGCTCTTCTTTTTTACCGACTTTCAAAAGCTGCTCCAGCATTAAAACTGTTTTTTCTATTTGATTTATTTCTATTTCCCCATTATGCTCCTGGTCGTTTATAAATCTGACCTCGCCCGCACCGTCTTTTGTATAGCGGCGAGCCGTAACCGCCTGAAAATATGCCTGCGCACACTCGGACAACGCCGAAAATTCACGGCTTACACCTATTGTACAGCTTTGATTTAACATTCTCTTTGCCGTCTGAGCCATCTCTCGGACCGGCAGCTCCATAATGTTTGATAGTTCTCCGCTTTCCTCCGTCACGGCAAGTGTTACCACACGGCCGTAAACAATAAAACTGACGGAATTCATATAATGCGAAAGCACTGTATCGACAAAATCGGTATGTCCTTTTCCGGTACACGGCTGATCTTCCGCATCTTTATATTTTGAAACAAGTACACAAAAACGCGGCGTTGAATCTTTTTTTATAATCCCGAGTTCCTCCGCTTTTTCAAAAAGCTCCGCATCATCGGGCTGCTGTTCATTATTCCCCAGCATAAGCGGAAGCAAAAAGTTATCTACCGACAGCTTATCCAGCTGTTCCTTGAGATTCGTATCTGTAACAGAAATAACACTTCCGACTCTCTCATCCATGCGCCGGCGTATTTCATGCAGCTCTTTCGACATCTCGGATGAAGATATGGGTTTTAAAAGATATCTGATAATGTTATAATTTATAGCCGCCTGTGCATATTCAAAATTGTCATAACCGCTTAAAATGACAATCTGTGTTGCCGGGCGAATCTGCCTTACCTTAAGCGCAAGCTCAAGCCCCGAAAGCATAGGCATTTTTATATCCGTAAGTATAAGATCAGGTTCAAGAGTTTCAATCAGATCAAGCGCTTCCACTCCGTTTTCCGCTTCTCCGATTACCTCAAATCCTGCCGATTCCCAATCAACCCTCTCTATTATCGCACGACGCTGTTCAAACTCATCTTCAACTACCAAAACAGTATATTTCATTATAAATTCTCCCGCATTTTAATGCTTTTTTCAATTTATATTTTTATAATATAAATTATAACATTAAAATGCGGGAAAATCAATATTTTTATTTACATTTTTTATTCGGATTTTTCCCAACCGGCATACAGAGTCATGCTGCCCGTTACCGGGTCATTGTTCATATCCCATTTTTGACTTTTGTCGCGGTCGGTATACCATCCGGTAAACTGCCATCCTTCTTTTACAGGTTCCTCAACGGATATAATCTCCGAATGCATCGCCTTAACAGGTTCAACGTACGAGCCGCCGTCCGTATCGAATTTAACCGTAAATCCGTTATGGCTGACTACAAATATCAAAGCGGCAATTAAAAGTACCGTAAGTGACATTACCATTATGTCAGCGCTTTTTACCGACATGTTTATTTTTGCATACAAGCCTCCCGTACGGTGCGTACTCTGTATTTTATTTGCTTGTTCATCAGCCATGACTGCAGTCTCCTCTCTTTTTAAATATCAATTACTTGCGTGCAAGATATTTACGCATATCAATTGCACATGCAACAAGAATGATAAGACCTTTTATTACGTAAAGCATGTTCGCATCTACCGAAAGGAAGTTCAATCCTACAAATATAATCTGAAGAAGGAACACACCTATTACAATACCGCTTATTTTTCCGGTACCTCCGACAAACGATACACCGCCGATAACGCATGCGGCAATCGCATCGGACTCATAGTTTAGACCTGTATTTGCAGAGCATGACGCAATACGCGCACCCTCTATAAATCCTGTAATACCGTACATTGCACCGGCAAGAATGAATACCAATATTATTGTCCAGAACACGTTTACTCCGGAAACGTTTGCAGCTTCTTCATTTGAACCTACCGCAAACATGTTTTTACCGAATTTTGTTTTATTCCAGATTACCCACATAACAGCGGTAAGAATTACTGAATAAAGCACATATTTCGGAACAGAAACTCCGCCGATTTTGAAAAGTGTTCCACGTACAAAATCGGTATATGACGAATCAAGACCGGAAAGAGTCTGACCATTGTTTCCGCCGAGCATAAGATACATAAGTACAAGGCCGAAAACAATAAGCTGCGTCGAAAGAGTTACGATAAACGGATGAAGTTTGAACTTTGCAACAAAAAATCCGTTTACAAATCCGATAACAGCACCCACTCCTATCACCAAAAGCAGTACTGCCCAAAGCGGAACGACGCCGATAGCGGGAAATATTTTATTTGCATATCCCACCATCTGCAAAAGCGAGGCGGAAATACATGCGGTAAGTCCGACGCATCGTCCTGCGGATATATCGGTACCGGTCAGCACTATTGCACCTGCTATACCAAGCGCTATAGGCAATTTTGCCGCAGTCAGTGAAATTATATTTATTACCGACGGCATAGAAATGAATGCCGGTACCCTGACGGCAATATAAACAACCGCTATAAATATAATTATATACATTGCATTGTTAAAAAGTAAGTCTGTTATCGCTCTGCGTTTGTCTGCGGGAGATTTTGATTTAAAATCATCAAACCACAAGGACAACCTGTTTTTTCTTTTAAGTGTTGAATCTGACATTTTGTTTTCCTCCGATTCTTAAATTTTACACATACTTTGCAGCCAGTGTCATTATCTGTTCCTGCGTAGCTGTTGCAGCATCCACTTCGCCGGCAAGTCTGCCGCCCGACATAACGAGTATTCTGTCACAAACGCCCAAAAGCTCCGGCATTTCGGATGATACCATGATTACTGTCTTTCCTTTTTCTGCAAGATCTATAATAAGCTGATATATTTCGTATTTTGCGCCGACGTCAATTCCGCGCGTAGGTTCATCAAGCAAAAGCACTGTAGGATCTGTAAGAAGCCATCTGCCGAGAATAACCTTTTGCTGATTTCCGCCTGAGAGAGCACGTATTTTTGTTTCCTGCGATGCAGTTTTAACCCGCATGGATTTTATGCACCAATCAGTATTTTTCTTTAGCTTATCATCGCTCAAAAACGGTCCTTTTTTGCACTTGTCAAGGCTTGATATAGTTGTATTTTCGCGGATATTAAGTATTCCGAAAATTCCGGTTGCACGCCTCTCTTCGGTAAGAAGTGCAAATCCGTTTTTGATAGATTCGCCCGCACTTTTGTTTTTAACGGTTTTGCCGTCTATCTTAATTGAGCCGCTTTTACGCGTAGCAACTCCGAAAATATTTTCAAGCAGTTCTGTTCTGCCCGATCCGTCAAGACCGGCAATTCCGAGAATCTCACCCTTATGGGCTTTAAATGACACATCTTTAAGCTTTGAATACATCGCCGTAAGATTGTCAACCTCAAGGAGTACATCTCCGATTTTGTTTATCTTCGGCGGATAAACATTCGTCAGCTCTCTTCCTACCATGAGCCTGATTATCTCATCCATTGTAAGGTCATTTGCATTTTTTGTTGCGACCCATTTTCCGTCTCGCATTATGGTCACTTCATCGGAAATACGAAGTATTTCCGCCATTTTATGCGATATATATATTATTGCACAGCCTCTGTCGCGAAGCATATTTATAATCTTAAATAAATGTTCAACCTCTTCCTCGGTAAGTGATGAAGTCGGCTCGTCAAAAACAATAACTTTCGAATTATAGGAAACTGCCTTTGCAATTTCCACCATTTGTCTTTGAGATACAGGCATCGTACTCATTATGGTTTTCGGGTCTATGTTCAATTCGAGTTTTTTGAAAATTTCCTTTGTTTCATTATACATTTTCTTTTCGCTTGTAATGGGTACTCCCTTTGCGACTGTCGGAAAGCGACCGAGCCACATATTATCCATTACATTACGCTTAAGTGCCTGATTCAATTCCTGATGAACCATGGCAACCCCGCTTTCAAGAGCTTCTTTTGAATTTTTAAAATTTATTTCTTTTCCGTCAAGATATATATTTCCGGCATCTTTGTTATACACACCGAAAAGACATTTCATAAGTGTTGATTTCCCGGCACCGTTTTCACCCATAAGCGCATGAACGGTACCTGCCCTTACATTAAGGCTTACCTTATCGAGCGCCTTTACACCGGGGAAAACTTTTTCTATGTTCTCCATTTTCAGAAGAACGGGTTTTTCTTTATTATTTACAGTATTACTCATAAGCTTTATACCCCGTTTCTTTACTAACCTTGAGGGGAGCAACTCATGCTCCCCCGGCATTTCTTTGTATAGTTTATTTATTCCCTTCCATATATGTTGAATAAGGAATGTTTATTCTCCATGTTCCGACTGTCTCGCTGCTGTCAAGACCGTCAAATGCCTCTTTTTCGTTCATATAGTTATCTGCTATTGTAGTAATCGCACTTGCCATACCATCTGCATCCTGCTTGATTGTTCCCGTCATTGTTCCTTTTGATATAGCTGATTTTGCGGCATCTGTTGCGTCAACGCCGAATATAGGAATTGTTTTTCCGCTGCCGTTATTATAGCCTGCTGTCTGAAGTGCCGACAATGCACCGAGAGCCATTTCGTCGTTATTTGCAATAACAAGTTCTACCATATTGTTGTTGGTAACGCTGTACTGTGCAAGAATTGTGCTCATATAATCGGTTGCTGCAGCCGATGACCACTGACCGTTCTGGTCAACAAGGTACTTTTTGGAATTTGATGAATCATAGAATTCAATTTCGCTTTTTCCTGCTTCTTTAAGAACTTTGTTTGCATCTTGAACGCCGTATTCCGTACGCGCTATAGCCTCCATATTTCCTTCCTGACCTTTAAACATTACATAGCTGATTTTTCCGTCTCCGTTAAGGTCAAGCGTATCATAATTTTCAACTAAATATTTACCGATCATTTCACCCTGCATATGTCCTGCCATTTCATAATCCGTACCTACAAATACGCATTTGTCATAGCTGCTTACAACATCTTCTTCCACCGAACGGTTGAAAAAGATTACCGGAACATTTCTGCCTTTTGCCTGATCGATAATATTTTGTGCCGCATCGTTTGAGCCGGTATCCACAACGTTTACAACAAGAAGACTTGTTCCCTTTGCAAGCGCCGTTGTAACTTGTTCTGTCTGGGTTGTCTGATTTCCGTTTGCATCGTAGTTTTGAAAGCTTATGCCTTTTTCTGTCAAAAGCTTGTCCATTGCGGAACGTACACTTGAAATATATGTGTCACTGTAGGTATAATAAAATACCGAAACCTCACCTTTTGCAGAGTCGCCTCCGTTGCCCGTATCGCCGCATGCCGCAAGACTGCATCCCATAACAAGCGATAATACCGCCGCCATCAATTTTTTCATTTTCATAATAAATTTCTCCTTTCAAATTTGAGCTTAAAAACGCACATATAATTTATACGGTGTCTTTTCAACTCTTTTTGTTGTCTTTATTGTAACACATAATTAAAATAATTAAAATGCACTTTATTATTCAAAATGTACAAAAAATTATTATCTTAAAACAAACTTATCCGTTTTTTATATGCTGTTTGAGCACATCATCTGTATTATCAGACAAAATTTCCCGCTCTTTTTATTTTCAGTCCTGCCGATGACATATACAAATTAAGGAAAGAAACAATAGAGCGAGTGTTTGCAAATGCGAAAGAAAAGTATGCGATGAGGTACACTCAATACAGAGGATTGGCGAAAGTAAAAGCTGAGGCAACCCTCCGCTTTGCATGTATGAATTTAAAAAAGCTTGCGAAATGGAAACGGATAAAGGGACTTTTGAGGTCATTTACCCCCGACTTTATTCAAATATTGACTCAAGTAATACAAAAATCGGTTGCATCTTTGAGTTTGCAACCGATTTTGTCTACAGTCTGATCAATACTTGTTCTGTCTTAGTTTTTGGGTCTCAGGAACGAGGGAACATTCACATTATCAATCCCCGGGTTTACCTTTCTTGAAAAAACGTCGTTTTTCGGAGCGTTAAAGGTAGGAGCGGAGAAAGACGGTGCAGCCGATGTTGTCTCAGCCTTTTGGAAAAGGTTTGCGCCCGAAGAAGAATTTTTCTTTGAGCTTGTGTCAAGACCCGTTGCAACCAATGTTACCTTAATCTCATCCTTCATATTTTCATCAACGGCAGTTCCGACGATGATTGTAGCATCCTGCGAAACCATCTCACGAACAATGCCCGAAACCTCACCCATATCAACAAGCGAGAACTCCGTTCCGCCGGTGATGTTGAGCAATACGTTTGCTGCGCCTGTGATGCTTGTTTCGAGCAACGGGCTTTCGATTGCCGCGCGTACTGCGTCCTGTGCGGCATTTTCGCCCTTGCCGACACCGATACCCATATGTGCCACGCCCGAGTCGCGCATAATTGTACATACGTCCGCGAAGTCGCAGCTGATGATACCGTTCTGAGCAATTACCTCAATGATGCCCTCAACGCCCTGGCGGAGAACCTCATCGGCAAGCTTGAACGAGTCGTTTATGCTGATTTTCTTATCCGCTGTCTTGAGCAGAAGGTCGTTGGGGATAGTAACGATAGAATCCACGCACTGGCTCAATTCCTCAATGCCGGCTTCTGCGTTTCTCATTCTCTGCGGTCCTTCAAAGAAGAACGGCTTTGTAACGACAGCTACTGTGAGTATGCCCATTTCCTTTGCAAGGCGAGCAATAACCGGAGCTGCGCCCGTACCTGTTCCGCCGCCCATTCCGGCGGTTACAAATACCATTTCCGTATTTTTAAGAGTTTCCTTTATATCATTTTCGGTTTCCTCCGCAGCCTTTTTGCCGATTTCCGGCTTTGCGCCTGCGCCGAGACCCGCTGTAAGTCTCACACCTATCTGAATAGCTGTGGGCGCTTTTACGGTTTTGAGCTGCTGCAGATCTGTATTTACCGCAACAAATTCAGCCTTGCTCACTCCCGCCTCTATCATTCTGTCGACAGCGTTGTTTCCGCCGCCGCCCACGCCGATTACTTTTATTCTTGCGCCGTCTGTCGGCTGCACCGAATCCATTTCCAATTCTATGTTACTCATTGGTTTTTATCCTCCTTAAACTACTTCTGCTAAAACAGATAATACGCCTATTATCTATCTTCCCTTATATCATTGTACTATGTTTTTGCGATTTATTCAATAGTTATTTAAAAATTTTTTTATTTTCTTTAATTTCAACAGTTTTTTTCGGCATTTTATGGCGTTTTTGAACAAAAGATAGAAACACACCCGAGCTGAAAAATGTATTATCGGGTCGTTTTACGGCGAATAGATCGCCTTGCCCGTTGTTGTGAGGTCGATTGTCCCTCTCGAATTTTCGGTCAGGCGGTTTGAATTTGCCGCACTTTTGAAATATCCGAGCTTTTTTTCCAGGTCGACGCTGCTGCCGCAGATTGCGTCAAGACGATCCTCATAATTAAATGTGATATTTCCGGCATCGGCAACCGAGATTGTTCTCACGCCGCCGAGTATTCCGATTTTTTTCATCTCCTCCAGGCACATCACCATTATATTGAACTTATCCTGCTCTTCGATTTTCAGCTTTTCGCCGACCGAGATATTTGTTATGCTGAGTCCCGTTACCTCCGGGATTCCCTCCGGCTTTTCCGCCGAGTCGGCAAGGACCTTTGCCGAACTGTCGATAATGATATATCCGCTGCCACCGGCTATGCAAGCCGCCTCCTCGCACTCTGTCACCTTTACGACAAGCTTTGAGCGGAGAATAACGCGGTCGATTTCCACCGTCTGTATGTAAGGAATTTTAAGCACGCTTTTACGCATTGCGGAAACCTTTGCCCGAAACAGGTTCTTCCCCTCGACCTCGCCGAGGCTTTCGGTAATCACAGCCGAATCAACCTTTTGATTTCCCTCGATGTCCACACCTCTGATTTTGAAAATCGGAGTGTAGAACATGATAACAAAGACAGCAATTAGCGAAAGCAAGGTAAAAAAGACAGTACGGCGTATCTTCATATTCCGGATACGCTTGCGCTGGCGTTCGGAATGACGCTTTCTTATTGTTTCTTCCGCCTGCTGCTGAAGCTGTGTCATTTGTATTTACCCCTTTCTTTTAATATCCGCACCGCACGCGGACAGATACTTTTCTATTGCTTCATATCCGCGGTCGATGAACACCGAGCCGTCCACCTCGGTTATGCCGTCCGCGGCAAGTCCTGCAAGAATGAGCGCCGCTCCGCCGCGAAGCTCCTTTGCAACCACCTTTGCGCCGCCCAGCCGGTCGACTCCGTGAACAACAGCCACTCTGCCGTCCACTTCTATTTCCGCGCCCATGCGCACAAGCTCTTCAACATGCTGAAAACGGTTTTCGAAGATATTTTCAACAAACATGCTTGTTCCATCCGCCGCAGCGGCCAGCGCCATGAACGGAGACTGAATATCGGTCGGAAAGCCCGGATATGGCATTGTACGGACCTTTGACAGCGACATGAGTTTTTTCGGTGCTGTCAGAATGATTCGCCGCCGCTCGGTATACACTCGGCAGCCCATGCTCTTTAAAGCGTCGGTAATCGCCTGCATATGCCCCGGCTCCGCGCGCCGCAGTATTATACTGCCGCCCGAGATTGCCGCCGCGCAAAGATATGTCCCTGCTGCAATTCGGTCGGGAATTATTGTATGCTCTATTCCATAGAGTTTATCTGTGCCGTCGATTGTTATAATGTCCGTCCCCGCGCCCGAAATTTTTGCACCCATACGGTTCAAAAACCGCTCCAAATCAATAATCTCCGGTTCACGCGCCGCATTGGTGATTGTTGTTGTTCCCTCTGCCGCGCATGCCGCAAGCATGGCGTTCTCGGTTGCTCCCACACTGGGAAAATCCAGGTGAATGTCCGTGCCGGCAAGCTTTGGCGCTTCACAGTTTATGTACCCGTGCGATTCGGATATTTCCACTCCGAGACACTTTAATGCTTTCAGATGCAGGTCAATCGGGCGGTTGCCGATTTCGCACCCTCCGGGCATCGAAACGACCGCTTTTCTGCACCGCGCTATTATTGCGCCCAAAAATATTATGGACGAGCGCATCTGGCGCATAAGCGATTCGTCTATGACATTCGAATTAAGTCCCGAAGAATCCACAATAAGGGTTTTTCCATGCCGCATTGTGCTGCACCCGAGGGAATTTAACACCTCCAGTGTTATCGAAACATCCCTCAAATCCGGACAGTTGTATATAACATTCTTTCCGCCGTTCACAACGGCGGCAGCCAATATCGGAAGAACTGCGTTTTTCGCGCCCTGCACGTCGATCTCGCCTTCAAGACGGTTTCCTCCGCGTATAACAAATTTGCTCATACAAGCCGACACCTCCTCATAGCGCCGAATTATTATCGGTAGTACCATATAATATGGTCTATGAGAAAAAGTGTTACCGCCCGGCAGTTTTGCGTATCCGTTTACCGGCTGCAAATTACTTTTCTTCGGCTATCCTGTTAATTATATCAAATTTTTGAAATAAAATCAATAGGATATGCAAAGTAATTTTTAACAGGCTGTAAATTTTACATTTCCTCAACGGTTTCGATTCCCAAAAGCGACAAAGCTGTCTTTATCACCGAGGTTGTCGCCGCAGCAAGCGCAAGGCGCGCATTCTTTGAATCCTCGTCCACATCGCTCCTCAAAATCGGACAGCTGCCGTAGAATTTGTTGAACGCCCTTGCAAGATTTGTGACATATCGGTTTACATAAAACGGCTCGTTTTTCTCTGCCGCATCGGCAACCGCGTTATGAAACGCTGCAAGCTGAGTTATCAGCGCATACTCATCATCGGAAGTTATCTTTGAGAAATCGATATTCTCCGGTGCACTGCCCGCGCGGCGGAGTATGCTTTTGCCGCGCGCGTATGTATATTGCACATAGGGAGCGGACTCGCCGTCGAAGTCAAGCATGCCGTCCCAGGAGAAAACGATATCCTTTTCGCGGCTGTTTTTAAGGAAAGTATAGAGCACTGCACCTATGCCGACCTTTTTTGCAACCGTTTCCTTATCCTTCAGATTCGGATTGCTTTCGGCAATTATGGAATAGGTCTTTTTGACCGATTCGTTCAGCACGTCCTCCAAAAATACAACATCACCATGACGGGTCGAAAGCTTTTTATCCGGGAACTTGACAAGTCCGAATCCGACATGCACGCAATCCTTTGCCCAGTCGAAGCCGGCTCTTTTCAAGACCGAGAAAATCTGCTTAAAGTGCAGCGCCTGCGGACTGCCGACAACGTAGATATTCTTATAAAAATCATATGTACGCTTTCGATACAGGGCCGCTGCCATGTCACGCGTTGCATATATCGTTGCGCCGTCCGATTTCAATATAATGCACGGGGGCATGTTTTCGTCGGACAAATCAACAACCTGCGCGCCCTCGCTCTCGGTTAAAAGTTTTTTATCGCGGAGCAGCTCCACAACCTCCTGCATCTTATCGCTGTAAAAGCTTTCACCGGCATACGAGTCAAAGCTTACACCCAACTCGTCATATACGCGGTTGAACTCCTTTAAGCTGACATCGCGGAAATATTGCCAGAGCGCAACGGTTTCCTCGTCTCCGTCCTCAAGCTTTTTGAAGTAATCTCTCGCCTCGTCCTCAAGTTCGGGATGCGTCTCCGCCTCCTCGTGGAACTTTACATAAATCTTCAAAAGTTCGTTTATCGGGTCTTTTTCGATAACGCTGCGGTCGCCCCAACGCTTATATGCCGAAATGAGCTTACCGAACTGCGTACCCCAGTCGCCGAGGTGATTTATCTTGACGGTTTTATAACCGAGATGCCGATAAATCCGTTCGAGCGAGTTTCCGACAGCCGTTGAAAAAAGGTGTCCGATATGAAACGGTTTTGCGATATTGGGCGATGAAAACTCCACCAAAACGGTTTTGTCGGAATTTCCGTCCTCACTGCCGTAGCGTTCGCCCTCTTTTTTTATATTGCCGATGACATACTCAGCAAAAACTTCTCTTTTATAGAAAAAATTCAAATATCCGCCGACTGCCTGCACTCTGTCAAGCAACTCATCGGATTCAAATTTTTGGCAAAGCTCCGACGCTATTGCAGGCGGAGCCTTTCGCAGCGTCTTTGCAAGCACAAAGCAGGGAAACGCAAGGTCGCCGAGTTTTTGCTCAGGAGGCGTTTCAAGCGCCGATGCTATTGTTTCGTTGTCAAGTCCGGTGTACTCCGCAAGCTTGCCGCATACATATTCTTTAAAATTCATTATAACTTCAATCCTTATATTTATTTTTCGTCGGGACTTTGAAAAAGTTTCGGCGCGCCGCAGGCAAATCCGTCGGCGCACTTCGTACTTTTTTTAGGCTCCTTTATTTTCTTAAAAACGTTTTATCTTTTTGGTTGTTGTCTTTTCAAACTCAACCGAACGGAATTTGATTTTTCTTATCTTTTTATAGCCCGCGATTCTCTTGTTGAGAGTTTGTATATCCTCTTTAATCTGTCCCTTTGCATCCGGATTTTCCGAGTAAATCTCGGCGGTTATGAGCGAATCCTCGGCATAGACCAAAACTTCATCCACGTTATCTATCCTGCCTATCAGAGTTTCAAGCTCCTCAGGGTATACGTTTTTGCCGTTGTCCAAAAGGATAAGATTTTTCTTTCTGCCGGTTATCGACAGGAATCCGTCGCTGTCAACCGAGCCGATGTCGCCGGTGTTGAACCAGCCCGATTCGAATGCCGCCTCGGTCGCCTCGGGTTTATTGTAGTAGCCCTGCATAACGATATCGCCTTTGACCAAAATCTCGCCCTCGCCGTTTTCGTCCGGGTCCTTGATTTTAATATGCACGCCGGGTATCGGCAGACCGACCGTTCCATATTTAACCCAGCAATCGCGATTTATTGCCACAATCGGCGAACACTCTGTGATTCCGTAGCCGTTTATGACCTGGATTCCGAGATCCTCAAAGCCTTTCATAAGCTCATCGTCTATCGGAGCGCCGCCGCATATCAGCATTTCGAGATTTCCTCCGAACGCATCGAGCACCGACTTAAAGAGCACGCGTCTCATATCTATGCCTGTCTTTCTGAGTCCGTTGCTGAACGCAATAAGCTTTTTAAGAGCCTTTGCCTTGCCCTGTTTTTCGGCATTGCGCCATATATTTTTATAAAAGTTTTCAAGGAAGAGCGGCACAACCGAAATGTGTCCCGGCTTTGCTCTTTGAATGTCCTTGAGCACATATTTAAGTCCTGCGTTCAGGTAGACGGGGAATCCCACCCACAGCTGACAGATAACGCCTGCCATGAATCCGAAAGTGTGATTAAATGGCAGCAATGCAACCGTTCCGCTCGGAATTTTCAAGGTCTCCAGGCTGTGCTTTGCATCCGCAAGCAGGTTTCTCTGCGAGAGCATAACGCCCTTTGGCGAGCCTGTCGTTCCGGATGTGAAGATTATCGCACATGTATCATCGATATTCAGCAAGATTTCGGCAGGCTTATTCTCACCGCCCGAAAGAATTTCGCGACCGGTTCTCAATGCCGACTCAAACTCATCAAAGCACAATATTTTTATGCCGCTGTCCTCCAAAAGAGGAAGAAGCGCCGCCTTGCCCTTTGAATAAACAAGCATATCGCATTCACCGGCTTTTATGAGCGTATTAAGCTCCTCCGGCGACAGCTCCCTGTCAAGCGGAACTATCACCGACGCTGTGAACAGTGCGGCAAAATAAGTAATTACCCACTCATAACAGTTCTCGCCAACAAGCGCGATTTTCTTTCCGTTTCCCATGCCTTGTGACAGGAAATACGCTCCGAGTGCGTCGATATCCTCTCTCAGCTTTTTATACGGAACCGATATATGCACGCCGCCGCGTTCGTACTCGAATGCGGTCGAGCCGGAAAAATCGACAGCATTTTTATATATCATATCTCTCAAATCGATAAAATCCTTTATTTGATTATAAGGCGCATTTTTATGCTTCATATATTTTACATCTCCGTTCTAAAAATGGTTTTATATATATTTTATCACAAAATTTAATTTATTACAATATTTTTGCAAAAAATATTGTAATAAATATTGACAAATTGCAGGATAAAGCAGATAATATTATATATAAAACTCGGAAGAAGTGGTGAAATTGGAAATAAATAAAGAAAAAAAAGAGATGCTTTGCGTGATATTTTCATGCATCGCGGTTTGGTTTGCGGTATGGGCTTTTTCCGGTCAGTTTCCTTGGGCGGCAAATCCGTATAATTCCTATGTGCTCCAGGCAAAGGCATGGCTTTCGGGACACACGGATTTAGGCAGAAACTACGATTATTTAGAACTTGCAATTTACAAGGGCAAATATTTTGTCAGCTTTCCGCCGATTCCGTCGGTGCTTGTGCTGCCCTTTGTGCTTGCACATATCCCGGACGGCTTTGCCGAACTTTTGATAAGCCTTTTATCAGCTGTGTACGTTTTAAAGCTGTGCCGGAAATGCAATGCTCAAAATCCGATATTTTGGACGCTTTTCCTGCTGCTCGGCACAAATGTCCTGACGGTGTCGGTCAGCCCATGGGTGTGGTTCATTGCTCAGAATGCGGCTTTTTTATTCACTGTCATGAGCATTTATTACGCCGCCGAAAAAAGAAGTGTGCCGTCGCTCCTCTGCTGGGCACTTGCAATAGGATGCAGACCGTTTCAGATAGTTTATCTGCCGCTGCTTTTATATATCATGGAAATCAAAAGCGTAAATCAGCTTTTGCACTCCCTTATCCTGCCTGCAATAATCGCTGCGGCGTATATGCTATATAACTATATCCGATTCGACTCGGTGTTCGAATTCGGACACAATTATCTGCCCGAGTTCACCGAGGCAGAGCATGGGCAGTTTCACATATCTTATATGGCGGAAAACTTAAAATCGCTGATACGGCTGCCGCATTTTGCCTCGGACGGCAGACTTGTATTTCCGCAGTTTAACGGCATGTCGGTGTTCTTGTGCTTTCCGATAATTTTCTCCTGCATCTTCAGAACGCCGTCGGACAAAAAAGCTGCTCTGCTCGGCATTATCACCGCCGCGGTGCAGCTTGCACTGATTACTTCACACAAGACAATGGGCGGATTTCACTTCGGAAACAGATACTGTATCGATGTGATGCCCTGCATATTTTATATGCTGCTCTCCGCCAAAAATACGCGTCCGTCATATATTGAATATCCGTTATTCCTTTTCGGGCTTGCCATAAACGCAGTCGGGATAACGCTCATGTTTTTAAATGCCTGAACACAATTTTCCCCGGACACAAATCGGTGTGCTGTGTCCGTTTCTTGCTTTCTTTTCGCAGTTGTGCTAAAATATATTTAATTATTTTTGCGGAAAGGCTATGAGATATGAAGTACAAAACTTTCGGAAATTTTTTGGGAAACATAATGAAAAAAAGAAATCTCAGTGCATCACGTCTGGCAGAGCTGACCGGCAATAAAAGTAAGACAACAGTGATACGGCTTTTGAATGACGACTGCGGCTCAAGGGCGATAATGAAATTTGCCGAGGTGCTGCCCGAAGCACTGGAACTGGACGAGCACGAAATTGAGGAAATGAGACATGTTTTGAATACGGACCTGGTTTTGCCGATAGAGAAAAAGGTGACGGAAAACTTATTGAAAATGTTCAGAACGCAGGATATATATTTTTCCAAAAGCATCTGTACGGCATACAATTCGGAAAAAATAAGCAGGAAAATGTCGTTCAGTAATGTTTTTCAAAGCTGCATCGGGAAAAACAGTGTGATAATCATCGAGGGCGTTGTCAGCGCGGAGCTTGCCGCAGTGCTGAACGATGTCATTCACAGGACAACCAAGGAAGGATTTTCTCCGGTTATAAATCACTTTTTCAAGGCTGACGACGGCATGGAGGCAAAAAGCATTCAGCTGATGTCAATCATGAAGCTTTCGACTTATCTCGGATACAACGCATTCGAGTGCCGCCGCAGCTACTCGCTCGGAAAGAGCATTACAATCCTCACCGAGAATGACGGCTGCTACAATATGTGCAGAGTCAAGTTCACCGGCAAGGATCGTTTTCATTTTGCCGACACTGAGATAACAGAGATATTGTATCGGCACATTATATACGAGCAGGATATTCTGATTGAAAATTCCCTGCCGCTGCGCAGCGAGCCGCTCAAAAGAGACAATCTCGAGCCGATGCTCCGAGATTTGCAGGAGTATGACAAGTATCCGACACTTCAGATAAACGCGTCTGTTTCGTATATGATGATACCGTTTAAAATCCAGTGCCGTCTGTTTGAAGAATGCAATTATATCGGACTTGGAAAAGAGCATCCTTACATACAAACTCTTTACAAAATATTGGAAAGCCGCGCCGATTATTTAAGAAACGGCGGCGTGAAAAGGAATGTCATCTGGACAAGGGAGGGAATAAATTCCTTTTTAAAGACCGGGAAAGCCGGCGACCATTTCAGACCCTTTACAAATCTCACGCGCGGCGAGGCAGCCGAGACCATTATGTCATATATGGACATCGACGGAATCAGCTGCCGCCTGCTCAAAGGCGACTACGCGGTTTTTGACACAGAGTTTATTATATACGAAAATGCGAAAATGCTTGTGTATGACCCGATTTGGGGATGGTGGGAAAACTTCACCTCAGCGGACATCCGCGACCGCCGCATGCTGAGACTTGCGACCGATTTTTACAATAACGAATTGTGGGAAAAATGCTGCTACGATGAGGACGAAAGCCGAAAAATCATCCTTGATATGATAGAAAACGACGCATAGCCGAAAATAAAGCAGCTGAGGTTTACCCTAGCAGCCGAGGTTTACCCTCGGCTGCTCAGACTGTAGACAAAATACTACACAAACAGCTCAATTTATGATATAATATAAATATCATGAATTGAGGTGTTTTG
>CAKSQL010000039.1 GCA_934486735.1 uncultured Clostridia bacterium | reverse complement strand
GCTTAAAGAACAGATTCAGAGTGTCGGCACTGTCATCAACAACATACTTGCCGTTGACAAGCTTCGGTGAAAAACCGGACGCACAGTAATTTGATACATCTGTATTAAAAGTACCGCCGCTTATGCTCGTTTTTCCTTTTTTATTTACATCATAAACTTGGATTTTTCCGTTAAATTCTCCGCCTGTTATTTCAAGTATACCCTTGTCCATGATGTCGTTATCATATCCGTTGTATATTGCATTTGGTTCGCCTGTGAATATACCGCCGGTTATAGTGGCTTTATTCCAGTTCATAATGCACTGCTGAGTATTGTTTTCAAACACACCGCCATTCACTTCAAGTATTGCCCAGTCATCATTTTTAATGGTGTTTAATCCACCGGTAAATTTACCGCCGTTGATTGTGAGTATTACATTTGCCGATGTTACATTGGTATGCTTGTCAAAATTAGCACCGCTCTGATATCCGTTGCCGATTGCACTCGAGCCACCCTGCCTGTCTGTGTTGTTATTAACGCTGACATTTTCATTTATAGTCATTATGCCCCAGTTTTTAATAGTGTAACATGAGTTGCAGCCATCATCTGTTGCACCGACTTTTCCGTTCTCCAGACTTCTGTCAAAAGAACCGCCGTTCAATGTAGCCTCTCCGCCCTCATAATTAACAAATGATATTCTGCCGTTTGTGATGTTGTCAACTTTGCCGGTTTTATTTTGAGAGCCATCTTCCACTACTAATGTGCCATGGTTTTCTATTGTGTGTTCACCGTCTGTATTTGTCAGTGTTTTACCGTTCAAATCCAACGTTATGTTTTTTCCTGCGTCGATTTTAATGCTTTCCTTTACATCATTAACAAGCGTAATTGTATCGCTGTCCTGTGCTGCCTGCATTGCGTCTTTGAGCGTTGTGTAATACTTATCACCGATTTGTGCAACAGGCATCATAGTTTCTACCGTGCTTTTGGTAGCTTCCGCAGCTTCTTTTTCCATACAATTCAAAATATCAGTATCGTTGTAAATATTACCTATGCAGGTAATTTTGTCATTGACACCGAAAGTAGTATCATCATTAGCTAAATAAGGAGCTTTTATGTTATTTTCACTGATGGTATAGGTTGCGTTGCTGTTCTTAGCTGCCGAGTGGAACCAAAAGGCATTACCGCCGTTGACATCAATCGTATTTCCGGTTACATCAAACGAAACACCGTCCGTAATCTGGACAGCGCCTCTGTCAGGCTCCGAAAACGTACTTTTTATTGTGTTATTTGTAAATACAAAATCGGTATTTGGTTTTTGAAAATTCACTCCACGGGTATAATCTGTGAAATTACACTTATTTATTGTAATCGTTCCTGCACCAGATCCCTGAGTAAAAATAGCATATGCCGCATTTTCAGGAGCGTTGAAGTTACAATTATCAAATTTTAAATTAAGCTCAAAGTTATCCCAATACGAATAAAATTTACCGTTAATTGTGCAATCGCTATAATTAATATTCAAATTATAACCAAATTTCGGAGCGGTTCTGATATAGTCAAGGCTACTTTCTGCTGTAAGTGTCAAATTTGAAAAATTCGCACTCATTTCGTTTTCTTCGTTGCCCCACCAATCATATGGCAATATAATGTTCTTTTCAAGAACTAATTCTGCAGTGTCATCGCCACCAATGATGTTTATAGCGGTGAGATAGTTTTCTCCGTAATAAGCAGGTTGTCTTCCAAACGAAAACAAATACGCATTATCGTCGGCAGCAAAAGTCTGCTTGCCGGTAATTGTCCACGTGATTTCGCCATTATCCGTATAAAATTGTTCAAATTTTTCACGCGAGCAGGTTGTTTCACCAAACCCGGCAAGTTCTTCAACTTTGGGACTAATTTCCTCAAATGCTTCCTGAATGGTGTTGTATTGCTTGTTTTCAAATCCGGCAATACCTTTTACCGTTACGCTGCCGTTGCCTACGCCGTCATCCGCAAAAGCCGGAAATGACATTGTACCGAGTACCATTGCGGCAGACAAAACGCCTGACAAAAGTTTTTTACTCTTCATAATTTTAATTTCCTTCCTTCCGAAAAAAATTGCTGTCCTTTGGATGGGCTGAGCATGCTCCGCCCATCCAATCAATTATGCATTCCGCATTTAATTTTACATTTTGCATTATCAATTTTGCATTAAATTTACTCTCCCCATGAGGTGAGAACGATTGAAATATCCATCATATCGATTACACCGTCGCGGTTCAAGTCATACTTTGCATAGCTCGGGTGGTCTGCCACGAGTTTATCCGTACCGAAGTATGCAACCACTGCCGAGAGGTCGTAGATATTGATGATTCCGTCCTTGATGATATCGCCGGCAAGGAAGTTCTTTGTTGCCTTTGTATCGTCAACAACAACGATTTCGTTTGACATAACGTTGTTCCAAACGTTCATTGTCTTGTCCTCCGACATATTAACAGTGTAGCGTGCTGTTCTGTAGCCTGCACCCGATACTGTTACTGTGTAGAGTCTGTTTTGTGTAAGCTCTGCTTCGATTTTGTATGAACCGTTTGCCTGTGCAACTGTCTTTGTTGTCTCGTTGATGTCAGCGTCAGCGTCGCCGAGCTTGTAGGTCAATACCTTTCCTGCCAGGTCGCCGCCCGAGATTGCAACTGTCATATCCTGGTAATCGGCTGCATTTGCGCTAACCGGGTGGTTCATCAAAACATTGATTGCAAGCTTTTGTTTCGGAACTTTGATTTCATTGATGATTTTGTTTGCCTCGTCAGCTATTTTCAAAGCGCCCTTGCCTGTTTCAGCTGTTGTAACAAATTCCGTAACAAGGTTATCCTCGGCTGTTGTAGCTGTTGCTCGGCCCTCTGCTGCCTCGAATATGAATGCGCCGAAGCCGTCGAATATAACCGTACCGATTGTGATATCGGTGCCGCTGTCTGCATTGTTTACAGCGTCTTTTCCGTCGAAGTAGAATACATACTTGTCAGCGTCCGGCTGAAGTGTTGTCAGCTTGTCGGCTGCCTTGATTTCGTATGTCATGGCAGTATTCGACAGGTTGAATTTGAACTCTGCCGCGTTAAGTCTGTTGATGTTCTTGCCCTCGCCGCTCAATACAATGTCGTATACTCTTTCATCGGCAGTCGGCACGAATTTGAGTGCAACTGTGTCTGCAACAGCTTCACCGCCGTTAGCATTCTTTTCTACCTTTTTAACAAGCGCTTCGGCAGCTTCTTTTGCAGCTGTGTCATTATAAGAACCGCTCCACTCATTATATCCGACCAATTTTGCGCCGTTGGTAAGGATATTGCTTTTGGCAGTAAGATTAAAGTTTGTGTTATATTCGCTCGGAGCATATACAAGCACTGCCGAATTTGCGTCAACCGTATTTCCGTTGAAAGTGAGATTACCTGTGTAAGGGCTTGTTTCTGTGTGATTTTCCGCAAGCATTATTGCTGCGCTCTTAGCAGGATTTTCTGAGTTTGCAACAGTAAAATTATTGTTATTTACAACAATTTCCGAATCCCCGGCAAATCTTGCAAGGTTAAGAGCGCGTTCCGATTTAACCGTATTGCCCTCGAATGTGAAGTTCTTGATTGCATTGTTGAACTTGTACCAAAGCGGATAAGAATCCGCACCGTTATTCTGATTTTCGGTCAATAAGAACTTATTGTTTTTGTAAGTAACATTGTTTACCGATCCGCAATATGCAATGTTTGAACCGTAGAAAGTACAGTTTTCAACGGTCAGACCGTCAGCCTGTCCGCTTTCTCTCTGGCTGCACTCGGACAAAACGTCATCGTAGGTTTTTGACAAATCGAAAACCAAGTCGTTCGGCGCAACGACATTTTTGACCGTAAACTTACCGTTCATAGACGCCATTCCTATTTTGGGCGAGCCTTTAATATCGGGATTTTCACAGCCGGATACGCCTGTATCGATTTTATGTCCGTTGCCGTTAATCGTGATATCGATATTATGAACGTAATGAGAACCGTATGTTGTCATTTTCTCTCCGCCGCGAACATAAAATCCCTGTTGATTTTCAATATCAGATACCAAATCAATTGTAACCGGTGCGGTCTGAGTCGGGATTCCGTCCACATCCTCAACATTCATGTTGCAGGCTGCCTGCATTGCGTCTTTGAGCGAGAAATACTTTACATCGCCGATTTTTGCAACATTATTTGTAATTGTCTCCTGCTTGCCGTTGACCTTTGCCGAAACGGTGCATTCGCCGTTTGTTTTGTGTTCTTCGCTGTAAACGGTACCGATTGAGGTAATTTCATCTTTAACATCCTTTGTTGTTGTACCGTCGGACACCTTGGCGCTGCTTACGGTTGCGCTGCTGCCCGTAATCGATGTCACGTGATTCGGGCTGGTGAGATATGTACCTGCCAGTCCGCCGATTTCGCCGCTCACATCGGGATCTGTTGCATTTGTCAGCTCAAGATTGCCTCTGTAAGTACAATTAACCATTTTATTTCCGTAATGGAGTATACCGGTTATACCGCCCACGTCGCATGTAGAGCCGATAACATCGATTGCAACGTCGCAGTCGGCTATTGTCTGATTGCCCTCGCCCATAAAGCCGATAAGACCGCCGATATATGTTCTGTAGTCTTGGCTGTCCGCTTTTACATAGCTTCCCGAATTGCCGATGACATCGACATTTGTCAAATCGGCATAGCCGTTTTTGCCGAACGCTCCGCCGACATATGCAAAGCCGTCGACTTTGACTAAGCCTTTAACCGTAATATCGGTATATTTCGATGTATACGGCGTTCCTGCAACCGCGCCGACATCCAAATATCCGCTTACCGATGCATTTTCGAGCGTGAAGTTCTTAATTTCTCCGTTTGTTGTGAATCCGAAAAGTCCCACATCGCTGCCGGAGCCTGTAATCGAAAGGTTGCTTATCGTGCTGCCGTCTCCGTCAAACGTTCCTTGGAACGACTTGCCGCTGACGCCGATAGGCGACCACTCTTTGCTTTCCAAATCGATATCGCCGCCAAGCTTTATTGTTGTCTTTGCAAAAGTGTTGCCTTGTTTTACCAGCGCCGCCAAGCCTGCCAGCTCTTCGGCTGTGCCGAGCGTGTATACACTCTCTGTTCCGGTGTACCAGTTGGTATCGGCACTGTCCGCCCATTTTGTGCCATCGGCAAAAACCGGCAGTGTCACAGAACCGAGTACCATTGCGGCAGACAGTGCGCCTGCCAAAAGTTTGTTACTCTTCATAATTTTATTATTCCTTCTTTCTTAATATTTTTGTACCTTTTCGAGTTATGCTCCGTCAGCCGTCCTCGTTTGTGAGCGTGCTGAACCCATCGGGCACAATTTTTTTGAGGTTTTCCCTCTTATATAATTATCCGGTGTTCCCGGTTAATTATCGCATATACTCCGCAATGCGCCGCCCGATAAACGGGATTTGCGATATATAGAGCTTTTTTAGTTTTTGTTTCCAATATCGATATTCCTTTTCGTTATATGCGCGTTCCATTTCCGTCTTTATATATCTCCTGTCCTCGGTAAACGGACGGGCGATGTTAAGATAAAAAGCGACGGAGCACAGAGCGACGATTATAACCGACAGAATAACGAATAAAAATATTTCCGTCTCGTCCTGCTGCATTATTTCATCAACTCAATCAATTTTGCACATATAACGGCAACCTCTGCTCTTGTAGCATTGCCTTTCGGATTTACATTGCCGTTTGAACCTTGAATTATTCCCGATTTTACCATCGACGCCATCGCGGTCTTTGCATAGTCCGAAATATCGCCCTTATCGGCAAATGCGTCAAGCGAGGTGAAGTCATCTGTTTCGGCAATGTAACCCTTTTGGAGGAAAGCGCGGTATGCAAGAGTTATCAAATCCTGTCTTGTAATGCTGTTCTCCGGCATAAAGTTTTCGCCGCTGCCATGTGCAATCCCTGCCGCCTTTGCGCTTCCGATTGCATTATAGTAATATGCGCTTTCGGGAACATCGGCAAAGTTTTCGGAAAATTCGTCATTTACCGACATCATTTTTGTCAGAATAAGGATGAAATCGCCGCGCTTGATATTATTGGCGGGCGCAAACTCCGTCTCGCTCACTCCGCTGATGATACCCTTGTTCTTCAAAAGGTAAATCGAGTCTTTTGCCCATGCGTGATTTCCAAGGTCGGTAAAGGTTTCGCCGTCTGCCGGATTGGCAGGTGTTGTCGAAGTACCCGGAACCGAGGGATAATTTCCGCCTCCGCTGCTGCCCGAGCCTTTGCTTCCTCCGCCCGAGCTTCCGCCGCCGCCCGAGCTGCCGCCGCCCTGCGTGCTCTCGTTGTTTGTCTTTTCATTTGCAATATCGGAATATTCGCCCGTTCCGCCGGCATTCTTTGCGGCTATCTGCACATAGTAAGTCGTATTTGCCGAAAGACCTGTTATATCCGCGCTTAAAGTATCGGCTGCGGCAATTTCCTGCGTGCTTGTCAGCTTATCCGCGCTTGTGCCATACTTTATGCTGTAGCCGGTCACGCTTTTGTCCGACGGCTTTGTCCATTTAACGGTTATCTTTTTGCTGCCGCCCGTTAAGGTCGGAGCAGGCATCTTTGCCGGAGCTTTTGTATCGGAGGAAATACCTGCGAATATTTTCATATCCTCCGCGTCGGTTTTCCCGTTGCGGTCAAAGTCTGCCGCGTCGTTAAATTCCTCGTTCTGCGATTTTTCAGCCGCCGTTTTGTCGACCGCGTCCACCTTGCCGTCGCCGTTCACGTCGCCCGGGATGAACTCGGCGTTGGTGATTTCAAGAGCACTGTCAAAGGTTACGCCGGTCTTTTTGTAAGGAACATAGCCCGCTCCGAAAAGCTCGACTGTGTATTTATCACCTGCAAGAACGCTGTTTGTTACTGTGAATGTCGGAATATCCGTACTCTCGCGGTGTCCGTTTTCCTGCACCGGCTTGTTGCTGAGCGTGTTTGTGATTACATAGCCCGGTGTGGTTTCGCTTGTAATTTTGAGCGTGATTCCGGTGTCTGACGCTGCGTTGAAGCCGGGGACTTTGTCCATTGTGAGTTTAACAACGGCATCGAGACTTTTGTTGCCCTTGTCGCTTGCCGCCGCTTTGACCGATTCGCCCGCACCGGCTGTTATTCTGTCACCGTCGGTTACGCAATATGTCTTGGCGAGGTCGTCCGCAACGCTGAGCGTCACTTCTTTGCCCGGCTCGCCGGAGAATGTGATTATGTACACTTCCTCGCTGTCGCCGAACCCGATTCCGCCGGACGCGATTCCCAAAGTGAATTTTTTGTCGGAGTTTACCGTTGAAATATCTGTCGGAGCATACCAAACGCCTGCCGGCGGATTGTTTTCACCCTTTAAGAATCGGGCGGATTTGTAATCCAGTCCGTCAAAGGTGAAAGCATTTTGAACAACGGTTGTGTTTCCGTTCGCTCCCGATATGCTTACCTTAATTTTTGCTTCTCCGTATTGAGTTGTGGTGTCGCTCGCGGTAACATCCTCAAAATGTACCGTTATCTGTTTTTCTCCGTCCGCAAAGACGGGCATTGACGAAACCGCAAGACACGCCGCGACTGCAAGCGCTCCCCATCTCGCCATCCGAGTGTGTTTCATAAGGTTGTACCTCCTGTTATGTAGTTGTAAAATATATTAAAAATATATTTTCGGATTTAATTGTGCCGCACTGCCATTACTGTCGGCAGGACGGAATAGATAAATTCAAGCTGCATCTGCGATTTTCTCTTTCGTCCCATATCACATAGTCAAGCACTGCCGATATGAACAGGTACACCAGCGGTTTTAAGAGCTGTTCGTCACAATTCAGCCTTGCCGAAAGCCTGTGGGTGTATTTGTCGTACACGAAGTTCAAATCCTTGCCGTCGGCTCGTATCTTTTCGCCATAGACGGGACTCGCCGCCAGCTGGTAGACAAAACGCAGCTCTTTTTTGTATCTGCTTATTTCGTCAAGACAGGTTGAGAAAAAGCCGCGCAGATCGGAAAGACTTGCAAATACGTATTCGAATATTTCGTCTGCGACCTTTTTCAAGCCCCATTCGGTTGCCTCGCATACGATGTTTGTTTTGTCCTTAAACCAATAGTACAGCGTTCCCTGCACAATTCCCGTACCCTTGCACAGCTCACGGATAGTGACATTTTCAAGTCCGCGTTTTACAAGATACGGGAAAATTTTTTCCGATAACTCGCTTTTGTCCGTTGTCTGATACGCGGCAGTATTCATTTTCATAGCCCTTCCTTTCTGTGCGGTAATGCACAAAATCTAAGTTTGAAAGAAAATCGTTCGCAAGCAGCTGCTTCGCTCCCCCGAGCAAAAAGTAGTGCTATGGGCGGTTTTATTCAAACTGTAAGTTTGAAAGAAAATCGTTCAGAGTGCTGCTTTGCAGTGAGTGGTTGCGCCCGAGTCCAAATTTTCAATTTGGCAACGAGTGCCATGCAAGAGCGTTCTAAATCTTCGATTTAGGTAACGCCACTGCTCTGTACGTCGGTACTTCTCACCGCGGTTCGGTCACTGAACGGCTCTGACAATTCACCGAATTGTCATTCACTCCCGTTCAGCCGCTTCGCTCCCCCGAGCAAAAAGTAGTGCTATGGGCGGTTTTATTCAAACTTTCCCCCAAAATATGTTTGAGCAACTGTTTTATTTTTAGAAAAAAATATGTCTGCAACATAATCAGAATTATGTTGCAGACATATTGGATTTTTTGGGTAATAAAGCACAAAAATATCTGTGTGGGATAATGCTTTACGAATTTATTATACAAAAAAGCATGGCAAAACAGACCAATGTAAAAAAATTGAAATAGCATTGGTCTAAAAGCAATGTCATTTTTAGTGCATAATGATGAAAATTTATAAATAATTGGGTCGATTCTTGACAAAAGCTCTTTTCAATGCTATAATATGGTTGTATATTATATGTATTAAAAAAACTTCTGCAACATAATTCTGATTATGTTACAGAGATGCCTTCCACATAATTCTGATTATGTGTTTTTTTATTTTCGGGCAGGATTCGGGATCGCTTTTTCAATTTCGCAAAAGTCCCAGCCTCTGCACCTGCCTGCGGCATATTCCCCAGGTTTCCATGGTATAAATGCGCGTCGTATTCACCGAGGAATGTCCGAGCAAATCGGCAAGGCGCACAATATCCTTTTCAATCGAATAAAATGTCCGCGCGAAAAGGTGGCGGAGATTGTGCGGAAATACCTTTGTCCTGTCCACATTTGCACTCTTGCAGAGCGATTTCATCATCTTCCATATATTTGTCCTGTCAATCGGCCGTCCCGTTTTGGTGATGAAAATACTTCCGCTTGTTATTTTCCGCTCCGACGCATATTTTTTCAGCATTTTGCAAAGGCTTTTCGGAATGATTATAACGCGCATCTTGCCCTTCATATTGACGTCCGCCCGTCCGTCTCGGAGCGATTCCACGCTGATATACTTCAATTCGCTCACGCGGATTCCTGTTGCGCATATCGTCTGCATAAGCAGATATAATTTTTGATTGCCTTTGGATTTTGCCGCGGTGAGCAATCGGTTATATTCCGCCTTGGTGAGCTCTTTTTCGTCCTTTGCGAAAATCTGCTTTTGGATTTTTAAGTTTTTCACCTTTAAGCCGTATTCATCGATAAAATCAAAAAAGCTGTTGAGCGACGACAGTATCGAATTGACGCTCGCCGGAGCATATTTTGCGATGATATTCTCCTTATACTCCAAAACCCTCATTTTGCAAAGCTCCGCACCCCCGAGCCAGGCGGCAAACGCGGCAAGGTCGTGTATATATTTGTCAATCGTGGCTTTGCTCTTTTCCTCGTCAATCAGATTTTCCCTGAATTTTTTTATAATTTTGTCTGTAACTTTTTTCATTATCCGACAACTCCTTTTTTGTGTTTTCTTCCTAATTATATTGTACCATTAATACATTAATATACTTTCGAATTGCGGATAATTTTGCGGTATTTCATCATATTGAATATCATCGCGTACCGAAGTGCGCCGCTTTTTGTCAGCTATGCTCACAAATCTCACTCAGTATCCGCTCAAGCGGCATTGATTTCAAAAAATCCCCCCGCGTCTTGAATTACTTTTTTTAACATTTTTTCGCACTCATTCACTCCATTGCGTTGTCATATTAACCAATTAAACACTGTATTTTTTATAATTTTTACAAAGAATACCATAACAAATTTTTTTCGCATTTACAAAATGCATCAAATGTTATATAATTAATAATAGAGCGTCCGGACACAATCCGGGCAAAATACGGCTATGATATAATCATCAGCCGAAAAAAACAATAAAGGAGAAGATAACGTGAAAGTTTCTTTCACGTTAGCCTCCGGCAGGATTTAAGCGTCCGTGCGAAATTTTCCTCACTGTGTTCGGAAATGCACATGGGCAAAAAATCTCTTATCATTTCTCGCCATACGGATAAGAGAAGCTTAAATTACTATACTATGCCGACGTATGGCGGCGGAATGGAGATTTTTATGGAAAACTATGCACCTTTTTTTGTCATGGCAGCATCTGCTGCAGCACTTATCTTCGCGGCATATAAATTTTTTGCCGTCAAGAAGCTGCCCGAGGGAACGGCGGAGATGTCGTCGATTTCCGCAAAAATCCGCAGCGGAGCAATGGCATATCTCAAACGCCAATACAAGACCGTAGGTATCTTTTTTGTCGTTATGGCAGTGCTGCTTTCGATTCTCGCAGCAGCAGGCTTTTTGTCCGTCTTTGTACCGTTTGCCTTTCTGACCGGCGGATTTTTCTCGGGTCTTTCAGGCTTTGTCGGCATGAAAATCGCAACCTATGCCAACACGCGTACCGCCAACGGAGCGCGCGAGGGACTCAACAAAGGACTTAAAATCGCTTTTTCATCCGGTGCGGTTATGGGTATGACCGTTGTCGGACTCGGACTTTTGGATATAAGTTTTTGGTTTATCCTGCTCAAGTTCGTTTTCAAGCTGCCGATTGAGGAAATTATGGCTGCAATGCTGACTTTCGGAATGGGTGCAAGCTCGATGGCACTGTTCGCCAGAGTGGGCGGCGGAATCTTCACAAAGGCAGCCGACGTGGGCGCTGACCTCGTGGGTAAGGTCGAGGCAGGCATCCCCGAGGACGACCCCAGAAACCCTGCTTGTATCGCCGATAACGTTGGTGACAACGTGGGCGACGTTGCGGGAATGGGCGCTGACCTTTACGAATCATATGTAGGCTCGATAATCTCCTGCGGTGCGCTTGCCGTTGCGGCAGGACTCGGCGTGAGCGGCGTTCTTCTGCCGATGCTTATCGCGGCTTTGGGAATCGTTGCGTCGATAATTTCGACTTTCTTTGTATCGACCAAGGAAAACGCGGACCAAAAAATGCTGCTTGGCTCGCTCAGAAAGGGCACATACACCGCGGCAATCCTGTCGGCAATCGGCAGCTTAATTCTTATCAAGGTACTTCTTCCCGGTCAAATGGGATTGTTCGGCGCGGTTGTATCGGGACTTCTTGCCGGAGTTCTTATCGGATTCTTCACCGAGTATTACACATCCGATTCATACAAGCCGACTCAAAAGCTTTCGGAATCGTCCGAAACCGGTGCGGCAACAATCATAATCGACGGTATCGCTTTGGGAATGCGCTCAACAGCTATCCCTGTAATCATCGTCGGAGCATCGGTAATTATAAGCTACTTCTTTGCAGGCGGAAAAGCTTCGTTTGAAAGCGGTCTGTACGGCGTGGGGCTCTCGGCTGTCGGAATGCTTTCGACCCTCGGTATCACACTCGCAACCGACGCATACGGTCCTGTTGCCGATAACGCAGGCGGAATCGCGGAGATGAGCGGTCTGCCGTCAGAAGTAAGAGACAGAACCGACGCGCTCGACTCGCTCGGAAACACAACAGCTGCAACGGGCAAAGGCTTTGCAATCGGCTCGGCTGCTTTGACAGCGCTTGCACTTATCGTTTCCTACACCGATAAAGTGAACGGAATCAAGCCGGATTCGCTTAACTTGAGTATAACAAACCCGGCAACGCTTATCGGACTTTTTGTCGGAGCAATGCTCCCCTTCCTGTTCTCTGCAATGACCATGCAGGCTGTCGGCCGCGCGGCGCAAAAGATTGTTGTTGAAGTCCGCAGACAGTTCAGGGAAATAAAAGGCTTGCTCGACGGAAAAGCTGACGCAGACTACGAAACATGCGTTGATATATGCACAAAATCGTCGCTTAAGGAAATGATTGCACCGGCTGCACTGGGAGTTCTCTCGCCTATCGTTGTCGGCTTGGTTCTCGGCTGCAACGGAGTTGTGGGAATGCTTGCCGGAGCGTTGGTTTCGGGATTTGTTCTCGCTGTAATGATGGCAAACTCGGGCGGCGCATGGGACAACGCAAAGAAGTATATCGAAGCCGGTCATTGCAACGGAAAAGGCTCGGAGAATCATAAGGCTGCCGTTGTGGGCGACACTGTGGGCGACCCGTTCAAGGATACTTCCGGCCCGTCGGTTAATATCCTTATCAAGCTGCTTTCTATGGTATCTATCGTATTCGCCGCTGTCGTTGTAGCATACGGCGGTTTGGGAATATTCTAAGAATAAAATAATAAAGGGGCTGTAAACAAAGTCCCGCAAAAAAACCGAGGCTAAAAAACCTCGGCTTTTTTGTGCAGAAAAAAGACTTCTCAAAGAGGGTAACTCCCTCAGTCAGTCGCACCGTCAACTCCCTCGGCGAGGGTAACTCCCTCAGTCAGCTTGCAGCTGACAGCTCCCTCGGAGAGGGAGCCTAATGCCCTCCTCGCTGAGGAGGGTGGCATTTCCCATAGGGAAATGACGGGTGGAGTCCTTTTTGAAATAACGGGTAGAGTCCTTTTGAAATGGCGGGTGAAGTCTTTTTGAATCTCCCCCCACCGACCGTTCACCTCAGAGCATAGGCGACTGCACATAGCCTTCCCTACGGGTTTATTCCGGCATTTTCAAAATATCTACCCATTCAAGCAGCGCAAAAAAAACAGCTGACCCCTTTTTTGGAATCAGCCGTTCGACATTTTGAAATCACTAAGAAAAGTAATCCGATAATTTTCGCTTTTACTTTTCTTTCATGCCTTGATTTTTCACCTTAATTACATACTCCACACCCCAGTCGAAATCACGTTTCTGCATATCGGCATCCACACCGCTCTCACGCATGATATCGAGCGCCTTTTTCACAGTATTGGTAAAGATACGCACGTCTTTAACTACGGGAATTTTCACCTTTTGCGACGCGGTCTGCTTCTTTTCCTCCGAAATCAGCCGGCGAACCAATTCCTCGCTCTGCTGAACATTCAGCCGCTGACGGCAGATTGCTTTCACTGCGGTCAGCTGAAGCTCCTCGTCCGGAATATTTAAGAGCGCGCGTGCGTGACGCTCGGTGAGGGAAAAATCCCGGATAATCTTCTTTACCCTGGGCGAAAGCCGCAAAAGACGCAGCTTATTCGCAATTGTTGACTGGCTCTTGCCGAGCTTGCGCGCAAGGTCGTCCTGGGTCATGCCCTGCTCGCGTATCAGCTTTTGATAGCCCTCGGCAATCTCAAAAAAGCACAAATCCTCGCGCTGGAGATTCTCCAAAAGCGCCATAAGCGCCGATTTATGCTCATCGGCGTTCATTATAATCGCCGGAATTTCCTTTAATCCGATATTCTCCGCCGCGCGGAAACGCCGCTCTCCGGCAATGATTTCATACCCGTCCTCAACGCGCCGAACCGAAATCGGCTGAATCACGCCGAACTCCTCAATCGACGCCGAAAGCTCATTTAAGCTTATCGCATCAAAGTGCTTGCGCGGCTGATACGGGTTCGGTCTTATACTGTCAATCGGCAGGTTCACAACGCGCATTTTGTCGCCGCCGAAATATTTTTTTAACGCTTCTATCATGCAATATCTCCGTTCCTTTCCATAAACTGCGGCACACGCTCTCCCCCCGGAAAAAACCCCCGGAGGGTGTGGGAAGCCGCATGCCATTTTGCGCATTTTTACATTTTCCGATGGTAAAAAAACGAATAACGCGCCTTTGCAACACGAAATTATGTCATACAAAGGCATCTGTGTGCATATATATAATATGTATAGAATCTACCTTTTTATGAAATATTTGCCTTTCGTATTACAAGACAAATTATATCACAAGAGAAGCAAAAAATAAAGAGAAATCGCACGACACGAATGCCCAAATTTCTACTTTCCGACACCTTTCGGCGGATTGTAACACTGTAAAAGAGGGTTTTTTGTCGGGATTCCGGGCTTTCGGGGGTATTTGAGCGGTGTTTTTTTGATTTTTTTCACAATAATTATCTTGTGTTCCAGTCCCGAGAACGGGATTTCGAAAATTTCCTCTGCGCTGCCGCCGAGTATGCTTATCGCACGCTTTGCCGGAGTCAGCTCGTCATTTGCAAGCGGACCTTTGAGCGCCAGAAAGCTGCCGCCGATTTTTAGAAAAGGTATGCAAAGCTCGGACAGGACCGTCATATTCGCCACCGCGCGCGATACGGCGGTATCGAACTGTGCCCGGAGCGCCGCGTCACGTCCCGCGTCCTCGGCACGTGCATGCACAAAGGTTATGCCGCCGAGCGAAAGTTCATCTGCCGCCGCCTTTAAGAAATCGAGACGCTTATTCAGTGAATCGAGCAGGGTCAGCTCGATATCCGGTCTTGCAATTTTCAAAACCAGCCCCGGGAAGCCTGCGCCCGTTCCGACGTCTATCACCTTTTTCCCCACTCTGCCCGTTGCGAGCGGAGTTAAGCTGTCCAAAAAGTGCTTAACCGCTATCTCCTCCGGCTCGGTTATCGCGGTCAGATTCACCTTTTCATTCCATTCAATCAAAAGCTCCGCGTACCGCTCAAGCTTTGCAAATTGCTCATCGCTCAGCTCGATTCCAAGCTCCGCACAGCCATTTTTTAATATATCAATCATCACATCTTATCCTTTCCTTTTTATGAAAATGCAAAAAAGCACATTCTTCCGCCGATTCATGAAAATCGTTTCAACACAACAGCTTTTCTCAAAGTCAAGCCGAACCGGCACAGACGGGAAATCCGATTTTTGCATATAATCTGCACCGAACGGCGCATATTATGCGCATTGCACTCTTTTTCATTCTTATATATAATATCACAAAAAAAAATTTCTTTCAAGTAACTATTGCAAAATTCTTCAATTTATTATAAAATATATATATGTATTTGGGATTTTGCGAAAGGGCACAGGCAAGCGACAATCGCCGTTTTGCGACTCTCGGTCAAGGAAAGGATGACAAATTTGTACGGCTACGAAGTATTCCACGAAAGAATTTTAAAATCGCTGATAGACTCGGTCCGCGCGGGGAAATCTCAGCACGCGTATATATTTGCCGGCGAGGCGGGAATCGGCAAAAGACGCGCCGCGCGGCTGTTTTCGGCTGCGCTTGTGTGCGAAAACAAGAACCTCGCCCCCTGCGGCAGCTGCCACGCATGCATAGGCGCAAAGGCAGGCACCAACCCCGACATTAAATATATCACCCCCGGCGACAAAAAGAGCATCGGCACCGATATTATGCGCGAGCTTTCCGCCGACGCATACGTCCGCCCGTTCGAATCGGGTCAGAAAATTTATATAATCGAGGACGGCGACATCATCACCGAGCAGGCTCAGAACGCTTTTTTGAAAATTCTGGAAGAACCGCCCGAATATGCCGTTTTTATCATCCTTGTTTCGAATCTTTCCATGCTTTTGCAGACCATCATTTCGCGCTGCACCGTTATTCGCTTCACCGCCCTGCCGCGCGAGCGCGTTAAGGAATATATCAAGGGCAGATATCCGACCGCCGACGCGGATTTTCTTGCCGCTTACTCGGGCGGAAACCCCGGCAAGGCGGACATGATTATGGAAAAGGAGGACTTCTTCCCCCTGCGCCAAAATGCGCTTAAATTGATTCTGCCGATGGTCTCGCGCCACACAATCTCGGCGTACCGCATCGCCGATTTCCTGGAGGAAAACAAGGACGACGCCAAGCTGATTCTTGAAATATGGCAGAGCATGCTGCGCGATATGATACTTATCAAGACCGGCGCGACCCAATATATCATAAATTCCGACATCGAAAAGGAACTGAGGGAAATTTCGGGACATATCGAGCTTAAAACCTGCGTCATTGCCGAAAATGCGCTTGTCCGCTGCTCCGAAATGCTCCGGCGCTACGTGAATCTGCGCGCGGCGGCACTGAATTTGTCACTTTCAATAAAAAAAGCCGCCTCGGGCGAATAAATTTCAAAGATTATGCAATTGAGAATATGAAAAATTTGTGGTATAATATATATAAGAAAGGAATGATTGCAGATGAACGGAGCTAAAAATTTTTCGGAAATAACCGAAAGCGTTTTGGATTTATGCAGCATATGCAAGAAAAATGCAAAGATAAACCCCGAGCTTTACGACAAGTACGATGTGAAGCGCGGTTTGAGAGATAAAAACGGAACCGGTGTTCTGACCGGTCTCACCGAGATAGGCGAGGTTAAGTCGTACACAATCGACGACGGCGAGATTATCCCCTGCGAGGGCAAGCTCTACTATCACGGAATCGACATTGAAAGCCTGGTCGGCGGCTTTACCAAGGATGAGCGGTTCGGCTACGAGGAGACGGCTTACCTCTTGATTTTCGGTGAACTGCCGACAGCCGAGCAGCTGGCGTCGTTCAGAAAAATTCTGTCCGAATACCGCTCGCTGCCGACAAGCTTTGTGCGCGACATAATCATGAAAGCGCCGTCGCAGGATATGATGAACACACTTGCGAGAAGTGTTCTGACCATGTACGCATACGACGATCGCCCCGACGACACATCGCCGGAGAATGTCCTGCGCCAATGCCTGCAGCTTATTGCGATGTTTCCGCTCATGTCGGTCTACGGCTACCAGGCATGCAATCACTACTTAAAGGGACACAGTCTTTACATCCACACTCCCCCGGCGGAGCTTTCGACCGCCGAGACGATTCTCTATACTCTGAGAGCAAACAGGACATACACTCCGCTCGAGGCGAAAATCCTCGACCTTTGCCTGGTGGTTCAGGCAGAGCACGGCGGCGGAAACAATTCGACTTTCACAACCCACGTTGTGTCCTCCTCCGGAACCGACACATATTCGACAATCGCGGCGTCGCTCGGCTCGCTCAAAGGTCCGAGACATGGCGGCGCAAACAAAAAGGTTGTTGAGATGTTCGACGATATAAAGGAAAATGTCAAGGACTGGACGGACGAAAACGAGGTTCGGGAGTATCTCAAAAAGATTCTCGCGCGCGAGGCGTTCGACCGTTCGGGACTGATATATGGAATGGGGCACGCGGTCTACACCCTGTCCGACCCGAGAACAAAGATTTTGAAAAAATACGTGCGTCCGCTCGCTGCGGAAAAGGAAAAAAACGAGGAGCTGGCTCTGTATGAGACGGTTGAGCGCGTTGCGCCCGAGCTGCTCGCTGCCAAGAGAAACCGCGCGGTCAGTGCGAATGTTGACTTCTACAGCGGATTTATCTACAGCATGCTGGATTTGCCGCTTGAGCTTTACACCCCGATTTTTGCGATTGCACGAATCGCGGGATGGAGCGCGCACCGTATGGAGGATATAATTAACACCGGCAAGATTATACGCCCGGCGTACAAGAATGTGGCAAAGCACACGCCGTATACGGCGCTCGCCGACAGGTAAGTCCCCCCCCCGGCGGTGTAAAAAGGTGTACCGAACGGCAGATGAATAAGGTGTACCGAACGACAGATGAATATTTAAACTATTTGAACTTCTCCATCTGCCTGCCGCCGAAACACACCCTCGGAGTACGCAGAGTACACCGTCGGGTATGTTTCAACAGCTCTGCACACCTTTTTCCGCCGCCTACGAAAAAAAGCACACCGAACGGCAGATGAATATTTAAACTACTTGAACTTCTTCATCTGCCTGCCGCCGAAACACACCCTCGGAGTACGCAGAGTACACCGTCGGGTATGTTTCAACAGCTCTGCACACCTTTTTCCGCCGCCTACGAAAAAAAGCACACCGAACGGCAGATGAATATTTAAACTACTTGAACTTCTTCATCTGCCTGCCGCCGAAACACACCCTCGGAGTACGCAGAGTACGCCGTCGGGTATGTTTCAACATCTCTGCACACCTTTTTCCACCGCCTACGAAAAAAAGCACACCGAACGGCAGATGAATATTTAAACCACTTGAACTTCTTCATCTGCCTGCCGCCGAAACACACCCTCGATGTAGGTGCGCACCAACGGTATACAGACAAAAAATATAAGAACATCTTCATTCACCCTCTGAAAGGACTGATTAAAATGATTAACAAAAACTATCAAAAGCTGCCCGGGAGTTATTTATTTTCCGAGATAGCGCGCCGCGTGAGCGAATACTCCGCAGCCAATCCCGATAAAAAGCTGATACGCATGGGAATCGGAGACGTGACCCGTCCCCTCGTCCCGGCTGTCGTTGACGCAATGAAAAGCGCCGCCGATGAGATGGGAACCTTTGAGGGATTTCACGGCTACGGTCCGGAGCAAGGCTATGATTTCCTGCGCAATGCAATAGTCGAGAACGATTACAAAGGCTTGGGAATCGCCGCCGATGAAGTTTTTGTGTCGGACGGAGCGAAGTCGGACTGCGGAAATATCACCGATATTTTTGATGTCGCAAATAAAGTTGCCGTCTGCGACCCTGTCTACCCCGTCTATGTCGATACCAACGCGATGAGCGGCAGAGCAGGCGATTTTTCGGACGGCAGATGGACTAACCTTGTATATATGGATTGCCTGGAGGAGAACGGCTTTTTGCCGCAGATTCCGAAAGAAAAAGCGGATATGATATATCTGTGCTTCCCCAATAACCCGACCGGAATGGCGGCAAACCGCGAATATCTTAAAAAGTGGGTCGACTATGCAAACGCGAACGGCGCGGTTATTTTGTACGATTCGGCATATGAAGCGTTTATAACCGAGGAAGACGTTCCGCACAGCATATTCGAGATTGAGGGCGCAAAAACTTGCGCGATAGAGTTCAGGAGCTTTTCCAAGACGGCAGGCTTCACCGGGACAAGATGCGCCTATACAGTTATCCCCAAACAACTCGAGCGCGACGGCGTGAGCCTTAACTCGCTTTGGAATCGCCGCCAGTGCACCAAATTCAACGGCGTGCCGTATGTAATTCAGCGCGGCGCGGAGGCTGTCTATACCCCCGAGGGCAGAGCGCAGATTATGGAAAATATCAGATATTACCAAAATAACGCAAAAATTATTCGTGACGGCTTGAAATCGGCAGGCTTAAAGGTTTTCGGCGGCGTGAATGCGCCTTATATCTGGGCGAAAACTCCCGGCGGAAAACCGTCGTGGGATTTCTTTGACGAACTGCTGCATAAGGCGAATGTTGTTACCACCCCCGGCGCCGGCTTCGGGCCGAGCGGCGAGGGATATATTCGATTGACCGCTTTCGGCGATAAGGATAATACTGCCGAGGCTGTGGAGAGAATTAAAAATACACTGTAAAATATTGCAAATTAAAACCGGAACTGAGATTTATTTTTCAGTTCCGGTTTTTTATAATGAACTGTATTTCAAAATCGCCGCCATACCCCTCTCTTGCAGTCGCGGGATTAGGCATTTTTAACCATTGCACTTGCAATTTCCGACAAATTAAAAAGGTCCGCCGGAGTTTGACTCTGACCGACCTTGCTTGTTATGTTGTTATTTTGGCTGATAACACAAGTTTGGTGTCGCTTTTTGCCCTGTAATTATGAGGAGCGAAAAAAAGGGTGCAGAACTTTCCGAATGTACCCGACGGCGTACTTTGCGTACTCCGAGCGGTGCATTCGGGAGGTTTGGTGTCGCTTTTTGCCCTGTAATTATGAGGAGCGAAAAAAGGGTGCAGAACTTTCCGAATGTACCCGACGGCGTACTTTGCGTACTCCGAGCGGTGCATTTGGGAGGTTTGGTGTCGCTTTTTGCCCTGTAATTATGAGGAGCGAAAAAAAGGGTGCAGAACTTTCCGAATGTACCCGACGGC
>CAKSQL010000038.1 GCA_934486735.1 uncultured Clostridia bacterium | reverse complement strand
TCGCTTTAGAGTTCGTCGGTAACTACGCCTCGGTGGACTTTCACCACAGAGCATTGATATGCCCGTCATACTAAAAATGAGAGTTTCGTTTTCCGAAACTCTCATTAATTTTTTTATTAACCTTTCAGACCGCTCATGTTCAATCCGCCCATGATATGCTTTGAGAAGATAGCATACATGATAATCATAGGAATGATTGAAATCATCATCAAGAGCATGTACTCGTTATCCATAAGTCCCGACGAACCTGAGCTGAGACGATAAAGCATAACCGCAACCGGCTCTTTCTGAGTGTTGCCCAGGATCAGATACGGCCACATGAAGTTACCCCATGTACCTGTGATGCTAAAGATTGTAACAACCATGATGATAGGCTTACTCAGCGGAAGAATGATTCTTCCGAATATACCCATATCGCTGCATCCGTCTATTCTTGCCGCTTCAAGGTACGACATAGGAATACTGTTGAAGAAGTTTCTGAACAACAGAATATTGAACGCGTTCGCACCCGACATTATCCAAATAGGCACATAGCTGCCGATGAGGTTTACATGGATGCCCGGTACATCAACGAATGTCATGTACAGCGGAACCATGCTTATGCCCGGCAGAAGCATTGACCAGAATACCAATGTCTCGATAACTCTCGAGCCTACCGGCTTAAGTCTCGACAATACGTATCCTGCGAGTCCGTTGATTACTATATCACATGCCCAGCAGCCGATTATAAGCATAACCGAGTTTGTGAAGTATTTGATAACATTAACCTTTTGCCAAACTGTTCCAACCTTGCCTATATCCCATGTCTTGGGCAGGATCGTCGGCGGAACGGCGTACATTTCGCTTACTTCCTTAAAGCCCGATACTCCTACCCACAGTGTAGGCAATAAGCATACCAAGCTGATTATGAACAAAATAAGGAACATTGACCAATAGAGCAATCTGAACTGCGGCTTTTTCAAGTCGGCAAAGTTCAATAAGCCCGATGTTTTGGTCGAAAATCTGCTAATTCTTTTTATTTTTTCTTTGCTTGCCATCTTGGTCGTCCTCCTATTCATCCACACGTTTGTCTAATCCGAAGTATATAAATGTCAATACCAAAAGCAGGCAGAAGGTGATAACACCGAGTGCAAGCGATTTATCATACTGACCATACTTAAATGCATAGTAATAGTTGGTAAGACCCAATGACATTGACGCGCCGTTCGGTCCGCCGCCGGTCATTGTAAGAGGCTGCTCAGTAACATTGAACACACCGATAATCTGTCTTATAACCATGAGGAGCAGCAAGCCCTTCATGTGCGGGAAAAGCACGTGAGCGATTCTTCCGAAGAAGCCTGCACCGTCGAGACGTGCAGCCTCGTAAAGCTCCTGGTTGATTCCCTGCAATGTTGCAAGATACATGATAAGTGTACTTCCGAAGCCGTTCCACGACATTGCCACAATAATAAGAGGAATAGCAAGTGATTTGTTACTCAGCCAGTTCATCGGAGCTATGCCGAAGTAATAAAGAATCATATTTAAAAGACCGCCCTCGCCGTCCATATATACCATCTTCCAGATAAGACATGTCGCTATCGAAGGAATAACAACGGGGAGGTATGTGGTTACTTTGAAATATCCCTGAATATGTACCATTTCGTTCAGCATAACTGCGCATATGAACGGCAGCGGGAAGCCGATAACCAGCGACCAGCCGACATATCCGACAGTGTTCCAGAGTGTCTGAATGAAGTTTGTGTCACTCAATACGTCGGTAAAGTTTTTAATTCCGACAAACTGAATCGGGGTGAATCCCTGAAGTCTGAAGAATGAATAACCTATTCCTATTCCGATAGGTCTCCACACGATCATAAAGAACAAAAATAATGATGGAAGTATCAAAAGCCATCCGGAAATATTGCGCTTAACAATTCCGCCCAGACTTCTGTTACTCTTTAATTTTGGTTGTTGTACCTGTACTGCTTTTGCCATAAGTCATTTCCTTTCGTGATTTGTTTTTTTGATAATCGCCCGAGCTTATGTACTTATTGAATACATGCGGCGATCTTTTCGGATATGTTCCGGTCATCCGTTTTTTATATCCGCTCATTTTGCATTTTTCGTCCTCTCGGACGCAGCCGAATGCAAATGCTGCTTCTGCTTTATTTCCCACCTTTACGCATTATTTTCCAAGCCGGCTTTTGTTACAGCCGCTTTACAAAATCTATATTACCACACCTTGGTGCGTTTGTATAGACACATTTTTCGCCTTTGTAACATTTTTCGCTTTTTAACGCCGCATTTTAAGTTACAGTTTTCTTTGTGTTCCATTTCTCCGCATCATTTATCATTGTTGTACAAGTTGCACACAATTATTTTTCTTTTTATGCTATTTTACACAAGCGAAAAATGTTACTTTTTTATTTTAACGCTTGACTATACATTATTTTCATGATATACTAAAATATATAGAGGATGTGACACGTTTTATGAATAAATTTTTTAAATCTTTAAAGAAAAAATTCAAAGACAACACATTTATCAAAACATACGCGCTTATTTTGCTGCCTGTATTGATAATTTTTGTCTTTTTACTTATAAGTACATTTTCGTACAACAAAAACTTTGTGAATCTGTTAAAGGACAGCTATCTCACAAGACTGGAGGCAATCTGCACCGAAAACGAGACCTCGCTCCAAAACATTGCCACCATGATAAGCCTTATGTCGGAAAACAACGACTTTATGAATGTTGCGCTCAACACCGGCACTCCGGATCAGGCGGCTGTTGACAAAATTTCGAAAATACTTACGCAGCTTAAGGACAACAACTCGCTTATCGACAGCATTGCGCTTTACAACCGCAGCAACAACACAGTCTATTCAAACGCAGGCACAAGCAACGCCATAAACTACTTCACAAACGAATATTGTTACGTGGATTATTCAAAAGGCTACTGGGACTACTACAAATCCCCCATCTCGGAGCGCAAAATTCTTGCTCCGTCGCTTGTAAGCACCAACGACACGCCGAAAATAATCATTCCGATTGTTTTCACAAAGGTCGGAGACGTTGCGACAAGCAATCTTATAATCGTGAACGTGAGTCTTTCGAAGATAATAAACTACGCTGACAGCTCAAAGCTGACCGCCAACAGTTCATTTTTGATTATAAACAAGCAAAACAGGAATATTTTCAACGAGCATAACGATTTCACATCTACGCTCGGCGACAATTTCTTTGACGAGATTTTTTCGAAAAATTCAACAGTTTTTGACAGCACAGTGGACCATCAGCGCGCACTCGTAATGTCATATTCGCCCAACAGCTCGATACTCGGTTATTCCTATATCGCAATAGTTCCGTACACCGATATCAACAACAGTCTTGCGAACATTACATATTTCCTTGTTGTTGCCGGGCTTTTGGCGCTTATTATCGTTCTCGGCGCTGCGTATTTCAGCACCAAGCGAATATATACGCCCATCGAGGACCTTGCATCGCTGTTCGAAGGTTCGGCAGATGCCGGTGAGAAGGCGACAAACACGCTGCAGCGGCTGCATACGTCGATTCAGGAAACGCTCAAATCGAATCATTCGCTTTCGGACGAGGTTTCGAAAGCACTGCCGCTCATACAAGAGCGATATCTTATCAACTTGCTCAACTCAAACGAGCACTATGCGCCCGACGACATGACCAATTTGCCTATCGATTTTAAATACGACTACTTCTGCTCCATAGTTATCAAGCTGAAACCGACCGACCAGTTTTATCAGCTTTACAACAATATGGAGTACAACGCGATAAAAACCGGTATCCACAACATAATTCAGTCGGCTTTCAGCGAAAAATACGAGGCGTATATTATCCCGAGCGAGACCGATACTCTGTACGTTCTCTTAAATCTTGCGGACAACAGCGATGTCGACTCGATTTTCGATATTTTGGAGGAATTTCAGCAGGCAATGACCTTCGACAAGGAGTATATGACCTTGAAAATCGGCATCGGCGGAATTTACAAAGCGTTGGACGGTCTTAAAAAATCGCACCACGAAGCTATTAATTCTGTATCGACTTTCAGCGGTCTGTCGCATGTCAAAATCAAGACGGACAAGGAAAAACTGAAAACTTACATATTCAGCATGAATGATGAGAACACGCTGCTCAACCACCTGATTCTCGGCAGATGCAACGAGGCAAAGGCGACAATCGAAAAAATTCTGACCGAGAATACAAGCAAAAACATCTCGGACACCGCTCTGATGCAGCTGTATGTACAGATTCTGAACATCGTATTCAAGGTAATGCGTATGAAAGGAATCACCTACGATGCTGACAACAGCGGCGACGTTCATATTATAACTGAGATTATCAAGCAGCCGATTCCCGATGTGCATGAAATAATAATGAAATATCTGGACATTATACGCAGCCACACCGGCAGCGCTGCCACAAAAATAGACATTCAGGCAGTTATAAGCTATATGGAGGAAAACTATGCCGAGGATATCGGACTTGAGAGCATAGCCGACCATTTCAACACAGCGCCGAAATATCTTTCCAAGATTATAAAAGACAAGCTCGGTGTGAATTTTATCGACTATCTGGCAGGGCTGAGAATCAATGCGGCAAAAGTAATGCTGAGCGAAACCAACAAAAGCATAAGCGACATTTTTACAGAAGTCGGATTCAACAACCGCAACACATTTATCCGCACATTCAAGAAAAATACCGGACTGACTCCGTCCGAGTATCGTAAGAGCAAAAAAGCATAAAATGGACTGTAACAAAAGCACAGACCGTTCAAGGGCGTAGATCCTATTACTTAAAAAGGTAGAAAAATAGGTTGAAATCCGCAGTTTTGCGGATTTCAACCTATTTTTTCCTTGAACTGCACTCTTTTTTACAGTTCCTCCTTGATAGTTTGAATTTTTTCAATCCAACAAAATCAATCCTCCCGAAAAGGCATAATTTTGCAATGTTTCGTCTAACCCTCGCGCGCAATAAATTTTTCAACCACCTCATACGGCTGATAGGACAATTTTGCACGTCTGAGTCCTTCATCTCCGGCATCATCCTCGCGGTCGACAAACTCATATCCATTACAATTGTTTATAACAAATTGCTTATTAATCATCGGATATGCGCCTTGAATATCCGCAAATGCCTTTTCTACATGCACCAAAAAAGTATTCTTATTCAGCTCATCACCAATCGAGAACGCGACCGCTTTTCTGCCCGCATACAAAATCCCTCCGGACAGCTTCAGCTGCCAAAAATACTTGAGCGCACGCCGCACCGCTTCGCCTTCCTCCGCCAATCCGGAGTTATCGGCACTTTCCGAAAGCCTGCACCACTCCCTATGCATGTCCGCCGCATCGTTTATATTCTCGGGGGTGATAAATTCATATCTCCAATCGGGATTGCCCATGACAAATCTGTTTATATGATTCCTCTTTGCGCTCAGCTTTTTTCCTTTCAGCTCCGACAAGGCTTCGGCAGTGTAAATATAGTCGCCCGAATCGCGGTCCTCCGCAAAGCGGTAACGCTTCGGATACAGCTGCCGCAGCATATCCGCCTGTTCCGGAGTCAAGCTGTGGAAATTCATCGCCGTTTCCGTTTCGGCACAATGCTTTTCAAGAATGGCAAGCGCCTTTTCCTCATCCTCTGCCGCAGGGAACAAAAACGATGGCTTGTCTGCCCCCGAGGATACAAAAAGGATTTTGTTTTCCTCCGCGATTTTTATATTATACACGCTTTGCCAAATAAACAAGGTTGTGAAGTTATACTCCAGCGTTTTACATTCGTACCTACGCAATATATCACATACAATTTCTCTGTCTTTTATCTTAACATCACGAAACTCCAGCATACTCCAAATTCCTTTCCAATGTTATATCGCCTTTTTTCTCCACGTTCCGCAAAAATAGAATACTACCGAGAGCACCGTCGATACGCACCAGCCCACCGGCCAGCTCCACCATATTCCGTCCGTACCCACAAAATCCGACATGATGAACGCCAAAACCACCCTCAAAAGCAAGTCGGCGAATGTGCTGATGGTGAATGTGAGCATCGCTCCGGCACCGCGCAGAACGCTGTCTATCATAATTTTTATTCCGACAATGAAATAAAACGGAGATACTATCCTCAAAAAGGATATCCCCACCGCAGCCGCTCCGGCGCTCTCGTTATTCAGGAACAGGCTCAAAGCTCTGCCGCCGAAAAAAGCATATATGATTGTGAACGGTACGGCAACCACAGCTGTCATCGTCATTCCGACCCTTGTCCCTTTTGGGATTCTGTCAAGCTTTCCGGCTCCGATGTTCTGCGCCGTATAGGACGAAAGCCCCCCGGCAAGCGTTGATATCGAGGTAATTACAAACGTATTGAGCTTTATCGCCGCCGAGTATCCTGCAACCGCCGATGACCCAAAGCCGTTTATAAGCGCCTGAATGAACAGATTCCCGACCGAAACAAAGCTTTGCTGCAATATGCTCGGCACAGCCACCAGCGCTGTTTTTCTAAGCAAATTTGTATCAAACAGCCTCGGCTTTTCTTCGCCCGATTCTATTTTCGAAAGCCGGCTCATCAGCACAAAAAACGCCAGCAGCGCCGCAATTCCCTGTGCGATAAAGGTCGCCCACGCAACTCCTGCAACGCCCATTTTAAAATTGATTACGAACACAAGGTCAAGAGCGATATTCCCGAGTGAGGACGCAATCAGAAAATACAGCGGTGTTTTTGAATCGCCCAAAGCAGTGAACACCCCGGTCGAAATGTTATATAAAAACAGGAACAAGAGCCCGGCTATATAAACATTAAGATACTCCTCTGCCGCTGACATGATATTCTCCGGCGTTTTGAGCATAAGCAGCATGCTTTTGCTGTACAAAAGCCCTGCCGCAGTCAGAATCAGACTGAGCACTGCAATCGAAACAACCGCGGTATTGACCGCTGTTTTCATTACGCCGTATTTTTTTGCCCCAAAGCTCTGCGATATTATTACCGAGCTGCCGATATTGCTGCCGACCGCAACCGCCATAAAAATCATAACTATCGGATAGGACGCTCCAACCGCCGCCAAAGCCTCCTCGCCGACAAACTTTCCCGCTATCACACTGTCGGCAATATTGTAAAGCTGCTGAAACATCATGCTGACGAGCAGCGGAATCGAAAATTTCCAAAGAATCCGCACAGGACTCCCTTTTGTCATATCCGTAACCACGTAAAAACTCTCCTTATGTAATATGATAGGTAATTAACTGCCTTATCATATTATACTACTTTTTTACAAAATAGTAAAGTGTTATTTTCTCATGTTTTATTTTCTTTCATCTATCATATCGAGAAGAATTTCACACGCGGTTTTGTTCACATATGCAGCTGCGGCAAAATCCAATGCCATGAGCCGCAGATCGTCATCCTCCGACGGAATTTTATTTTTCAGTTCCTCGGTATTTTTGAATAATATACCCTGAAATGCGTTAAAATATTCATTGATGTCATCCTCGCCAAGCTCCGAAATAAGCGCACCGATGTCCTTGACTGTCAGCACCTGTTTTAAGCGCGCAATCATTATCAGACAGGCAAGATGAACCCTCCCGTACCGCTTTCCGTTTGTGCGCGGCAGGATTTTGTCTTTGATATAATTATTTATCATCGCTCCCGACATTTTATCCCCGTCCTCGCTGCACGAGCATTGTCTTGCCAGATACTCAATCACCTGGTCCATATATAAATCGATGTCGGGCAGTTTGTCAAAGCTTGTCTTGGTCTGCTCCCCCGTTTTTTCAATAAATTGTTCCATATTCATTTTGCATTCTCTCCTTTTTACATATACATATTATAGCACATCGTTACGAAAATGTAAATATTAATTTTAATCTTTTGTATTGACATTTTATTTATTGTGTTATATAATATTAAATATCATATTATGTAGTTAAGGGTGTGATTTTATGAAAAATATAAGTATACTCGGCGATTCAATCACAAAAGGAATAGTCCTTGACGACAGCAAATACCGCCGTTTGGACACAAGCTTTGTGAATATGTTCGGCGAAAAGACAAAATGCGCAATAAACAATCTTTCTCTGTTCGGCTGCACTGTCACCAAAGGGCTTCAGATTTTTGACAGGCAGCAGAAAAAAATCCAAAGCTCGGACATTGTTCTGACCGAGTTCGGCGGAAACGACTGTGATTTTGACTGGGGTGCAATATCCGAAAACCCCGACGGGAGCTTTGAGCCAAACACCTCTCCCGATACGTTTCTTGCATATTATGAGAATATTATAAAAAAGCTGCTTGATGAGAAAAAGAAAACTGTTATATTGAATCTTCCGCCGCTTGACGACGAAAAATATTTTAAATGGATAAGCCGCGGAAGAAACGCGGATAATATCCTGCATTGGCTCGGCGGCAGCACGCGCTATATCTATCGCTGGCACGAAATGTACAGCAACGCTTTATATTCGATTGCTGCCGATATGAGAGTGCCGCTGATCGATATACGCTCCGAATTTCTGCGCCTTAAAAACTACAGCGACTATCTGTGCGAGGACGGTATTCATCCGAACGCCGCCGGTCACAGACTGATTTACAACAAGATTTTCGAGACCGCAAAACTTCACAATATAGCTGTTCAGGCATAGCGGGAGTTGAACTCATACACTTTCCGGAAAAAGGAATTTCGTAATACCGTATTAAAATACTCATTAATCATAACCGAAGAAAAGTAATTCGCCCCCGTCCAAAAATGCATAATTCGGCTTGCCGCCCCACGAAAACGGCAATGCAAAAAGGCAAATTCAAAACACATGGGGCAGCTTTCGCACGCCTGACAAAAAGAAATCAGCCGTCGGCTATCACTTCACGCCGACATGCCTGCATACGCCGTCAAGTGCGCATATGCCGCACTTGGGCGAGCGCGCCGTACAAACCGCTCTGCCATGGTTCACAAACCGGTGGCACATTCCGAGCTGATACTCCGGCGGAATGATTTTTTTCAAATCCATTTCGATTTTCTCGGGGGTTTCCTCCTTTGTCAGACCTATCCGCCTTGCAAGCCGCATGCAATGCGTATCGACAACCACAGCAGGCTTATGATAGATGTCGCCCAGTACAAGATTCGCCGTCTTTCGCCCCGTCCCGGGCAGGGTTAAAAGCTCCTCCATGGTATCGGGAACTTCTCCGCCGTACACCTCGCACAGCCGCCGGCAGCAGGCTATTATATTCTTCGCCTTGTTCCTGTAAAAGCCGATCGAGCGTATGTCATTTTGCAGCTCCTCATAATCGGCAGCGGCAAAATCAGCGGCGCTTTTATATTTTTTGAAAAGGTCCTCGCATACTATATTCACACGCGCATCGGTACATTGTGCCGAGAGCTGAGTAGCTATCAGCATTTCGACCGGAGTTCTGTAATTTAACGAGCATTTGACATCGGGATAAAGCGAATCGAGAATTTCCCCCACAGCTGCGGCACGCTCTTTTTTGTTCATACCGACCATTCCTCCCTTTTGTTGTTTTTATACATTATTAAATATAATTATAATCTTTTTTATTAAATTTTGCAATATTTTTTTCGAAACTATTGCAGTTTTCGCAAAAAAAGGATATAATTATAATAAAAAAGACCAAACGGAGGAAGAAGATATGTTTCATTTAAACAAAATTAAAGAATTTGACCCCGAGCTGTTCAATGCAATTGACGGAGAAATCCACCGTCAGCAGAACAAAATCGAGCTTATCGCTTCGGAGAATTTTGTTTCGGAGTGCGTTATGGAGGCAAACGGGACTCCGCTCACGAACAAGTACGCGGAGGGTTATCCCGGCAAGCGCTATTACGGCGGCTGCGAGTGGGTCGACAAGGCTGAAACACTTGCAATTGAGCGTGCAAAAGAGATTTTCGGAGCGGAATATGCCAATGTCCAGCCGCACTCGGGCGCACAGGCGAATATGGCAGTTTTCTTCGCATTGCTCACCCCCGGCGACACCGTTCTTTCGATGAGCCTTGCTCACGGCGGACATCTGAGCCATGGCAGCCCGGTAAATATGTCGGGAAAATACTTTAACATAGTTCCATACGGCGTTTCCGAGACCGACAACAGAATAGATTATGACGAGGTTCGCCGTCTTGCGCTGGAGCATAAGCCGAAATTGATTCTTGCCGGTGCTTCGGCATATCCGCGTGCAATCGACTTTGAAAAATTCTCCGAAATAGCAAAAGAATGCGGCGCTTACTTAATGGTCGACATGGCACATATCGCAGGTCTTGTTGCAGCAGGTCTGCACCAAAGCCCGATTCCCTATGCCGATGTTGTTACCACCACAACGCACAAAACACTGCGCGGTCCGAGAGGCGGACTTATCCTTGCAAAGGACGCAGAGTTCGGCAAGCAGTTCAACAAGGCTATCTTCCCGGGAATCCAGGGCGGTCCTTTAATGCACACAATCGCCGCAAAAGCAGTATGCTTCAAAGAAGCGCTTTCTCCCAAGTTTAAGACATATCAGGCTCAGATAGTTAAAAATGCGGCTGCTCTCGCACAGGGACTTATCGATAACGGCTTTAATCTTGTTTCGGGCGGAACCGACAATCATTTGATACTTCTTGATTTGTCCGATACCGAGATAACAGGCAAGGACGCCGAGCATATGCTCGATGAGGTCGGAATCACCGTCAACAAAAATGCAATTCCGTTTGATAAAAGAAGTCCGTTCATCACAAGCGGAATACGTCTCGGCACTCCGGCAACCACAACACGCGGCTTTACCGAGGACGATATGAAAGAAGTTGCGGAGCTTATCAAGCTTACACTTACCGATTTTGAAAAGAATAAGGATGAAGTCGCATCGCGCGTTCACGCTCTTTGTGAAAAGCATCCGCTGTATGAATAAAATTTAAGCGATCGAGTAGGGCGAATTTAATCGCCCTACTCGCACCACCATACGTGCCGTTCGGCATACGGCGGTTCAGTTCCATATCTCATATTGCTTCTTATCTCCCACACCTCACGATGTGAAACTTGCAAGTTGCTTTAGAGTTCGTCGGTAAACTACGCCTCGGTGGACTTTCACCCCAGAGCATTGATATGCCCGTCATACCAAAAATCGGTTGCAAATCCAATGTTGCAACCGATTTTGTCTACAGTCTGAAATATCCACCTGCATGGCAGGTGGATATTTATTATTAAGCATTATTAAACTGTTTTGTATTATTAATCAGTTTATTGACATAACAGCAGCGTCACTGAGCGGAATCGGCATGATTAAATCTGCCCAAACAGTCGCCTTGACCCTTGTTGCATTTTCGGGACGTTCAACATTAAGCGAATCGTAGCTTACAGCTCCGTCTACCGGGTTTAGGTTGTCGCTGAAGCTGCAACCGACAAGCTTTCCGCTGTCATCATAGAACATAAGCAAAATGCGGTATGTCAAGCCTGTCATATCATAATAGTTGTTTATTATAATATCACTTTTAATAATTTCGCCGTCGCGTGCAATTTCAACGGCAGAATCGAGCCATGAATAATTCGTGGTTGCGCTTATAATGCTGTCGGTAACGATTCTGTCGCCAAGACGCATTTTCAATTCATAATCGTTTATATTGCCTTTAAATTTGAATTTGCAAACATAGCTTCCGTCTTTTAGCACAGGTATTTCATCAATAAATCCAACATCATCTTCGTTGGTTTTTGAAACAAGTATAAGACTGATGTCACTTCCGGCAAAGGCTTCATCTATCTGACCTTTAATCAGAATTTTATTTGTGGCACTGTCAAAATATCTTGCATCTTTGACCTTGCGGATAAGCGGCTTGATTTCATCTAAAAGTCTGCGCGGCACATAGAATTTGTTGTATGGTTTTATTGCAATTTCGCCGTTCAAATCAACTTCTTCGCCGTTGATTATGGCAGTAGAGGTGTTTGTTTTGATTTTAACGTCATAATCGTTGAAACTGAATTCATTTGTGCTATTTTTGTATGTTCCCATATCGGTAACGTCAACAAACAATTTTTCTGTAGCTTTATTCAGATCCAAGCCTGCAAGCTCGGAAAGCCACAGGGCGATAACTGTATTGTCGGCTGTAAGAGCACGTGTTTGAGGTGTGTCACCGGCAACAGCTGCCATGCCGGCCGGAGGATTTATACCTTCCGGCAAATATGCCCAAAAACCAACGTTTCTTGCCGTATGTCCTGTACCTGTCCACGAAATATCCGGAAGATTTGAGGAAACACCGTTTTGTACTTTAGCAATAGCATTTGCATACTGAGTATAATCGGGCTGTCCGCCAACGCTGTCCGCTTCGCCCGGCAGGATACATCCGCCTGTATCATGGTCGGGAACTGCAATAACAACAGTATCGGTTCTTGTTTTTGCATAATCAACCGCTACTTTAAACGCTGCATCCATTGCCAGATATTCACTTGTGGCAAGAACCAAATCATTCTGATGACCGCCGCCGTCGACGCTGCTGCCCTCTACCATCAGGAAAAATCCTTCTTCACCGCCGTCAAGCGCACGAATTGCAGCATCTGTCATTTCGGCAAGCTTAGGCTCTTTTTCACGACGCCATACATCGGTATCGTAATCATTCATGTTGCCCCAAATTTTATCTCCTGATTTTACGCTTGTAAGGTCATCCTTGGTATTGATAAGCTTGTATCCTCTTTTTGTAGCCTCTGAAGATGAGCCCCAGTCTGAACGTGAAAAGTCAAAAGGCAGAACAACGTCAAACCCTTGATTAATCATCTGCTGTGCCATAACAGCTTCACCGTAGCGCGTCGGATGATGCGCACCAAAGGCAGCAGGTGTTGCATGTGTAAACTGAACTGTCGGCACAAGACCTGTACGTTTGCCTGCCATTTGCGCAGTTTCGGCAATATTAGCACGAGGCTCGCCGTCGGGTGTCAGCCCAACGAAGCCTGAATTTGTTTTGTAGCCGCTTGAAAGCGCTGTCCCCGCCGCTGCCGAGTCGGTAATGGCTGAATTGGAACAATATGTCGTTACAGAACCGCGAAGATACTGTTTCATTGTCATATCGTTTGCTTCAACGGCAGTTTTATACGGCGAGCCAAAGCCGGAATTGAAACCGCCGCTGTTTTTAACGCCGTTTGCAAAGTCAAATAATGCATAGCCTCCGCCGTCGGGAATAAAATATATAATATTTTTAATTTGAGGCGCTGCGGCGTCTCCGGCTAAAACAGACGAAGGGGAAATTGACGCAACAAGCGCAAATATAGTTAAAAATAAACAAATTTTCTTTTTCATTTTCATACTTCCTTTCATCATCATTTTCAGCTTTGAGCTACTGATACGGCTGCTTTATCCAAAATATTCATGTCGCTGTCCCATAAAAAGGCTTTAATTGTATCAGTTGACTGACAGTTCTCAATTACAATGTCAACAAAGCCGTCGCTTGTGTTAATGCTTACAGGGATAAAGCGCGTCATATATCTTTCGCCATCATAAATTGCCACATAGCCTTTTGCAGCTTTCAGCGGTGAATAGAACTGAGCTGTCATATCACCGTCAACCGCAACATCGGATTCGATTTTTGATTCGCCTGTGCCGGCATAAAGCATAACCGAAGCAAAAAGCGGGAAATCCACTTCAATGCCTGTGCTTTCGGAAGAAATTGCTCCGTAAGTGCTTTCTACGGCAACAACCGAATATGTGTATTTTTTGCCGTTTTCGGTAGTTGTATCTGTGTATGAAAGATTTGTTCCTGCATCAAACATTATTTTTTCATTTCCGGCTTTTCTCACAACTTTATAAGTAACACCTGCATCTGTTGAGGGCAGCCATGAAACCGAAACGCTGTTATCGTCATTCTTTGTTGCCGAAACAATAAGCGGAGCTTTTGGTGCGACGATTGCCATTGCGGTAACTGTTGCCTTAAATCCGAGCGGTGTTTCATTTGTACTGTTTTTGCGTGCAAGACCCATACCGGAGAATAGTCTTAAATCAAAAACAGTTGAATTGGTTATTGTTGCAAGAGCCACATTTCCGTAAACATTGTTCCAGTTTTTGCCGTAAGAATCACGGAAATCGGCGTCGTTGACAAATTTTGAAAGCGGAATTTTTATAATCTGCTTGCCGCCGAGGTTTACATCATAATAATCTGTCAGTTTAACGCCTGTTACAAACTCAGCCTTGTGCGCCTGAGCTGCCAGCCCCGGATAATTGGTTTTTGTTATCTTGTCTCCGCTGCCGCTGCTTCCGCCGCTGAGCGCACCTATTCCCAACGCTGCCGTGAGTGCAAAATACGTCTCGTTTGCGCCTTCTGCATTGTCCAAATTAATTTCAAAAATCGCATATCCGTTATCTATGTAATCGGAAAGATCAAATACATCGCCCCAGAACTCATCGGGAACCTGGCTTAAATCATTTTTGTTATTTGTCATATATCCAAAATTAAGACCTGTCCAGCCCCAGCCGGTTTCGTTCCATGTTTTTTCGTTTGCATAGCTTGGCAGAACAATTTCTCCGACTTTCGAATCGGGAATGTAGCCGTTGTCGTTCAGGTTAAACAGCATTCCGTTTTTACCTTGCAGTTTCAAACCTGATGTTTTATTTAAGCCATAGTCAAACCATGTGTTTTTTTCGCCGACATAGAATGCTCTCTGCGATATATTATTATCATAGAAAAAGCTGAAAGTATATTTAAGCGCGTCACTGGGCGCACCGACAGCCGAAATAATTATTTTTTCGCTTTCTGCCATAATACCGTATTTGTTATCAACCGCTGCAACCGAATATTTATAAACATCGGGATCCGGTGATGTATCGGTGTATGTTGTTGCTGTTCCCGCATCAAAATATTTTGTGCCTAAACTTCCTGTACGTATAACTTTAAAGGTGACGTCGCTTTCAGCAGCTGCATCCCACGACATTGAAACGCTGCCGTCTTCATTTTGAACAGCACTGAAGTTTGCAGGGGGTGTAGGTGCAACAATTGCCATTGCGGTTATGTTTGCGCTGAAGCCGAGAGGTGTAAGTGATGTGCTTTTTTTACGCGCAATTCCCATGCCTGAGAAAAGCTTCGGGTTTAAGCGCGTCCATTGAGTGACTGTTGCACCCGTCTGCGCACCCCAGTTTTTGCCGTAAGAATCCATAAAACCCTCACCGTCTGTGAATTTTGAAAGCGGAATTTTGATAAGCTGTTTTCCTCCGGTACTTACATCATAATAATCGGTAAGCTTTTCACCCGAAACAAGCGTACAATAGTGCTGTTGCGCACGAAGACCGGGATAATTTTCCCTTGTTATAGCATCACCGTTCTCTCCCGCACCGGGCACCGCCCACTCATTAGATGCTGCTGTAATCGTAAAATATGCACCGTCAATGCCTGCTGCGTTTGTAACGTTAATTTCAAATACAGCATAGCCTGAGTCAACAGAATCGGATATATCCAATACATCGCCCCAGTATTCGTCGGGAACATCGTTTAAATTCTGTGTTCCCGTCATATATCCGAAGCTCAGGCCTGCCCAGCCCCAGTCTGCATCATTCCATGTCTTTCCGGTATACTCAACCGTGCGTATTTCTCCTGCTTTGCTTGTGGTATAACCGGGGTCATTTAAATTGACATTAATAGCCGTTCCGGTTAATTGGAATGCTTCTGTGCTATTCATACCGTAGTCGTTCCATTCGTTCTTATCTCCCACATAATACTGTCTTGGTGCTATATGATTCACCCACGAAAAGCCAAAACTATATTTGACTGCCGTTTGGGCTTGTGTTGCTGAGACGTTTATACAAAGCATAAAGTTAAATAAGGCAAACGTCAAAGCAATGGATAGGATTTTTTTGCCGTTTCTGTGTTTCATACAAATTCTCCTTTATAAAAATATTTGCCGAGCGCCTCGGCATAAAATATGTATTTATAATTTTACTTTAACATATTATATCCGATTTGTATATGGACAGTTTTATTCACTTTTTTAATTTTTTAACAAAGAACTGCCCTAATATGACAGGCAAATTCGGAAAAACGCCAATTTTTGATTAGTTTTACAGCGAATCGAATTTATGTCGAAAATCATAGTTCGGTATATCTGTTTCCAATCGCCAAAGATGGATTACAGCCTTGCTTATCTTTCAGAAAGAAAACTCGGCATAAAGTTGAATACAACTAAAATGCATATAATACCGCCGAGTAGCCGAAAAAAAGTAATCCAAACTCCGATTTTGAGCAGCCTGTGCGGAATATGCAGCTTTGAGCGCCGCCGCGAATTGATTGAACACATTCGTCGCCACAAGCAGGAATCGGCAGATATCCATTAACAAACGCATCAAAATACTTCCGCAATGTAATTGGTTCGGCATGATTTTTTCGTCATATCATCCAAAACAGCCATTTAAAAGTTGAACTTTTTTGAGTATAAATTGAACTTTTGGCACACAATTCACAAAAAACAGCGTATTTTTTTGTAATAATTGAGTATATTTTCAATTTTGGTATTGCAAAGGTTAAAAATTTATGTTATTATATATGTGGTATAATACCACAAAATAAAAAGGAGGAGAAATTCAATGAAATTTCAGAAAAGCGTAGCTTTGGGGTTAGCTGCCGTTTCTTTACTGGCACTTGCCTCCGGCTGCAAAAACAATTCGGGTGAGGTTGAGGGTAAAATCAACTTGAAAGTGGGTCTTTGGCCTGATGAAACTTCAAAAGAAGCATTAGACCGTCAAAACGGAAAACGTGACAAATTTATGGCACAGCACGAGGACATCAACATTATTCCGGATACTTTCAAGTATGACACAAAGACATTTTCAATGAAGGCTGCCGCAAATCAGCTGCCGAACATGTATAAGCCTTGGTTTACCGAAATCAAGCAAATAATCAAGGACGGCTATGCAGCAGACCTTACAGACGCAATGAAAAAGCATGGTTTTGACACCGCTTTGAATCCGGATCTGCTCGAGCTTGTTACGGTTGATAACAAAATCTACGGCATTCCGACAGACGCATATGCACAGGGTCTTTACATAAACAAAAAGCTTTTCACCGAGGCAGGTCTTGTAAACGAGGACGGTTCGGTGAAGGTTCCGAGCACATATCAGGAGCTTGCAGAGTTTGCTCAGACAATCAAGGAAAAGACAGGCAAGGCAGGATTTATTCTTCCGACCACAAACAACTGCGGCGGATGGCACTTCCTCAACATCGCATGGAGCTTCGGCGTTGAGTTCGAAAAGCAGAGAGACGACGGTACATGGGAAGCAACCTTTGATACTCAGGAAGCAAGAGACGCTTTGCAATATGTTAAGGATTTGAAGTGGAAGTACAACGCATTCCTCGACGAGAGCGTTCTTAACCAGGATGATATTTACAAATATTTCGGTACATACCAGGGTGCTATGATGTTTGCAGATCCCCCCTGCGGCGGTCTTTCACAGAAATATGGCATGAACATAGACGATATCTATGTTACAAGAATGCCTGAGGGACCCAAAGGCAGATATTCTCAGATGGGCGGTAACCTGTGGATGTTCTCACCGAACTCTACTCCCGAACAGATCGATGCAGGCTTTGAGTGGCTTGAATTTACAGGCTTCTCGCCCAAGCTTGACGATGAGCGTATCGCAAACCTTAAGACAGGTTATGAGCAGACACTTTCCGAAAACGGAATCATCCTCGACCAGGATTCATTTGATGTTTGGGTTGTTCCCGAAACATTGGAAAAGACACGTGCCGTTCGCCAGGAATATACAAATGTTAAGCATGAAAACTATGCCGAATACTACGCTTTTGAGGGTGTGACAATCAACCCCGAGCCGGCAGCATGTGCTCAGCAGCTTTATGCGGTTCTTGACGGTTGCATCCAGGAAGTTATCACAAACGAAAATGCAGACGTTGACAGCCTTATCGCCAACGCTTGCCGCGACTTCCAGACAAACCACTTAGACAAAATGAACTAATTTATAAACCGAACAGACGGTGTGGAACAAGCACCGTCTGTTTTGTCTTATTTTTCACGCGGAGGACAAAGCTATGAATATAAACGAAGCAATTTTAAAAAGACGCACAATAAGAAAATTCACTCAAAAACCAATTGACGACAGCATTTCATCCGAGCTTGTGAACGCCGCTCGGCTTGCGCCGACGGCTGCAAATATGCAGCCGCTGAAATTTGCCGTTATAAAGGACAAGAAGCTTTTGGATGACATTTTTCCGCTCACAAAATGGGCAGGTTATCTCCCCGACGGCGCGCCAAAGGACGGCGAGCGCCCTGCCGCGTATATTGCAATTTTGGGAGATATGTCGATAAAAAAGGAATTTCAGGTCGATGCCGGAGCGGCAGCTGCGACCATTACTCTTGCAGCTATGGGGCACTCCCTCGGCTCGTGCTGTCTCGGAGCGATAAAGCGCGATGAAATAGCAGACGTCCTTGCCCTCGACAAGGACAGATTCTCTCTTTTGTATCTTGTTGCTCTCGGATATCCCGCTCAGGAAAGCGACACAATTGATATGTCCGACAACAATGTGAAATATTTCGAGGACGAATCGGGGAAAATCCATGTCCCGAAACGAACCTTGGACGAAATTTTGATTTTGGATAAATAATTTATTTCGAAATATTATATAAAGTGCAAAAAAATGTTCCGAACCGTTTGAAGCGAACCCGACGACGCGTACTTGAGTGCTCCGAGCGGTTTGGCAAGAACGTAACAAAAAAGCTGATTTCGCTGAGGTTTCAGCTTTTTTTATTAAAGAAAGCCGAGGATTTTCACCCTCGGCTTTCTTTAGAACTATTTTAAAGCACCGTTCCCCTTTTGGGAATCGTAAGTCTTGTCATGTCATTTCCTTCATGCTCCAGCAGCTTTACTTTATTCTTTATTCCGCCGCCGTAGCCTGTCAGACTGCAGTTCGTTCCGACCACCCGATGGCATGGAACAATTATGCAAATCGGATTAAATCCGACCGCTCCGCCGACCGCCTGCGCCGACATCTTATCCAATCCCCTCTTTTTTGCAAGTTCCCTTGCTATATCGCCATATGTGACCGTCTCGCCGTACGGGATTTTTTTCATAAGCTCGACAACCTGTTCCCGAAACGGTGTCAGGCGCACTATCTTATATTTCGGCGTAAAATCCGGCTTTTCGCCGCGAAAATACATATCGAGCCACCGCCGAGTTTCGTAAAATATCGGCAGGTCCTTTTCCTCGCATCCCGAAGCAAGCTTTGCGATATCCATTGAATGTTCAAAGCACAGCGCCGTCAGATATTCTCCGTCGGAGTTCATTATCATATCGTCATAGCCCTCCGGCGTATGATACATGCAGCTATACACATTCTCACCCCCGAATTTCGAAATCTCCGATAACCGCCATGCCGCTCACCGGCACAGCAATACTTTGTATTCCCTCCGGCTCAAATGTGCCCTCGTACACGATTTTTCCCACACAGTCGAGAATTGTCAGCTTTCTTTCCCTGCTGTCACCGAATCGGCATATCACATTTTGCTTCGCCGTTCCGTTTATCACAACCGCGCTTGTGCGCTCGATATCCACGCACTTATCATTTGCGTATACCGCTATAATTTCCTTATCATCGTCATATGCCTTTGCCGCTGTGTAATACAAATGCGGCTCAAAGACAGCTATATTGCTTTTCAGCAGCAAGTCTTTATTCTGCGACATGAACCAAACCCAGAACCGCAGCATTTTTCTGTGGTTCTCCGGAATTTTATCGAGCTTTACCGATATCTGAACTACCGAGAAAATACAATTGATAATCTGCATTGCGGCGGTTTCCGCGCTCTCGTCCGCGCTCCACATGAGCATGTCCGAATGTACGGCAGTGTGTCCGCTTGTAAGGCGCAGGTCAAGCGTCGCTGTTCTGTTGGTGAGATAATCGTACGGGCAGTCGGCTGCGCGCAGCATATTCCCGTATTTTCTTATATTCGGCCCGATATATGTCTGACGAAATTCAATAAGTACATCCTTTTTGATTGACATCAGCTCATCCCTTATATCGGTCATAAGCTTATCGATTGCGTCCTGCAAATCGGGGATATCCATTTCGCCGTTGGGCGGAATATTATTTATGTTCACAAAGCTGTCGATAAAATCAAGCTTAAATCCGTCCAAGTCACGTTCAAGCAGGGCATTTTTGTAAATGGATATCAAAAATTCGCGCACTTCGGCATATCTCGGGTCAAGAACTCCCGCTCCGAAGCTGTCATCAAAGTAAAGGAGCTTATCCTTGAATTTATCCCAATTTTCCGACTTTCTTCCCACAAAAGGCACACTGTACCACAGCATGTATTTAAGCCCCATATCATGAACATTTTTCACATGCTCCGCAAAATCGCTTATTTTAGCCTTACATGGTTTCCAGTCGCCGCAGTATGCATATCCGCCGTTGTTATCGTCGGTCTGCCAGCCGTCATCGACAATCACATTCTTAAATCCAAGCGCGGCGGCTCTTTGGCACTCTGCCTCAACCTCTTTTTCGAATATATCCTGGTGAAAGCTGTACCAAAAGGAATACAGCGGCTCAAAGGCACATTCCGGAACCCTCATCGGTTTGATTCCTATTTTATTTTCCCACCACTCGGACACCGCTGCGACCGCCTTATACATCGGCAATTCGCTTTCATCTGTGTATATGCAAAGCTCCGTCCCCGACGCTCCGCTGTATTGTGCCAGGGGAATGTTAAAGCTTATTTTAAGCGCAGCTTCCTTTTCTATGACTCCGAAATCGATATTTACGCGCTTTTTTGTCTCGGACAGCGCTATTGTCAGCCTGTTGACATCCGAATTATCGTAAAAGCAAAGAATCGGAGCGGACGACGCTATCGATGAATACAAATTCGGCTTACCCACCCAATCAGCCTTGATCGCGCGCGGCAATTCCTTAAGAGGCACCGAGTTCGGCAGCCACACATTCATAATATTTTTCATAGGATATTTAAGCTCGATTGTAACGCTATCCTCCGGACTTATCTGCTTTGTCCCCCAAAACAGCTTCAATTTATAAGCTCCCGAAAAGCTTTCATCGGCTTCTATACTGCTTTCTATATCTATATTTGAGTTTATATCAAAATTCATGGTATACATACTGCCTTTCCGAACGCAATAAATTAAATAATTTCCAATAAATTTAATTATAACATACTTTGGGCGGCATAATCAACCTCTTTTAAAAATTGTTTGATTTTTAGTCAAATTTTACTTTTTATTCTTAGTAATGCGTTGTCGGATTAGTAATATTGTATATTTCATACAGCCTGCTTATCACACTGCCGAGAAAATTATCCGCTCCTGCTCGTTCATATATTTTTCCAGCCTTTCAAGAGTTTCCTCGCTCATGGTATGAACTATCATGCACGCTTCCCGATTTGCCTCCTCTTCATCGATTCCGAGCACATCGGTCAGGAATTTTTTCACCGTCATACGCTTTGCATAGGCGGCTTTGCCGAAGTCATTTCCCTTTTGAGTCAGAATGATATCTCCGTACGGCTCGTGCAGGACATAACCTTCCTGCTTTAAGCTCTTGACGGCGCGGTTCGCGCTCGGCTTGGATATGCCGAGTTTTTTCGCCACATCGGTAATTCTCACCGCGGGGAACTTCAGCGACAACACATATATGGCTTCAAGATAGTCCGACAAAGCGGATGATATAGAGTTTTTTTCCATATCGGCATCATCTCCTACTATAATAGATTTATGGGTAAAATACATGGCAACCGGTCATGTATATATCCATCTTATTGCTAAAA
>CAKSQL010000037.1 GCA_934486735.1 uncultured Clostridia bacterium | reverse complement strand
ATTTTGAATTGAACCGCCGTATGCCGAACGGCATGTACGGTGGTGTGAGAGGGCGATTAATTTCGCCCTACTCGATTGTCGTATAAAATTCTTTACTTTTATGTTTTTTCATGTTATAATGAAAGTATAATATGCATGATGAGGAGGCGTGGACAATGAAGAAAATAGTTGGTTTGATAGGTATAGCAGCAGTTTTATTTATGCTGCGGTTGTCAGTGTTTGCAGGAGATATTGTAACGCCGCTTATGAGCGAGGACGGCGCACAGGTGTATTTTGGAAAAATTAAAAATGTGACCGATGAGAGCGTTACCGTTATTCAAAATAAAAACATAAAAGGCGAATTTGAGCGAGACCGCGAATATACTTATGAAAGATTGGACTCTATAACACGTGAACCGATTGAAACAGGTGACATATATTTATGCAGAAAAGGCGACTCCCTCAGTCAGCATCCCTCGGAGAGGGAGTCTTTTAAGCCTTCCTTGCCGAGAAATGTGACATTTCCTAAAGAAAAAGTCGGGGGAGTTGTTCGAATACTTTTTATCAATGCTTTAAAAAATTTAACTTCAAAACGGGAATTTACCGATATATTACGAGGCAAACAATATCAATTTGGTTATCCGAAAAGCTTTTTATCAAACGAAGCAACCATAAATGCAGCAAAAAAAAAGAACCCATACAGGGTTCTTTTTTGAATTAATTTGATTATTTAGTCTTAGGACCTGCTGCAACGAGAGCTTTACCTGCTGCATTGCCTTCATATTTTGCAAAGTTCTTAACGAATCTGGCAGCCAAATCCTGAGCCTTTGTTTCCCATTCCGAAACATCTTTATAGGTATCGCGCGGATCAAGAATGTTTGTGTCAACACCCGGAAGCTCTGTCGGAATTTCGAAATCGAATATCGGGAGCTTCTTTGTGGGAGCATTCTTGATATCGCCGTTCAAGATTGCATCGATGATACCGCGTGTGTCCTTAATGGAGATACGCTTGCCTGTGCCGTTCCAGCCTGTGTTTACGAGATATGCCTTAGCGCCGCTCTTCTGCATTTTCTTAACGAGTTCTTCTGCATATTTTGTGGGGTGCAGCTCCAGGAATGCCTGACCGAAGCAAGCCGAGAATGTAGGAGTAGGCTCTGTGATACCGCGTTCTGTACCTGCAAGCTTAGCTGTGAAGCCTGACAGGAAGTAGTATTGAGTCTGTTCCGGAGTCAGTACCGATACCGGCGGAAGAACGCCGAATGCGTCAGCCGACAGGAAGATTACATTCTTAGCGTCGGGAGCTGCAGATACCGGACGAACAATATTTTTGATATGATTGATGGGATAAGAAACACGAGTATTCTCTGTTACACTCTTATCATCAAAATCAATTTTGCCATCTTTGTCCAAAGTAACGTTTTCGAGAAGTGCGTCACGCTTGATAGCGTTGTAAATGTCAGGCTCAGAATCCTTATCAAGGTTGATAACCTTTGCATAGCAGCCGCCTTCAAAATTGAATACGCCGTTGTCGTCCCAACCGTGTTCGTCGTCACCAATCAAAAGACGTTTCGGGTCGGTTGAAAGTGTTGTTTTACCTGTTCCCGAAAGACCGAAGAAGATGGCGGTGTTTTCACCGTTCATATCAGTGTTTGCTGAGCAGTGCATCGATGCGATACCCTTTAAGGGGAGGTAGTAGTTCATCATTGAGAACATACCTTTTTTCATTTCACCGCCGTACCATGTGTTTACGATAACCTGTTCGCGGCTTGTGATGTTGAACATTACAGCAGTCTCAGAGTTGAGTCCCAATTCCTTGTAGTTTTCAACCTTAGCTTTTGATGCGTTGTAAACAACGAAGTCCGGCTCGAAATCTTTGAGTTCTTCCTCTGTCGGCTGGATGAACATATTCTTTACAAAGTGAGCCTGCCAAGCAACCTCAACGATGAAACGGATAGCCATGCGTGTATCCTTGTTTGTGCCGCAGAAAGCGTCAACAACAAAAAGTCTCTTGTTTGAAAGCTCTTTTTGCGCAATAGCCTTAACAGCGTCCCAAGCTTTTTGAGATGCCGGATGATTGTCGTTTTTGTATTCATCTGAGGTCCACCATACAGTATCCTTTGAATTTTCATCCTCTACAATGAACTTGTCCTTAGGCGAACGACCGGTGTAGATACCTGTCATTACATTAACGGCGCCCAGCTCGCTGACCTGTCCTTTTTCGAAGCCCTCAAGACCGGGTTTTGTTTCTTCTTCAAACAACAGCTCATAAGAAGGGTTGTGCACGATTTCGGTAGTACCGGTAATACCATACTTATTCAAATTAATTTCTGCCATTTTACTTACCTCTTTCTTTTTTATTTAAACAGAGCGGTGGATTGATTGCATTAACATATTCCGCTCCATTTATAATTATACATTATTTTTCCTAAAAAAACAACAATTTTATAAAATTTTTCAATAATCTCTAATATGTTGCAAGGAAACTGCGATTTTTTTATGCTCTATTTTAACTTTTCGGTAAAATATGGACATGAAAATTGTAAATTCAAATTTCCTCGCACTCGTATTTGATAAACATAACCATAAAGCTTACCGAGAGCAGGACACATGATATCCATATTGTGCGCTCGGCAAATATTTCGGACAGGAGACTTCCCACTCCCGCGCCTGCTGCAAAGAGGAGAATTACTCCGAAATAGGTCAGTGCCTTATGCAGAATATGTTTGTCGCGGTTTAAGATGTAGGCGTACAGCGTTTCCATGCCGCTGCGCATGTTGCCTATGCACATTGTGCTTGCATAAACGTGTCCGCGAACCTTGTGAAAGGTCTGCACCTGGAGTGCGCACACAAAGGAAACAAGCGCGTTTGCCTCCGCGTTGAACTGCTCGGGGAAAAATCCGACAACAAAAAGCAGAACTATTTCAATAAGAACAATTATCTGCCGCCAGTGGATTTTTTCGGCGTGCTTGCAGCGGTGATGAATACTCTCGGCGATAAATATGCCGGAGAGAAAAGCCAGGAGCGGCACAAGGTATCTTAAACAGCTTGCCCATTCTCCCTTAAAAAGATTCGTTCCCATCAGAACGATATTGCCGGTTTGTGCATTTGCAAATACTTCTCCGCGGCAGTTATATGTATACGCATCCTGAAGTCCGCCGGAAAGAACAACAAACGCGGCATTTATGAACGAGTCGGACATTTGCCCATGAAATTTTTTCCGAAACATGATAAATCCTTTCATTCAGACATAGCTTGACATTTCCTTTCAAATATATTATAATATAAATATCGGCATATGTCAAATCTATATTGGATATGACGGCTATATATTTGAGATATACAAAAGACGGTGATAAATGTGAATATCAGCTATGATTATTATAAAGTATTTTACTATGTGGCGAAGCACAAAAAAATAACCCAGGCGGCAAAGGTGCTTTTAAGCAACCAGCCGAACATAACAAGGACGATTAAGCTTTTGGAGGACGCTCTCGGGTGCAGGCTGCTTATAAGGAGCAACCGCGGAGTTTCACTGACGGCAGAGGGGGAAAAGCTTTATGCGCATATCAAGATTGCGTTTGAGCAAATTGAGCTTGCGGAGGCGGAGATATCGCTCAGAAAGGGCTTGCAGAGCGGAGTTGTGTCGGTCGGCGCAAGCGAGGTTGCGTTGCATGGGATATTGCTGCCGGTTTTGAAAAAATACAAAACGCTCTATCCGGGCGTGCATATGCATATCTCGAATCACACCACGCCGCAGGCAATTGAGGCTCTCGATAACAGTGTTGTTGATATTGCGGTTGTGACCACGCCGACCGATAAATCAAAAAAGTTTGCGGAAAAAAACCTGAAACCGGTGCGGGAAGTTCCCGTCTGCTCCGAAAGCTTTCCCGAACTTAAAAATAAAAGAATTTCGGTCAGAAAGCTGGCAGAATATCCGATTATCTCGCTTGGAAAGCACACAAAAACATACAGGCTTTACTCTGATTTCTTTGAGGAAAACGGAGCGGTGTTCAAACCGGATATAGAGGCGGCGACAGCAGACCAGATTATTCCGATGGTGAGATCGGGACTGGGGATAGGATTTGTGCCTGAAAGCTTTTTGGAAAATGAAGCCGGTGTATTTGCACTTGAATTGGAAGAAAAAATTCCAAAGCGGTATATATGCATAATAAAGCGCAGAGACCACAGCCTTACCGCGGCGGCAAAGGAGCTTGAGCGTCTTTTGGAGGAAGCGGCGGAAAAATTTTAAGAAAGCAGGAGAAAAAATGGTATTGATGATTGCGTCGGACATTCATGGTTCGGCATATTGGTGCAGGGAGCTGGTCGGGGCATTTGAAAAGGAAGGGGCGGAACGCCTGCTGCTTTTGGGTGATATTTTGTATCATGGCCCGAGAAACGCCTTGCCGAAGGAGTATAATCCGCAGGACGTGGTTGAAATGCTCAACAAGCTGAAAGAAAAGATAATCTGCGTGAGGGGAAACTGCGAGGCGGAGGTTGACCAAATGCTGCTGAAATTCCCTGTTATGGCGGATTATGCGGCAGTGGTGACGAACGATATCACAATTTACGCAACGCATGGGCATATATATAACGAGACAAATCCACTCCTGTTTTGCAAGGGTGCGATTTTGGCATGCGGACACACTCATGTTCCGAAATGCGAAAAGCACGACGGATTTGTATATATGAATCCCGGCTCGGTTTCGATTCCGAAAGAGGACAGTCATCATGGATATATTATATATCGTGACGGAGCTTTTCAATGGAAAGATTTCCTGGGAAATGTAATAATGGAGTATTAAAATATCAAAATATCAAAATATTAAAAGGGGCTGTAAAAATGCTTCGGAACACAAAAAAGGTGTGAATTGTTTGAATAAAGTAATTGCAAAATAGCCTGAAATTCATAATTCCGCGGTTTTGTAAATTTTGTTTTTTCAAATTTGAGACCTTTTTGTTACGCCCTTACCGAACCGCTCGGAGTACGTGAGTACGCCGGCGGGGTCGGCTTGAGCGTTCCGGACTTTTTTACAGTCCCTTTAATTTATATAGATTTTATCTTTATCAAGTAGTTTGCGTAGTTATCCAATTTAAGATAAGACGCAAATTTTTCTGCGGTAACAATTTCTTCTCTTACTATTTCGAGGTTATGCGTTTCGTCAAGCAGGTAATATTCAAGCTTAACTTCTTCGGAAATGCCTGAAATTTCGAGCTTTACATCCTTTGCAGGTGTGCTTTCGTCATCGTTAAAGTGAGTGAGCATTATTGCGCTGCTGTTTCCGTCGGTTGCGGCACAGCTGTAAATATCGTCAATATACCGTTCGGTCGGAATATGTGTGCCGAGCCTTTTCAGCTCGCGGAACATAAGGAAAGAGTAATAGCCTTTGAGCGGCTCATATGTATACGCCTTGAACAAGCCGTTCATTCCGCAGGGGCGCGCGTCGTAGTACATAAGCATCCCGAGGTTTGTATTTTGACAAATACTCATGCTTCCGGCAATAAATGCGGCGCCTTTGATATCCTTTTCGCGGTCGAGCGTGTATCGCCAGTCATCACCTAACCAGCCTTTTACATAGTTCCACTCGTCGAGCACCGTAAAAGTGTCCTCAAGCCCATATTCGGCAAGCGCACTTTCGGCTTCAAGCACCGTTTCACAGATTCCGATAGGTGCGTTTGCATAGCAATGATAGGAGTAAAAATCGAGAGGTATGTTTCTTTCCTTTACGGCTTTCAGAAAATTGCGCTTAAAATCATTTCTCCAGGGAGAGCAAAACGCCGGGCCGCCGATTTTTAAATTCGGAAAACACTTTTTCAGATGCTTTGCCGCAGTTTCGTACAGGTCAATAAATTCTTCCTCCGTACCCTGCCAGCAGGGGAATGAGCCGTCGGCGTTTTGGCAGTCGGGCTCGTTCCAGATTTCCCAGTATTCTAAATTGTAATGAAATCCGTCCGCCCAGCCCTCGTTGTAGTGGCGGATGATATGCTCGCAGATTCTTGCCCATTTTGCAAAATCCTTTGGCGGATAGGTCCCGTATTTAAACCCATGCTCGATTTTGGAACCGAGACGGTAAAAGGTTTCCGCTCCGGCATCGGCGGTTGTTTTGATATATTCATCGGTAGCGGTGAACATATATGATGACGGGTTGCTTTCATCCGCGTCGAAATTGCGGAAAATGTTGTGAATATCAACTGTAAATTCACCGCCGTAATCGGAACAAAATGATGCGTCGTGGTTTCGCACGTAAGGAATTTCGGCGTCTTTAAACAATTCGAAATTACCGTTGTTGCGTGTTTTTCCGCCGACCGGTCCGTTATTCACCGCGTTCATCGGTTTTATCGCCCCCGCGGTTTTGGTTAAATCGATTTTCAGTGTTGTCATATTAAATCTCCGTTCTGCCGCCCTGCACCGGCATAAATTGCTGTATTTTTATATGCAGGATATATCCATATTATATTTTAAAGTTTATTCCTTGTCAATGCTTTTTTCAGCGAAACTTTTTCGTAAAAATCTTTTGTCGGCAAAACGGGCTTGAGCATTCGTTTTCAAGCATAATAAAATCTCCCCGATTTGCGGATAAAATCCGATAATCGGGGGAGTGAGCGACAATTTATTTCACTGCCGCGAAAGCTTCGTCCAAAGCTTCAATAAGGTCGTTTATATTCTCGATTCCGATTGAAAGCCTGATAGTGTTCGGCTTGATGCCCTGCTCGGCAAGTTCTTCCTCGGACAGCTGCGAATGCGTGGTTGACGCAGGGTGGATAACAAGCGATTTCACATCGGCAACGTTTGCCAAAAGTGAGAATATGCTGAGGTTGTCAATAAATTTCTGCGCCGTTTTGTCATCGCCTTTTATCTCGAAAGTGAAGATTGAACCGCCGCCGTTCGGGAAATATTTTTTGTAGAGCTTGTGGCTCGGCTCGGTTTCGAGCGATGGATGATGCACCGCTTCAACCTGCGGATGATTGTTGAGATATTCCACTATTTTCAGCGCGTTTTCCACATGGCGCTCAACTCTGAGCGAGAGGGTTTCAAGCCCTTGCAGGAACATAAACGCATGGAAAGGCGAAATTGTAGAGCCGGTATCGCGGAGCAGAATTGCTCTGATATATGTCGCAAATGCGGCTTTTCCTGCCGCTTCGGCAAAGCTGATACCATGGTAAGACGGGTTCGGCTCGGATATCCAGGGATATCTGCCCGAGGCTTTCCAGTCAAATGTGCCGCCGTCGATTATAACGCCGCCGATTGCCGCGCCATGACCGCCGATGAATTTTGTTGCGCTGTGCACAACTATGTCAGCACCATACTCAATCGGGCGGACAAGATAGGGAGTGGCAAAGGTTGAATCAACAACCAGCGGAATATTATGCTTGTGAGCGATTTTTGCGATTTCCTCAATGTCTATGATATTCGAATTTGGGTTGCCGAGAGTTTCGATATAAAGTGCCTTTGTGTTCGGCTGTATAGCGGCTTCAAATGCGCCTTCCTCGTCCGGGTCAACAAATGTGGCTGTGATTCCCGATGTCAGCGGCAGAGTGTGCGCCAAAAGGTTGTATGTGCCGCCGTAGATTGTTTTGGATGCTACGATGTGCTCGCCCTGCTTTGCCAATGCCTGAATGGTGTAGTTTATCGCAGCGGCACCTGATGAAACTGCCAGAGCGGCAGCACCGCCCTCAAGTGCGTTTATGCGCTCTTCAAACACGCTTTGGGTCGGATTGGTGAGTCTGCCGTAGATGTTGCCTGCGTCGCGGAGACCGAAGCGGTCGGCTGCGTGCTGAGAATTGTGAAAGACGTATGAAGTCGATGCGTAAATCGGAACGGCTCTTGCATCTGTTGCCGGGTCGGGATTTTCCTGTCCTGCCTGTACCTGTAATGTTTCGAATCTGTATTTTTTCATTGTTATTTCCTCCTTAAACTTACATAACCTATCTGTTTAATATGTTTATTATATCACTAAATATTTCATTTGTCCAATATCGAATAATTATAGAAAGCTATAGGAAAAATTTATAATGTACGCATTTTTTATTGACAATATTCGCAAATATGCTATAATATAATAGAGAGATGAAAAAAAGAGGAGAATATGTCGGAAAATGAATATAAATTATAAAATATTGTTGGTGACGGTTGTGCTGGTTTTGGCGTCGGGGATAGCGGTTTCGCAAAAAAGAGTGTGGGTCGAAAATCAACAGAATCAAAAGGCGGATGCGACTCAAAAGCCAAACCCGGAGCTGAGCGATGAGACTTATGTCGGCTTGAAAATAGAGGAGCTTAAAAAATCTGTCAACAAGCAGGAGATATATAATTATTATAAGGAATACAGCGGCAGCATTGACAGGAGCGTCGAGGTAATTGCCCAAATGGCAGACAAACTGTCGGCGGAGGCGGATAATATATCGGCGTATTCGGCGGAGTGCCTTGGGAGAATAGAGACAATTGAGGCTTCGGAGGATTCGTATGCGGATAAGCGAAAGGCGGCGGACGAGGTTTCAAACGAGGATTGCTTTGTGCTGCTGCAAAGCTCGCTTGAAAGATGCGAATCGCTGAAATATGAATTGTCGGAGCTGGTGAAAAACTCAAAAACGAGAGATTACGCCGGGATACATAAGGACGTGCCGAAGGAAGCCGGAAGCACGGAGGAGGAAGCTGCAAATGAAGAAAAATAGTATTTTTGAGAAAATCGACACAAAAACCCTGGTCGCTGTGGCAATCGGGATGATTATAATTCTGAGAAATCTTATAACGCTGGCATTGATAAAATAACAAAAAAGTGTGACTGTGAGATGATTTCAATCCCGAGGTCACACTTTTTCATTTACATCAAATATTTAATTGCAACTTCTGCCAAAAACACCGCGGCGCAGGAATATGCCGCAACTTTCAGCAGGCTTTTTTCAAAAAATGCAAGCACAGCGGCGGTCAGAAATCCGACCAGTGCCGACAGCTTGTACGATGTCGAATAGAAAATAGCCGGTATTGTCATTACGCTCAGGACGGCGTATGGGATATAATACAAAAATGACAATATGAATTTGTTTGTTATTTTCTTCTTCACCAAAACAAGCGGCAGCATTCGGATGAGGTATGTCACACCTGCCATTACGAGAAGATACAAAAGGAAATTATTCATTTTCCGCCTCCTCGCTGTGCGGCGCGATGAACGCAAACAAAGCACTTGCAAAAACTGCGCATATGATAATCACAAACCCCTGCGGAACGGATTTTAACATCGGCAGATATCGGAACATGCAGCCGAGAAAAACCGCCGTAAGCACGCAGCCGGTTGTGGCGCGGCTTTTTTTCATGCTCGGGACGACAATCGCGATAAACATGCCGTAGATTGCAAGTCCGAGCGCGGATGTGACCGACTGCGGCAAAATATCGCCGGCGACCGAGCCTAAAAGCGTGCCGAGACTCCATCCGAGATAGGGAGTGAGGATAAGCCCGTACAGATATTTTTTGCCGACATTTAGCTTGTTGGACGATGCGACCGCAAAGACTTCATCGGTGTTTACGAACGCTATGATAAATCTGTCGAGCATATTTACGCTTTTGCCGAGCTTTTGCGAAAGCGAGACCGACATAAGCGCATAGCGCAGGTTTATTATAATCTGTGTGATTGCAAGCTCAATCAAAGTGCCGCCCGACGCGATTATCGGGACTGCCGCAAGCTGACCTGCCGAGGTGACATTCGTCATCGATATTGCAAGCGCTTCGAGTATGGAAAGTCCGTTTTTGCCTGCAAAAATCCCGAATGCGAACGCTACTGACAGATATCCGAAGCATATCGGCAGACCGTCTATAATGCCTTTTTTAAAATTGTTGTTTTCGCCCATTTGATTTACCACTTTTCAATGTCGTTGAAGAAAGGAGTTCCGACAAAGCCTATCTGAGTGAAGTCTTTCGGATTGTTTCTTATAATATAGTCAATGTACGACTCAACCATAAGCGCGGTGAGACGATAGCCTGCCGCATTCAAGTGACCGCCCAGGTAAAAGTTTTTCTTAAATTCCTCATCATAGACCGGAGCGTATTTGCGCAAATCGATAACATAGCAATACTCAAACATATCTGCCAGTTTGTAAAGCTCCTCGGCATGCTTGTCCATAAGGACATTAACGCTGTCGGGGGTTGTTTTGTCGTGGGGCATTGTCATAAGGAAAAATCTTGCTTTCGGCTGAATTTCCTTGTATCTTTGAATAATCTGAGCATAGTAGCCGATAATGGTTTCTTTGTTGTTTCTCCAATCGTTCACATCTACGTCATCGGCACTGCCGAGTTCGATTTCTCCTCTGTCGGCTGCATAGACATCGTTTACGCCGAGCGCGATTATATATGCCTGACAGCGGCGCTCACAGTTCCAGAAATCCTGTAATTCCGCAAATTCCGTACAGTATTCCTTTGCTGACATGCCGCCGCGTGAGAAGTTGTAGACGGTGCAGCCTGCGTCTCTTGCTATGTACTGTCCCCAGGAATAATCGAAATAATCGTGATATCCTTTCGCCTCGCCTTTAAGCGATTCGAACTCGCCGGAGGAGAGACTGTCGCCGATGCAGCCTATTTTCCTGAAAATTCCGCAGAAACCGCCGTTTGTCACGATATTATCCAAAGGCTTTTCGCCGGGAATTGCCATATAATTCTTGAAATCCATATTAAGAACCTCTTTCTTGAATAAAATTTTACTCATATATTATACTACCGCAATTTGCTTTTGTCAACACAAAGCAATAAAAAAAGCAGTAAAGATATGCAATACTGCTTTTTGTGAGCTTATTTCTTTAATTTGTCGGAAACCAACATCATATCGGGCAGAGATTGTGTCAGAATTTTAGTTTCAGCACTCTGCATTCGAATGATTCAAGAGTCAAATCGGAGACGGGTTCGTTTGTGAGCATGTCAATACAGCCGCCAGTGTGTATTGTGCAGGGATAGCTGTTGTAGTTTTCAACAAATATGTATTTTGCGTTTTCGTCCTCACGCGCATGTGCCGTAACACCGTGCGGAAAATCGATATCCAAAGCGCGGTTCGGTTTCAGCTCGTCAATAAGCTTTGAATAGAAGCCGCGCAAGAAGTCCGTGCCGCTGCGGAATGCAATATAGTATGCACTGCCGCTGCCGAATCGGTTTTTCGTAACCGCCGGCATATCGGCATAATAATCCTCGGTGTAGCTGCCCAAAGTCTCTGCCGTTGTCGGGTGAATAACCTCGCAGTACTCGACAGCTTTGTAACATTTGCCGTCCGACATTTTTACGTGGTTTTTGTCCTCGTCGTAAAGCGTGTCTATCTCCTCCGACCAAAGCCCGAAAACATCCTTGAGCTTTGAGGCAGGGAATCCGCCGAGATAACAGAGGTCGTTTTCGTCAACCCAGCCTGTTACATAGGTGCAAACCAAACAGCCGCCGTTTTTAACATATTCTTCGAGCCTGTCGATAAGCTCGGGTTTTGTCATATAAAGCATCGGCGCGACAACAAGCTTGTAGTCCGATAAATCGCTGTCCGAGTTTACTATATCGACATTCACGCCCTTTTCCCAAAAGGTGTTGTAATGATTCAATAGTGTCGGAAAATATTTTCTGTCGCGGTTGTGAAGTCCCCACAGGTCATCAATTGCCCAGTTGTTTTCATAGTCATAATAAAGCGCAACGTCGCTTTTTACATAGCTGCCGACAACATCGTCAAGCTTGGAAAGTATTTCTCCGAGCTGTGCCACATCGCGGAAAACGCGTGTGTGTTCGTGACCGCAGTGGTCGACCACTGCGCCATGGAACTTTTCCGCGCCGCCGCGGCTTTTGCGCCACTGGAAATACTGGACGGTGTCGGAACCGTGCGCCACTGCCTGCAATGAAGAGAGTATATGCATATTCGGACGTTTGAGCTTGTTGAACTCCGCTCCGCATATTGCACTCGGAACCGATTCCATGAGCATGAACGGCTTGCCGCCTTTAAGCGAGCGGTACAGGTCGTGCATAAATGCCGCATCACGCGCGACATCCTCGTTTGGGGACGGGCTGTGCCATTTGGGATAGCTGTCCCAGGAAATAACATCCAGATGCTCGGCATATTTGAAATAGTCAAGCTCGTTAAAGTAATACATGAAATTGGTTACCACCGGTATGTCGGGAGTGATTTCCCTAAACGGTGCGATTTCATTTTTCATAAATTCAAGCGTCTGATGCGACACAAAACGGTGCCAGTCAAGGTTGAGAGCGTGTGTAAGAGTTTCGCTCAACGGAGTGGGAGGAAATATTTCGTCCCAATTCGAGTATGTGTGCCCCCAAAATGTATTCCAGTATAAACGATTAAGCTGCGTTAAATCATTGTTATACTTTTCTTTCAGCCATTCGCGGAAAGCGGAGGTGCATTTTTCGCAGTAACATTCGCCATGATATTCGTTGGAAATATGCCAGCCCAAAAGCGCCGGGTGATTCTTGTAACGCTCTGCCAAAAGGCGGTTCAGCTTGTATACCTTTTCGCGGTAGTACGGCGATGTGAAGCAATGGTTTGCACGCTCGCCTTGCTTGAATCGATGCCCCATATTGTCAACTCTGAGTATCTCGGGATGTGCCTTGCTCATCCAGGACGGCTTGCCCGCACTCGGCGTTGCAAGCAGCGCATATATCCCGTTGGCGGCAAGCTTGTCCATTATCATATCTGTAAAAGAAAAATCGTAATTATCCTCACTCGGCTCAAGCATTGCCCATGAAAATATGCCGATTGACATGACATTGCAGCCTGCAAGCTTCATCAGCCGCATATCCTCGTCGATGATTTCGGGGTATTCAAACCACTGGTCGGGGTTGTAGTCTCCGCCATGGAGCATATGCGGACATTTTTTGCTTATTGGAGGAAATTTGTTAAATGTTTTCATATATTACTCTGTACTCCGTATCCGTTGAAATTAGTGTGAAACAGCAAAAAAAATGTACAGACCGTCCGGGGGCAGAAAGGCTTTTGTCTGAAATTCTGCCCCCGAAACGTGCATGGGACAAGGCATTTTGAGCTGCGTGTCCTATGCACTCTGCACTTTTTGTTTGGTTTTAGTAGTCTATTTTGTCAAGATGGTTTGCCTGGAAGTCTGTTGTTGCCTGTTCGAGAAGTGCGTCGATGTCGGCATTCTCGTTTGTGATGATTTCCTGAAGCACCTTATCAAACACCGCATAAAGCTCCTGCGAGCAGCGCGGATATTCGGTATGAATCTTCACTCCGTCAAAGCCGAAATACTTTTCGTAGTCCTCCAGCTTAACATTTGCGTCTTCTTCCATAATCTTGTTCTTTGCAGCCAAAGCCTCGGGCGATGTCCAGATGTCGATGGTATCTCTCGGCAGAACGATACCGTTCTTTTCCTTTGTTGTCTCGTTTGACTTATGGATAGCTGCGATTCTGTCCTCGGTGTAGTTGGGCGAGAAGCCGATTACTTCCATCCACTGATAGCATGCTTTCTGCTGCTCCGGAGTTGTTTTTGACGACATCATGTAAACGTCGCCGCCCATTTGAGTATATGCTCCGGCAGGTCCGGCAGGCATGGAAACAACCATAACGTCGTCCTTGTTCATGCCAAAGTTCTGGAACAACCGCTGACACGGGGGATCTGCAATCATCATAGCTGTGCGGTAGGTTCCGAATATCTGATAGAGTCCCACCTGGTCGATAACCTTATCGTCGGGCAAAATGCCGTACTTCCACTGCAGGTCATGCACATATTCCAATGCTTTCTTGCACTCGGGTGTGTTGAAGGTGGCTTTCCACTTGCCGTCGTCGGTCTGTTCCATAAACTCAACGCCGTAGCTCCATGCGATATTCAAGAAATGCCAGCCGCCGCAGTTGTTTGTTGTAGGCAGAGCAAAGCCGGAAACACCGGTCTTTTCCTTGATTATCTGTCCGTATTCGGCAAGCTCGTCGTATGTGGTCGGATATTTGATGCTTCCGTCATCATTTACAAGTCCTGCCTCACGGAACAATTTTTTGTCTATGTAAAGTCCGTTGATATAGCCTGCACGCGGAATACCGTAGATTTTTCCGTCCTCGGTAACAATGTCCAAAAGGTCGGGGTTCACGGCAGTGTCATATCCGAACTCTTTCATTGAATCCGTAATATCGGCAACGTATCCGCTCTTTATAAGATTCTTTATCTCGGTCAGTGCAACAACAAAGAGATTGGGCAGCTGTCCCGAAGACGCTTTCATATTAAAGGTCTTTACATCCCAGCCGTATGTATCCGGAATAACGTTTACCTCCGGATGCTGGGTTTCCATTCTTTCTTTGTTTTTCAGTGCGAGCTCCAAGGCTGATTTGTTTTCTTCCGAAGGCCAGTCGCCCACGCTGATGTTGATTTTTCCTTCCTGCTCAAGCTTTTTGCCGCAGCCTGCGAGTGCGAACGACGCAGCCAGGCAGATGCAGGTCAGAGCCATAATCTTTTTTTTCATTTAATAATCATATCCTTTCCTTTGATTTATTGTTTTTAACATGACATGCTCAATGTTTTGCCTGTCTTTTGGTTATTATATCATAAAAGACTACTTCTGTCAATCACATTTATTATCACATTTGTGTGGATTGTTAGCATTTTTTAAAAATTGAAATTTTTGAAATGTGTAAAAAAGAACCATATTTGTATCAAAAATAAGTATCTTTTCAAAATTGACTTGACATTTTGCGGATTATAATATATTTTAATAAGAGCAGCTAATAAAAAGAAAGGTTTTGGAAGATAAATGGAAATTGAGTTGGTACAAAGCACATCACTTGAAAAGGTTATGCCCTATCATAAGGAATTTACACCGATTGAAAAAATCAGTGCATTAAAAGGCGAACGGGTGTCATGGCAGATATCATTAAAAGCGTCCGAGCTTGCAATGCTGGAGTTTGAAATTAAAAATGATATGGGAACAAGCACGCAGATAAGGCGCGTGGGCTATGTCCCGGCGGAAATGCCGAGCTATGACCACGACCATGACGATGATGTCATCTCGCACGATGCAGGGATGTACCCGGATATTTTGTATCCGATGGACAAATGTTTTTTAAGTATAAAGGTGCGCGAGTATACAACAATTATGATTACAGTCGATATTCCCGATGATATCGCGCCCGGCGATTATGAAGTGACGGCGGTATTTGCATGCAGGGAAAAGAAAGCAAGCTGTGAATCAGCCATGCGTATACATATAATCGATGCATGCCTGCCGGAGCAGAAAATGAAATATACTCAGTGGATGCATACCGACTGTATTGCCGACTATTATAATATGAAGATATTTTCCGAAGAACATTGGCAGATGATAGAAAAATTCATCAAAACGGCGGTAAATTCGGGAGTCAATATGATATTTACGCCGCTGTTCACGCCGCCGTTGGATACGCGTTTCGGCTCGAGCCGCCCGACGGTGCAGCTGGTGGATGTCTATAAGAAGAAAAATAAGTATTTGTTTGAATATGACAAGCTTGAACGCTGGATGGAGATTTGCGGGAAATACGGCGTGAATGCCTTTGAGTTCTCGCATATGCTGACCCAGTGGGGAGCAAAGTTTGCGCCCAAAATAATGGTGAATACGATTGACGGATGCGTGCGCATGTTCGGCTGGGAGACCGACTCGTGCTCGCCGGAATACGAAGATTTCCTGCGCCAGTTCTATGCGTCGTTTGATAAATTCCTAAAGTGGCACAAGGGCGAATATTATATACATGTCGCGGATGAGCCGGACGTGAAGAATATAGAATATTATATGCATGGGTATAAAATTATTCATGAGTGTATGAAGAATTATAAAATCATGGACGCTGTGTCGGAGGTCGAGGTGTACAAAAAGGGGATAACGCGCTGCCCTGTGCCCAATCTGACCGCGGCGGACGATATATTTGCGCTCGGCGTGGATGAGCGCTGGGTGTATTATTCGTGCGCCAACAGCAAGGACGTTTGCAACCGCTATATTGCGATGCCGTCCTACCGAAACCGCGGTATCGGCTGGCAGTTTTACAAGTATAAACTTGACGGATTCCTGCACTGGGGATATAATTTTTATAATTCCGGACTGTCGGACTATCACATAAATCCGTTCTCGGTGACGGACGCCTGCGGACTTATGCCTGCCGGCGACAGCTTCAGCGTCTATCCCGGCAGTACAGGGCCGATAGAATCGATTCGCATGGTGGTATTTTATGAAGCACTCCAGGATTTGAGAGCGTGCGAGCTTTTGGAAAAACTGGCAGGACGTGATACGGTTCTCGAAATTCTTGAAAAGGACGGAGAAATAACCTTTAAAAAATATCCGCGGTCGATTAAAAAATCTATCAGCCTCCGCGAGAAAATAAATGCCGAAATTGAAAAATATATATAGAAATAAAAGTATTACAAAAATCCCCTCACGCCGGTAAGTGCGAGGGGATTTTTCGCGGAAATTATATTAAATTGTCCAGACTCTTAAATTCATATCCGAGATTTTTTGCATAGTTTATGATGTCTTCAAGTGCATCGGCATTGTCCTTTGATACCGCATGCAAAAGCAGAATTGCACCATCGTGAAGATATGGAGTAACCTGATTGAAAGCGTAGGCGCTGCCGCGCTGCTGTTTGGGGTCCCAGTCTTTGTACGCAAAGCTCCACAAAATAGTTTTGTAGCCGAGCGTGTTTGCGACTTTTAAGAGACGCTCACTGTACTCGCCCTCCGGCGGACGCATATACTTCATCGGAACTCCGTATTGCGTCAGAAATTTTTCGTTGAGCGAGCAAAGTTCCTCAGCCATTTTTTCGGCACTTGAAAGCTTGGGCAGATTGGGGTGGTGAACGGTGTGATTGCCGACAATATGTCCTTCCGAAATCATACGCTCCACAAGTTCGCGCTCGGTCTCGATATAAGGCCCGGTCACAAAAAACGCGGCAGGAACATCGCAGGCGTTTAAGACATCCAAAATCTGAGCGGTGTAGCCGTTTTCGTACCCCTCGTCAAAGGTCAGATACAAGACCTTGCCTCGGTTTTCGTCCATGTAAAATGTGTTGTATTTTCGGAAAAGTTCCTTTGTTTCTTCAAAAATATCCGGCTCGGCATTTTTGTTCTTTTTGAATCCCCAGCCGAAACCGGTGTTGTCGATATCGGAAAAGTTTTCGTCTGCAATATCGTCAATTGTGATTACCGGGTCGGGAGCGGGAGTCGGCTCGGTGCAGCCCGACTCCTCGGACGGGGGCGAGATGCTTTCGGGCACTGCGGAACAGCCGCAGAGGATTGATATGCTTAAAATTACGAGAAATAATCGTTTCATTTTTTTACCTCCTTGATATTGTAATAATATGTAACATATTTTTAATTGATTTTTGTCGGATAATGTAGTATAATAAATTATAGAATTAAAGCGATGGGTGGTGGCATTTTATGGACATATATGAATACAAACGTTCGGAACGCATAAAAAGGCGCAGGCGCGAGCAGAAACGCAGAAGAATGTTCTTTTTTGCGGTTGTCGGAGTGCTTTTTGCAGTTTTGTGTGTCTCGCTGGTATCGCGCATAGGTAAAAAAGGTGCGGACACAGCGAAAAATGATGAGCCGGAATTGATAATCAATGACGTTGTATACCCCATGCCGCCGGAGGCGGTGGCAGACCTGCTTACCGCAATCAATAAGCCGGACGGAGTGAAAACCTGTTATCTGACCTTTGACGACGGCCCGACAAATTCGATAACGCCGCGAATCCTCGATACGTTGAGACGTTATAACGTGAAAGCTACGTTTTTCGCTGTCGGAAGTCTTTTGGAAGCAAATCCCGATATGGCGCGGCGTGAGTATGAGGAGGGACATTTTATTGCAAATCATTCATATGCGCATAACTATTCTAATCTTTATGCGGATGAGACCGCTTTTATGAATGAAATAAATCAAACATTCACATTGATAAAGGGAATAGTCGGAAAAGAGAATTATCCGAAAATATTCCGATTCCCGGGCGGCGGCTATAATGCAGGCAAGTACGGAGAAGCAAAACAGAGATATAAGGAAGTTTTGAAAAATAATGGGATAAGATATTGCGACTGGAACGCATTAAACGGAGACGCAGAGGGCGGAACACCGTCGGCGGAGCAGCTGATAGAGCGCGTTAAAAAGACCACCAACGGAAAAGAGGACGTTGTGATTCTGATGCATGATGCGGCAACAAAAGCCACAACGGCTGATGCATTGCCGCAGGTGATTGAATATCTGATGGGCGAGGGGTATAGCTTCAGGACGCTCGATAAAGCTCCGAGAGCATGAAAAAAGCACAAGGCTTTTTAAAGCTTTGTGCTTTTTTGATGTGAATTTTGAAGTATATTGCTATGCGGCGGTGTTTGCATAGTCAATGATAGTCACTGTAAGATAACTTGAAATTTGTTGTACACTATCAAGAATTTCCTCAAATTTTCCAGCAACTTCATCGGAGAAATATGCTTCGATACATTGAGTGCATTTGTCGTATGGAATATTTTCAATAATTACAACAAAGTTGTCAATTTTTTCTATAAATTCTGTGGTTGACTTTTCTAGAGTACCTCTGCAAAAATGGCAGCGCATTATTCGTTCACTCTCCTTGTCTTGAAATCGTTATTCCATTCATTCGATGTCCGGATAATAGGCAGTAACTTCGTAAATGATATCATCGTTGTATCCGGACACTGTGTGCAGCGGTTTGTTTTCAGTATTCATGCCGGATACCAAACAGCCGGGGGTTCTGTAATCCTCGGGATAATATTCTATTTTTTCGGCTAATTCAGCTTATTCGAGCCGATTGCAATAGCGCCCGAGGACACGAGAATAATCTCATAACCGAGATTTTGTATATCCGAAAGCACGCATGTAAGCTTGTCGAATGCAAGCAGATTATTTTTGCCGGAGTCGTTTGTAAGAGTGGAAGTCCCGACCTTAACGACGATTCTGTTTTTCTATAAATTCATTTTTTTAAATCCTCTCTTGACTTTTTACAAATAATAGTATATCATATAATTATGTTTTACAAAAGCGAATATTTATCATGAAAAACATTACAAATAGTAATAGGTGGGATTTGATATGGATATAAACAAGTATATGGCGTTTGTGACGGCAGTCGAGTATGGAAGTTTTACAAAGGCGGCGGAGATACTAAATTATTCGCAGTCAGCGATAAGCAGGATGATAAGCGATTTGGAAAATGAATGGCGGATTTCGATTTTGGAGCGAAGCAAGTCGGGAGTGCGTCTCACCTCCGACGGAATGAAGCTGTTTCCGCATGCGAAAAGCCTTTGCGAGGAATATCGCAAGCTGCAAATGCAGGCAGACGAACTTAACGGACTGGAATCCGGAATAATCAGAATAGGCACGTTTTCGAGCGTTGCCACGCATTGGCTGCCGAATATCATCCGAGAATTTCAAAAGGACTACCCGAACATAGATTATGAGTTGCTGATGGGCGATTATACCGAGATTGAGGAATGGATTTCGGAGGGAAGAGTTGACTGCGGCTTTGTCCGCATGCCTGCAAGAGAGGACTTGGAGACGACCTTTTTGGAGCAGGACAGATTTTATGCAATCCTGCCCGAGGGACATTACCTTGCCGAGAAAGAGAAAGTGTCGGCAGCCGAACTTTGCAGCGACCCGTTTCTCATGCTGAAAAAGGGTGACAACACCGAGGCGGCGGAAGTATTTGAAAAAAGAGGACTTTCGCCCAAAGTGCATTTCACCACATGTGTTGTCACTATTAAGTGAACACATTTTCTCATCCTCGTTAGGGGAATAGGAAGACAATTTGTTTTCATTTTGCTCCTTGTTCTTTTTATGGTTCTTCCTTGGCGGTTTATGATTATTGGCATCAACACTATTGGTAAAGCCTGTTTTATACACAAATGTCAACATTGACGGATCTTTATTTCCATCATCATCGTATCCGCCAACAATAACTTTATCTATTATGCTTTCAAACACTTGTCTATCGAATTCTACCAGCACTTCATTTTTTTCAAGAACTTTTCTGAAATCATCTAAGCGTTTTTTTATGTTTTTTTCTCTGCTTTCAGTGTTTTTGCATGAAGTCAATCTGTCATTTAACTCATCTAATTGTTCATTTAATTCATTAAATTTTATATCAAATGAGTCTTTATCTAAAGTGTCATCCAGACGCATATCTAAGAGTTTTTGTTTTTTTGCCGCGTTTTTTGAAATTAGTCTCTCTATATTTGATATTTCTTTTTCAGGGTTATTGGAACATAATGATATTTCAATACGATCAAGCATTTCGTCCACAACATCAGTATTATTATAGCACAAAAGCTTATAGCTTTCAAGAAATGCTTCCTCAATAATTGATTCTGGAATACCTTTTGCATCCGGGCAGTATTTTTTTCCTTTTTTTGTGCTTGTGACGCATTGCCAGATTACCTTATAGTATTCAGTTCCGGAATGCCAACTGCGTCTGGATAAATGACTTCCACAAAAGCCGCATTCCAACATACAGCTAAACGAATACTTTCTTGTAAATGTTTCTCGCTTTCCATCATATGTGTTTCGACTCTTTCTGCGTCTATTGATGATTTTTTGTACACTCTCAAACAATTCATTGCTAATTATTCCCTCGTGATGATTGTGTATATAAAACTGATCTTCTTCACCAAAATTATCAAGTCTTCTTTTTGAAATTGGATCTACCGTAAAAGTTTTTCCTTGTCTGATATCACCTTTATATTTCTCATTTTTCAAAATACCCATGACTGTACTTTCAGCCCAGTTGGAACTACCTCTTTTTGTTTTATATCCCAAATGCTCCAGTTCCTGTGCAATTACATAGCACCCGATTCCTTCATTATATCTCTCAAAGATGTATTTTACTATTTTAGCCTCTTCTTCATTAATCGAAATTGCTTTTGTAGCCTTATCATAATCATACCCTAAACAGCCTTGAAAGCCAACAAGCTCTCCGCGCTGCATTTTCATTTTTAATCCTTTTTTTACATTGGCAGAAATATTTTCAACTTCTTGCTGTGCTACAGAACTTAAAATTGTTAATAACAGTTCGCCATCCATTGTAAGAGTGTTTATGTTTTCTTCTTCAAAAAATACAGCTACATTCTTTTCTTTTAACATCCTTACATAATTTAATGTATCAAGCGTATTCCTTGCAAATCTTGATATTGATTTTGTAATAACCATATCAATTTCGCCATTCATACAATCATTTATAAGGCGTTGAAAATCATTTCGTTTTTTCGTCTGCGTACCAGTTATTGCTTCATCAGCATAAATATCTACAAGTACCCAATCCTTTCGATTGTTTATAAAATCTGTATAGTGTTGTACCTGAGACTTATAACTATTCAACTGATCTTCGCTATCTGTACTCACACGACAATACGGTGCAACTCTTAGTCTTTCAATATGAGCACGGTTTCCTCGTTCGGACAACATGGTATTTGCTTTGATTATCTCGACCTGACTCAATTTAATACCCTCCTTTTATAATTTGCATTCCTTTTATATTGTATATTATAACACAAGGGTGTGTAAAAGTCAATACTCGGACATAATATTATTTGAAATATTATAGTCATTCATTAATTTTTGCTGTATAATTCTATATTCTTTTTCTGTGATCAATTTTTTCACTAATAACTGTTTTAACATTGCAAGTTGCATGCTATATCTCATAATATTTGTTTTCAAACGAATTCGCCTCCTTATTCGCTGTTTTGTTATATGTATTTTTTCTTCCCCGACGCTCGTAGCTTGCGAGTCCATAGAAATTTCATCTCTCCGCCTTCACTGTGGCCGAGCTGCGTTTTACAGAAGTATCATTATACCTCCTGTTGTGTCATGGCGAAATACGGTTGCAAGCCGTATATTATTACTCTTGGTTCTGCTTGCCGGGCAGACGGATAGCCGCTATCAACAGAAGAATGTATCGGTTCGGACAATATTCTGTTTTCAAAGATCAGGAGATGTCTTCACCTATAAGAACAACAGCTTTTTATATAATCTAATCGGTATTAGAAATTTTTTTCAAAAGTTTGAGCAGCCCTCTTACGAGAGCTGCTCTGCGTTAAATAGAGAACTTACCGATGTTTAAAGCTATATGCATTAAAATATACTGTCTCAAATCCTCATCAAGCTTTCCGTCAATGACAGAATATCGGTCGATAAGCGGAGAATACTGTTCCAGTATTATTTCAAGCGCATAATGTTCTCCGGCAACTGCTGCCGTCAGTATGTTTCTAAATTCGATATTGGTCATGACTGCTCACCGTCCTTATC
>CAKSQL010000036.1 GCA_934486735.1 uncultured Clostridia bacterium | reverse complement strand
TGATGTACGCAAACGAGTGCAAATTTGCAAGATGCGGAAATTTTCGCAGATTGTGCATTTAACTGAGCGCCGCGTACATGATGTACGCAAACGAGTGCAAATTTGCAAGATGCGGAAATTTTCGCAGATTGTGCATTTAACTGAGCGCCGCGTACATGATGTACGCAAACGAGTGCAAATTTGCAAGATGCGGAAATTTTCGCAGATTGTGCATTTAACTGAGCGCCGCGTACGTGATGTACGCAAACGAGGGCAAATGTGCAAGATGCGGAAATTTTAGTCGGATTGGAGTTTAGAATAGATCGTCTTAATGTTAATTCCCTCTATCATTCCGAGTGCGCCGGAAAGCGCACTTATCTTGTCCCCGGGTGCGTCGATTGCCACGCTGATGATGGATATTCCGCGCTTTTTGTAGGGGATTCCCATTCTGCCGATTATGTAGTCGGAATACTTGTGCAGGATTGCGTTGAGCTTTTCAACCGAGTCCGGATTTTCCACAACTATTCCTATAAGCGCTACTCTGCTTTCCATAAATTCCTCCTTTGGTAAAAATTCCGGTGTAATCCGTCAATTGCGAAAATCACGATTTAGACTTTTGACAGAAACCCCATCCGCCGATGCAGGAACGAGGCAGCACTTTTACAGCTTTTACAAATAAAAAAGTGTGCCGTTTTAAGGCACACAAAAAAATCCGACCGGGATATGCGCGCCTTCTCCGTCAGATGTTACTCTTTCGGGTCAGAACCTGCAATTCGTTCTATAATATCAATTATAACATAAAACTTCCCCGATATCAAGTGTTTTTTATAAAAATCATATAAAAATTTCTGAAATTTTTTTAATATGAAACAACTTTTTATTGCGCATTATAATAGGAAGTAAAAAAATGAGATAAAAATTTGGGGTAATATTAATTTTTAAGTATATTTCGTAACTCCCTCAGTCAACCTGCGGCTGACAGCTCCCTCGGAGAGGGTAACTCCCTCAGTCAGCCTGCGGCTGACAGCTCCCCCGGAGAGGGAGCCACCAACGGCGCCTTAGCGCCGCCGGCATCGCGGCTTTGTCACGCATTTCACATTTCTATCCTGTATATACCGATTTTCCATGCAGGCAATTTCACGCTTACCGACTTTCCGTCCGCCCGAACTTCGCCGATATTTTCCTCGTTAAGGTTGGTTTCAGACGCTTTTTTAACATCTCTTTCAAAGCAAATTTTTCCCTCGGCAGGCTTATCGGACGAGTTGAACACTCTTACAATCACTGTATTCTCCGCACCGTCCTCCGGCTGTTTTATTATGCTTATGCTGATATCGTCTCCCTCAATTTTCATAAAGGATTTTTCCGACGGCGCATACTCCGGGCAGGTCTGTGCCGAAAGTGCAATCGGTTTTGCCGAAAGCACGCTTTGCAGCTTCAAAAGCCCGGAATATGAAATATCATTATCCAGCGGCACAAGCAAAAAGCTGTACGACAGCTTGCCCAAAAGCTGACCGCCGTCCTCGCCCATTGTCATCACCGTTCTTCCGAATGCGCGCAAAAGCGTTATATTCATATCTCCGCTCTCATGCACAGCGCATTCATGAAGTCCGTCCGCCGCCACGAATGCAAGTCCGCAGCCGTTCTTGCCGCGCTTTCCGACGATCCCGTTCATCTGCTTTTCGTACTGTTCATGCTCGCGCCAGCCTTGAGTTCCGTAATCGATTCCGGTCTTTCTTGTGCAGCAATAAAATGTCTGACCCGCGAAATATTCTTCCCCGTTCACGCCGGTCGGCAGCAGCAGGCGCAGTCTGTGGTCTCTTGCATTATTATCAATCTCGACATTAACATCCGCATACCGCGCATTTTTGGAAAGTCCCGCCGTAATCACTATTGGAAGTCTCACATAACCGGCACTTCTTCTATAGCCATGCGCAGTATTTTCCATGCACGCAGGCACTTCAATATACTTTGTCACGCGGAAAACGCATCTCGACGGCGCGCTGAGTATCTTCTCGATTCTTGCGTCGTTTCCGCTATAGACGGTAAAATCATTCATCGGATTTGCATGATACCACCCGTCGCCTATCTCGCCGTCATCGGCAAAGGCGCAAAGATTTTTATATTCCGCTTTTGTTTTCTTATCGAATATCGAAATTTCGCCGTTTTGAGTTATCTCCATTCTGATATAATCATTCTCGGCAAAATTACTTCCCGATGTCATTTTTTCAAGATATCTCGACGGCTTTTCCGACGGAACAAGCTTATACTCTGCGTATCCGCCTGCCGGCAGCTGCGCCTCAAAAGCTATTTCATAACATTCGCCCGACACTGTCTCCTGCTCATACACGCGCTTTGAATACTTCTTTATATTCTTCGCAATTCCGTAAGGAATCTCATTCCCTTTCGAATCAACCAGCTTAAAGCTGAATACCGTCTCATAATCAAACGGCTCGGCATATGCACACTTAAAATTCTTATCCAATATAACCTCTGCGTTCACCGTCTCGCGGCGCTCAAACGGCAGCGGATTATATATCCTCAGCACATACTCGCCCGATGTACCCTCCTGCGGCTTTTCGGCATGCAAAAACTCCTCGGTCAGCATATCGCATATTTCACTTGTCTGCGCAAAGCGATAGAGCATATCCTTATGCACCTGTTCCACCGAGCAGCCGCATATTGAATCGTGCGGATGGTTCATCAAAAGGTACTTATACGCCAAATCAACATAGCTGCGGCGTATCGGCTTCCCGGCGAGCGCCAAATATGCCATCATCGGCTCAATCACCTTTTCCAGCCTGTTTTGGCACTCGTCATTGGCTTTTTTGTGCGTATAATAACTCGACAGCGTATTTGTAATCAAGTGCAGATACTGATGCCGCCCCATCGCGGTCTTATTCAGCTCACCAAAAATTTTCGGCAGGTCAGCATCAGCCGGCTTTGCGAATGCCTCGCCGAGGTCACAGTGATGAACCTCCGCCTCCGGGCAAAGCTTCTTTATTATATCAAGATATTCCGGCGTATCCTTGTGCGCAGGCTGATGGTCCTGCGCGTCCATAAGAATCAGAACGGGGGCATTTGCGTCTGCTGTCCGCTCGGATATGTATTTTTCTATTTTCTGCTTTTCGTCTTCGCCGTCCGCCGATGTCGCAAGGAAAAAGCTGCCGTAGCCGCCCTCCGCGTCGAGTTTGAATGTGGTGCAGACGCTGCCGTCCGGCGCGGTCCAGTCGAAATATGTCGGATACTCCTCGTTCGTTCCTCTGCCGAGCACAGCCGATTTTATTCCAAAGCCGCTGAAAATCTGCGGAGTCTGCGCAATATGTCCGAAGATATCGCAGATATATCCGACTTTCCACGGCTCTGCTCCCCATTTTTTGCTCAGCTTTGCGCCGACCGCCAAATTCCTGATAAGGCTTTCGCCCGATACCAAAAATTCGTCCGGCATGTTATACCACGGTCCGATTTTTATTCTGCCGTCCGCAATCAGTTTTTTGAGTCTTTGCTCATTCTCCGGCGCAATCTGTATATAATCCTCAAGCACAATTGTCTGTCCGTCAAAATGGAAAGTTTCAAATTTCGGCTCTTTCTCCATATAATCCAAAAGGTCGTCAATCATCCTTACCAATCTTGCGCGAAACCCCTGAAATGTCTGATACCATTCCCTGTCCCAATGCGTTCCGCTGAAATAGTATATATCCGTTATTTTCATAGGTCTTGTCTCCTTATTTCGTTTAGTATAATCATTTTACTATATATGGAGCAAAAAGTCAATAGTATTTTTCAAAAAAATCTCAAAAGCGCAAGAATCCCCAAAAAACAACCTGTCCGACGCGGTCGGAATAAAAGTTTCGACCGCGGCGGACAGATTTTGATAGAGCATATTTTTAAATTATTTTCTGACCGGTTTTTCAACCATCGGGCACACAATCTTGTCTATTTTCTTAACCGGCTCCGCCCAGTGAACCGCGTTGTTGATAATTTTTTGAACGGTCGGATTGTGGAAAGTCGGGAAAGTCTCATGCCCCGGCTGGAAGTAGAAAATCCGTCCCAAACCGCGGTAGAAACAGCAGCCGCTTCTGAAAGTCTCGCCACCCTCGTACCAGCCTGTCAATATAAGCTCATCCGGCTGAGGAATGTCGAAAAACTCGGTGTATGTTTCCTCATGCTCAAGCTCAAAATACTTGTCGATGCCCTTGACAATCGGGTGCGCCGGAGCTGTTACCCACACACGCTCAAAGTCGCCGTTTTCTCTCCATCCGAGTGAACAGCTTGTTCCCATCAGCATTTTGAACGGCTTGGAAAAATGCGCCGAATGCAGGAATATAATTCCCATACCGCGCAAAACCGCGTCCGCAACCTTTTTTGCAATCTCGTCCGGAACATCCTCATGACGGCAATGTCCCCACCAAAGCATTACATCGGTGTTGTTTATCACTTCATCGCTCAGTCCGCAGTCCGGCATACTCAAATCGGCAATTCTGACCGAAAGCTCCTCATCGGTTTTTAAGAAATCCGCAATCGCGCCATGAATGCCTTTCGGATATATTTTTGCTACATTTTCATCTTCTTTTTCGTGGAAATACTCGTTCCACACCGTAACGTTAATCACAGTCTTTCCCCCTTTATATATTTGTATGAATGGTGTCGCCCTTTGATTCAAACGCCGCTTCCATTACTTTTACGACTCTCAGTGCCTGTTCGGGCGTGATTTTCAGCGGCGCAGTGCCGTCCATTGTGTCAATCAGCTGCCAGTAAACCGGATTTAAGTTGTCCACAACGTCCTCCGGCGCGGTTATGTCGATGACTTCAACACTGCCCTCACTTCTCGGCGCCATAGTTTTTGACGGTCCGACCTTGTTCTTTTTAATCTCAGCACCCCAGTTGTCCTCTCTCGTTTTGCATCTCACAACCCTGCCGCATGCCTCCCAGCCGTCTATCTGCAAAGTTCCGTCCTTACCCAGAACATACCAGCGCGGATGGCTTATGAAGTTATTTGTCGCCACCTCGATATACGCGGTTAAGCCGTTTTCAAAGCCGAGTGTGAGGTGGAAATTATCGTCCACATCGGGGTAGTTTATGCTCCACATCCTGCAATTTACTTCGACAACCTTTGAATCGTACATATACATCAGCTGGTCGATCAAGTGCACGCCCCAGTCGAGCATCATGCCGCCGCCCTGAGCAGGGTCGGTTCTCCAGCCTGCCGGAACACCGCGCGAGCCTTCGACTCTCGATTCGATTCGGTACACATCGCCCAAGAGCCCCGCTTCGACAGCGCGTTTCATGGCGATAAAGTCCTTGTTTACGCGCCTGTTTTGGTCTATGGCGAAAATCTTGCCCGTCTCCTTTGCGACTGCCATGATTTCAATCAAATCGTCCGATGTTATCGTGACCGGCTTTTCGCACAGGACGTGCTTGCCGGCGCGCAGAGCCTCAATCGCGAACTGCTTATGAAGATGATTCGGAACCGCAATCAGAACCAAATCAATTTCGTCATCATCATAAATTTCCTGTCTTGATGAGTAGGCTTTGAGTCCCTCGCTTTTTGCAAATTCCGCTCTTTCCGGATTTATGTCAAATATTCCCTTGACATTGATTCGGTCCAGCTCCTTTGACTGGTTGAAATGGTGCGACGCCATTCCGCCGAATCCGATATATGCCATGTTGTAAATTTTTAAGCCCACCACATTTCACCTGCTTTTTCGTAGATTAAAGTTTTCTTCAGGAGGTCAACGGCTTTTTCAAGTCCCTCTTTAGGAGACATAAGCCCGTCCTCATGCTCTATACTTATCGCGCCGTCATATCCGACAGCTTTCAGCGCGCTGATGATATCGTTCCACACGCTTTGGTCGTGTCCGTAGCCGATTGTTCTGAACACCCATGAACGGTTTAAAATATCGCCGTAGCTCTTTGTATCGAGAACACCGTTCACCTCGGTATTTCTCTCGTCGATTCTGGTATCCTTTGCGTGGAAGTGATAAATCGCGCCCTGCAATGCCTTGATTGCGCTGACCGGATTTATTCCCTGCCAGAACAGATGGCTCGGGTCAAAGTTTGCGCCGATGATGTCGCCGACGGCGTTTCTCAGCTTCAGAAGTGTTTCGGGGTTGTAGACAACAAATCCGGGATGCATTTCAAATGCAATCTTTTTAATATTGTGCTGTTTTGCAAGCTCCGCCATATCTTTCCAGTAAGGGATAACCTTTTCCTCCCACTGCCATTTGAGAATTTCACCGAAGTCGTCCGGCCATGCGCATGTTACCCAGTTGGGGTATTTCGAATTGTCGCAGTCGCCCGGACATCCGGAAAAGCCTATAACGGTATCGACTCCGAGAGCCTCAGCCGCAAGAATCGCATTCTTGAATTGGTTGTGAAAGCTCTCTGCAATTTCCTTTTGCGGATGCAGCGGATTTCCATGACAGCTTATTCCCGAAATTTCTATATTATACTTTTTCAAAAGCGCCTTGTATGCATCAATCTTATCCGGCTTGCCCAAAAGCTCCTCCGGCTTTAAGTGATTATTTCCCGGGAAACCGCCTGCTCCGATTTCGATGCAGTCCACTCCGAGACTGTTTAAATATTTCAAAGCTTCCTCAAAATCCATTCCGTTCAGAACGGGGTTCATTACTCCAAGCTTCATTGTTTTTTCCTCCTTTTAAAAAGTCTGAGGCGGACAGCCCACAAAGCGGCATCAAGCCTCCTTGTGAGCCATCCGCCCAATTTTTATTGTCCCAATGTCTTTAAATAGTCTCTGCTCTGTTTTGCCGATTCCATAGACGATGCTGTCGGCCAGTTGTCCTGCTCAACAATCAGATATTCAATGCCGATTTCTTCCGCTGCCTTTAAAATAGCAGGGAAATCCTGAACGCCGCTGCCTACCGGGCGGAATTCAAAGCTGTCGCCGGTATTCTCGGCTTTTGTCTCCTCTTTGCCGTCATCACCGATTAATGCGTAAACCGGTCCGCCTGCGAATTTGCCGCACACAAAGTCCTTGAGGTGCAGAACATCGGCTCTGCCCTTGTATTTTTTCATGTACTCAACAGGGTCGTTGCCGGAATACTTAACCCAGCATGTATCGATTTCGGTCTGCAAAAGGTCTGACGGAATCGATTCATAAAGCCAATCCAAAAGGAATTTACCTTCAAATTTTTCGAATTCAAAGTCATGATTGTGATACAGCATCTGTATTCCTGCCGCCTTGAGCGCCTTTGCAACCTGCGTAATTTCCGCAACTGTCTGCGGGAAAACATCGTTTCCCGCATGCTTTGATTTGTCCATCCACGGAATTGCGCAATATTTAACGCCGATTGTCTTTAAATAATCTATGTTATATTTTTCATCTGTAAGGAATACGTCATAACCTTGATGAACCGATATAGCGGTAAGACCATGCTTATCCAAAAGTGCCTTTACTTCCTCTGCTGTTTTACCGAAATAGCCTGCAAATTCAACATAGTCATATCCCATTTCCTTTACAGCCTTTAAGGTCTTGTCCATATCCTTTTCCATTTCGTCACGGACAGTATAGAGCTGAAGTCCTATTTTAAATTTTTTCATAACCCAATCACCTCATAATTATTTTGACGTCAAAAAATCTATTATTCCGGAATTACAATTTCAACTTCCTTGCCGAGTTCAGCCGATTTTACCAAGCCGTCGATAATAGCCTGGTTGTAGATGATTTCATCCGATGAAACAGGTGCCGGCAGGTTGTACTTGATTGCGTCGAGGAAGCTTCTTATTTTGATTTTGAAGCAGTTTTCGCCCTCGTCCAGCATCGGGATTTTTGTCTCGACACGATTGTTGGCAACTGTCGAATAAAGTGTCATATCTCCGCCGATGCTGCCGTTCCAGCACTCTGTTGACGGGATTCTGAGTCCGCCCTTTGTGCCGAGTATCAGAGTATCGCCCGATGTGTCCATGTTCATTGCCCACGAAATTCTGAAATCGAGAACTATATCGCCCTCCAGACGGATAAATGCCGCGCCGAAGTCATCGACGCTGAATTTCTTTGCATATTCCGGATGAGTGGGATAGTAGCCGGGGTCTGTGCCGAAGTAAGCCGATTTGTAGCCTGAAACTGTCAGCGGCTTGGGATAGCCGATTGCGTTTAAGACCATATCGAGCGAATAGCAGCCGATATCGCCAAGTGCGCCGATTCCGGCGGTCTCGTCCTCGATGAATGTTGTTCCGTATGGTGTCGGAATACCGTTTCTTCTTCCGCCGCCTGTCTGAATGTAGTAAATCTTTCCGAGCACGCCCGATTCAACAATGCTCTTTAAGTTCTTCATGTTGGGGTTGAAACGCGGCTGGAATCCGATTGAAAGAACCTTTCCGCTTGCCTTTTCAGCCTTTCTTATTTCAACGGCTTCCTCGATTGTCACGCACATCGGCTTTTCAAGAAGAACGTTCACGCCCTTGTTGAGTGCGTAGATTGTACATTCAGCGTGTGTTCTGTTGTATGTACAAACGCTTACGGCGTCCAAATCCGGCTCTGCGTCAAGCATTTCCTTGTGGCTGTTGTAGCATCTTACACCCTCAACACCGAATTTTTTGAAGAAAGCCTCAGCCTTTCCCGGAACAAGGTCGGCACCCGCAACAATCTCAACATCAGGCATCAGCTTGTAGTTCTCGATGTGAGCCTCTGCAATCCAGCCCGTTCCGATAATACCTATCTTGAGCTTTTTGCTCGCGTCGATTTTAATTCCCTCGTCGTGGTTTTCCTTGAATGCATTTAAAATATCTTTTGCCATTTTTTTATCCTCCTTATGAGTTTTTTATCCCTGCGGCAAACAGGGTGATATACTTTTTTTGTTTTTTTCAAATAAAGTATAGCATAAAGCAAAAACTTATGATATAATAAAATTATCAAAAAGTATCAAATTTTTGTCATGGAGGATTTTTTTATGGACTTGGTACGCGAAGAAAAATCATATATTGAGAACGGACTGCCCCTGCAGTTTCTTTGTCATCTGCAATATAACAAAAAAAATCATTCGGTATCCGCTCACTATCACAGCTATATCGAAATAATATATTCGATTGAAGGCTCAAACGAGATATTTTTAAATGACGCACGCTCGACCTTTTCGACCGGCGACCTCGTTTTGATAAATTCAAGAGATGTGCACAGCATTGTGTGCGGCGACGGCGTATATCTGGTGCTGCGCTTTGAGCCTGAGCTTTTGTACGGCTCGCCCCAGAGTGCGATTGAGCTTAAATATGTTCTGCCCTTTGTTTTAAATTCGTTTAAACATCAGACCGTCTTTTTAAAGCATGAGCTTGAAAAAAGTGTTGTTCCGCAGAGACTTTTTGAAATATATGAGGAAAATAAGAAAAAAAGCTATGGCTACGAAATTGCCGTCCGAACTAAAATAAATGAAATATTCTTGTGGTTTCTGAGATATTGGCATAAGAAAAACATAAATATCGACTTGAACCTCGCCGCACACGAGGGCGCGGCAAAACGGCTTCAGGACGTGTTCGAGTACGTGTCGAAAAACTACGGCAACGATATCTCGGCGGCGGATATGGCGGAGCTGTGCAGCATGAGCTACAGCTATTTTTCGCGGACGTTTAAAAAGATAATGAAGAAAAGCTTTTCGGAATACCTTACATATGTCAGAATAAACGAGGCAGAAAAGCTGCTTATAACTTCGGATATGAATATAACCGAGATTGCAATGCAGGTCGGATTTTCCACAACCAGCTATTTTATTCAGCAGTTTAAAAATATTAAGCTTATCTCGCCGAAACAGTATCGGAAAAAATTTAATTAACCGACAGAAAAAAAGATATATTAAAAAGAGAAAAAAGGTTAAGAGCTTCATGGAATTGCAAAAAGGTACATCCTTTTTGCAATTCCTATATATAATCAGCACAAAATCGGCTGTATCTGCCTTCCTTCAAGCGCAGCTTCTGCCGCATCCCGAAGTTTTGCCATGTCCGCAACGAGCGAGTTAGGCTTTTTTACGCAGTCGTCCTGTCCGAACGGAACAAAAAATATATTTTTACAGTTCAAAAGCGCGCCTATGTTCTTCGCTGCATTGCCCAAACCGTCGTTGGTCGAGACGGCAAGAAGAACAGGCTTTTGATTTCTCAAATGCGCTTTGACAGCCATCGTCACAGACGTGTCGGCAATCCCTGCGGCAAGCTTTGCCAAAGTGTTGCCGGTGCAGGGAGCGACTATCAAAAGATCAAGATAACCCTTTGGTCCGATAGGCTCTGCCTCCGCAACAGTCTTTATTATATTGTTGCCTGTGAGTCCCGAAAGACGGCTGCGGAACGATTCCGCGCTGCCGAACCGCGTCGATGTGTCAAATGCAGTACCGCTCATAATCGGAACGATATTCGCCCCGGTTTTGAGCAGCTCCTCCAACTCACCCATCACGCGCTCAAATGTGCAGAACGAGCCTGTAATGCCGAAGCCTATTGTTTTTCCGGCAAGCTCCATTTACAATTCCTCCATTTCCCTCAACATATTTATAATCGTGTTCTTTATAATCTCGCCGGAGGTTATCGGCGCGCATTTCCCGGGCAGGCTCAGCGCCCATATAACCCTTTTTCCCAGCTCCTTTGCAAGCTCAAAATCCACTCCCCCCGGCTTTGATGCAAGGTCTATAATCAGCGTATCGTCCGGGATTTTTTCAAGCAGCACGTCGTTTAAAATCACCGTCGGCACTGTGTTGAATATTATCCCGAAATCCGATATATCATCGCCCAAAGCCGAGCTATGTAATTTTTTGAATCGAAAAGCGTCAATCCATGCAAAATCGGAATACTTGCGTGCCGACACGGTGACATCCGCACCGAGCGCGCGAAGCCTGTCGGCGAGTATTTTCCCGATTCTGCCATAGCCTATAACAAGACATTTCGCATTGTGAATTGTGTGTGCTGTCTCGGACATGGCTATCTCAACCGCGCCCTCGGCTGTCGGAATTGCGTTTGCAATGCTCAGCTCCTCGCGCTTGAAATAGTCGTACAGCTTTCTTTCGTTGCAGAGACAGGCAAGCCTGCCCGAGAGCTTTCCGCCGAATATGAGCGAGTTTGGCGGAATGTGTCCGCAAAGCTCCTCCACGCCTATTCCGCCGTCGGAAAACGGTGCGTTGAGCATTATGCCATCGTGCGTTGCAGGCAGGGGCAGTATGATAATATCTGCACTCGCCGCCGACTCGATTGATTCCGCCCTTTTGAGAGCGTGCGTATCTATATCCTTGTCGAATCCGAATATTTTTACTTCAAAGCCGTCCTTTGCCAAAAGCCCGGCGAGGGTAATCTGACGAAGGTCGCCTCCGATAACTGAAACGGTTTTCATAAAAATCTCCCATCCGCCGCCCTGCTCCGGCATAAAAAATATACTTTCTCTTATCGGCAGGGCAAAGGATGATAAGAGATTTTTTGTCCATGTGTGCAGCGCAATTTTTTCTTCAGCAAAATTCAATGTTTCAATGCGAAGCATCTTATGCTCTATATTATGTCGCACGCCCCGAGAGTGTGCCGCAGCAAAATGCAAAAAATCAGAACTCGGCAAAAACATTTATTATTCAAGCTGCGTTATGCGCGGGATTCGTGAAAAAGAAAATCTTTCTTGAAAAAGACACGCAAAAAAGCGATACCGATGAAATGCAAATCAAAAGCATATCATCGGCATCACCTGTAATTTTTATTTGCGGAAAAACGAAATCGCTGCCTTATTCACTCACCGGCAAACGGTATTTCCGTCAGCTTATATTATATAATCCTCCGGTCTTTTTTCCTCAAGTCCGAAATAGTACAAAATCGCCTTAATTATTCTCTCCGACGCCTTTCCGTCGCCGTACGGATTTGCTGCATGAGCCATTTTGTGATACTCGTTTTCATTATCCAACAGCTCGTTTGCCATATTCACGATGACATCCCTGTTCACTCCAGCAATCTTGACAGTGCCTGCCGCAACCGCTTCGGGGCGCTCGGTTTCGCGTCTGAGTACCAAAACAGGTTTTGCGAGCGCAGGCGCTTCCTCCTGGATTCCGCCCGAGTCGGTCATAACCATAAAGCTCCTCGCCATAAGATTATGCAGCTCGTCAACATTTATCGGGTCTATCAAATGCACGCCGTCAACTCCGCCGAGGATTTCGAACACAGTCTCGCGCACTGCCGGGTTTAAGTGAACCGGATACACAAGCTCAACATCGTCATGCGCTGTCACGATTTCCTTTAGCGCATTGCATATATTTTCGAGCGGCTCGCCGAGATTTTCGCGGCGGTGCGCCGTAACGACGATTATCCGCTTATTTTCAAAATCCAGCTTGTTCAGCACATCGTTTTCGAAAACATAGTCATCGCGGACCGTTGTTTTGAGCGCGTCTATGACAGTATTTCCGGTGATGAATATATTCTCCGCCGGAATCGCTTCCCTTATCAGATTTTCGCGGTTCTGAACCGTCGGCGAAAAGTGCAGATCGGCAATTCTGCCCGTAAGACATCTGTTCATCTCCTCCGGGAACGGCGAATATTTGTCATATGTTCTGAGTCCCGCCTCGACATGACCGACACGAATCTGATTATAAAAAGCCGCCAGTGCACCCACAAAACTGGTTGAAGTATCGCCATGAACAAGCACGATATCCGGCTTTTCCTCTTTCATGACCTTATCCAAGCCCTCCAGAATACGCGTGGTTATTCCGATAAGCGTCTGACGCTCCTTCATGATATCAAGGTCGTAATCGGGCTTGAGCTTGAATATCTCCAAAACCTGGTCAAGCATTTCGCGGTGCTGCGCCGTAACGCAGACACTCGATTCTATTTCGGGGTACTTTTTAAGCTCCAGTGCGAGCGGAGCCATTTTGATAGCCTCCGGACGTGTGCCAAAAACCGTCATTACTTTAATTTTTTTCATAAATTCAGTCTCCTTAATTTATTAAAGATATCAAATAGTAACATCTTTCCTCAGTATATTGAATCGCTGTCATATTCCGAGCCATCGGTGCGCCCGAGCCATATCCCCACTCGGCGTCCGCTTCGGCTATGGCATTTTCCTTTTCGGCAACCCATTCCTTTTCATCCGCCTGAAGAACGCTGAAATCACTTTCCGACATTATTGTTTTTAAGTACTTGTACACTTCATTCAAGAGTACATCCCATTTTTTATATACAATCCCCGACTCGCTGTTTATCACCGACTGTACATACGCCGTATCGAGATAATTTTCCGAATACCTTTTTATCGCCTCGGCTTCCTCCAAAAATCCGTCCTTTTTTGCCAGTCTTTCCTTGTATCCGTCGGTTTTTTCGGTCGGCTTGGGCGTTCTTTCCGGAACTACATTTTCCGATGACATCTCGGCTTTTTCCGAGCTTGCCGGCGCAGATGTCACTCTCACCGCAGCGGTCTGAACCGGCTCCGGGGTTTCGGCTATCTTAGTGCTTGTGTCAAACAAACCGTCTCCGCGATAGATAAGCATTCCGACCACAACCGCCAAAAGCAGAACTATCACGGTAATCAGCACAATAATCAGCGCAACGGCTGTCTTTCCCGCTCCGCTTTTTTGACTCTCCGGCATTCGGATATTAAGCCGAGCTCCGCAGTCATTGCAGAACTTCGCGCCCGGCATATTTTCCCTTCCGCACCTTTCACATTTCATTTTTATAACCATTCCTTCCCGTGCCGCAAGGCACAAAACTGTAAATCTGAAAGAAAATCGTTCAGATTGCCGTTTGAAAAAGCGACTGCGCCCGAGTCCAAATTTTCAATTTGGCAACGAGTGCCATGCAAGAGCGTTCTAAATCTTTAGGTAACGCCACTGCTTCGTACGAGGGTACTTCGAGCTTTTGAAAACAGCGAAATCGGTGATTTTATTCAGACTGTAAATCTGAAAGAAAATCGTTCAGATTGCCGTTTGAAAAAGCGACGATGTACGAGGGTACTTCGAGCTTTTGAAAATGGTGAGATGGGCGATTTTATTCAGACTTTATCATTCCCTTCACCCTTATCTTCACCTTCATCCCGATTCGTTCTCAGCACCATCGCCTGAATAAGAATAAATACCAGCACGCAGAGCAGAATCAAAATCGCCCTTAAGGCATTACTCTCCGCCAAAACCACCGCGGTTATGCCCAAAACTCCGCTTATCGCATAGAGAATGAACACCGTCTGCTTTTGCGAAAATCCCATATCTATCAATCGGTGGTGAAGATGTCCGCGGTCTGCTTTCATGGGGCTTTGTCCCTTTGAAATTCTTCTGAGCATTGCAAAGCTTGCGTCGAAAAGCGGTAGTCCGAGAATCAAAAGCGGCACCGCAAAGGATATGATTGCATAGCTTTTGAACACGCCCTGAATCGAAAGCGTGGCAAGCATAAACCCGAGAAACGTCGAGCCGGTATCGCCCATAAATATCTTTGCCGGGTTAAAATTATAAGGCAAAAATCCGAAACACGCGCCCATCAGCGATGTTCCGATTATGGCAACCGGGTATTCGCCGACCTTGACCGCGATAAAGACCAGGCTGACCGACATTATCGCCGATACCCCGGCGGCAAGTCCGTCAAGTCCGTCGATGAAATTCACCGCGTTGGTTATAAAAACTATCCACAAAATCGTGATTACCGTCGACCCCCACTCGGGCAGAACCCAATACGGGTTATCCGAGAAAAAGTTCGGATTTGTCAGCACATCGATTCTCAAATCGCCGCCGATAACCACTATCAGCGCCGCCAGAATCTGTATGCAGAATTTGGGCTTTGCGTCCAGAGTTTTTATATCGTCCACAACGCCCATCGCAGCGATTATCCCGGCGCCTATCAGGGTCGCTGTCATGCGCCTGTCCATTTTCCCGTAAAAGCACAAAACCGCCACTATAAATCCGAATATAATTGCCAGTCCGCCCAGACGCGGAATCGGGTGCTTGTGCATTCTTCTGCCGTCTTTGGGAATATCCACCGCTTTCAGCTTAACCGCCCATATTTTAACAAGCGGCGTGGCTGCAAAGCTGAACACAAAAGCAACGATAAACGCGCCTATCAGAAATATAACTTCCTGTCTTGTCATAAGTATTTTCCTTTCTCCCTTTTAAAGCGAATGCCGGACAAGCCGTAATTTCACCTGCCGCCCGTTTTTTGCCGCACTCCACACTTTATGCGGCTTGTATCCGCCATTGGAATTACTGTACAAAACCAACTTTTTTATATACCTTGCGAAGAGTTTTCTGCGCAATCCCCGCCGCGCGCTCCGCGCCCTGTTTATAAATTCCCTCAAGATATGCCTTATCGCCCGAAAGCTCGTCATATCTTGCTCTTATCGGCTTTAAGCACTCAACAACCGCCTCGGCAACGTCTGCCTTGAAGTCGCCGTAGCCCTTGCCGCTGTAGTCCGAGACAATACTGTCGATGCTTTTTCCGGTGACTGCCGACATGATTGTGAGAAGATTGTTTATTCCTGCCTTTGTCTCATCGTTTTCGCGATATTCGATAACGCCCTCACTGTCGGTCACCGCGCTCTTTATCTTCTTTGCCATGACGTTAAAATCGTCCAGTATCGAGATATACGCCTTGGGATTTTCGTCCGATTTCGACATTTTCTTTGTCGGCTCGGTAAGGCTCATAATTTTTGCTCCGCTCTTTGGCATAAAGCCCTCGGGAATTGTGAACACATCTCCGTAAATCGAGTTGAACCGCTGTGCAATATCGCGCGTTATTTCAATATGCTGCATCTGATCCTTGCCTACCGGCACCAAATCCGCCCGGTAAAGCAATATATCCGCCGCCATAAGTGTCGGATATGTGAACAGTCCGGCATTTATATTATCGGCATGCTTTGCGGATTTGTCCTTAAACTGCGTCATCCTCGAAAGCTCACCCATATATGTATAGCAATTCAGAACCCACGCCAGCTGAGCATGCGCCGGGACATGCGACTGAACGAAAAGCAGGTTTTCCTCCGGGTCGATTCCGCACGCCAAGTAAATTTTCAGCAAATCGAGAGTTCTTTTTCTCAGCTCAGCCGGATTTTGGCGGACGGTTATCGAATGCAAATCCATTATCGCATAGCAGCAATGATAATCATGCTGCAAGTCGACAAAATTTTTAATCGCGCCGAGATAGTTCCCGAGCGTTATGTTTCCCGACGGCTGAACGCCGGAAAAGATAATTTTCTTATCCTCCATTTTTCAATCTCTCCTTTTATTCGCCGAGCATCTCATGCAGCACCTTGCCCAATGCCGCAATGCCCTTTTCTATCTTTTCCTCCGGCATTGTGGAATAGTTCAGTCTGAACAGGTTTGACGGAGCCTCTATATTTGTCGAGAAGCTGTTGCCGGGCACAAACGCAACCTTGTATTTTAAGCTTTCGGCAAGCAGCTTGTTCGTGTCCGTCCCCTCGGGAGCGGTGCAGAGTATAAAGAGCCCGCCCTGAGGACGAGTATATTTTATGCACTTCGGAAAATATTTTTCTATGCAGTCAAGCATAAAATGACATTTCTTTCCGTAAAGCTCTCTGCCCTTTTGGATATATTTTTCTATGTCATACTTTTTCATAAACTCGGTCGCCATCATCTGAGTCAAAAGCGGAGTGTGAACGTCGTCCACCTGCTTTGTTACCTCGATTCTGTCGGAAAACTCCTCATTTGCGACGGTATATCCCAAACGCATGCCCGGCGAGAGAATTTTTGAGAACGAGCCTACATATATAACTCTGCCGTCGGTATCGAGCGACTTGATTGTCGGAACGTCCTCGCCGTCGAATCTCAAATCGCCGTAGGGGTTATCCTCAAGCACGATAACATCGTATTTTTTAGCCAGTTCCAAAAGTTTCTTTCTCTTTTCGAGCGACATTGTTATGCCCGAAGGATTCTGGAATGTCGGAATTGTGTAAATCAGCTTTACCTTGCCGCCCTTTAACGCTTCTTCCAGCTTTTCCATGTTCATGCCGTCGTCCTCGAGAGGGATTCCGACCAGTTCAACGCCGTAGGAACGGAGCGAATTTAATGTTCCGACAAAACTCGGAGCCTCAACCGCCACCTGCTCGCCGGGGTTCACAAGAATTTTTGCCGCGAGCGAAATTCCCTGCTGTGCGCCGGTGGTGACAATTATCTTGTCCCCGTCTCTGAACGAATTTATCTTTTCAACCCTTTTTTTAACCGCTTCCTTGAAAGGAGCATAGCCGTCGGTTGTGCCGTACTGCAATGCCGCAGCCGGGTTGGTCATGAGTATCTTGCCCGCTATTTTGGAAAGCTCATCCCCCGGGAAAAGCTCGGGAGCGGGCGAGCCGCCTGCGAGAGAGATAATTTCCGGGTCTGCCATAAGCTTGAACATTTCACGTATTGCCGACGCCTTCATCGGCTTTACCATTTCCGACAAATATTTTTCATACATAGTTTTTCACCCTTTTTTATTAATGTAAGGCTGCATTTTACGCAGCGAAATATATTTCAAAACTGCCGCTTTATCAGAGACTTTTTATTTTATCTTTGCCCACGAATCCTTAAGCGCAACCGTCCTGTTGAACACAAGCGCGTCCGCTTTGCTGTCCGGGTCAACGCAAAAATATCCGAGTCTCAAAAACTGGAATGTATCGCCCGGCTTTACATCTTTCAAGTTGCTCTCCAGCTTGCAGCCGGTCAGAATCTCCTCCGACTGAGGGTTTAAGTTATCTGTAAAGCTGCCGACCTTGCTTTCGTCCGACGGATTCTCAACATTGAACAGACGGTCGTAGAGTCTCACCGTTGCGCCGATTGCATGCGCCGCACTCACCCAGTGAATCGTACCCTTGACCTTTCGTCCGTCCGGAGCCTGTCCGCCCCTTGTTTCGGGGTCGTAGGTGCAGTGAACCTCGGTCACCTTGCCGTTTTCGTCAAGCTTATAATCGGTGCAGGTCACATAATATGCGCCTTTCAAGCGCACTTCCCTGCCCGGAGCAAGACGGAAATATTTCTTCGGAGCGTCTGCCATGAAGTCATCCTCTTCAATATAAAGCTCCCTTGAAAACTCAACGCTTCTCTTTCCCGTCTCCGGCTTCTCGGGATTTATTTCAACTTCTATTTCCTCAACCTGTCCCTCGGGATAGTTGTCGATTATCAGCTTAATCGGTCTCAAAACCGCCATTGCTCTCGGCGCGTTTTTATTGAGATCCTCGCGTACGCAATACTCCAGCAGGCTGAAATCGATAACGCTGTTCGCCTTTGCCACGCCGATACGCTCGCAGAAATCGCGGATTGCAGCAGCCGTATATCCCCTGCGTCTCATTCCGCAGAGCGTACCCATTCTCGGGTCGTCCCAGTCCGACACGATATTGTCGTTCACAAGCTTTAAGCACTTTCTTTTGCTTGTCAGAGTATAGTTGAGATTCATTCTCGCAAACTCGATCTGACGCGAGGGATGTTCAAAGCCAAGCTCTCTCAAAACCCAGTCGTAAAGCGGACGGTGGTCCTCAAATTCCAGTGAACACAAGGAATGTGTCACGCCCTCGACAGTGTCCGAAATCGGGTGCGCAAAGTCGTACATCGGGTACACACACCACTTGTTCCCGGTTCTGTGATGCTCCGCGTGAAGTATTCTGTAGATAACCGGGTCGCGCATGTTCAGATTCGGCGACGCCATGTCTATTTTTGCTCTCAAAACCTTTTCGCCGTTTTCAAACTCGCCCTTTGTCATGCGCTCGAAAAGCTCTAAGCTTTCCTCTATGCTCCTGTTGCGGTACGGGCTGTTTTTGCCCGGCTCGGTCAGCGTTCCGCGGTATTGTCTTATCTCCTCCGCCGAGAGGTCGTCGACATATGCCTTGCCGAGCTTTATCAGCTTAACCGCCGATTCGTATATCGCGTCAAAATAATCCGATGCATAAAGCACCTTGTTCCACTCAAAGCCGAGCCACTTTATGTCCTCCATAATCGAGTCGACATACTCAACATCCTCTTTGGTCGGGTTTGTGTCGTCCAGACGCAGGTTGCAGATGCCGTTGTACTTCTGCGCCGTTCCGAAGTTTATGCATATTGCCTTTGCGTGACCTATGTGCAGATATCCGTTCGGCTCGGGCGGAAAACGCGTCTGAACATGGTCGTACGCTCCGCTCTCCAAATCTTTATTTATCGCATCGTGAATAAAATTCACGCTTTCTCTTGCTTCTTCCATCTTTACATTCCTTTCTTTAAGTATTCTATAGCCGCATCGAATCTTGCGATCACCTCGTCATATCCCAAAACCTTAAAAATCTGATACAGGTCGGGCGTATTTCTTCTGCCTGTCGCCGCGGCTCTTATCACTGTGCTGACATCTCCGACATGCCCCTTGAAATCGTCCGGATTCTTTTTGTAGAGCTTGGGCGCTTTTGCATAGCCGAGCCTTTCGCTCATTTCGCGCACCTTGGGGAACCATTCCTCCGCCGTCTCGTCCGGTGAGTACACCTTCTTGTACTCGGTTAAAATTTCAAGCATATCCTCCGCCGAAAGATTTTCCGGATACTCCGGCTTTTGCGGACGGCTGTAGTAATACTCAACGTACTCCGGCACGTCCTCCCATTTTGCTATATCCTTACGCGGCTTTTCGTTTCCGCGCTCAACCGAGAATATTTTGTGCGCATATTCCGGATTTTCCTCCAATCGCGCCTTGAACCCGGGGTTGTACTTGTCCGCCCATTCCAAAACCCTGTCGTATACTTCGTCCGCGCTGAGTGCCGCGATATATGTTTTGCTTATGTCGGTCAGTTTCATCAAATCGAAAAGCGCGCCTGCCTTGCTCATATTTTTGAGCGTGAACTCAAAGCTTTCCCGATCCGCTTTCGGATTCTCGCTGCGCCACTGCTCATAGTTCGAGTTTGCTATCGTGAGCAGGTACTCCAAAACAGCCTCCTTTGGATATCCGACCTCGTGATAATAGCTGACAGCTGCCTCGGGGTCTTTTCTCTTGGAAAGCTTTCTCTTTCCGCCGGTCTCGGCGTCCTCTTTCATTATCGGGGAAATGTGCGAGTATGACGGCACTTTGAATCCGAGCACCTCGAACAGCTGCAAATGTATCGGTACGGAGGATATCCACTCGTCTCCGCGGATAACGTCGGTCGTGCCCATAAGGTGGTCGTCGACCGCATGCGCAAAGTGGTATGTCGGGATTCCGTCGGTTTTTAACAAAACTATGTCGGTCACATTCTCCGGCATCTCTATTTTTCCCTTGATTCCGTCGTTAAAGGAAATTCGCCTGTCCTCTTTTCCGGGCGATTTCAGACGAACAACGTACGGAACGCCCGCCTTGATTTTTTCTTCGATTTCTTCATACGAAAGCTCTCTGCACTTTGCATATTTTCCGTAGTAGCCCGGAGTTATCTTGTCCTTTTCCTGCCGCTCTCTCACCTCGGAAAGCTCCTCCGCGGTGCAGAAGCAGGGGTACGCAAGACCTTTTTTGACAAGCTCCTTGCAAAATGCCCGGTATATATCCTTTCTTTTGCTCTGAATGTACGGGCCGTACGCGCCGCTCTCCTCTGTTTCGGAGGTCATGCCCTCGTCAAATTCAATTCCGAAATCACGCAGTCCCGAAACGATTCCGCCGACGCCGTTTTCAACCTCTCTTTTTTTGTCTGTGTCCTCAATCCGCAGATAGAACACGCCGCCGCTTGTGTGCGCGACACGCTCCGCGATGAACGCCGCAAAAAGTCCGCCGATATGTAAGAACCCGGTCGGACTGGGGGCAAACCTTGTTACCTTTGCTCCGTCCGCAATATCGCGCGCCGGGTATTTTTCTTCGTAAAATTTTCCGTCCTTTTCAATATGCGGAAACAAAAGCTCCGCCAATTTGTTATAATCCATCCAATCACTGCCTTTCTCACCCATTATAACTACTATTATAACTCTATTTTGCAATAATATCAATATTTTTTTGCAAAAAGTCCTTTTTTTCTTTATTTCTTAACAAATAAGCATATTTCACCAATTTATTTTTTCAAGCTATTGCCAAAGAAAAAGAGGACTTGTAAAGTGCTGAATTTTGAATGCCGGATGCAGAATTAAGGTGAACAGGCACAAAACGCGCCGAACGGCGTATCTGTGTACTCCGCAGCGCGTTTTGTGTTTCTCTTGTTCTTTGTTTCTTTTTTTATAGGGAATTACGCACGTGCGCAATAACGAAAAATCAAAAGCTTAAGATATTTGTATTGGTATGATAGCAAAGACAGCAGTACTACAAAAATATTTGAGAAATTTTAACTTGACAAAAATCAAAAAACATAGTATAATAAATAATTGAGAGTAAAATTTTCTGCATTGAAAAAATTGATAATTTAAAATGGAAAGTTGAAAGTGAGTAATTAACCGGAAAATGTTATCGAAATTAAAAGCTTTGACTTTGCAGTCAGAATTGTCATTTTCAACTTTCAATTTAATTCGCGGATGTGGCGGAACTGGCAGACGCGCCAGACTTTGTTTCCACCACCTCGGTGAATTTATTGTTGATTACGGGTTTCCCGTTTTCATAGATGAGGGTTAAGCGATATGCCCCTCCTCGGTAATACCTCTGCCGTGTAAAAATCAAGAGGTAAAATTTAATATGCGGCTGTGGCGGAATTGGCAGACGCGCCAGACTTAGGATCTGGTGTCAATGACGTGGGGGTTCAAGTCCCTTCAGCCGCACCACCTTTTAGAACTTGCAGGATTTATTTCTGCAAGTTTTTTACTTTGGCTGATAAATCGACTGACAAATCATACTTCGCCTGTCGGCTCGTATTCTTTGGAAGGGACTCTCGACTGCCAAAACAATTCACCGGATTGTTTTGGCTACGCCTCGTCTTCAGCCGCACCACCTTCAAAACACTTATAGGAAAATCCTATAAGTGTTTTGCTGTTTAACGATACATTGCTATGCTCCGACGCTTAAAACTTCATTATCCACAATCATATATTTCTTGAGTAACGATTCTTTCTTCTTGCTGATAAACGGCGACTTTAATCTTAAATCAAGATTTAAGCCTTCGTCCGTTTCCTCAATGACGATTTTGTCGAACATCAGATGTAAGTTTGCGTTGCTGATGTTGTTCTCGGCTATGATGTCATCGAGCAGTTCTATGGAATGTTTGAGAGTAGATTTCCGTTCCTTGATTGTTTTATCAAGATTTTCTATCTCGCTGATTTCCTTTTTAAATTTCTCAATGCCATCTCGCCTCGTCTCAATCATCTTGTCATACATATCGCTATTTTGCTTATCCTCAATTCTTTCCATAAGGATTTTTTGAATTTCAAGTTCTGTTTCGGCAATGCTATTTCTGAGATTTTCAAGCCTTTTCTCTGTTGTAGATTTTCCTGCTGCCCATTTCTTGACATCAGCTTCTACATTCTCCCATAGGTCATCGAATACCAATCGTATTCCTGTAAGTTCGGCTTGCACTATTTGGTCAAGCATTTCTTCCCGAATTCTATGCGATGTGCAATTGACTTCGCTGTATCGATGATAACCATTGCACACATACTCAACTCTGTCAGGATTGTCAAGCTTATATTTGCCATCCTCCGTTTTTTCAAGCGGCGTAAATAGAATGTTTTCTCTTTCTGTATTGTTTTG
>CAKSQL010000035.1 GCA_934486735.1 uncultured Clostridia bacterium | reverse complement strand
GGAGAGGTTTCCTCTTTTTCAATGGACTGCATAACCGCCGCTTGCTCCTTTGAGCCGAGATAAGATATTTCAACGGCGGCGTTCATTGCAATTTGGTTGTTATCCACCATATCCAAAATGGGATCTATGAGGTTTGTTAAACGGATATATCGTTGGATTTGATTTCGACTTTCGCCGACTTGTTCAGCTAATATATCCTTTGATACCTTGTTTTCTAACTTCTGCCCAATTTGGGCAGAAGTTAAATCGGTTCTCGCACCTTGCCTTTTCATTGCTTCCAGCTTCATTTGATAGGCAAATGCTTTCTCGCTCGGCAAGATGTGTTCACGTTGTAGATTACTGTCTACAAGCAGAATTGTAGCAGTATCATCATCAAGATTTTTTACTACAACGGGAATATCGGTTATTCCGGCAAGCTCACACGCTTTCACTCTGCGATGTCCCGAAAGTATTTCATAGCCGCCGTCCTTGTGCGGTCTTGCAATTACGGGTGTGAGTACGCCGCATTGCTTGATACTTTCTACAAGTGCGTCCATATCTTCATCAAGTTTTACCTTAAACGGTTGCTCCGTAAACGGTTTTAATTCGGATATTGGAACAGGCTTTATTTCCTCGGTATTCCTTTGCTCGTCATTTTGAAAAATAAATTGCATTTTCGAACCCCGAGAACTAATGTGTCGTAACAATGGATTTCGAGTCATATCAGTAATGACCACTTATGTACATCACCGTACTCAACACAAAAATAACAATATGAATTTTACATATATATTTTCAAGAAAGGAGTGCTATTATGAACGCACATATAATTAATGCAGTATCAGGAGCAATAATCTCTCCTATGGTTGACAAACTATGCAAAAAAGTTTCGGCGGAGGAGGTAAGAATTCTTTATAGTTCTCTTGAATTTATGATTGAGAACGAAATGACACAAGACGCATTTTCTTTGTTACATATAATTATAAAAACTTCAGGAGTTCGTTTGCCGGAAGAGTATCGTTGTATTGTTGGCAATGAAAAACTGCGAGCAGATTTTGTTGAGGAAGCTATTGCTGATTTGGAAGATATCCTTTACGACTTAGAATAATATATGTTTTTTTACAAACTCCCACAGAGGTCTTGACAAAATACTTCTATGGGAGTATAATATAAATGTATAACTCTACAGAAGTATGGAGATGTAACTATGAGTAAGATAACAATATATCACGGCTCGCCTGAAATCATTGAAAAGCCACAGTTTGGTAAGGGTAAAACCTATAACGATTACGGCAGAGGTTTTTATTGCACAGAACATATTGAGCTTGCAAAAGAATGGGCTTGTACCGAAGATGTTGACGGCTTTGTAAATAAATACGAGATTGATTTATCAAATCTTAAAGTTTTGAATCTTTCCTTAGATGAATATACCATTTTACATTGGCTTGCAATTTTGATGAGGAACAGAAAGGTTCGTTTATCAACCCCGGTTATGAAGCGTGGTCGTGAATGGCTTATCGAACATTTTATGCCCGACACAGAAGGCTACGATGCAATTATCGGATATCGTGCTGACGATTCTTATTTCTCGTTTGCAAGAGCTTTTGTTAATAACGAAATTTCTCTCAATCAGCTATCTTATGCTATGCGACTCGGCAAGCTTGGAGAACAGATTGTTTTAAAGAGTAAAAAAGCATTTGATGAGATTAAGTTTGTTTCTTATGAAGTTTGCGATAATACAATCTACTATACAAAACGTAAAGCACGAGACGATGAAGCAAGAGAATCATTTAATGCTGAACTTGAAAAAGAAGATTTAAACGGACTTTATATGAGAGATATTATTCGTGAGGAGGTAACCCCTGATGATGCACGCTTACGATGAACAATATTTAGATGATGCAATGCGAAATCTTGGCGAAGCGGTAGATTATGCGGTCAATGCTTGTAAGATGAGTTTGCAAAAATTCTTTGATTTATTTGTTACAACGGGTTTTGCTACACAGTTTGGAAACGGCGTGCCTAAAATCATTTCGGGATTATCAGGAACAGAACTTGTTCACGAAATCATTGTAAAAGCAGGTATAGAACAAGAACTCCCGGAAGTACAGATAGAATATGACTTCTCTCCTGAATATTGGTGCGGATGGATTGTAGCTTATTATCAGTGGTATACAGGTAGAACCTTTAAAGACATTTTTCAGAATGTATCTGCAAAAGAAATTGAAAAACTTTATCCAACACTCCACGAAGCAGCAGAAGAAAAATTTGTTGATGTGGTTAACTCGATAATTGAAAGAAAAATCACTACAACAAAATTGCAGGAACTTCGTAAAAACATTGGCTATTCTCAAAGAGAACTTGCCGAGAAATCAGGAGTAAACCTAAGAACTTTGCAACAGTATGAACTGAAAGCAAAGGATATAAATAAAGCTGCAACAACAACTCTTCTTGCACTTTCAAAGACTCTTGGATGTAAGATTGAAGATCTGTTGGAAAATTAAAAGGTTTTTAGTCATTAAATGATGACGAGTAAGTTGAAGAACCTTAAAATGAATTACGAGGAGGACTTTTTGATGGGTGATGAAAAGGTTGAAATTATAAATGATTTAGATACCCAAAAAGTTATTACCATAACCATTCCTGATACCAGTCAAAGTCTAACAATAGGAAATAACTTTCTGGATGAAAGTTTGATTACAAAACTTGGTGTATTGGTTATGGACAATGCACATCTTTTTATCGGAGTTCCTGAATATAAACGGTATTCATTACTTCCAAAAGATTTTTTTCTCGTTAATGATTATGTATATTATCCCGAAAAAGAAGAATTCGAACGTGCAGGTAGGCTTGCCTTAGTTCTACCTGGAACGGGTGACAAGACGATAAAAAAATTTTCTATAAAGCAGTTTATGGAATCTCCTCATTTCAATAGTGAAATAACCCCGTTTGATAAGTTTGTTTCGATGCACGTCATTATTGGAGCTTCTGATTTAATGCCAACAATTATGACGGTGTATAAAGATGAAACTTATGATTTGGATACCTTTCATGCGGATATAAAAACCACAGTATATCGAAAGGTAAATGAAACGGCAGAGCAAATTCTGCAAGGAAATGTCAAAGAAGTATATTTTATGACTACTTATGTGGTTGTAGAATATCAAGATAACTTGTTAAATTTGACCTCAAAGGAACGATTGATGAAAGGAAGTGACGAGTATTTGGCGTTTATGAAGGTTGATTGTGATTTAAACGAAACCGAGTATGCATTTGATGGCGAAAACATAACTCAAATGGAATATGTTGTCAAACAGATGCGCTATTGTCTTATCAGGGCGGATACTTCGGTTGTTCAGAGCGAAGCAGAGGAAAATGCGATGGCGTTGGATATATAAAAGCAGAAAAAATAGCCAATATCATTCTTAACATTTTATCCGAAATAGAACTACCAAATGTTGAACTGGATTTTGCTGAGCCTAATTCTGCCCGGGAAGTAAATATCAACGATGATAACAGGATAATATCTGCACAAATTCAAAGACTTGAAATCCGTTTAGAACGAGTAAAGCTTGCTTATGAAGATGGTGTAGATACTCTTGAAGAGTACAAAGCAAAGAAAAAAGCTATCACAGATGAAATTAATAAGCTGAAGGAAATGCTTGAACAAGCTCAGGAGGAAGAACCAAAAGAAGAGGTTAAAGTCGATAAAAAAGAGCTTCGCAGATTGACCGAGGTTTTGAAGGACGCAGATGTAAGTAATATGGAAAAGAACAATATGGCAAGGACAATTTTTAAAGAAATTATAAAAGGCGGAGATGGCGGAAAACGGCTTAAATGCGTGTTTTGGCGGCATTAGCTAGGCTACTCAAACATTTGCAGTACGCACCGCCGTACTGAGTGATTACAATATTGGCAAGACGGGGGTTTGGTTTTGAAATTTTAATCGGTCTTTGAAGAAATTTTTCATATTTAAACATTACTTATTTGCCTCCTTTTCCCATGGCCAGGGCGAGTTCAGCCATTCAAAGCTGTCAAATGCCGCCGCCGAGTACGGCGTAAGCGGACCGTATATCTTTTCATAGTCTGCCTTAATTTTTTTCACATTGCATACCAAATCTTTGAAAATTTCAAAAGCAGACTTATCGTCCGGGTGGGTGTCAAGGTACAAAAGCATATCATACGCCGCAAAATTGTACGATTGCAGCTTTTGCAAAAGCTTTGATTTATCTTCCATCACTTAACACCTCCGCATTGTGTACACACTTCTCCGTACTCCTTCATTGTCATGACAAGCTCGGGGAACAGACTGGCGTCCTCAAGAGCTTTTTCCGGCGTGCTGACCTTGCTCAAGGTCTGAACGGGAACATACGCATAGCCTATGCATCCGAATAAGCACTCGTTCACATTATTATCCATAATACTATTCCTTTCCGTGCCGATGGCACTTTATATTTTCCAACGTCTCAGCCGAAATCTGATTTCGGCTGCCGTCTTTACATAATATTCATTTTATTGTAAACCTGTGAATTTTTTTCCATGCATCGGCATATAAATCATGACTCTGCCGCCGCTGCTCGGAAAGGAACAATTATCGTTCCTGCCACTTGACAAAATTATAACAATGTGATATAATTTTATATTATATACGAAAGAGGGGCATAGATAATGGACAAGAAAAAAGTTCCCGGCATTGTAATCAAGCGATTGCCGAGATATTACAGATATCTGAGCGAGCTTCGCAAGCAGAATGTACAGCGAATATCCTCTGCCGCCCTCAGCGAAAAAATGAATGTTACCGCCTCGCAGATTCGCCAGGATTTTAACTATTTCGGCGGCTTCGGTCAGCAGGGTTACGGCTACAGTGTTGATTTTTTATACTGTGAAATAGGGAAAATTTTAGGTCTGCACGACGGATACAAGACAATAATCATAGGTGCCGGCAATCTGGGGCACGCGCTTGCAAATCACAGCGCATTTGAACGGCGCGGCTTCAAGCTGTGCGGAATATTCGACTGCAATGAAAAAATAATAGGAACTACAATCAACGGCGTTGCAGTTCTTTCCGACTCATTGCTCGAAGATTTTGTACGTGACAACAAAATTGACATTGCGATACTCGCCGTTCCGAAATCGGCGGCACAAAAAACAGCCGACAGACTGGTTTGCTGCGGAATAAAGGGAATATGGAATTTTTCTTATGCCGAACTTAAAATTTCCGAGCCGATAGCAATTGAAAACGTACATCTGACCGACAGTCTTATGACGCTTTCTTTTAAGATAAAGCAAAGTCCCAAACCAGAAAATAATTAACCGAAGAAAAGTAAAAAACAAAACAATAATTGCACAGATAAAACGGATGCCCCTTGAAATACACATTTGAGCATCCGTTCTTGTTTGTCTGAATAAAATTTCAAAGCTTATTGTTAAAGCCCCGAAACGCTTTCACTCGCCGCGCTCAGATAGATCAATCTCCTTGCCGCCTTTCGGCTTAGCGGCTGTTTGTTATGACGCATTACAATTTTTTCAGAAAGAAACAATCCATTGCACTGTGCGGCGTGGAACAAGGCTTTTCAATTTGACAAAAACCCATTTTTTTATAAAGTCCCAATGCCACCGACAGATTTGTATGAGTTTCGAGATACAGATTCCGATAACCTGCCGACCTTGCCCAATCCTCGGCAATCCGCATCAGTTCCTTTCCGAACCCCTTTCCCTTAACAGAGTCATCCAAATAGAGCTTTTGAAGCTCGGCGCAGCTTTCTATTCCGTCAAATTCAGCAATGCCGACACCGCCGGCCACCTGCCCTGTCTCATCAAGAGCGACAAAATAAGCACGCTTTGATGAATCGCTGTTATAATATGAACTCAAATGCTCCAGTTCGGGGTCAAAATATGCCGTTCCGGGGATATTTAAATGAAGTCTTTCCAAATTTGCACGAATAATTTCGGCAATTCTTTTATCGTCGGAAGCCTCTATTTTTCTATAATCCATGTTAATCATCCCTCGACTCTCAATCGACATCGCAGCAAGCGGTCTTTAAGCAGCACAGTGCCGATATTATTTTTCGGCAAGCTTTTTCTCATCCAGCTTTATTTTTCTTTCAACCTTTCCGAGCTTTTCGTCAACAAAGCCCAAAAGATAATCCGGGGTCACATCATAAAAATGTGCCATGTCATTAATCCGGTTTGCGTCCGGAATCCTGTTCCCGTTCTCCCACGATGCGATGCTGCTTCGGCTGACATCCATCTGATATGACATCTGCAGCTGCGTCATATTTTTCTCCCTGCGCAGTTCTGCCATTCTTTTTTTCATAATGTCAAGATTTCGCTTTACACTTATTTTTTCAAAAACTTCAAACCTTTCAACGTCGTTTTCCACCGTTATTGCCTCCCAAATCAATCAGTCTGTCCAATTTTTTTGTAAGTTGGGGTATACAATCTTCAAATCTTACCCCGTACCAATGTTCCTTTTCATGCCCTGCGGTCGCTCTTATGCAAGCCAGAACATAATCCGCCGCAAGTTTTATTGATTCTTTCATTGAGACGCCTCTCGCCAGTGCTCCGGCACATACGCTTGCAAATATATCTCCCGTTCCATGAAAGCTTTCGCCGATACGCTCGGTGAAATATTCGCAATACTCTCCGCTCTGCGCCGAATATGCAACCGCACCTATTTTATCGTGCGAATAGCTCACTCCGGTAAGTATGACGCTTTTTGCACCGGTTTTGCACAGCCGTTTTAACAAACCGCGTATATATTCCTCATCATAACCATCGGGCGCATACGGCTCATCGAGCATATATGCCGCCTCGGTCAGATTCGGAACAATAACGTCCGCCTTTTTGCAAAGCTGTGCCATGCTGAGTGCAAATTTTTTTGTAAATCCGGTATAAAGCGTACCATTGTCGCCCATTACCGGATCTATCATTACAATATTATTCTTCGTTTTGAAGCTGTCTATAAAATCGCTTATGTATTCAAGCTGCTCAAACGATCCGAGATACCCGGTGTATATCACATCAAAGTTCAAATCCAGCAAACGCCAATGCTCCGCTATCTTTGGAATATCCACGGTCAGGTCATGAAATGTAAAATTTTCAAATCCTCCGGTGTGGGTTGAAAGAACCGCCGTCGGGATAATCGCGGTCTCCACTCCCATTGCGGATATTATCGGCAGCGCAACGGTCAGCGAGCATTTGCCGAAACATGAAATGTCTTGAATTGTAACTACTCTGCTTTGTCTCATAAAAATCTCCGTTCCGTTGCCATATGCCGGCACAAATAGTGATTTTCTCTTATCCATGCGGCAAGGAACGATAAGAGATTTTTACGCCCATGTGCGTTTCCGAGCGCAGTGAGGAAATTTTCGCACGGGCAATTTAATCCTAATAGTGTGAAAGGAACCTTCACACTATTTCTCCGTTCCGTTGCCATATGCCGGCACAAATAGTGATTTTCTCTTATCCATGCAGCAAAGAACGATAAGAGATTTTTACGCCCATGTGCGTTTCCGAGCGCAGTGAGGAAATTTTCGCACGGGCAATTTAATCCTAATAGTGTGAAAGGAACTTTCACACTATTTCTCCGTTCCGTTGCCATATTTCAGTACAAATGGTGATTTTCTCTTATCCGTATGGCAAGGACTGCCGCCATACCATTTGTGCATTTTATTTCCTATATATTAATATCAACCTCGCGCAGAGCGTCATTCCACCCCACTTCTATGCCGAACGCCTCCGAAACGGCGCGTATCGGAACCATTGCGCGGTCATCGACAATTATCGGAGGTGCCGAAAGCTCGACTTCCTTTTCCTCATTGCCGCTGTGTATAAACATCTTTGGATTGTCCTTTTGCAAAAGCATGATAAAATCATCTTTAATCACGCTTATCACCTCGGTCTCCTCATCCCAGTAAACCTGTGCGCCGAGCTTTTCAAAAATAGCGCGCATGGGAACAAGAACCCTGTCGTTTCTGATAACCGCTCCCGGCTCGCAGACAAGCTCTTCTCCGCCGACATTTATTTTTACATCCGCCGTGGCATATGCCGATGCCCCCAGACCGACCGCAGCAGCGACAGCCAAAGCAAACAGCTTTTGTTTCATATGCAAAACTTCCTTTCACAAAATATCAAATTATATTATACACCCTTGAAAGAATTATGTCAATCGATTTTTCCCAAACTTGCAAAAATTCTTGTAAACAGCTTATTTTTCCGGATTTTTTGGGTGAACATATAACGTGTTGTACGAATCGTAAATTACCATTCCCGGCTTTGCTCCGTTCGGCTTTTTTACATTTTTTATCACAGTGTAGTCCACCGGCACATTCGACGACTCGCGTGCCTGCGAATAATATGCCGCAATCTCCGCTGCCTCAAGTATTGTCGAGTCCGGAACATTCTTGTCCGTCCCGAGCTTAATCACAGTATGCGATCCATGAATCTGCTTTGTGTGAAACCACAAATCCTGCTGATTGGCAAATTTAAGAGTCAGATAATCGTTTTGAGTATTGTTCTTGCCCACATAAATGTCAAAACCGTCCGCGCTCACAAAGTGCATCGGTTTCGGCACGCTCTCCTTTTTCTGCTTCTTTTTCGTCTGAACGCGCTTTATAAAGCCCTGCCCCGCCAGTTCTGCGCGTATTGCGTTCAAATCGCTCTCACATGTGCAATTGTCCACCAGCGCCATGGTGCTTTTTATATATTCCAAATCCTCATTTGCAGATTTCATCTGCTGCGCCACTTCAATTTCCGCATTCTTCGCCTTATTGTAAAGCTTATAATATCTCTGCGCATTTTGCGACGGCGAAAGCTCCGGTTTCAATACGACTTCAATTTCGGGGCAATCCGCCTCGTAATAATTCTCCAGGCGCACGCTTTTCACCCCCGTCTCTATCCTGTATATATTCGCCGTCAAAAGGTCGCCTTTGATTTTATACTCCTCTTTTTTTGCCGCGTCCGCCAGGGTCTTTTGCTGAATAATCAGCTTTTTTGCCAGGCGTTCCTCATGCGTGTGCAGAATTTTTTTCAGTCCGGCGCTCTTTTGTTTCATCCTCTCGTCGCCGTCGCGCTTTTTATAAAACGCGTCCAAAAGTCCGCTCACCGAGTCATATGAAGTGATTTTCATACTTCTGCCGTATTGCCTTATCTCAAATGCCGAAAAATCAACTGTCTTTCCGCTTTCGTCGGTCAGCATGCATGGCGAAATTTCTTTATAAAATCCGCTTCGGAGCGATTTTTCTATATCCTCCTTCTGCCTGTCCGAAAGCTCGCCGCAGACCGCGCCGCATGTGCCTATCGCCCTGTAAACAATCTCGCGCGCCGTCAGCGGACCTATTCCCGAAACCTTTTCCATAATCACCTTTTCCGGGGTTATGCCCTGTCTTGAAAAATCCAATTTTACACTGCAAATCTCATCGGACAAAATCGGAGTCTTGTCCTGGGGCGGCGGAGGAGAGTACATATTCCCCGGCAGAATCTGCCGCACCGAGCTTTGCGTAAAATCGACATGTCTTGCCGAATCGATTATCTTCATATTGTCATCGGTCAGAATTATATTCGAATTTCGACCCATAAGCTCCGCTATCAGATGCTTTGTCGTCAAGTCGCCAAGCTCATTGTATGACTCAATATCAAAGCATATGATTCTTTCGTAGTCAGTCTGCGATATCCGAACTATTTTTCCCGAGGACAGATGCTTTCTCAAAAGCATGCAGAACATCGGCGGAGTCATCGGATTTTCCTTTTGTGCGGACGAGAAATGTATCCGCGGATAAGCCGGGCTTGCCGAAAGGACAAGCTTGTAATTTTCAGTATACGTGCGTATTCCGATTAATATTTCATCGCGCTCCGGCTGATGTATCTTATCTATCCTGCCGTCGGTGAGCTTTTCGGAAAGCTCGCGGCAGAGCGCATTCACAACCGTTGTATCGAGTGCCATTCACTCCGACCTCCCATTTTCAGTAATTACCTATAATTATACCACAAAATCCGCTGAATGTACACACAAATATATTTATATTTTGTTTTTTTGAGATTATTTATTGAAATATCCCGAAATTTGATATATAATTATAGTAAAAAATCTCCTGCGTGCAGGGAACGAGATCAATGCAGCATTTTTATGCAAATAAAAAAAAGAAAGGCATTTTAAATATTATGAAGATAAAAGAAATATACAAAAACAAAAAAACAGTGATATCATTTGAAATATTTCCGCCCAAAAAAGACCCCGACATATCCTCGATATACGGCGCTCTTTCCGAACTGAGCGAGCTTTCGCCGGACTTTATCAGCGTCACCTACAGCGCGGGCGGCAGCAAAAACAGCGGCAAAACATTCGAAATTGCCTCAGCGATAAAACACAAATACGGAATCGAGAGCGTTGCGCATCTCACATGCATAAACTCGCGCCGAAGCGAAATTTCCGATATCCTCAAAAAAGCGGAAGAAGCCGGAATAGAGAACATTCTTGCCCTGCGCGGCGATATTCCGGAGGACTTTTCGGGTGAGCCGGAGCTGCACTATGCAAAGGAACTTATCGCCGAAATAAAGCACAATCACCCCTCCCTATGCGTTGGTGCGACCGCCTATCCCGAGGGTCATATCGACTGCGAAACAATGGAGCAAAATGTACGCTATCTGAAAGAAAAGGCTGATGCAGGTGCGGAATTTTTCATTACTCAGCTGTTTTTCGACAACCGCTGCTTTTACGAATTTTACGACAAAACACTTGCGTACAACCTGCGAATCCCCATTTCCGCCGGGATTATGCCGATAATCTCCAAAAGTCAGATAGAAAAAATGATATTTATGTGCGGCGCGTCGCTCCCTGCGGCGATTATAAGAATTTTGAGAAAGTACGAGCACAGTCCCGAGGACCTGGAAAAAGCGGCGATCGAATACTCCGCCGCTCAGATAAACGACCTCATTGCGCACAAGGTGGACGGCGTTCACCTGTATACCATGAACCGCCCGGAAATTGCGCGCAAGAATCTTGAAAGGATAAAGACATGGTAGTCTGCGACAAAAACGAAGTCCTCCGCTATCTCGGCTATAACGGTCAGGAAATATCGGATACAATTTCGGAAATGATAGATAAAACCTCGGCGGAAGCGGAAAAAGCGGTCACTCCGCGCTATTGTGCAGTCGAATCGCCGATATCGCGTTCGGCGGACGGAATCCGCGTCGACAACTGCGGCATGCTCCTTTGCGGCAGCGATATCGCCGAACATCTCAAAGGCTGCGAGAGTGTGATTTTGTTTGCGGCAAGCATAGGCGCGGACATAGAGCGCCGCATACGAATTTACGAGGCACAGGACCTCACACGCGCAATTATAATGGACTGCTGCGGCTCGTCCTTGATAGAAAGCTACTGCGACCTTGTGTGCGGCTCAATCGCCGAAAGACTTACCGAACGCGGTCTTTTTCCCACATCGCGCTTCAGTCCCGGCTACGGCGACCTGCCGCTCTCACTCCAGCCGGAGTTTTTGCGCGCGCTGAATGCACAAAGACAAATCGGTCTCACCTGCAATGAACAATTTTTAATGTTCCCCAGGAAATCCGTAACCGCGGTGATAGGACTTTCAAAAACGCCTGTCGGCGGCTGCTCCAAAACCGCCTGCGACACATGTCGGATGAACTCCACATGCCAATTCCGAAAAAATAAATCTTAAATATTTTTTAAATTACGGCTTATTTTAAGCAATTCAGCATATTATGACAGCGCTGAGGAATAAAAAAAGCAAAAATAGTTAAATAAATAACAAAGATGTATTGACTAATCGGAAAAAATGTTATATAATATATGTAATGCAGTTTATTTTGCAAAACTAATTATCTGATTCCAAGAAATGCTTTCGAAGTAATTCTTCCGCAGTTTCGAGGAAAATGGGAGGTTGTAACAATGAGAGTATATAATTTTTCCGCAGGTCCGTCAATGCTGCCCGAGGAAGTGCTTAAAAAAGCGCAGGCAGAAATGGTTGAGTACGGCACAAGCGGCATGTCGGTTATGGAAATGAGTCATCGTTCAAAGGACTATGACGAAATCATAAAAGGCGCAGAGGCGCTTGTAAGAGAGCTTATGCACGTGCCCGATAACTATAAGGTACTTTTCCTGCAGGGCGGCGGTTCGAGCCAATTTACAATGATTCCTATGAATCTGGGAAACAAAAACAAAAAATGCGATATCGTAATCACCGGTCAGTGGGCAAAGAAAGCTGCTGCCGAGGCTGAAAGATACATAACCGTAAACAAAGTTGCATCCTCTGCAGACAAGACTTTTTCATACATTCCTAAGCTTGACAAATCGACATTCTCAAAGGATGCCGACTATTTCTACATCTGCATGAACAACACAATCTACGGAACAAAGTTCAACACACTGCCCGACACAGGCGATGTGCCTTTGGTTGCCGATATCTCGTCAATGGTTATGTCGGAAGAAATTGATGTTTCGAAGTTCGGTCTGCTTTTTGCAGGCGCTCAGAAGAACCTCGGTCCGGCAGGCGTTACACTCGTTATCGTGCGCGACGACTTAATCGGAAATCAGATGGATATTACTCCGACAATGTTCAATTATCAGATTCATGCCGATAACGCATCGCTTTACAATACTCCGCCTACGTACGGCATTTATGTATTGAAGCTTGTTCTTGAGTGGATAAAGGAAAAGGGCGGAGTTGCCGCACTTCAGAAAATAAATGAGAAAAAAGCAAAAATTCTTTACGATTTCCTTGATTCGTCGGAGTTGTTCAAGGGAACAGTTGTTCCGGAGGATCGTTCACTTATGAATATTCCTTTCGTGACAGGCAACGAAGAGCTTGACGCGAAGTTTGTAAAAGAAGCAAAGGAAGCCGGCTTTGTAAATCTCAAAGGTCACAGAACCGTCGGCGGAATGCGCGCAAGCATTTACAACGCTATGCCGGTTGAGGGTGTGGAAAAACTCGTTGAGTTTATGAAGAAATTCGAAGCTGAAAATAACTAAAAAGGACTGAAATAATTATGTTTGATATTTTAACATTGAATAAAATTGCGGCATGCGGTCTTGAACAGCTTGACAGTGCAAAGTATTCAATCACCGACGATGCCTCAGCAAATGTTGACGGAATAATCCTCAGAAGTTTTGTCATGCACGATATGGAACTGCCGGAGAACCTGAAGGCGGTTGCAAGAGCCGGTGCCGGCACAAACAATATCCCCATCGACAAATGCAGCGAAAAGGGAATTGTTGTGTTCAACACCCCGGGCGCAAACGCAAACGCGGTTAAAGAACTGGTAATCACCGGACTTCTGCTTTCGTCAAGAAAGATCACAAAGGGTATCGAGTGGGCAGGAACGCTCACCGGCGATGATGTCGCAAAGCAGGTCGAAAAGGGCAAATCACAGTTTGCAGGTCAGGAAATTCAAGGCAAAACACTCGGAGTTATCGGACTCGGCGCCATCGGTGTTTTGGTTGCCAATACTGCAAGACACCTCGGCATGAATGTAATAGGCTTTGATCCGTATCTGTCGGTTGACGCCGCTTGGAGACTGTCAAGCCATATAACAAAAGCGAAAAACATGGATCAGATATTTAAAGAAGCTGATTATATCACCGTCCATGTTCCTTTAAATGACGGCACAAAGCATATGCTGAACAAAGATGCATTTGCAATGATGAAAGACGGCGTGAGAATTTTGAACTTCTCAAGAGGCGAGCTTGTCAATAACGACGATATCAAAGCGGCTATCGCATCGGGCAAGGTTGCAAGCTACGTTGTCGACTTCCCCTGTGCCGAAACCGTAAACCAAGAAGGAATTATCGCAATTCCCCACCTCGGTGCATCGACGGTTGAATCGGAGGATAACTGCGCTGTTATGGCAGCCCAGGAAATTGCCGACTTCCTGGAAAACGGAAATATATTAAATTCTGTCAACTTCCCCAATTGTGAACTTCCGCTTGGCGGCAAGGGAAGAATTACAGTTGTGCATAAAAATATTCCGAATATGATTGCTCAGCTCACACAAATCTTTTCCGCTGTGGGTGCGAACATATCGGATATGATAAACAAAAGCAAAAAGGATTGCGCATATACCATTATTAACACGGACTCTGCAATTACCGACGAATTAATTGAAAAGATCAGCTCGGTTGAAGGTATTTGGAAAGTCAGAGCCATCTATTAATTATCTATTTTTCAAACAAAGACGGCATGAAGAAATTTATGCCGTCTTTGTTTGTCTTTTTTTACTTTCGGACAACAAAAATGACTCAATTCTTTTAACAGAACTGAGTCATTTTCGAATTGCCTTAACATGACATCTTTATTTCTCAGAAATTTTTCACTTCCGAGGATGTGACAGGCGTCATTCCGTCCATGTCCTCCCAAACCATAATTTTAACTGTATCGACATCGCCTATAACCGCAAATGTTTCGGTACTGTTTTTATAATCTCTCTCCTCAGCTCCGACAAACACATTTCCTTTATACTTTGCAATAATGATTTTTGCCGGTGCTGTGACATAATTAAGCTGAATTGTCCCTATTTTATAACTGCCGTAATTAACTATTTCAGTTTGCGTGTACGGTATGATTTTCCACACGGCATACAGTGTCATATCGCCGGATGCTGCAATTTGCTCTCCCGATCTGTATTCAGCATATGCCGCATCGGCGGCTTTTGCCCATCCCAAAAACTTATATCCGTCCTTTTCAGGAACCGATTCGGGTATTGTTATGCCATTGCCCAAATCCGCTGTTTGCGATTCAAATACGCCGCTTCCGCCGTTGGTATTATATGATATTGTATACGCAGTTCTTTCCCATTGTGCATACAAAGTTTGATTTGACGTTATGTAAACCGTTGTTCCGCTCTCAATCCTGCTTCCGCCGTTTGCTGATGTGTACCAGCCGAGGAATCTGTAACCCGAACGGCTCGGAGTCGGCAGGTCGCCGTACGTTGAATTATACGTTACATTTTTGTTTGATGTGGGTGTGCTGCCCCCATTTGCATTGAATACGACATTGTAGCTGTTTGCAGACCAATGCGCATACAAGGTCTGATCCCAAGTTATTGCAAAAGTCGTTCCGCTCTCAATCCTGCTTCCGCCGCTTGCTGATGTATACCAGCCGAGGAATCTGTAACCCGAACGGCTCGGAGTCGGCAGGTCGCCGTATGTCGAATTGTACGTTACCCTTTTGCTTGATGTGGGCGTGCTGCCCCCATTTGCATTAAAATTGACATTGTAAACGGCATCGCTCACTGTAAAAGTAATGACATTGCTCATTTTGCATTCAAAATAGTTGCTCGCGTCCACATATGCCTGGTACGTGCCTGCCGGTAAATTAATTTCATATCCGGAATTTGTACCCCATTCAATGTGATATGCGTCACCCTCGTATAGTTTGTTTTTCCATATCTTTACATCGTATTTCGACTCGCCATATACATCACCCCAGGTGAATTTTGTTTTTGATGCTGAATTTCCCACACTGACATTTAAGGCAGGTCCTATTAATTTACATTCATCACCGCGATATATCGAAAATTTCTGCGCACCTGTATTATTTTGCGGATGCAGCTGGAACTTTGTTCCGGGAGAAGTATTATTGTCAATCAGATCCAGAACACAATCGGGAGCACATTTTGGTTTCAGCACCCAGCCATTCTCATACATTCCTATATACCAACGCTGTGCATTACAACCATTTGGAGTGCACAATCCCACAGAGGTTCCTGCTGTTGACCCCTCATTCAAAACATCGATACAAGAACCGTCCAGGCATGAAGAAATTGTATATGTACCGTCCGGATTATGTTTAAACTGCCATAAAACATCCGAATTATTTGTATCATTCGCACCCAAAACAAGATTACGACCCGAATTTAATAACGGTTTCCATGAATCTGTATTGAGAATCGGCGCGTAAAATGTGTCTCCCAAATCGCAAAATCTGAAATATCCTTGCTTATAGATACTAAATCCCTGTGCTGCTGTACCGTTCTGTTCCCAAAGCTGTATTTTTGTACCTACGCTTGTACTTGCATTGGTGCAATCCAAACATGAATTTAAGGCATTTTTGGGATATATTACGAAACCATGGTCACCGTTTTTCACATACCATTTTTGAGCGTTTGAGCCTGAATACTCCCATACTTTGATTATTGTTCCGTTATCCGTTTTAGCATTGTCTACATCAAGATAACGATTATCTTCCATTGATTGTATATAATACGTTCCGTCATCCTGGCGTTCAAACCACCACAATTCATTTGCATATCCGTTTTCGGTTCCTATTTCTACGCTGCCATTGTTATTTATGACTGTAGCCCAATTATCGCGCTGTATAATATTTGCATAGAAATTCGTTCCTATATCAAGATAAGTATTTCCGCCGCCCTGCGGATAATTAGTGGCATGATACAACGACATTGCAATATTTTTATTTGCAAATGTTGCCCAGCTTTGATACTGGTACTTCACTCCGCATTTCCTATCTGAATTGCAGTCAAAAATCCATACACCGTTTTCATCTTTTCCTGCTAAAATCATAGAGTGAGGACCGCCGCTCGTTCTCCTTTTTACCTGAATAAAATCCCCTTTGCTTCCGCTGCTTAATATTTTTTTGGCATCATCCGCCGTTACGGAAGTATCTCGTGCAATCTCTGCTGCGCCGTTGGGATTACTTACATAATATATTCCTCCGGTTGTTCCTATACTGCCGCAATGGAATAAGTCATTAAAAATCAATTTTGCAAATCCGTTGCATTGTATTCCATAGTAGTACAATGAGCTGTCTCCGGATGAATTTGACGCTCCTCCGTTAGATGTCCAATATGTGTTATTATATTTGCTTATCAGCGAATTAAGCCTTGATTCCAGTTCACTGTAACTCGAAACGGCACTGCTGTAATTCGGCGTTGCATTAGTTCTCGCCATAACTGATACATAGGAAAATATTATAACCAATATCAATATTCCCGACATAAACCTTTTAATCTTTGTATTCATTTTTTACCCTCCGCGTCTTAATAAATATTTCTTCTTTACAGCCAAAATACAAGTCAAACAAAACCCATATAAATATTGGCTGCAATGCCAGTATATCACAAAAATTAGATTTTGTAAACCGTTATTATCATAAATTGTTAAAATAAGTCATATACAAAATGATAATTAACAAAAATTTATACACTTATAAATTGGATTTTCGCTCAAATATAAAAAGCGGATACTGATTCAGCACCCACCTACACATATATACAATTTTCAATACTCGGCAAAAACCTATAGACCGATTCCCCTGCCAATTTATCAAAATATTCCTTATACGCAACAGTATTATTCCATCTGTCAATCGTGAACGGAAAAACGCCGTAGCGTCTTGTTGTATCGACAAATCGTTTTTCCAAAATGCAAAAACCGTTCGCGTCTGCCAATGAATCGCATAGAATTATCAGCTTATCATAATCATCGTATTCAAGCTTATTCAAATAGTCCTTTATAAACTCATACTGCTCATGCGTGATATCCTTTTTTCCGATGTCTGCATCGATATCCTCGAATACGTCAGGCACACACGCGCCGCATCGTCCCAACCCTTTGACATCGCATAGTCATATCCATCGATAATATGTCTGACCGCCGCTATACCCGTCCGTCTGCCTATATCGTGCAAAAGTCCGAGCACAAACGCTTTCTCGTTGTCCATTTTGCAGCGCTCGGCTATTCTTTCCGCCGCCTTTGCCGCATTATATGAATGTTCCGTCCATGATCCGGAATTCTTTTCACTTGCAATTTCCAATTCCTTTATTGCTGTATCTCTGTTCGGAAACATCCCCGTCATCTCCTTTTATATACTCTTGTCTTTAATTATAGCACATCAAAAGCATTATGGCAAACTTTTTTTATTTTTTATTAAAAATGTATTGATATAATACATGCGATATTGATGCTCGCAGTGAGATTTCTGCTGCAAAAAATAGGGTGCAGCCGCAGGATAACATTTCTTTTATGGCTGATTGTTGCTTTTCGGCTTGTATGTCCGGTGTCGTTCGGAAACGGTCTGAGCGTGTTCAATTTATTCAATAACCGCGGAGCAGAATACAGCAAAAATTTCGAAAATACAGCGGCAGCCGTGCAAGTGATAACGATAAATACTCCGACAGCCAAAAACACCGCCACCGCCAAAAACGCAGCAGCGGCAATATGGCTTTTCGGCACGGCGGTATTACTTATCCTCGGTGTGGCTGCTTACATCAGACTTGACCGGCGGCTGCGTTTTGCAACAAAGTACAGTGACGACATATTTGTTGCGGAAAATATATCCTCATCATTTGTTTTTGGGATTTTCAGACCGAAAATATATATTCCGGCGCATATTTGCAGCGAACAGCTGCCATATATAATTGCTCACGAAAAAATGCATATAAAAAAGCTCCACCATATTATAAAGCTTTTTGCCTACATGCTCCTCGCGGTGCATTGGTTTAATCCGATAAATGTGATTCTTTTTCGTATTTTCGAGGATGATATGGAACTTTGCTGCGACGAATGCGTTATAAACGGACGAAATGCCGAGTACAAAAACGGAAATTTTAATCCTGAAAGAGATATAACAAATGAGGAAATTGTAAAAATGCTTGTCTGCCTTTTGGGATATGATACAATGGCAGAATACATGAGCGGATACCCGGCAGGCTATAATGCCGTTGCATCGCAGCTGGAAATAACAAGTTCTCTTGAACTTATTCCCAACACGCCCGCAATACGCAGTGATGTCGGAATAATGGTTTGTAACTCGTTGGATGTTCCCTTGGCAGAGAAAAAAAATGATATTGAAGTCACAATTGCCGACGAAAAAAACGGTACGGCATTAAAAAATCTACGGCAGAATTTGCAAAAATAAATACTCAAAAAGCCGCTCTCCAAAGCTGTTTTGGAAAGCGGCTTTTTTTCAGCCCTGCTTCTCTCCGATTCTTCTGAAACGGTTATAGCGTTCGTCAAGCATTTTCGACTCCGGCATAGCTTTAAGCTCGGCAATGGTTTTTGACAATTTTTCTTTCAATCTTTGAGCGGTCTGCTCCGCTCCTCCGTCCTCGCCGATTACATCCTCGACAACACCAAAGCCTTGCAGGTCATGCGCGGTCAGCTTTAAGCACTCGGCAGCGTCTGCCGCTTTTGCGCCGTCTTTCCACAAAATGCTTGCGCAGCCCTCTGGCGATATTACCGAGTAGACTGCATTTTCAAGCATAAACACTCTGTCGCCGACACCGAGAGCAAGCGCTCCGCCGCTGCCGCCCTCACCGACAACAACCGAGACGATCGGAGTTTTTAAGGTCATCATTTCCATAAGATTCTCGGCAATCGCCTGTCCCTGACCTCTTTCCTCCGCACCTATTCCGCAGAAAGCACCTGAGCTTCCGATTATGCAGATAACCGGCCGTTTGAATTTTTCAGCCTGTTTCATAAGCCTGAGCGCCTTGCGATAGCCCTCCGGGCTCGGGCAGCCGAAGTTGCGCTTCATGCGTTCCTCGATACTATCGCCGCGCTCCATCGCTATCACCGTCACCGGTTCGCCGTCAAGACTTGCTATTCCGGCAACTATCGCGCCGTCATCTCGGTATCGCCTGTCTCCATGAAGCTCTATAAAGCTGTCTGTCATATGTTCTATATAAAATCTTCCCATCGGGCGAGTACCCTTTCTCGCCTCCAGAACTCTGTCATATGCGTTCATAATAATCTCCATTCCGCCGCCCTGCATCAGCATAATAAATAATAAAAGTCTCCTATCGGCAGGGCAAGGGATGATAAGAGATTATTAATGCCCATGTGCGTTTCCGAACATAGTGAGGAAAATTTCGCACGGGCTTTTCAATCCTGCCGGAGGCTAACGTGAAAGATTCTTTCACGTTAATCTCCATTCCGCCGCCCCGCACCGGTATAATTAATGTGAGTGCGGCATATTTTTTTATGTTATCTTTTATGCAATTTTAAGATCGTCACCAATCTTTCTCTCAGTTCGGGACGTTCGACTATAGCATCGACAAATCCATGCTCCAGCAAAAATTCCGCCCTCTGAAAGCCTTTCGGCAGCTCCGCGCCGGTTGTCTGCTTAATGACTCTCGCTCCGGCAAAGCCGACAAGCGCGTTCGGCTCGGCAAGCGTTATATCTGCTTCCATTGCAAAGCTTGCCGTAACTCCGCCGGTTGTGGGGTCGGTGAGAACTGTGATATAAAGATTTCCCTTATCGCTGTGACGTTTCACCGCTCCGCTGACTTTTGCCATCTGCATGAGTGAATAAATTCCCTCCTGCATTCTTGCGCCGCCCGACGCAGTGAAACCGATTACCGGAACACCCTTCTCGGCTGCCGCTTCAAAAAGACGGGTTATTTTTTCACCCACGACAGTACCCATGCTACCCATCATAAAATACGGGTTCATCACAAATACCGCGCAGTCGATACCGCCGATTCTGCAAAATCCGCAGGTGACTCCATCCTTTTCTCCGCTCGCCTTTTGTGCGCTTTCAAGCTTTTCGTCATACTCCGGAAAATTTAAAATATTTTTGCTTTCAAGTTCTGCATCCGTTTCGGCAAAGCTGCCCGAGTCTGCAATCAGCTTGATTCTCTCTTTCGGATCCATTCTGATATACTTTCCGCAAGAGGGACATATAAAGTTATTCTCTTCAAGCTCCTTTACAAGAAATTCGTTATCGCAGCCGCTGCACTTTTTTGTGTCCCCTTTTTTAAAGACACCCTTTATTTTCTCAATTATATTCATATCTCATACCTACCTGTCAATAATCGCAAAGGAAAATTCCGCACTGACGCACAGTTTTCCGTCAACAAAGCCTTTTCCTTTTGCAAAATAAAACACTCCGCGTTCTTTTATTATTTCACATTCGGTTGTAAACAAGTCGCCCGGTTTTACCGGTGACTTAAATTTCACCTTGTCAAGTCCCGAAAAAAACGGCAGCTTTCCGGATGTCATTTTATCTCTCATCAATACACAAACCGACTGAGCCATTATCTCACAGAGGATAACGCCCGGGACAACCGGCGCACCGGGAAAATGACCGTCCAAAAACCATTCATTGCCGACTATTTTCTTCTTCCCGATTGCCTTGCCGTCCTGCTCCGTCACCTCGTCCAGCAAAAGCATGCTGTCGCGGTGAGGAAGTATGGTTTTTATCTCATCAATGTTCATATCTGTTCCTCCTGCATTTTTAAAGTAATTGCAAAGCTGTTGCTTTTCAATTATCTGCTTTTTTAAATACTATACATGCATTGTGTCCGCCGAAACCAAGGGATGTTGATGCGGCAAAATCCACATCGCGCTTTTTTGCCGTATTGGGGGTATAATCAAGGTCGCAGTCCGGGTCGGGAACGCTGTAGCCGATTGTCGGCGGAATCAAGCCGTTATCCAGCGCAAGCAGTGCTGCAATCGCCTCGGCTGCGCCTGCCGCGCCGAGCATATGTCCGGTCATTGATTTTGTCGAACTTATGCTTACTTTATGAGCATCCTCCTCGCCATACACCTTTTTAATCGCAAGTGTTTCAGTCTTATCATTGAGCGGCGTGCTTGTTCCATGCGCATTTATATATATATTTGTATTTTCAAGCGCTTCGGCTTCTTCAAGTGCATTTTTAATAGCCGCTGCCGCACCCGATGCATCCGGAGCAGGGGCAGTTATATGATATGCGTCACAGGTTGAGCCGTAGCCGCACACCTCGCCGTAGATTTTTGCACCTCTTGCCTTTGCATGTTCATATTCCTCCAAAACGAGAGCTGCCGCGCCTTCACCCATAACAAAGCCGCTGCGGCGCGCATCGAAAGGAACCGATGCTGCTTCCGGGTCTTCTCCGGTGCAAAGAGCCATACAATTTGTAAATCCGGCAACACCCAAATCCACAATTGCCGCCTCAGAACCGCCTGCAATAATGGCATCCGCATATCCATGCTTTATCGCCCTGTAAGCCTCGCCTATATTTGTTGTCCCCGTTGCGCATGCCGTCACCGCAGAAATGCATGGACCGAGCGCGTTATATTTTATAGCTATGTTTCCTGCTGAAAGATTGAGAATCAATTTCGGAATGAAATGCGGCGAAACACGTTTCGGACCTTTTTCCACGCACTTTCTGTCCTCCTCGCAGAAAGTATTGAAGCCGCCTATGCCCGAGCCGAAATACACTCCGAACCGCTCCGGTGCTATATTTCCGACAATGCTGCTGTCCTCAACCGCTTCCTTTGCCGCCGCGAGCGCGAACTGAACAAATCTGTCGAGCTTTCTCACTTCGCTCTTTTCCATATAATCGGTCGGCTCAAAATTCTTGACTTCCGCCGCAAGCTTTGCTTTATAATCCGTTGTATCAAAAAGCGTAATCGGAGCAATTCCGTTTTTTCCCGATACCAATCCGTCCCAAAACTCCGAGACGCTGTTTCCTATCGGTGTGATTGCGCCCATTCCGGTCACTACTACTCTTTTCATATATATTCAATCCTTTCCTTTATATCGCCATTCCGCCGTCTATTCTAATCACTTCGCCGGTTATATAATCTGCCGCGCCGCTTGCAAGAAAGTCCACCAGTGCCGCAACCTCCTCAGGTCTGCCCATTCTTTTGAGCGGAATCCCTGCGAGAGCGTCCGCATTATCCCGGAATTTTTCGGTCATGTCGGTTGCTATGAATCCCGGTGCAATCGCGTTTACGCATATATTTCTTGATGCAAATTCCTTTGCTGCCGTCTTTGTGAGACCGATTATTCCTGCCTTTGACGCCGAATAATTCGCCTGACCAGGATTGCCGACCAATCCCGAAACCGAGGTTATATTCACAATTTTTCCATATCTCTTTTTAGCCATCTGCATAACGGTGTGGTGTATCATATTAAAGCACCCTTTGAGATTCACACCGATAACGCTGTCAAAGTCCGCCTCTTTCATTTGCGGAATAAGTTTATCCTTTGTTATTCCCGCATTATTTACTAAAATATCCGCAGTACCGAGTTCCTCGGTTATTTTTTTCACAATTTCGGCACTCTTTTCAAAATCCGCAACATCGCACTCATATATCCTGCATTCCGCACCGTTTTTTCTCACCGCATCCGCCGTTGCCTCTGCCGCCTCGGAACTTTTTGTGCACAAAAGTGCAATTTTTCCGATTCTTTCGGAAAGCTTTATTGCAGCTGCCGCCCCGATTCCGCGCGTTCCGCCGGTTATAATTGCTACCTTATCTTCATGCATTTTTAACTACCTCCGAAACATTCTCGACCGTTTCTGCCGAATCAGCCGCATAAATTTCAACACCGGGGACACATTTTTTTACCAAGCCGCTCAAGACCTTTCCCGGGCCTGCTTCAATAAATGTATCTATTCCCGATTCTGACATTGCTTTTAAAATCTCTTTCCAGCGCACCGGATTGTTTATCTGATGCGGCAAAAGCTCCTTCGGATTTTTTGCATACGGCTTTGCGTCAAGATTTGCATATACCGGGATTTTGGGGATTTCCATATCGTATTTATTTAGTGTCCCCGAAAATTCAGCCGCTGCGCTGTTCATAAACGGAGAATGAAATCCGCCGCTGACCGCCAGGTCTATGCTCTTTCCGCCCAGCTCTTTTATTCTTTCTTTAAATGCCGGCAGACTGTCTTTCTTTCCTGCCACCACAAGCTGTCCGTCCGAGTTATAATTGACAGGATAAACCGAGTCAAATTCGGCGCATGCACCCTCAACCGCCGCATCCGGCAGCTTTACAACCGCGGTCATGCCCGAGTCTATGGTTTCGGATGCTTTTCTCATAAGCTCTGCTCTTTCGCACACTATTTTAAAGCCCTCTATCGGACTGAATGCGCCGCCGATTGCCAGTGCCGCCAGTTCTCCGAGCGAAAAACCTGCCAGGGCATCGGCTTTTATTCCGCTTTCCTCAAGTGCGATTGCCGCCGCAATATCCGCCAAATATATGCATGGCTGTGCGTTGATTGTGAGCATAAGCTCTTCTTTTGTTCCGGTGAACATTTGATTTAGTGTCCCCGGTCTGTATTCTTCAGCCTCATCAAAAAGCTTCTTTACCTTTTCGTTATTTTCATAAAGCGATTTTCCCATACCGGGGTACTGCGCTCCCTGTCCCGGGAACAAGATTGCTATTTTACCCATTTTGCCGCTCCTTTCAGAATCGTTTCCGCCTGTTTGAATATTTCGTCGATTATTTCCTTTGCCGTCTGCTCCTTTGTTACCATTCCGGCAATCTGTCCGGCAAGGAAACAGCCGTTTTTCTCATCGCCCAAAACAGCCGCTTTTCTCAAAGCGCCAACTCCGAACTCCTCCAGTTTTTCATCGGCTATATCGGAATATTCCAGTTTTGCATATTCTCTCGAATACGGAGTTTTTATACTTCTGACCGGATGTCCAAGCCTTTTTCCCGTCACAATTGTCGAGATATCGTTCGCAGCTATAATCTTTTGCTTATAATTTTCGTGAACATTACACTCCTTAGCTACCAGGAAACGAGTACCGAGCTGAACTCCGACCGCGCCGAGCATAAATGCCGCCGCGACTCCGCGTCCGTCGCCTATGCCGCCTGCCGCTATGACCGGGATATCGACCGCGTCAACCACCTGCGGAACAAGTGCCATTGTAGTCATATCTCCTACATGTCCGCCCGACTCGCCGCCCTCGGCAACAACCGCCGCCGCGCCTGCGCGCTCTACCTTTTTTGCCATTGCTGCCGACGCTATAACCGGGATTACCTTGCTCCCTGCCGCAAGCCACGCGTCCATATATTTCGACGGATTTCCTGCGCCGGTCGTGATAACCGGTACTTTTTCCTCCGCAAGGAGCGACGCAATCTCGGGGATGTGCGGACTTGCAAGCATAACATTTACGCCGAACGGCTTGTTTGTGCGCTGTCTTGCAATATTAATCTGCTCCCTTAAATAATCGCTGCCGGCATTCATCGCCGAAATAATTCCGAGACCCCCTGCCTCCGAAACAGCCGCCGCAAGCGCGCCGTCGGCAATCCATGCCATACCGCCCTGGAAAATGGGGTACTCGATTCCGAGTAAATCACATATAGGTGTCTTTATCATTTTTATAATCATTCCTTTCTGTGCCGCAAGGCACAAAGCATAAAACTGTAAGTCTGAAAGAAAACCGTTCAGATTGCCGTTTGAAAAAGCGATTGCGCCCGAGTCCAAATTTTCAATTTGGCAACGAGTGCCAT
>CAKSQL010000034.1 GCA_934486735.1 uncultured Clostridia bacterium | reverse complement strand
CTTGCAAATCTCTTCATCAAGTACTGATTCGTTAATTCTGTGCGAGGAGCATACCATATGGGTGTGTCTGTGATAACCGTTACACACATACTCAATTCTGTCCGGCTTACATTTTGCTTTTCGCCTTTTTGCTGTGAATGTGCTACCACAATCCCCGCATTTTAATAAGGAAGCATACTATCATAATTTCATAAGCACTCCCTGTTTTTCGAGCATGACTGAAGAACGACAAAAAAGATATACCCCAAAAGTTTAAGCTTTTGGGGTATATCCCCTATCGGGTCACCGATTTTTTTACTTTCCTACCAAATAAGGAAATCATCACCCTTTAATTTCAACAGCGCTTCGACATAGAAGAAATCCGCGTAAATTATCGGAATATGCACGCATTTCATATCATCCTCGCCATGCGGATAACGCTCGCTGCCCATAAGCACCAGCGCGTCCTCCCTATCCGAGTAATCGCAAAAATTCTCGTCCGTCGCTTTCAGAATATTTATCGCCGCCTCTGTATACATCTCCGATTCGGATTCCGAAACACACTTCGCTATCTCCAAAATTCCGCACGCGGCGCAGACGCCTGCCGTACTGTCATAGTACACCGGCTCGGTCGGCGACATAAAGTCGGCTTCCGCTTTATACCCCGTTCTTGCACAGCTTGCGATAAAGAAGTTGGCGCACCTTTTTGCCGCGTCCAGGTAATCCTGCTTTTTGGTATGAACATACGACAGCACCATTCCATAAACCGCCCACGCAAGTCCGCGTGACCAGCACGAGCCTTCGCCGTAACCCTGTCCGCCGAGAGTTCTCACAACCGCTCCGGTATCAACATCATGCTCCACGATATGATTCACGCTTCCGTCCGCGCGCACATGGTCGCGAACCGCCATATCCGCATGATTCATTGCAATCTTTTTATACCTCGGCGCGCCGATTTCCTCCGCTGCCCGATACAAAAGCGGAATATTCATCATGCAATCGATTATCGACCAGCCGACAGCGTTATCCGCATTCCACGCGCGGATAAATCTGCCGTCCGGGTTATATCTCGACGCCAGGAGCGCCGCCGCTATCAGCTCGCGGTTATACGATTTTTTATTCCCGGTCAGCCGATAATTCGCACCGCTCATCAAATGCCACATAAATCCGACATCATGATGAAGTCCGGTGACATCCTCAAAAGCCTTATCCATCAGCTCCTCGGCATGCTCGGCAGTTTTTTTATACTCCTCATTGCCTGTGCCTTTATACATAAGCCACATCATGCCGCCCCAAAATCCGTTTGTCCACCACGCCGGGTCGGTCTCAAGCTTATTGTCATGCTCGCCGTTCACCGTCGTGTAGGGAATCTTTTCGCGGCTTTTTACCGCAACGCGGCTCAATTTTGCGTCGACCCTGTTCCATGTCTCGTCAATCCACGCCTTATTTTTTTCTATCGCCTTATTCATACGCGTCTCCTTATTGCGGCTGCTTTCCGATATATGCCAGGATTCCGCCGTCAACATACAAAATATGTCCGTTCACAGCGTTCGACGCGTCGCTTGCCAAAAAGACAGCGGGACCGATAAGCTCATCCGGCTCAAGCCATCTGCCTGCCGGAGTCTTTGCGCATATAAACGTATCAAACGGATGGCGCGAACCGTCCGGCTGAATTTCTCTGAGCGGTGCGGTCTGCGGAGTTGCGATATAGCCCGGTCCGATGCCGTTGCACTGGATATTATATCCGCCGTACTCCGAGCAGATATTTCTTGTCAGCATCTTAAGCCCGCCCTTTGCAGCCGCGTATGCCGAAACAGTCTCACGACCCAGTTCGCTCATCATCGAGCAGATGTTGATTATCTTTCCATGACCTTTCTTTATCATGGACGGAATAACCGCCTTGGACACGATGAACGGAGCGTTCAGGTCAACATCGATTACCTGGCGGAACTCCTCCGCGCTCATCTCGGTCATTGGGATTCTCTTGATGATTCCGGCATTGTTTACCAAAATGTCGATTGTCCCGACCTCTTTTTCGATTGTCGCAATCAAGTTATTAACAGCCGCTTCGTCTGTAACGTCGCAGACATATCCATGAGCGTCGATTCCAAGCTCCTTATAAGCCGCAAGTCCCTTTTCCACAAGCTCCGGCTTGATATCGTTAAATACAATCGTTGCGCCTGCCTTTGCAAAGCCCTTTGCAATTGCAAAGCCTATTCCGTACGATGCACCTGTTACAAGCGCAATTTTTCCTGTCAGTTCAAACATAAAATTCAATCCTTTCTTTTACTTTAAAAATGCAATTTTCATAACAACTCTGTTGTTCTCGTCAAGCGAAGTGTAAATCAGCTTATCATTGTTCGGCGAAAGCTGCGGATGCGGATGCGCGGGATGTTCTTCCTTTTTTGCGACATCAATCACGTTCTCGCTGCCGTCCGACAAATCCACAACGACAACCTCGCTTTTTGATTTATCGTTCATATCCGGTTCAAACGTATCTGCCATGAGATATTTTCCATCCCCGGACACGCCGACATGCCAATACCTATAGCCCGTCGCAGCGACTTCTATCTTCCCCGTTTCGCAGTCGACATGGCATATCCCGGTCGGCTTGATCGGCGACTGCGGATATTTAACAAAATACATGCCCTTGCCGTTATGCTCCCACATTTCATGTCCGAAGCAGTCGCCCAGGTTTCCGTCCTCGTCAAGTCTCTGTTTTGCAAAGTTATATTTTTTGCCCGTTTTGGCATTATAAAGCCACATGCGGTTTGAGACATACTCGGTCGTTCCCTCATGGCAGAAATAGAGCAAATCCGGGTCGGTGGGGCATATCATCACGTGAGTCACATTGTGAAACGGTCTCGCAAAACCGACTTCAATGCTGTAGCGAATCTCGCCGGTCTCGGCATTCAATACAATCGCTTTTGTATTTCCGCTTTTGCCGACAATGAAAACGCTTACAAATTTTCCGTCGTTCGTGATTGACGGAGCAACCATTTTCATATTGCCGTCATCGGCGTAATAGTCCTCATTGGTGTAAAGCGTTTTGACTTCCTTTGTATTTATATCTACAGCCTTGAGGCTCTTTCCGTCCGAATAATACAGCTTGTCACCAAACACAACATAGCAAAATCCGCACACGCTGTCACGCATGATAACCTTCTCTGAGTTATCCTTTAAGGACAGCTTTACAAATTCGGATTCTCCTCTGTCATCACGATGTTCATTGCCGATTGCCGGGCTTTCGGAACGCATGTAAACAAAGGTGTCATTGTCAATCCATTTATTGTCGGTGAAATATCCTGCCGTACAGTGATATTTTGCGTCCCCGATTGTTTTTATTTCAAGTACCTTTTTCATGGTTTTTATTCCTTTCCGCCGGCGCAGTTCAAAAGCGCCGCCTATTTAAGAGGATGCGTAAAAATGCTTCCGAAATGCACAAGTCCGAGCCGATATTTCAGGCGGAAAATACCGCTCTCCGCCCAAAATTTCGTTTTTTTGCATTCCGAATCTTTTTCCGCTTACAGGTCTTTAGTATGCCATCGTTGTCATAAGCGTCATGTCGCTTGTCGACACGTCCATGCGACTGTGCTGACAGATAACCGGGACGCTGCTTTCAATCAAAAGCGCATAGGGCAGCTCTTTGGGAATCGTCTCGCCCTTGTCATTTTTTATCTTGTCCAGGCGAATGTGATTCGTGCGCTTTGAACCGCACCGAGCCGTAAATCCCGTCATCGGGTCTCTGTCCTCGAAGTAGACGCTTATTCTCACTTCCGCGTCCGAATCGGTCAGATTCAGCACGCAGACCGCTTCATGGCTTACATAGTCGCCGCTTTTGCTGTCGCTCATAAATCCGTCGGCAATTGCCCACTCTGTTTTTCCGCGCATAGTGCCGCCTCCTTATTTCAGGTCCTTTGTCTCGATAAAGTCCATATCGTCAAATTCCTGATTTTCGCCGCACATTGCCCAGATGAAGGAATAATTTCTTGTGCCCACGCCGCTGTGGATAGACCAGCTCGGAGAAATAACGGCTTCTTCGTTATGCATGATGATATGTCTTGTCTCCTGCGGCTCGCCCATCATGTGGAATACGACATCGTTTTCGTCCATATCGAGATAGAGATAAACCTCCATGCGTCTGTCATGAGTGTGGCAGGGCATTGTGTTCCAGTTTGAGCCGACCTCCAGCTGAGTGAGACCCATTGCCAGCTGACAGCTCTGCATAACCTCGGGGTGTATGTACTGGTTGATAACGCGCTTATTGCACTCCTCCACGCTTCCGCAGGGAACCTTTTTCGCCTTTGTGATATCGATTTTCACAATCGGATATGCCTTGTGAGCAGGACAGGACGAAACATAGAACTTTGGCGGATTTTCTGTATCAACGCACTTGAATGTGATGTCCCTGTTGCCCATGCCGATGTAGATTCCGTCACGCGGATTCATTTCGTAGTCAACGCCGTCGACTGTGATTATGCCCTTGCCGCCGATGTTGATACAGCCCATTTCACGTCTTTGGAGGAAGTAGTCGGCAGCCAGCTCCTTGCCTGCTTCAAGCTTAAGCTCGTGCAGAACAGGCATAAAGCCGGCTGTGATTATTCTGTCGATGTGACTGTATACCATTCTGATATTGTCCTGAGTAAAGAGATTCGCGATGTGGAATTCCTCTCTGAGTCTCTCGGTTGTGTAATGCTTAACGTCTTTTGGATTTGATGCACTTCTTATTTCCATTGTTTTATTCTCCTTTTTAATATATTTGCCCATGACCTCAATTGCCGACAGTGCCGCCCACGAAAGCGGATTTGCAGCCTGCTTGAAATCGGTCAGAGTTATTTTTTGTGTTTTTTTCGGCTCTTTCAATGTGAGCTTTTGTCCCTCGGCGGTTTCTTCAAATTCCGCCCTCACCTTTTCTCCGTCCGAGAACATGACATTCAGAGATTTCCAATAAGTATCATGCGGAAAGTCCGCGCGCAGATAGAATATTATTTCCTCAACCTCGACATCTGCGCCGAAGTCGATGGTGTATACCATGTCCTCCCTTGCGCCTGCCGCCCAGGAATGATGCGGATAATCGCCATGATTGTGATTTTGTATAATTCCGTCAATCGCATTTTTTGCCTCGAAACATGCCTCGCCGCGCGTTACAAAGTTTGCCCGCGCGTGTGGAAAGGTTTTTGCATTGTCTGTTTGGTCGATTCCGCTCAAAGCAATGTTGCGCTTTTTGTATGCATCCTCGTCCTTTGCCTCGCGTATTGTGATTTTATGTCCTTTTTTATTCCACGATTCAGCATCATATGCCGCCAAAGCCGCACCGTACGGGACTTTGTACACAAAATGCCTGTCGGGGACATATACAAGCGACTCCGCCTTTGACTCATCAAATGATACGAAAAGAAAATCACTGTCCGCTTTTACTTCAAAATACGAGCCGGGCTTGTAGTAATCTTCGTACATGACATCTATCTCATCGCCCGAATATTCCGCCGCGATGTCTTTGTTGACATCTTTCAATGTACATTTAATCAAATTAATCCCTCCTGTTAGTTTGTGTAATTGTAAAAACGCATTTTTACAACTACCAATGTTATTATATACTATTTAAAATGAAATGTATTTGCTTTTTTTGTATAAAACCTTGCAATTTTTACAAATGTGATGTATAATAGTATTAAATGAAGATGTAAAACGCAATTTCAACAATCGTGTAATACTCCACCCGTCATTTCCCTTTCGGAAATGCCACCCTCCTCGGCGAGGAGGGCTTATAGGCTCCATCTCCGAGGGAGCTGTCAGCTGCAAGCTGACTGAGGGAGTTACCATCTCCGAGGGAGCTGCCCCAAAAACAACTATAAAGAAAAGTAAGGTATATACATATGAAAGTGCTATTCTCAAAATGCAGCGAGGCAATAGACTGCGCCAATAACAAACTGGGTTTCGGCTGCTTTTATTCAACCGCCGGCGATACCAACAGCGATATTCACCTGCACGAATGCTGCGAGATTGTATTCTGCCTTTCTCCCGGCAAGACATTTTTTATCGATGAGCGCATATACGACGTCGCTCCGGGGGATATTTTTGTGATAAATCAATTCGAGGGACACAAAATCACATCCGTTCCGGCAAAGCCGTTTGAGCGATACGTTTTGCAGGTGCATCCGTCGTATATCTACGACAATTCCACGCCCGAGAGCAATCTGGCGCATTGTTTTGATGCACGCGGAGAGAATATTTCCAACCGTTTGCAGCTTTCCGAGCACGAACAGAAAAAAATGCATATGTTATTTAAAAAGCTCGCCGCCGACAATTCTTTCGGCGATGATATTTTAAAAAATGCTGCCGTATTGGAAATACTCGCAACGGTTAATACCTATTTCATGGAAAAAAATAAGAATTACACATACCGGTCATCTTTTAAGAACAGTGCACTTGAAACAGCGCTGAATTATATCAACGCCAACTATGCGAACAATATCTCGGTCGAGGAGGTCGCGGATAATTGCTATATGTCGCTGAGCAACATAAACGCGCTTTTTAAAAGAAAACTCGGCACTTCGGCTGCGAAATATATCACAGCCAAGCGCATGACAAAAGCAAAGCAGCTGCTTATGAACGGCGAAAGCGTGGCTTCCACCGCCGAGAAGTGCGGATATCTTGATTACACTTCGTTCATCCGCGCATTTAAGCGTGTTACCGGAGTTCCGCCCGGGCGCTACGGAAAAAAATAAAAACACGTTACAAACGCCCACGATTAAATTAAAGGGAACAAGCAGTCATGACCGGAGAAGCGTTTCGATATAACGCTTTTGTAAAACAAAATTATCGCATTTTCTTTGCATATAACTTCCGAAAACCGCGTTACTTTGCTCAAAAAAGATTATGCATATGTCAAAACCGGCAAACGCCGAGTTATTTTAATAGCAAAAGAGCTGCCTTTCAAGACAGCTCTTTTGCTATTAAAAACTATTTCACTTTCCGTTCACTGCCAAAACCCTTTTATACATGCCATGAACCGCTCTTTTTTTATACGGCATTTCGGCAAAAAACTCATACACCGAGCACGCCTTATCCACCATGCACACAAGCAGGGTCTCTTTATATTTCGGCGGCAGCACCGTCAGCGGAAACATATGATTTTTCACAATATCCTCCTCCATCGGAGTCAGCTCAAAATCCTCCCTCGCGTTCAAAAGCGCGGTCTTGGGATGCCGAAACCCATGCAGCTTATGCTTTTTATCGGGGATATGCCAGTCATACAAAAAATAATCATGCAGCAGAGCGCCGCGAATCAGCGATTTATCATCCGCGAACCAACGGCTGAACAGCTTTGCAATTTTATAGCTGTAATACGCCACCGCGATGCTGTGCAGAAGGCACGACACCGCCCCATGCTGAATAAACGCATTCTCCGCATATATCCTCGATCCGCTCGCAACATTATCCAATATCATAAGAAAAAAACTTTCATTAACTTTCTTCATTTCAATCCTCGCAGATTGAGCATGCAAAAAGTCCGACAGCTTTGAAAACACATCGGCTGTCATAACTTTTTGCGTGCCCGGTTAAAAATCAAATTTCAATTTTGACAGGCTGTCATCAGCAGCGCCGCAAAGCACTGTTACTTTGTTGCACCGAGCGATGTCAGCGGCCATACTCTGAACTGTGAATGTCCGATAACTGCCTTTTCCGGCACCTGTCCAAGCGATGAATCGCGGCTGTCAAGGCTTCTGGGGCGATTGTCACCCATCACGAAAACATATCCGTCTTCCACCGTCTGCGGAAATTCCATTGACGGGTCAATCGGGTTTGTCACGCCGTCATAATACGGCTCGTCGATTTTTTCATCGTTCACATAAACGTATCCGTCGCGCAAATCCACCGTTTCGCCGCCGACCGCAATCACACGCTTTACATAATATTTTATTTCAATCTCCTCCGGAACATTTGAATAATTCAATATCTTATAGAGCAAATTTACATTCTCATTTTTAGCCGCCGCTGTTTCTTCATAGAATTTTTCGCGGTCCTTGTATGTCGAGTCGAGAATTACTATATCGCCTTGTTTCGGCTTGTAGCCGAGCTTTGTGACAAGCAGTCTGTCACCGGTTGTGAGAGTCGGGAACATCGACGGTCCTTCAACCGCCACTATGTCCAATATAAAGCACTTTATCACAAATGCCACCGCCAGCGCGATAACTATTGTGTATACCCATTCAAAAACTTCTCTTTTCAGGCTGAATTTTCTTGTTTTATCAAATTCTTTGGCATCATATTCCAAATTCATCATGGTTGTTCATACCCTTTCACAATAATATCCGTTCATCCGCCCCAAAATTCTCTCAAAATCATGTCCGCTTCGTGCCGGGGAACTTTGAAAATGCGGATTTTTGATTTTGCAAAATAAAAACCAAGGCAATCCTGTCGAATTTCCGAATATTTCAAACTCATGCAAAAGCGGAAATTCGCCTCCCCAAACCGGAGTTCGGATTGTTTTTTTTTCGGGCTAAAGAATCAGCAAAAGGCGATGTACTTTTTTACATCGCCTTTTGCGGCCGGGACATGGAAATATCTTGCCGCGTCCGCACCAAACCCGAAGAGTACCGAACGACACTCCCCAAATGCGCAGTCCGAACGCTTCCGCATTTTTTCACATCCCGAATCCGGTTATATTCTTTCTTTAACCTTTGCAGCCTTACCGACTCTGTCACGCAGATAGTAAAGTCTTGCACGTCTGACCTTACCTTTTCTCGAAACTTCAATCTTTTCGATGTTAGGTGAGTTTACAGGCCATGTCTTTTCCACGCCGACACCGTACGAAAGACGTCTTACGGTGAATGTGCGTGCGATTCCGCCGCCCTGTACCTTTATAATTGTGCCCTCAAACATCTGAGTTCTGGTACGCGAGCCCTCGGTTACTTTTTGATATACCTTTACGTTGTTACCTACAACGAGTTCGGGTAAATCTGTTCTGATTTGGTCTTTTGTCAAAGCGTTAATGATTTCTGTTGCGTTCATCATTAAGCCCTCCTCTCAAATTCCGAAACGTTCGTGCCGACCGAGGCAGAGGACCATTTCTTTTTTAACTCATTAATTATACCACATACAAAAGCAAATTGCAATAGTTTTTTTCAAATTTAATAAATTTTTCGCTTTTTTGTGAATTTTGCTGCATCGTCGCGCGCCGCTTCGAATCAAAGCCGCTTAGCCGAAGAAAAGTAATCCGAACCCGCCTAAAAAGGCATAATTTCGGCATATTTCGGCTTGTCGTCTTTGAAAGGCGCCAGCCTTTCGGCATCCTCCGCACCAAAATCTACTCAAAATTCTGTCCTTTTTAGGTCGTAGAATTTTGAGAGAGTGAATTTTTGATTTTACAAGGCAAAAACGGAGGTAATCCTTGGCGGATTGCCGAGTATTTTAACGCAGTAAAATCGGAAATTCACCTCTCAAAATCGGAGTTCGGATTACTTTTTTTCGGCTATCCGAAAAAGCAATCAAAACCCGGATTTCCCCCATTTTGAAAAACCGAAATCCGTCAAATTTCTATCTGCCGCAGCACTTTTTGTATTTCTTTCCGCTGCCGCAGGGACAGGGGTCGTTTCTTCCTATTTTAACCGACCTTACGGTGTGATGTCTCATCATCTGTACCATTTGCTCGGGTGTGTACCCGTTATTGCTCCATATGTGAGTGTTGTTCATCAGCTCTGTGAGTATATTCACAAACTTCGCAAAATCCGCCGCCGAATCAAAAGCTTTATTGTTCTCTGTAACAATCCGCTCTATTTCCTGAATCGACGCCTCCCGGCGGCATGCCTCATAAATGTTCTTGTACAGTGAAATTGTCTCATCACTTACTCCGAAAGCTCTTTCAAGGAAAAGTCTGAGCTTTGCCATATGTATCGGATTGTCGCTGTACATAATCTCGGCATATTTTACAAATTCAACCGCTGCCGGGACATATCTCGGCTTGCCGGCGCATGTACGCAGAAATGCGTCCAGTTTTCCAAAGTTATCCTCCGCAAAAGAGAAATGCACCAAATACCCGTTATGAATCAGATATATCGCATCTCCGCCGCGGCTCAATTCGCTTATAACCTCTTTTTTGTCGGTCTGCTCCGCGTTTTGGCTGTTGAATATTGCGGCAAATTCATCTATAGATATTGCACCGTACAGATTCACCGCCGCCTCCGCATATTCTTTCAAAAGCCCGTTGTTTTCGTCAAAATCCTCATCCGCATAATCGGGATATTGCACGGGATTTTCGCCTACGGATTTTATAACCTTCGGTGCGTCCGTCTTTTCGTCCTCACCTCTGAGCACCTTTACCGCGAATTTATGCTCATCGCCGAAATCAAATATATATACAAACTTTGAACCCTTTTCAAGCTTAAAGTCCGAAAGTTTGTAATCGGTCGTGTGCTTGTTTGTCTCTTCGTTTACCGGAGTGTAGTACGCTTCCGTCTCGTCCCACGCATGATTGTTCATAAAGAACACATGCATATGATCATCATCAAATCCGAAGCTTTCCAGAATAATCTCGTGCAGCTCGAACAGAGTCGCGTTGCTGCTTATCTTTATGTGCCGATAACAGCCCACTCCGTAAGAAACACTTAAAACCAACGTATTTTCCATATTAAACCACCCTGTTTCCCGTCCTCCGACGGAATTTATTTTTCCGATTAAATCATAGCGCTTATTGCTTCGCACCGATTCAATATCTGCATCCGTTGCAAGCACGGACGCATTTGATATTTTCATTATATCACATTTTTTTACAAAAGTCTACCCACTTTTATTCCAAAAAAAATATCAAAATCGCATACGGATTTTGATATTTTTTCTCACGGCAGTCTTTTAAAAGTAATATAAACTCCATCACAAACACCGCGCTCCGGCTGAAATATTCAACGCCTGATCCCTCGCCCGTTTCGGAATTATGGTTTTCATGTATCTTGTCTCCGTCTTTTTTGACCCGGCTCAAAATTGTTTCCTTTATTTTGTCTGCTGTTTCTGCAAATCCACAGTCCTTCAAGCCCTTTGCCGCAAAGTATGCCGCATTGAGCCACGTCGGTCCGCGCCAATAATTTGGTATTCGGAATTTTCATACGATACTGTCGGCATGCCGTACCCAAAGCTCTTTTAACTTTCAAACTACTCAGAAATTCCGCCGTATTGTTCACATCCGATACCTTTTTCATTTTATATTTTTAACCGAGTAAAATCTTTTTTGCATTTTCCTTAAAATCCGATATACTCAGCTTTGCATACCTGCTTTGAAACGTCGCCTCGTACATCCAGACACCGCCGTAATCAATCTCCTCCAGCGCAGCTTTAACCCGGTTCCAATTTATTTCTCCGTCGCCCGGAACCCAATGCTTTTCGTCAACAAAATCAAAATCGGATACATGCAATGTAACAATTTTATTCTTCAACGCTCTGATTACCGCCTCCGGCTTATCAACAATAATATGATTTGTATCAAAGCAAACCTTGATACGCTCATCCTCCGCCGTTAAAAAATTCATCTCATCAATGCAATTTCCAAGACAAGTCCTCGGGAGATCCTCAACGCATATAACGGCATTGAATTTTTCCGCGGCATTTGCAAGCCTCGAGAGGCTGTCTCTCGAAAATTTCAGTCTTTCTTCCCGTTCCTCTTTTTCTATCGGTTCACCGCTCGGGTGAATTACAAATTTATCGATTCCTATACTTCCGCAAGACTTTATCAGCTCCGACTGTATATCAATCGCCTTGTCCCGCTTTTCTTTTTCCGCTGACGAAATATCCAGCAAATCAAACGGAGCAAACGGAAGATGAAATGACCAAATGTTTATTCCCGATTCCTCGGCTGTTTTTTTGATATTCCGAAAATCTAAACCGTCGTAATCTTTGCAGTCCGATTTTGATATCTCTATATCAAATATCCCGTTCTGCGCCAATTCCATAAAGCTTTTTTTATCCATATTCATATCACAAGTTGACATGCCCACTCTGTACATATGCAATCTTCCTTTCAATGCTGACAGACTATCCGATAACTTCGTCCAGCCTGTCATTTATCTTGTCGCGGATTGCGTCGATTTCGCAATTTTCGCGCGGAAATTCATTGAATTTCGTCACGCCGCTTTCCTCTATCATGCGAACAACTTCGTCTCTGCCGATATAGCCTGCCAAAAGCTCGCACGCGCGGATATCCTGCAATGCGTCGTAGAATACAAGACCGCGCAGCGAATCCCAAGGTCCGTCCTCTCCGGGATAAACCGCGTAACAGTCCCCCGACGGGAATGCCTCGTCCGCATCGGTCACCATGAACGGATTTATCTTTCTTCTCGACAGCTGAGAATAATAGAAATTAAATCCCCAGTGCAAAAATCCGTTTATTCCATACTTGTAGAGCAAAAATCCGCCGACTCTGTTTCTGCCCGACGGCATAGCAATGAACCTGTTCGTGTATCCGCCGTCCGACGGTCCGCAGCAATAGTATGCCCACACGTTATTTATTCCCTTTTCGATGAAATTGTCAACCGCATCCACAATCGCAATCGGAGTCCTTACCAAGCCGCACTCGCAGAACTCGGTGTGCGAAATTGCGTCCATTATCTTCTCCGGCGGAACAAGTCCGTCCAGCATTTCGCGCTCGGTTTTGTATATCTCAAAATGACACTTCACGTCCGGCTCGTCCGAAACATGGAAAAATGTGTTGTCATACACGCCCTCGGACTTTAAAAATGCTGTCAGCTCGGGCAGGAATGCCTTTAAAAATACGCGGTATTCCGCCGAATCCGCCTTTGTGTGCCATCCGAAAATCTTCTCTTTTCCCTTTTCCGTCTCCGCCTCTATCTTGGGCGTGCAGCCCGTTCCCCACTGCGAGAACAGGTGCGATATCTCAAATCTTTCTATCCCGTTTTTCCTGCACATGTCAATCCAGCGCTTCAGCTTGTCAAAGCCGAATTTGTATTCTCCGCCGATAAAGCTCACGTCAACAAGCTGAGTTGTGGAGCGCTCCCTGCCGACATCGGTGTCAAGCGGCGGCGTGAATACAGGCGTTAAAAGCATGTTGATTCCGCATTCGGCGGCTTTTTTCATGAACTTGTCAATCATCGCCCAGTGTTCTTCCGAAAAAACTTCATAATTATAGTAGCTTGCAATGCAGTCGGCATGAAACCACTGCGTGTAGATTGTTTTCTGCTCGGGCAGAACCGCGTCAAGAACCTTTACCGTGAACACCTTTTTGTATTCTTCCTTTTCGGATGAAAAGACGAACTCAATGTCATATGTACCCGCATTGACATCCTTCGGAACATCAACCGTAACAAAAAGCGCATGGCTTGAATTTGTGATAACTTCAAATGTGTTGTCCGCCATCGGCGAGAGCAGGTCGGGATAAAGTCCCGGCTCGGTCTTTATATAAAATTCGTCCGCCTTGTCTTTATATGCCGGCATTGACGACGGGACATTCTCCACGCGCCTTACAATGCATGGGAGGTCGGATTTTAATGAATATTTCATATATGTTTTCTGACCCTCACCGCCCGAAAATGCTATCTGATAAGAAAATCTTTCGCCCTTTAATACTTTGATTTTACTCTTTTCTTTTAAATTGCTTATATCATCCTCTAAAAATACCTTTTCAAGTGATGACAGTTGCTTGAATATCATAATTCATTCCTCTTTCCAGTAATTATATATAACAGTATATCATTTTAAATGTGCTGTGTCAATGAAATTATATTGCATGAAATATAACAATATTACACTTTTAACTTGACAAAGCATTGTGTATAATATATTATAATAATATATTAGGAGAGGAAAATGACGCGCAGAACGCACCCGACAGTATTGTGGCGACTGCACAGGGTCGCCCCTACAGGGACGGTCGGCATGTTATTTTGTACCGCGTTACAGAGGCGGAAAATGGTGTGCAGAACGCTCAGAACGCACCCGACGGCGTACTTTGCGTACTCCGAGGGTGCGTTCTGAGTGTAGTCAAGCATACTTGCTTGACGATCGGTGCACCGTTACACCTCTGTGCAACAGGGACGGAAAATGACGCGCAGAACGCTCAGAACGCACCCGACAGCGTACATGCGTACTCCGAGGGTGAGTTTTTAGCGTAGTCAAGCAATATATAATTAACCCACATTGCTTGACGGTCAGTGCACCGTTACACCTCTGTGCAACAGGGACGGAAAATGACGCGCAGAACGCTCAGAACGCACACGACGGCGTACTCCGCGTACTCCAAGGGTGCGTTCTGAGTGTAGTCAAGCATGTTTGCTTGACGGTCGGCACGTTATTTCGTACCGCGTTACAGAGGCGGAAAATGGTGTGCAGAACGTTAAAAACTCACCCGACGGCGTACTCGCGTACTCCGAGAGTGAGTTTTTAGCGTAGTCAAGCAATATATAATTAACTCACATTGCTTGACGGTCGGTACACCATTTTACACCTCTGTCATTTTTTAAGGGGGATTCCTGCCCCATCCAATGCCTCTATTATCTTATTTGCAGTCTCCATAACCTCTTCACGCGTGAGCGTCTTTTCGTTATGCGCAAATACCATTCTTACAGTTATCGATTTTCCGTTTTCGTCGCTGTAGGTATCTGCCACTCTGACATTCTTTATAAGGCTGCACTTTGCCTTCTTTATCGCCTCGGCAATCGGCGCAAACTTATCCGACACAAAGGAAAGGTCAATTTCGATTTCCGGGAAACGCGACGGTTCTTCGTAGCTTATTCCCTTATTTTCCGTCTTTGCAAATTCCGCAACATCTATTTCGGCAAATACAATGCTTGCCTTTTTATCAATCTTTTTCGAAACCGCCGAATTGACAATGCCAATCTCGCCTATCTCGCGTCCGCCGACAAGAATCTTATTCAGATTCTTCGGGTGCTGATATGAATGTGCTGCCTCTTTCTTTTCGAAAGCGAGCGGCTCATGCTTGATATCGTCGGCGATGACAGCTAACATATCTCTCAGCTCAAAATAAAGCTTTTCCACCGATTTTGTCTTGCTGAAAAGGGTTATCGCAAGCTTTTTATGCTCATCGCAGAGGTTGTCCTTTGTCATGCCCTCGACCACTCTGCCTATCTCAAACACGCCGAAATCGGGTGCAAACGCGGTGTTATACTTCACCTGGCAAAGCTGAGTCGGGATGATTGATTTTCTGATTGTCTTTATATTCGGATTTGTCGCATTGATAAGCTCGATATTGTCTTCAACCTCGATGCCGAGAGACTTATATTCGTCATAATACGCCCACACGTACGAATGAAGCTCATGCAGCGAATAGCGCTTGACAAGGATATCCTTTATCATGTCCTCATCGGTCTTTTCCGCAGCCGGGCGAACCGGGTAGAGCGGAGCCTCGGCAGTGTTCACTTCAAAGTTGTCGTAGCCGTATATTCTTGTTATTTCCTCGATTATGTCCGCTTTAATTGTGACATCCTTTGTTGCTCTCCAGCTTGGAACGTCCACCTTGAAATTATCGTTTTCCAAAGTCACTCCAAAGCCGAGGGAGGTTAAAGTTTTCACAATCTCGTCATTGCTTATTTTGATGCCGGTATAGCGGTCGACAAATGCCTTGTCAAAGCTGAGGCACACCTTATCATACTTAAACGCATACTCGTCGGCAAGCGAGGAAACCACTCTTGCGCCCGAGTCGATATCCAAAAGCAGCTTTACAAATCTTGCTGCGGCGGCAACCGTCATTTCAGGGTCAAGGCACTTTTCGTATCGCATCGACGCGTCTGTTCTGTGCGAAAGTCTTACAGTCGATTTTCTCACCGATGCCGCGTCAAAGGTTGCCGACTCCAGTGTCAGGCGCGATGTATCCGCAACTATTTCGGAATCGAGTCCGCCCATGATTCCGGCAATCGCAACCGGAGTATCGCCGTTGCATATCATAAGCGTATTCTCGTCAATTTCTCTTTCAACTCCGTCCAGAGTTTTGAAAGTGAAAGGCTTGTCAAAACGCTTTATTCTTATCTTTTCGACCTTTCGCGAGTCGAACGCATGCATCGGCTGACCCATTTCGAGCATCAGATAATTTGTGAGGTCGGCAAGGAAATTGAGCGCCCTCATTCCGCAATAGAACAGTCGGATTCGCATATTCACAGGGCTGACATGCTTTGTGATATTCTCAAACTGAATGCACGAATAACGCCGGCAAAGCTTGTCCTCGATTTTCATATCCGGCTTGGGAAGGTCGCTGTACTTTGACAAATCGACTGTTTCAATCGGCTTGAGCGGACGTCCCGAAAGGGCGGCAAACTCTCTCGCAATTCCGTAGTGTCCCCAAAGGTCGGGGCGGTTTGTGAGCGACTTGTTATCCACTTCAAAGATGATATCGTCAATTTCATATATCTTTTTCAAGTCTGTTCCGTTTTGAACATCGTCGGTTATTTCCATAATTCCGTCGTTGTTGTCGCTTATGCCGATTTCCTTTTCCGAGCAGCACATTCCGTTGGAGGTATAGCCTGCAAGCTTTCTCGGAGCGATTGTTATATCGCCGATTTTTGCGCCCACCTTTGCAAAAGCGGTTTTCATTCCGACACGCACATTCGGCGCGCCGCACACAACGTCTGTGAGACCCTCGCCGGCGTCAACCTTTAAAAGATGCAGCTTTTTTGACTCGGGGTGCGGCTCAACCGACATAATCTCGGCAGCCACTATTCCGCTCACATCGCTGCCCTTGAAAAATATCTCATTCTCAACTTCGGCTGTCGAAAGCGAGAATTTGTTTATCAATTCAATCTTATCAAGTCCGGACAAATCAACAAAGTCCGAAATCCAATTCATAGATAAAAACATTTTAATCTCCGCCCTTTCTTATTTATCGTCCGTAAACTGCGACAGGCTCTTTAAGCTGCCACTGTTGAGGTCGCGTATATCCTTGATTCCGTACTTCATCATTGCAAGTCTGGTAAGACCCAGTCCGAACGCAAAGCCCGTATATTCCTCGGGGTCTATTCCGCCGGCTTTGAGCACTTCGGGGTGAATCATTCCGCAGGGGCAAAGCTCCAGCCAGCCGCTGTGCTTGCAGGACGGGCAGCCGTCGCCGCCGCAGATAAGGCAGCTGATATCAAGTTCAAAGCCCGGCTCGACAAACGGGAAGAATCCCGGGCGCAGACGAACCTTTATATCCTTTTGGAACACTTCGGAAAGCATTGTTTTCATAAAGAAAATCAGGTTGGATATCGAAATATTCTTATCCACCATCACACCCTCCATCTGGAAAAATGTGTTTTCGTGGCATGCGTCGGTCGCTTCGTTTCTGAAGCATCTTCCGGGGAAGATTGCCTTTATCGGCTTACCCTCATTCACAAGAGCGTCCTTATATTTCTTATATATCGCATTCTGAGCAGCCGAGGTCTGTGATTTTAACAGCTGCCCGTTTTGCAGGTAATATGTGTCCTGCATATCTCTTGCCGGGTGGTCTTTCGGGATGTTCAGCGACTCAAAGCACTCGTAGTCCGTTACAATCTCGCTATAGTCCTCGACCGTAAAGCCCATCGACTTGAATATTTCCTCACACTGGCGCTGAACGAGTGTAATCGGGTGATACGAGCCTCTGTCAAGCTCTGCCGGCATCGAAATGTCAAATTCGGGCATGCGGCTGTTTTCAAGTTCTATTTCCTTTTGCTTAAGCTCCTCCCTCTTTTGCGACAAAATATTGTTGACCTCGGTTTTCAGCACATTCACCTTTTGACCGAACGCCTTTTTTTCCTCATTCGAAAGAGCCTTCATATCCTTCATCAAATCGGTGATATAACCCTTTTTCCCCAAAAACTCAACTCTTATTTTTTCGAGATCGTCCATGCTTTTTACAGCGTCCAAAAGCTTTAAAAAGCTCTGCTTCAATTCCGATGTTTTTTCCGACATCTTATTTCAATCCTTCCTTTTATTTATTGTAGGGATACCGAAATTTTTCACAAAACAAAAAACCCGTCCCAATACAAAGGGACGAGCAATAAAACCCGCGGTACCACCCAAATTCGGAAAAATTTTTCCGCACTTGATATATCGATTGCGCGCGATATAAGCGCCCCGCCTTAATCCGATACGGTTTTCGGCGAAAGACTCCGATGCTGAAATTCGCACAATATCCCTGCCGCGTCTGCTCACAGCCGATGACATACGCTCTCTTTGACAGTTTCCGATACGCACTACTTACACATCTTCATTATCTGAATATAATTCTATCATAACATTTCGGATATGTCAAGCATTTTTTTAAATAATTCGAAAATCAATCTTATATATCACAAAACCGCGCAGACTGCATATGATATACCGAGGGCACGAAAAATATGTCCCCTATTAATTCTTTGAAAGGATGTAGAAAAAAATGATTGACAAGGATTGCCGAAACAAATGCGAGCAGGGATTTAAAGAAGCTGTTTGCATACATACCGACAAGGTATACGACTCCTGCCGCGACAAAGACTGCCTCGAAAATATCAGGGTATATCTGACCGCACAGGGGCAGGGAATTGTTGACAGAGCGATAAACGTAAAATGCACAAAGGCAGAGGTTATATGGATATTCTCCGACATTGAGGCAGTGCCTTTTAACCGCGGTTTTTATTCGGTTGATTTGAAATATTTCTTCCGAATCACACTCGCCGTCTTTACGGGTCTGGGCAGACCGACCGAGGTTGAAGGTCTTGCCACCTTTGACAAAAAGGTTATCCTTTTCGGCTCTGAGGGAAATGCAAAAATATTTGCTTCCAAATATAAAGAGGACGCATTTGATCCCCAGCTTTGGAGAAAGACGAACATGCCGAGTGCAATAGTAGAGGCTTCTGACAACAAAGTGTCAGTTCTGATAAAATATTTCGCCCCTTTTTTTCATCGGATAGTGTACAAGCTCCGTCCCGTTCAAGTCCTCGTGATGCATATTCACCGCGCTGATTTGCGAATTATCATAAGTTTTATAATAGTAAATCCCCTTATCCGCATTGCAGCACGAGGTGTATATAGATATCTCATATTCCCCGTCCCCGACCTCGCAGCAGCCCCTTGCCTGCTCGACCGAGCCGAGTATATGAAAAAACTGGCTCACACTTTTTTCCTCGGTATCATCCGAAACTGAATTTGCTCTCACAAACGCCGCTCTTACAAAGCGCGATGCCGACGACCAATCCCCCGGCAGACCGATTGCGCCCATACCGCGGCTGTATGCCGAAAGGGGAATTTTAAATGTATTCACCGGTTCTTTTGCGGACAGGGACATATAATCATTAAGCCTTTGCAGCTGCATATCAAACGGAGGATTGTTTGTGAGAACCCCTGCCGGATTGTCATAAACTTGCACTCCGTCTTTTGTTGCCTCAAGAGTTATTGCTCTGTTTTTGTCGGCAAAAATCCAGTGCAGCTGTGCCGCCGGCATATTTTCGTTAAACGGAGTATCTGTTATGTTCAGATTTTCTATCAAGCGAACAGCCTCATCAACGCTTTTGCACTGCGCCAATATCCATACAAGCAATTCATATTGCGCAACATTATCCCGACCGGGAATATTTTTCCCGTAATACGCATTGCCGACAAAATTAAGTCCCGCCGCAGCAAGTCCTTTTTCGTTCACAGCATCGTAAAAAAGAGGGAATCCGTCCGCAATATGCGCAATTCCGCAAATGGCATAATGCTCCGTCAGCTTTCCCGTATCCGAAAATTCTATTTTATATTTTCTCGGCATAACCGCTATATCCTCACCGTATGAGCTTTCGTAATCGAGAGTTCGCCCAAAATAAAAATCCTTAGTCTTATAAGCTGCCGCAGTACACATAATCAAACCTCCGTTATTTTTTTGCAATCTGTTCCGCATCAACGCGCCGCCGAATTGTCTCCATTCTCTCGTCAAGGCTTGCACCGATATCCGCACAGTCCTTCAAATCCTTTCGGATTTTCTCATAGTCCGGCACATTCTTTTTGTAGCAGATTTTATGCTCAAGGCTTGCCCACCAATCCATGGATATAGTGCGCAGCTGAACTTCCACCTTCATCATCTTTTTGTGGTCGTGCAGGAATATCGGAGTCTCGATTATCAAATGCAGACTTCTGTAGCCGTTGCTTTTGGGCGATTGTATGTAGTCCTTTTTTTCCACAAGCGTTATGTCATCCTGCTTAAGCAGCGCCTCGGCAAGCATATATATATCGGATTGGAACGAGCAGATAACACGCACTCCGGCAATGTCATTTATATTTTCCTCTATGTCCTCCACCGTGAGCGGCAGATTTTTTCTGCTGACTTTATCTATTATACTCTCCGGCGATTTCAGCCGGCTTTTTATGGTTTCAATCGGGTTTCTGTCATACCGAAGCGACATTTCCTCATTCAAGACATTGAATTTTGTTTCGACCTCCATAATTGCACACTGATAATACGACATCAGCTGGCGATACGGATTGGAATATTTTTGCAGCCACCCCTTGACATCCTTTCCCGACAAAGCCGAAACCAAAAGCTTTGTCAGGTGATTTTCATCATATTTAAACAGTTTCATCCGCCGCTTCCTTTCTTTTGTCAAATTCCTGCCAAAACTCTTTTTCCGCCTTTTCATACTCGGTTTTGGCGATATAATAGCTCATGGCATGGTCCGCCCCCGGCACAACCAAAAGCCTTTTCGGCGATGCGCATGCCTTGTAATTTTCATATGTCATTTCAATTGGTACAAAGGTATCGTCGGTCCCATGAATGAACAAAATCGGGATATCTGTTTCGGCAAGAGCTTTCGGCGCGGATGTTTCCTCCGATGCCATATTGATTTTGCTTTTGCATATCTCGTCCGCAATGATTTTCTGCACTCGGTATATAAGATGCAGATTATTCCTCGCCACGTGCGTCCAGATTGCCTTGGGAGATGTAAAACCGCAGTCCGCCATAATTCCGCATAGCTTTATCGGGAAATTCAGATTCGACGACATCAGAACCGTCGCCGCGCCCATGGATATCCCGGCGAGATACACAGGCAGCGAATCGCCGCCGTTTTCAGCCGCCCACTCCGTCCACCTTACGCAGTCGAATCTCTCGGTGAGTCCGAAGCCCATATATTCTCCGCCGCTGCCGTTCTGACCGCGCTGCTCGGCATAGAGTACGCTGCAATTATTTTTGTGCCAAAACTCGGATATAAGTCCGAAATCACCGTTCCAGGACGAGCGCCAGCCATGAAACGCGATTATAATTCTCTCCGCATTTTCGCATGGGAAAAAGTGCCCGGCAAGCTCCACTCCGTCATATGCGGATATTCTCACCTCGCGGTGATTTTGTGAGCGTAATGCGTCCGCGGCTTTGTTTACCGCCGCCTTAAAACCCGCATTCGCCCTGCCGCCGGATATCATTCCGCCTGCCTTTTTGGTGATTTTGGGCTGCTCCCTGTCGAGTGCCGTTTCCACCCAAAGCTTTGTTGTCAGATATACCGCCGCTCCGGCTGCGGCTGCTCCTGCCGCGGCGGCTGCCACTGTCAGCAATATTTTCCTGCCTTTCATCCGCCATCACTCCCTGTCAATATTTTTTTCCGTTTTTCTTTTATTATACCCCACCCAATTGCCTTTGTCAATCATTTTCTCGATGTTTCGGCATATATATAACAACGGAGGGATGAAAATGAAAATAATAATAAATCCGCCGCACGACATCGAAAAAACGAAGGCAGAGCTTTTGAAAATATTGCGCGCTCAAAAAAGCGGTGAAAAGCGATGAAAATGGCTGCATACTGCCGAGTCAGCACCGAGCACGAGGAACAGCTCTCCTCGCTTGAAAATCAGCGCGGTTTTTTCGCCCAATACGCAAAAAAATGCGGCGACACCCTTATTGGAATATACGCCGACGAGGGCATTAGCGGAAAAAGCATGAAAAAGCGCGATGCCTTTCTCCGTCTGCTGTCCGACTCGGCGGAGGGTCTTTTTGACTATGTCGCGGTCAAGGACATAAGCCGCTTTGCCAGGAACACCTCCGATTTTCTTTTCGGAATACGCACGCTCCGCCAAAACGGGGTCGATGTGCGTTTTCTTTCGGGAAATCAGACGGTTATCGGCGAGAGCGAATTTGTGCTGACCGTCTTTGCCGCTCTTGCACAGGAAGAGAGCGCAAATCTTTCCAAACGGGTTATTTTCGGCAAGCGTCAGAATGCAAAAAAGGGGCGCGTTCCGAATCTGGTCTACGGCTATGACAGGCTTGACGCTTACACGCTCAAAATCAACGAGGACGAGGGGCGTATTATCCGAATGATATTCGACCGGTACCTGTCCGGCGAGGGAACGCGCACCATCGCCGCCGAGCTGAACGCAATGGGGATTTTTTCAAAAAAGCATGCCGAATGGCAGCCCAAAACGATTCGGCGGATTTTGGAAAATCCGATATACTCGGGCAGGCTTGTGAACAACAAAAGCACAACCGACGATTTTTTGGCAGGTACTCGGATTGCAATTCCGAAAAACGAGCAATTCACCCACAGCCGCCCCGAGCTTGCGATTATATCCGAATCCGAGTTTGAATCAGCGCAGAAAGAGCTTGCAAGGCGGAGCGCGCTGTCCGGCGCACATTCAATGCGGCATATTTTTTCAAGCCTTATCCGCTGCGCCGCGTGCAACACAAACCTCACCGCGCGCAGGAGCGGCACGCGTGTGCGATACCGCTGTCCGTCCTGCAAAGCCGCCGCTGACGAATCCGCGCTCACAAACGAGATAAAGAATTATCTTGAATCGCTCATGCCCGACTGCCAAGTGTCGCCCATGCCCTGCCCCGACGCGGCGCTTCTTTTGAAAAACGCGGACGCGCTCAAAAAACGGCGCGATAAATATAAGGAAATGTTTTTAAACGACGCCGTTTCCATAGAGGAGCTTAAAGCTGCGCTGTCGCAAATTGAGCGCGGCATATCGCTGATAGAAAACGAGCTTAATGCCCCGACGGGCGGCGAACCTTTAAAAAGCCTTATTTTATCTCACAAATTCAGCAATCGGGATATGCGCGCCCTGCTCGATAAAATCGTCGTGTCGGAATCGGGCGATATTGAAATATTTTTCAAATGACACTTTGTGGTCCAAAGCCGAGGTTGTCGACCCCATCGCCCTGGGCGCAAAGGTTGTCGACGTGAACGACCGCTGCTGCTGCGATGACGATTTTGATATTGCAAGCGTTCCCGAGTCGGTATGCAGAGTATTTGACGATAACTTAATTCTCGGCGGAGAACAAAAACGGGTATATGTATCAATCGGAATTTTCTCGATTATCAAGCTCGAACGCAAGGTTCAGCTGCTTATTCCGGCATACGACTTCTGCGTTCCTCAAAAAGAGTGCGTGGGCGCAACCGACGACAACCCCTGCGACCTGTTCGAGAGAATAAGCTTTCCGGTTGACGAATTCTTCCCGCCCGAGCGCAGCGAATTTGTTAATGAGAACGGATCTCGTCCAAACTGCGGATGTGATTCCTGATTTTTGTGATAACGTACCAAAGAAGCGAGTGCGGTGTTCTGCCGCACTTTTTTTATTTTCTCACGCGATGCTGCTGTCAAAAGTCTTTTTATTGCAGTTTTGCGATTATTTATGGCTTTTTTCTTTTTAATCTTGATTTTATTGCGGTGTATGATATAATTTACTCACAAATTATATCGGAGGTATGTGACATGTTACTCACAGAAATAATAAATTCACGCGACAAAATTATATCAAGTCCGATTCTCGGCAATCGTCTTGACGACCTGAAAAAATGCGCCGGGGAATATCTCGATAAAAAAATCGAATATGCAGCGCTTTCTCAATATTTGAGATTCTACCGCGACGGTGACCGCGCAGAGTTTCAGCAAATATATTACGCTCATCGAAAAAGGCTTTCCGCGCTTGCGGCAATGCTCTTTATCTATCGCGACATGCGCTTTAAAGAGCCGCTTGAGGACGCAATCTGGGCGATATGCGACGAGTTCACCTGGGTTCTGCCGGCACATCTGCCCCAAGACAGCGACCGCTACGAATGTTACATAGATTTATTTGCCGCCGAGACCGGTGCGGACCTCGCCGAGATAAAATATCTGCTGTCCGACATTCTCTCGGACAGAGTGAAAGCGAGAATGACAAAAGCTCTCAGAACTCGGGTTATCGACGCATACTTCAATTCGCCCGAGCCGTATCACTGGGAGGGCGGAAACAACAACTGGGTTGCCGTCTGCGGCGGCAGCGTGGGCGAGGTTATTCTGCTTGAGGGAACGGATGAGGAAATCAAGAAAATGATTCCGAGAATGAGAACAACTCTCGAAGGCTTTTTAAACGGATTTTCAAAGGACGGAATCTGCATGGAAGGCTTCTCCTACTGGAATTACGGATTCGGAAATTTTGTGATTTTTGCCGAGGCTCTGAGACAATATACAAACGGCGAGATTGACTATTTCAAGGACGAACGGGTTAAGCGCATTTCGCATTTCCAGGATGCCGCAATCATCCGCCCGGGTGCGTCGATTGCGTTTTCAGACGGCAGTTCGGTCGCAAAACCATCGCACTACCTTACATATTTCCTGCACAGCAAATATCCCGACCTTTGTATTTATCCGAAAAATACATATTCCCGATTTGCAACGCATTATCGTTTCGGTTTATTTATCCGCTGCTTTGCCTGGCCCTCATGTTATCCTGCCGATGTATGCGTCAAAAAGACTGCCGCCGTTGATATTTTCCACGATGCCGGCTGGTATATAAAGAAAAGCGACAAGCTCATTCTTCTTGCAAAGGGCGGAAACAATGACGAACCGCATAACCACAACGATGTCGGCAGCTTTTACATTGATAACTACCAAAACTCTGTTGTCGCCGATTTCGGATGTGCCGAATATACCCGTCAGTATTTCCAGGACGAGTTCCGGTACACATATCTTGTAAACTCCTCACTCGGGCATAATCTGCCGATGATAGACGGAGCCGGTCAGTCGGCAGGCAAGCAATTTTGTGCCGAGATTTTGAAAGCCGATGCGGAATGTTTCAAGATGGAAATTGCCCCGGCATATGATATCGAAAAACTCAAAAGCCTTGTGCGTACACTATCGCTCGACGGCGATACAGTCACGCTGACCGATGAATACGAATTATCGGAAAGTGCCGAAATATGCGAAAGATTTGTTACCTATATAAAGCCTGAGGTCTCGGGAAATAAAGTTGTTTTGGGCAATGCCGTGCTGACGGCGGACAGCGATAATATAAAAGTCACCGAGTCGTCATATAATTCTCACGAAACCTGTCAGCCGGTGAAGGTGTATCTGATAGATGTCGTCTACCCCAACGCCTGCGGCAGCTTAAAAGCATCGATAACAATCAAGGCGGCAAATTGATTGACTTTATTCCTCTTTTGTGATATACTATATTCATATTGCAAAGGGAGATGTTTAGAATGACAAAACTGATTTTAATAAGACATGGCGAAAGCCTGGGAAACAAGCAAAATATCTTTTTGGGGCATGAGGACATGGACTTATCACCAAAGGGCTATAAGCAAGCCGCGCTTGCAGCCGAAGCGCTCAAAAATATTCATATAGACGCGATATATTCAAGCGATTTGCAGCGCGCATACCACACCGCGCAGCCGACCGCCGCGTCTCATGGACTCGACGTTATCCGCGATAATCATCTGCGTGAAATAAATGCCGGCGATTGGGACGGTATGGGATTTGAAGAACTAAAATATAAAGCCGACTACAAGCTTTGGCTTTCGGATGTCGGACATGCGCATTGCACAGGCGGCGAAAGCGTTGCCGAGCTTTGGGAAAGAATCCATAGCTGCGTCCGCACAATTGCTGAGGAAAACGACGGCAAAACCGTCCTGATTGCAACACACGCAACACCGATACGCACGCTTGTTACCGGCTGGAGCGGAAAAACAATTGACGATATGAAGGATGTCCCTTGGGTCGGCAATGCTTCGCTTACATATGCTGATTATACGGACGGGAAATTCACGCTCACCAAGGTGAATGATGTTGCACACTTAAAAGACCTTGCGACAACATTGCCGAAAAATGTTTAAGATATTTATATCTTGTTCATCACAGCGGAACATGCCAATATCGTTGCATATAACAAATACATATACTTTTTCGAAAGCTGCTTTTCAAGCCTAATATTAAATATAATATCCGCCAACGCAAAAGCAGTGTAGAGCTACGATTTCGACAAACAAAGGAATCGACAAGACATTGTATTCAAACGCGGCTTTAAAATCGAAATGCAATATTGATATAAAACCTCTTGTCATGCCGCAGCCGAAGCATGAAATGCCGAATATGTTTTTTATCGGACATAACGATACATCGAAATATTTTGTTAAAACAGCCAATATGGCAAAAAGGACAGACCCCATACTCAAAGAATATAGGGTTTGTCTTTTTCTTTTACCGGAATAATTATAACAGCGGTCGTCCATAGCTGTCCCTGAATCCACCGGTCAAAATGGAAATCAAGTCAATAATTGTGCCTATTCCGCAAAGTCCGTATGTAAACAAATGCAGAATTCCGCTTCCCACTTTACCCACGTACATTCTGTGCAGACCGCCCAATCCGAAAAAGCCTATTATGCATAAAATCAAAGCGACTGTCTTGCTCTTTGTCGGACCGCCGTACATTCCGTTGATATTGCTATTTGTGTTGTCGTTGGTATTTGTAATATTGATTACCGGCTGTCCGCCCGATGCCTGCGACGCCTCGTCGATTACATTTCCCAAATCCTCTTTGCAATACATTCTTCCCTTTACCTCAACAAGGCAATCCTTGCAAAAAGGCTTTCCGCAATATGCGCACATTCCCTGCGCTTCAACATCCTGATGATTTGTACAATTCATTTTTTACCGCCTCCGTCATTTTTATTAAATTCAATATAGCTCTCTTTGATTCTCAAAAATACCGCTCTTGCCACAAAAAGAACAGTTATTCCCACAACAACACAACTGATAAAGCCGCCAAATATTAGTACAGGTATCATATTTGCAAAGTTGAAGTTTTGAAAATCAAAAAATGTTGTGTTGCACGAACCGGCAAAAAGAGCACAGGCTGTCGTTAAAATGATACAAACCAACGACAGAATAATCAACAACATGATCTGTGAAAAAAACGACTTCTTTTTCATTGGTATTCCCCTTTCATATATGTTTTATTTTCACCCGCAAACCAAATGCAATTGACTCAAAGCCTCCTTTCCGCGGCATAATCGAGTAGGGCGAAATTAATCGCCCTCTCACACCACCGTACATGCCGTTCGGCATACGGCGGTTCAATTC
>CAKSQL010000033.1 GCA_934486735.1 uncultured Clostridia bacterium | reverse complement strand
ATTTCAAATATTGACTCAAGTAATACAAAAATCGGTTGCATCTTTGAGTTTGCAACCGATTTTGTCTACAGTCTGAACACACAAAAGCGACCATGTTATCATGGCCGCTTTTGTGTGTTTTGACATATTTATTTAACAATTCCCGAGCTTATTATATCTTCCGCTTCTTTCAGCAGATTATCGCTGTACACATATTCCGATACATTCAAGGTAAACACAATCAATTTATTATTTTTGATTCCCACTGTCTGACAGCAGTATTGCACATTACCGTCATCATCCTCTGCGTAGAATGTCATGGTTGTATACTGCGTATTGTTGATTGTTTTTGTACGTGCGGATGAAACTATCTTGGATTTTGAATCGGCTCTCACATTCGATTCAACCTCCGCCATCTGCTGCTTAATATCGGAAAATTTCGTACCGTTCGCGTTCGACACGCTGAGCATTATCATCGCTCCGCCGTTTTTCATATTCTTAAAAATCTTTGTATCGGCGCTTACATCCATATCCTGATAGCTGTTTGGAAAATCAAAACTCATACCGCCCAGCGCCACCTTGTGCGCGCCCTCATAGTCACTATCGTTTCTCATCAGCACGCCTGCCTTATCGGCATCGATTTCGCCTGCCTTAATGCTGTCCAAAATCGCCTTTGCCTCGCGGTCTGTGTTTTCCGACTTCGGCAGCATAATTCCGACATTGTAAGTATACTCGCCCGCTTCAAAGAACACATCGTATTGCACCATGTTCAAATTTTTACCGTTAATATTTGCCACATACTCAATGCAGTCAAGGTCTGCGTACTTCTTCTCCTCAATCTCTCCGACCTTGACAAGTTCCGGATTGTAGTTTTGTATATTGTTCTCCCTGTCCTTTTCCGCCAGCTCCTTTGCCGAGCCGACAGCGCTTTTTGAGTACACGTTAAACGAAATATGCGAATTTCCGCTGTCATTGTCAAACTTGGCAAAGTCAACTTCGTTTTCGACATCCTCCGAGCTTACAAGATCAAAATCCTGCGGTACATTAAGTGAAAAATTCAGGCTCTCGGATTTATATTCTCTGCACCCGTCCTTTACATCCGACAGATCGTATATATCCCCTCCGGCAGGATATTCACATTTAAAGGTCGAAAGTACACGAACGATTTCGTCCTTTGCTTTTTCGTCCTCCATCGACGCCGTTCCCGAAAGAGAGAATATATACTTATCGGTAACATAGCGATAAAGATCGCCAAACTCGTTTTTATTCTTCACCCGAAAATGTATCATTTTCGGATTTTCTGTGGTTTTATCAGCCAAAACAAGCGTATAATCCTTCAAGCCGTCTTTTTGAGTATTGAAATCCATTTCAAAATCATAATCCTCATCAAGCGGTACAACAGAAATACTCAAATAATTATCCTTACCGATTTTAAAATCGGTAAATGAGCCGTCAAAGCTGCGTGTCTCGATAATTGCATCCGACGGATTTTCCATGCTCCAGCCCCATGTGCTGTCGCCGATATACGCCTGCGTTATGCTGCTCTGAACTGTGTCCCCCGGCTTATCCCCGTCCGCTTTTTTTAGGACAGTGATTTTCTTGGTTTCGCTGTCATACGACACCTCCGCACCAAATGTTTCGGAGATGAATCTCAGCGGAACCATTGTGCTGCCCTCGGTAAGCTCGGGCGCTGCAAGCAGTGTCTCCGCCTTTTGATTGACCTCCGCGGTCGGATTCCCGATTTGAAGAATTATATCCACTTCCGGATAGGACAAATTGATTGTTTTGGTGTCCTGCACCCATTCAACCTCCGCGCCGAATGCCTCTGTGATAACGCGCAGCGGAACAAGTGTAACTCCGTCTCCGACAATATATGGCTTTTCAACCTTTATATCGTTTCCGTTAATGCTCAAAATTTCCTCGCCCACGCAAAAGGTTATTCTCGTCTCCTCCGCCGCCGCTGCAGCAGCTCCCGTCACCATTGCAGCCGCCGACATGGCTAATATTGCTCTCGATATTTTTTTCATAAGTCTCTCCCTCTACATTGTTATTGTCATTTGTTTGCTTTCTTCGCCTTTTATACAGTCTATAATCACACTTGTGCCGTCATAAGTACTTTTAAGCGCCTCGTTCCAATCGGCTGTTGAATGCACCTTTATCCCGTTGACAGCCGTTATCACATCCCCCGGTGCAAGAGAGTCATTCTCCGACGACCTGACCGTAAGTCCCTTTTGGGTCGGAAGTCCGATTCTCGCCTCCGGGCTTTGTTCAAGCGTGAAATTCTGATTCGGTCTTAAAATTTTCCCATACGTTTCAAACTGAGCTATTACCCTGCTCACAGTATCGGCAGGTATCGCAAATCCCACATTGTCTATCGAAACATCGGCGTATTTGCTTGAATTTATGCCGATAACCTCGCCTTTTAAATTAAGCAGCGGTCCGCCCGAATTCCCGGGATTTATTGTTGCGTCGGTCTGGATAAGCTTGTAATACGAATCGTTAAGCGCCACCGCCGCGCCGCTTATTATGCCCTTTGTGACGGTATTCCGCATTGAAAGCGATATCGGTGTACCTATTGCAATTGCGGTTTTTCCTGTCACAATATCCTCTTTTTTTGCCATTGTTACAGGCTTTAAGCCGATTTTGTCTATCTTCACAACCGCCAGATCCGCCTTTTCATCCGAATATAACACTGTTCCGGGATAAAGCTCGCCGTTGTTCAGCACCACCGTCAGGTTTTTTATCCCGTCAACAACATGTGCGTTTGTCACGATATGCCCGTTGCTTTTATATATAACCCCCGTCCCGTGCATTGTGAGATTATTATATGCCGATGCCTGCTCATTTCCGGAATAATTCCCCACGATCGTCACAACACTCGGGCTTACATCCTCGACCGTTTTTGCAACAATATCGTCCTCGGTCAGCGTGACAAATACGCTCTGCGACTCAGCATCCCAGCTGACATTCGCGCCCAGCGCCTCGCACATTGCGCGCACAGGAATATAAGTTGTGTCATCAAGCAGCACAGCGTCCTTCTCTGCTCGCTGACCGTTGACATATACCCTCGGATTCGCAGCCGCGCATACGCTCCCAATGCAAAGTACTCCGCACATTCCCGACACGCCGATGATTTTTCGTATATTCATTTTTATAATTTTTTCCTTTCATATCATTATATAATATATTTTAACATAAATTTTCCGGAAAGTAAAGTGTTTTTTGTTAAATTTATCAAGTGAAAAAAGGGCAGTAAAAAATTGTCCCCAAATGCCAAAAGCGAACCCGACGGCGTACTTATGTACTCCGAAAGGTTCGCTTTCAGCATAACAAAACGGCATTTAAATATAAGAATTAAATTTTTGAAATTCAAATACAAATTACAAATTTCAGTTTTTATATAGCTCCGATACTTAAATAATATATGCCCTTTTGCATTCCGAACTTTTTTTACAGTCCATTTTTATCTGTATACAATCATCTGCGAAATAACAGCACTCCGCGACAGAGCAACAATCTTTGAAAAATCGCCTGCCGACTGATAAAATCCGACAATATCATCTATCGTGCCGCGTCTTGCTTTATCCTGCTTATCCTCCTCGTCAAAGATAAGGATTTTCACCGAGCTGCTGTCAATTGTTACATTATATGTCTCATCGCAGTCTCCCGGCTTTGCATAGCCCCATTGCAGCGTCTTTCCGCTTGTTCTGGAAACATATCCGTATGACATTTTGAATCCGTCAAAAAAATTGCCCGGAACAACTCCGTTCACAATCCTGTAATTCGACTTCATCGAATTGTCAAAGAAGCCGAAGTTTCCGCCCTCTTTCGCCTTGCTGTAGTCAAACACAAGCTCCATATTCGAAATCTCATTTTTATAATCGGTGGCAATTCTGATTATGTCTCCGGCTTCGATTTTGTACGGATCGGGCTTCGATGCACCGTCCGGCGTATACGTCTTGGAGATAATATAATTCACATTGCTGCCGTCCTTGTCGAGTGTGAGACAAAGCGCAGCTTCTTCATCGGCATTAAGCGCTTCCGACACGTCCTCAACAACGTAAATACTGCTGTAAGTGTCTATCGAATCGCTCTGATTCTCATAATAGATCACCATATCGATATCAAGCGACTCGGGGTCAAGCTGATACAGATCTATTCTTGACGATCTTCCGCTCGGAATATAACCCCTGTTCTTTATCATAAACGCAGATGAATCTGCCGTCTTTTCGGTTCCCTCACTCGGAATAACCATTACCTTTACGCTAGACGGAACATACGCATTCTGACCAATGAGTCCGGTCCAATGGTGGTAGATATTTTTCTCGTTTTGACACAGGCTTAAGGAATATTTGCCCTCCTCACTTCTGCGCGCCTTGGTATCGATTGTTTTTATGCAGCCGTCTTTGTCATATTTGAAACGAATCAGCTGCGGGACAATTGTCTCGTCCGGAGTGAACACTTCCAGTATTTCCTCGTTGTTCTTATACGGCCTTGCATCGATTTTCACCTTTTCGGCACATGCAGCCTTTACTATCTCTCCGTCCTCGGTAAAGAGTTTCATTATAACTCTCTCGCTGCCGATATCCTCCGAATCGATTTCACTGTCGATATATGCATTTATAAGATATGCAAATATCATCGAATCGCCCTTTTCAATTGAGAAGTACGCGATTTTTCCGAAGATATCGGTTCTGAAAGTACCCTTGTCGCCGATATTGAATACATCCGCAAACTTTTCATAAAAGCTTTTTTCGGCGGTGTAACGCGTCCCGTCTATAACAAGATAGCCGTCGCCGTCCTCATCGGTGCCTTTTGCGCCGATGCTGCCGATTATCGTCTCATTGTTCACCTTTACAATGATAAAGCTTCTGTCCGACGCTGCCGCTACATCTATCACATTATCGGCGGATATTGCCGAAAAATCCGTTTCGCCGCCGTCAGGGTTGAAATATTTCACAACCTCGCCGTCCTCGTCGGACAGGTCAAAGCTTTCATATGCGTTATATTTATTGTAAATCACCTTATCATCGGTATTTATCTTTCCCACTGCGACATTTTTGTAATCCTCGATAATCACAACGTCCGCACCGTTGTATTTGCCGGTGTTGATAATGCGCATGTATCCGTAAAAATCACGAAAAGCACTCGTCAGATCGGACGATACATTTTCGCCGTTTCTTATCACAACCGCACCGCTGTATATTCTTGCATTCTTGTTTTTTTCGCTGTTCTCGCCGGTGTAATACTTCACTGCGCCGTCCTCAAAACCGATATAATCATCCGAGTTTATTCTGATAATTTCATTTTTGACATCTGTCTTTTGGAATACATAAACCAGGCTCTTGTCGCCGTTTTCTTCCTTATAGAAATAGTCGATGTTCATGCCGAGATAGTCGTAATACCACTCATCAGACGAATAATGCTCACCGTCTATTACCGCGTCATTCTCAGACTTTGCCTCGTTTTCGTCAACAGCCACGCCGCTGACCGCGTCAAGACGACCCTCGCCCTTATAGATATCGTGATAAAGCGAGAGCAGAGTTTCGCCGTTTTCCGAGTACTCCATGCCCTTGCCGACAAGCTTCATTTCCACGATATCGGCGTTCATCATATTGTAAAGAAGAACCGCTGCCGAGCGGTATGTGAGCTTGTCGCCCGCACCGGAGCTGTCAAAAAGTCTGTCCTCCGCTGCGACCGAAAGATACCCGTTCGGATAGCCGCCGCGTATCTCCGCTTCACCGTTACGGCCTATGCATGTAACGGCAATCCTTGCCGCTTCGCTTTTGGTTATTGTATCATCGGGGCGGAAATTCCTGTCCGCTGTCGTCAGGATTCCTCTTTCCACCAGGCTGTTTATGGAAAATTTGCCCCAGTGGTCGTCCGGAATATCGTAAAAATAGTTATTGTCCGACTCCCCGTCCTCGCTGACGCCGAGTATTCTCGCGGTAAACATTGCAAAATCCATTCTTGTAATTGGCTGCTCCTCTTTATCGCTCGAAATCTCGCCCTCCGAAATAAAGCCCATTTTGTTCATAAAGGCTATCATATCCGAGACCTCTGCCTTTGCCGAAAAAGCCGTTATCGGGAGAAGAGCTGTCAAAAGAGCCGCCGCCATGAGTATCGATATTATTTTTCTTTTCATGCCTTTCCCTCCATAATTTTATATATCATCTGCGCCGCCTGTGCTCTTGTTGCGTACTCGTTCGGACGGAACGTGCCGTCCTCCATTCCGCTGACGATTCCGCGCGTCTGCATATAACCGACAGCTTCTTTTGCATACTCGGCTATATCATTCTTGTCAGCGAACTCGACCTCCTCTGCCGATGCCGCAAGCTCATATCCCTTTTTGCTCAGGGCACGCATAAGCATCGCTGCCATGTCCTGTCTTGTAATCCTCTCGCCTGCGCCGAAAAGTCTTTCGCCCACTCCGCTGACGATTCCGTTCTGACTTGCCGCTATGACATAATCATAGAACCATTTATCCTTTGTAACGTCGTCAAAGCTGTCCGAATCGGCAATTTTTTCGAAACCGAATGCCTTTGTGAGCATCGTCACAAATTCTTCGCGGTTCACGCTGTCGGACGGGCAGAACTCGGTTTCGCTCTTGCCCGAGACAATGCCTTTTTCCGCCAAATACCAAACGGCAGGCTTTGCCCATTCGGCATTTTCCATATCCTCAAAATATGTCTTTTCAATCGGTGTCGGCTTGGTATTTTCGCCGAATGCCGCACCCGTTCCGGTGCTCACCTTGCCGCCCGTTGAACCTGTCGAACCGCCTTTCGAACCGCCCGATGACGAGCCTCCGCCGCCTCCGCCGCCGGGATTGCTCTCGGATGAGACATATCCGTTATACGCCTTTTTAAGTGCTGCATAATCGGCATAATTTCCGCCGGCAAGCGACTGATACACCGCTGTCTTGGAAGTGAGTGACGAAATTCCGATATCGTCCGAAAAATCGCTTATAACCAGCTTTACATTCTCATAGCCGTTCGGATTTTTGACAATATCAAGCACTATCGCCTCGCCGAGCGCATACTTGAATTCCTCAATCGACTTATAATCTCCCGAAAGCCTTGCGTCTACCGCCGCAGCGTCGGCAAGCTTATACCACTTATCATATTTTCCGCCGTCGTTCAATACCGATATCAAATCGGAATATGCCGAAACGCCGTTTATCTTCTTTTCGGAAATTGCCCTTGCCGTCACTGCCATATTAAAGCTGTCAATCGCTTTCTGCGGCTCGCCCGAGCTAAATGGCAGCGCCTTTTTAATTATGCCGGCAACCTCTTTTTTGTTCACCGAGTCATAAAGCTCATTGAAAAATCCCAAATCGGCTCTGTTTTCCGCGATATAGCTTTCGATATCGGCAGCCGAATTAAGACCCTCTATCGCAGTTTTGTTTTTGGCTGCATTTACAAATTCAAGATTAATCTTCTTCTGCTCGCCGTCCGCCGTCACATACGCCGGATAAATGCCGCTCTCGCCGCTGAGTTTTGCCGAAAATGTGCTTTTGCCCTCGGCGTCGCCGTATATCTCGTTGTGATATTTTATAACATCGGCAGTGTCCTCGGTAACGTCCGCCGCACTCTTTCCCGGAGCGTATATGTCGATTGTCACCGCGGTGTCCGCCTTTGCATTAAAAGTGAATTTCCCGGTTTCTATATTTCTCGCAACCGAAATTTCCGCCGCGTATGCACTGCTCTGCAAAAGGATTGCCGCTATTAAAATGCTTAACTTCTTCATTCGCTTTCCGCCTCCTGTCAATTGATTTCATCCGCACCGCAAATCGGTGTCATGTCGTCTGTCCACAAGAATGTCTTTACCTTATCTATATCCTTAAAATGCGCACTGTCCAGACCAAAGGATATCTCATTTCTTCCCGCAATCTCGGCTTTTTTTCTCAAAAGCTCGGTCCATACAAGCTTTCCTGCCGAATAACCTGCTGCATAAAGATTTGCGCTGACGTTGGCATTGTAATTATTTGTTACATATCCTCTCACTGTCACGTCTCCCACAATCGCTGACAGCTCCTCTATTTTTGTATCGCCGTCGTAAATTCCGACATTGCCGCTCACATCGCGCCTTATTTCCAGTTCAACCGGTCCGACAAGACCGCTGTTTCCGCCATAGCCGATATAGATATTGTACACTCCGCCGTCTCCGTGTATGCCGAAGCTGCATTCGTACGCACCGCCCGCAAGCAGGGACAGCTGGTCTGTATATGCCAGCGCACCCGGAGTCATTATATCCTCTTTTGTCTTGCCCGGATTGAGGACATATATCATAATTTTATCACCCAATGACGCGCCTTCGACCTCTCCGCAAATCGTGGCGGTGTTGTCGCTGTAGCTCATATGTGCGCCGTTTCTGCTGCTGACAACGTACAGCGGCTCGCCGTCCACTTCAAGCGTTACAGCTCCGTTTCCGCTTTTAACGCAGTTTCCGTACATGTCATAGACATCATAGCTGTCAAATTCCGGAGTAACCGTCACGCTGCTCTTTTTATCGCCTTGATTGAAGCATGCCAGGGTTGTTTTGTTCTTTCCGTTCGCATATTTATATATGTAGTTTCCGTTCGAATCCACAGTCCTGCCCATGCAGCTTCCGTCCGCGGTGAACTTGTTCAGCGCGGCATATGCAACATATGTCTTTTTTGCCGAGGAATCACGGTTCAGCATGCCGAAATTTGCCTCGCGGTATGCCGGAGCGCCGCTGCCGTCGTGCCATGTATATGTGAAAATCTTTTTATTGAGATTCTCGGCATCACACCAAAGCATTTCCCGGACTTCATATCTTGCAGCCATATCCTCGCTTATTCCGATCTCGTTTTCGGAATATCCCATCTCGGTCAGCCAAATATCAAAGCCTGTGCCGACATGATTTCTTATGCTGTTGTTGCACGTTTTCAAAATGCCTGTATAGGTATCATTCTCCGGTGCTGCGCCCTTTGCATATTCGTGAAAGCTTGCGATGTCCATGTAGTTATAGATATCCGCGTCCTCCGACTCCATGCTGCTCATAAATGCATTGCTTGCGCCTGCCATTACAAGACCCACAATCTGCGCGTCGGGGTTTGCCTCTTTCGCACGCGTGTATGCAACCTTCAGCATCTTTGCGTATGACTTGCCCCAATCTGTTCCTGCCAGATTCGGCTCGTTCCAAACCTCAAAGTACTTAACTCTGCCTTTTGTGTCCGAAACTACATTATATACATAATTTCCATATGCCTCGAGCTGATCGTTGGTCAGCGGCCATGAATCAGTTGTATCGGTATAGAGAGTATTGCCGTAGTTTAGTATAATCAGCGGCTCTATTCCGTCCGATACCGCCGCGTCCAGATACGCATTCCAGTGGTCAAGCAGCTTGTACTCGCCCTTTGTTTTTTCGTAGTCTTTCCACAAAAGCTCGTCTCTGAGCATTCCCGCGCCGAGATTTTTATAAAGGCGCATACTCGCAAGCGACGATTCCGTCCAGCTGAAATGTGCCGAAACGCCGAAGTTTTTCTTCTTCAGCTTATTCTTCACACTAAGCGAAGTTTCGCATGTTCCGAACGAATAGGCATTTGCCGCCTCGTCCCGAACCTCAACCTTTAAAGTATGCACTCCGTATTTTTGAATATTCAATCCGGTTGTAAACACCTTTGAACGGTTTCCGTTCACACTGATCGCAACATTTGTTTTTGACAGGACATTCCCGTCATCGTCAATAACGCTGACAGTTGCATCTCCGCTGAGCTTTTTCAAAAGCATGTTGTTCTTGACTCTGAAAGAAACGCTCTGCTCTTCTCCGTCGATAAAGCTCAAATCCGCAGGCGCTGTCTCAAAGGTCACATCCGCCAAATCCTCATTGCCGAGGTCGAAAAGCTTCACATCGGATATATACACCGGTGCGTGCGAATACTCATACTCGTAATCATAGCTTACAACCGAGAAGCTGCATCCGCCCTCCGACGCCTGCATTTTGCTTGTGAGCGGCAGGCGCATCAGATAAAACGACGCGGTTTTCCATTCGCCGCTGTTCTCGAATATAATCGGCGTGAGCGCCGTTGTTCCGCCGTACGCCCGATAGCGCACCCTGAAATGTCCGAGTCCAGAGTCGAGATATGTGACATCCAGACGATAATTTTCATATTGCGATGCGCCGCTGTTCTCGGCATCCATATATATGAAGCAATTTTCGTCCTTTGACGTGCCCAGCTGCCAGCAGGACTTTCCCGCCTGCTCGGCTGCCAGGTACGAATCCGCGTTTTTGACAGTTATTCCGCTTGCCGAAATTCCGTCCTGTCCAAACACTGCCGAGCCTATCAGCGTACCGCCGCCGGCATCGCTCCCTGCCCAAACCGCCGTCGGCATGATTATTGCCAATGCCAGCAACAGTGAAATTATTTTTTTCATACTTAATCTCCATTCCGCCGCCCTGCGTCGGCACAAATAGTATTACTCCGCAGTCTGCATTTTTATCATCGGCAGCATCGAATCAAAGCCGTCCCACAAAAATGCGCTTACATACTCCGCGTCCTCCGGGATATCATATGCCGCAGAAACGCTTACCTTTCTTTCATCCTCCGCAGGAGTTGTCTTTTTATATTTGAACGAAATCATTTCGTCATCCTTGTATGCCGCCAAAATCAGATAAAGATCCGGACAGCTCTTGTTTGTGTGAATTACACCTGCATCCAAAACCGCTTTGCCGCCGCCCTTTGAAATTGTCAGAGCCTTTGCTTTCACAATTCCGTCCGCTGTATTAAAGCTGTTTTCAAACGGTACTATTCCCATATCATTGCTGTCCTTAACCGTTCCGTCCACCTTGAGCGTGTATTCCGATGTTCCTGCCAGGTACTCCGGAAATTCCACAACATATTCACATGCTGCCCGGTCGTACTTTCCGCTCAGAGTCTCTGCCGAGCCTTCGCACATCAGCGACACTCCGCTTTTAAGAGTTCTTTCATTAACTCCGTCCGAGAAGCGTATACGCATTTTTGCAGCAGCCGAGGTCACATTTCCGTCCGGATAGATAACATTTCCGTCTGAGTCCTCAAAGGTTATCATGCTGACCGATGTGCCCGCTCTTTTTTGCGAAAGTGTGAAATATGCAAGGTAGGAATCTGCATACATTTCCTTTAAAAAATCAGGATTTTTATAGCTTTCGCCGCTGTTCCTCTGTTCAAATTCGAAAGCCGCCGCGTCGGCAAGTGCCGATATGCCGACATTTTCGGCAATCACTGCGCCGTCCTTTGATATTGTCATTGTCTTATCCGCAAAATTTGCGTCAAGTCTGATAACAAACCACTTTTCGGAAGATATATCCGCAATTTTCGTCTCGCCGCCAAATATCGCTCCGTCCTTTATATTTATAATTTCCGCCGCATTGTCCGCCGAGTCCTTTATTCTGAAGCACTGATTGCCCACAACCGACTTCATTTTAAATTCAATTATTGCCTTGCCGGTAATGGGTGTGTCGACTGTCCTTGTCAGCATTGTCTGATTATCCGTATACTTCTTTGATCCCTGATGCGGCGCAAAGCGTACAACGGCGGTATTTTCGTTTTCAAAATCATTTACATAAACCGGATAAACCATTGAATTTCCGCTCTTTGTCCATTCAATGTCCGATTCCGGATTTACCGGCTGCATGGGGAGCGTGAACTCCGGAATTGTCGAAAAGTCTGCGTTTATAACCGCCATTTCGGAAAGACCTCCGCCGGTCGAAAAATATACTGTGTCATTTGTGAAACCGTCCCCGAACATTGTTTTGATTCCGGGAGCGTAAACTTTATACACGCTGCTGCTCTCAAGCGGCTCTCCGAGCTTCAAAGCAACTCTTTTTGCGCCGATCTCCGCAACGGTGTACGAAACCTCCTGCTCATTATACGAAACAAGATTTGTTCCCATATTATATATCTTTATATCGTTTAAAGATTTTTTGTCGACCAAATCGGTAAACGAAAGCGTCACAGCGTCCGAGCCTGCATCCGCCGTCTTTCGGCCGAATGTCGTGTCAAAGCTGCCCGGCGAAAGATACTTATAGGACACGTTGTCCAAATACAAAACCGCGCCGCTTTCGCCCTCCTCTGTTCGGAAGATTAAATTTGATATATCTATCACATTCAGCTTTTTTGCGCCGTAGTCGGCACCGTCAATATAGTAATGCAGCTGCTTTTCGTCCATATCGAGCAGCATATCTATCTGATACCATTTTCCGACTTCGGTCTCTTTCAGAATGTCAAAAATCCACGCGTCCTTTTGGCTGTTCGCACTCTGAATCGTTCTGCCTTTACTGAATCGGATAAGGGAATGTGCGTCCGAACCCGACGACGGTGACTTCGCATGAATACGCAGATTCTGATTATTGTCGGCAAAATAAATCTCAAAGCTTATCAAAAACTTTCCGCTTTTGAGCGGCTCGGAAAATGTATATACCGGCAAGCCCTTGTTTTCCACTCTCAAACTCGTGCCATGCTCGTCGTCCACCTTTCCCGGCGACAATTCCCACACATTGGAGCTTGTCCAACCCGGCGGCGATGAATGTTCAATTGTATAATCCTCAAAATCATAAAATGCAGGCGCTATTTCAGCATGCACTACACCCGCTGTACACATGCATATCAATGAAATAAGTATAAATATATATTTTTTCATATTTTGTTCCTTTCTCAGCCGAAAGAGGACATCAATCCTGTTCGGACGAGACTTTTAAAAGTCTCGTCCGAACAGCTTTTATCGGCTTATCTCAAAACTGTCGGATTTTGCATAAGCGGTGCAAGATTGTCCAGGCTGTCTATCGCAAAAAGCTTAATTCTGTCCGCGCCGGTCATATCGATGCTGCCAAGCTGTGCAGCCGCTGCCGCACCGTTTGTTACAGTCACCTTTGCCACACCCGAATTTACCATTGTATTTCCGTTGTAGCCTGCCGCAATAACATAGATATCTCTGTCTGCCGTGCATTCCAAATCCACAGCCACGCTGTAGTTTGCGTCCTTGTTCCATGCAGCTGCGCTCGAAACCGTATTCTCACCGTCGGTCACGCTGATGCTCTTGATTTCAAAAACATCGCCGGCGGTACAGTTAAATGTCGATGCCGACATCGGCTCGCCCGACATGCTGTCCACATTGTTCACCATAAGAATATACGACATATCTTTTTGGAGCGCCTCGCCGATAACGATATCCGCGCCGTACTCGTTGATATTTGCAAGAGTGATTTCTATCTGTTTGCCGTTTTTGTCATACAATGTGATGTTCGAATCGTCTATTGTATCAGGGTCAACCGCATCCTTAAATGCGATATATGCCTTTGTTTTGCCTGCCGCAACGGTGCCCGAGAGGTCTGTCGAAACGACATTTTTGCCATACTCTCTCGCATGGAAGTTATCTATATAATACTTTGTTCCGTCGTCGCACACAAAGCCGATGGCTTTGATTTGTTCAACGCCTCTTTGGTCGAGCTGAACACCGTTTTGCAGCAGAGTCAGCTTATTTGTATCATAATCGAAAACAATATCATAGTGATTCCACTCGCCTACAGTGAACGTTCCCTTGCTTGCCCAGTCAACCAAAACTGTGCCCGATTTTGCAAAATCAATATACCAGTTAAATGTCCATGACGGATATTGAAGAGTGATTCCGGCATTGCCGCCCTCGTTCGGACGCATATAGTCAAAGCTTACTATGTATTTGCCCTCTGTCGGAGTATATTGCGGAGTAAAGGTTCTGGAGATACTGTCATTTACCCATGCTCTGCCATACTTTCCGTCGGCTCCGGTGAATCCGATATTCACAAATCCGCCCTGACCGAGAGTTTTCATGGCTTCTCCCTCTCGGTAGTTATTGAAGTCATCGTAAAAATCCATCGATGGTTCGGTCACAACATCAACCGATTCCGTCACAATGTTCTCGCCTGCAAGACCCTTTATCGTGTTCGGGATTGTGAGAGTGTATTTGCAATTTTCGTTGAGCGGCTCGTTGTAAGTGACATCGATTTTCACCGCGGTGTAATCGAGCGTGGAGGACGCGCTCACATTTCTGACCGCACCTGTATCGAGATTGGTCTCGGTCACGATTATGGAATTGTCCTCCACTGTGTCTTGATTCAGCGTACCGCTGAATCTTATCGCTGTCGATTCAATCTTGCTTGCACTGCCCGACGCAACAACCGACGCTGCTGTCAGCCCTGCCGACGCTGCCGGGTACTGGGCGGTGAAGTTATCGATATATACATAATTTCCGTCGTTGTTCTGATTCATCACTCCGAAACCGGTGAATTCCTTTACCCAATATGTGCCCAATTTATTTCCGTCCAGATAGCATACAACATTTGCATGGTCGTCGCTTCCGTCGATAACCATATCAACACGATGCCATTCATTATTTGCAACAGTTGCCTTTTTATTATAGTCATACATAAAATCATTGCCGTTTATATGCATCATCGGGGCATAGCCTGACCAAGACGGATTGTTATAGAATATAAACCACTCGCCGACCGGCTGCTCAACCAGGATGTCAAAGCCGATGCTTGCCTTGCCCTTTACCGCCTCGGGGAATGAATACTTGAATTGAAAGGCATTTGCACTTCCCCAGCTCATGCCATGCTCCTTATCTATCACCTTGTACCATTGCTCATCCGAATCTCTCGCATTGGTAAATCCCTCCGGAACAGTCTTTGTCCACCGTGCTGCCGGCATGTCGTTGAAGTCGTTGCTGCAGACAACATTTGTTGCTTCCTCTGCGCCTGCTCCCATGCAGGCAAAAAGGTTGATTGACAGCGCCGCTGCCAAAATTGCCGCTGTTTTTTTCATGAAAATATCCTCCTTAACGTTTTAAAATATTTTTCGGCAAAACGGAGATTTATGCCTGTTCATCATGCTGCCGGGGATGGGCTGCCGATATCATCGGCATAAAATCCGCTCTGCTCGAATATATAAATAAGTATTTATTTATATCATATTGATTATGGCATCAGGCGAATCCTTGCAAACTCTGCCACCTTTTTATTCAGCCCGATTCCGCTGCCGAATTCTATCCATCCGCGTCTGCCCTCGCCGTCATTGTCGTTGACAATCATCGAAAATCCTATCTCGGTATTTTCCTTTATGACCGCCCCTGCCGGAGTCGCTTCGCTCCATGGCATGCATATTTCGTAGGTCGTGACATTTCCCTCTCGCGTGACTGCCGCCTTACTTTCAATCATATCCATTGTAGTGCCGCTTTCCACGCTGTACTTCACAAGTCCCGTACCCTCCGGAGTGAGCGCTATGCCCACCTCGGTAAAGACGTTTGCCGCGTTTTCGGAATTTTCTCTGTTATACGCAATTCCGAACTGAACGCTGTCGCCCTGCCACACATGCGTGCCGGTGTAGTTGCAGCTGTGTATATCGTCCGTTACCTTGCTCGCTAAATAGAAATAGTCATCGTCCCACATTATATATGTCTCGGCACTCAAATCGTTCGCTCCCCTCCATTTCGGATCGGAAATTAAGAGGTAAATCTGATCGGCGCGGTTCGAAACTATCTTTCCGCTCTGCTCCCATTCACCCGGCGACATCTTCCCGTCGATCTCGGGCGCTTTTTTTGTCCTGAACGCAAGCGCAAAATCTATCGGAATTTCAAAATATTGTGTATATCCGTTGCTAAGCTCTATATCAGCTTTGAGCCAATAGCTTGTAAACTCCGGCACCTCCGGCAGATGCAGCATAATTTCATTTTCGCCATGCTTTATCATGCCGAGGTTATATTCCTTTCCCGCGAATGCCGACGGCTCTTTGATTTTCAGCTTTCCTCTCAGCGCGTCGCCATGGAAATCGGAATTGATATCAAGCTGCAGTCTCCAGCGCCGTATATTGGTATCCCGATAGAGTCTTGTTCTTCCCGAAACTGTAAGTCCCTCGGTATATTCAACGGTTACATTTCCCGAATAATACTCCCTGCCGTCCGAATCGGTTATCTTAAGCGCAACCTGCTCGGAATAGCCTGCGTTGCCCTTGACATGCATCCTGATTGACGCTGTTTCTTCATTAAATTCCGGAACAGCTTCTATCTTTATCTCGGAATCCTCAGCGGCAGACGCTTCGATTTTCAAAGGCTTGTCAAAGGACTTGTAAAGCTTTATTTCAACATCGTCCTCCTGTGCCGCCTTGATATTCGTTTCGCTTATCAGCACCTTGGGCGAGCCTTCTTCATAGTTTTCGAACGTTCCTACTATATACATCGGCTCATCGGTAACGGTGAACGAATACTCGCCGTCGTTATTCCGAACTTCGATTTCGTTGCCGTAGAGATCATAGAATTTTGCATCGTTACCCAGCTTAAGGGTTATATAGCTGTTCTTGTCCTCGCCCCACAGGATTGCAACGTCCTTTCCGTCCTGGCGGCGCGTGTAACGGTAGTTATTGACCTTTCCGTCCGCGAATGTACCCTTTGAAACAAAGTCCGGAGTTCCGAACGCCGCATTCATCGCAGCGGTTGCAGCAAATGCAGGCTTTGCCGCATACGTAACCTTTCTTGTAGACGGTGTAAAATGCTCCAGCATGCCGAAGGTCGCCTCGGAATAGGTCGGGTCATCTTGGTCGTCAATCGTATCATACCAGAACATTCTCTCAACATATCCCGATTCGAGCTGAATCGCAAATTCCTCCGGCAGCAGCTTCGCCGTCTCGGTCTTGTCATAAAATCCCGCAAACGAGCTTTTTGTTCCGTTTGTCCAGCCCATCTCGGTCAGCCATATTCTCATGTTCTCGCCGCCGGGGTATTGATTGATAAGCTCTCTTATGCTCATCGTGTCGTCTCCGACCTTTGCCTCGGTCGGAGTTCCCCTCGCATAGGTGTGGTAGCTGACATCGTCCATATATTGATAGCCGCCCATGTCAAAGCAGGTCTTTATAAGTCTGACGCCGGTACCTGCCGCGGTGAAGCCGATTGTGTTGACATCCGGATTCGCCTTTTTGGCGTTTTCATATGTCACCTGCGCAAGCTTTACATAAAACTCATAATCCGCACCCGGGGTTGACTGACCGTAGTGGTCGTACTCGTTCCAGTATTCAAAGTCGTTTACTCTGCCCTTTGTTAAATAGGTAAGATTATATACAAATCTGCCCCATGCTTCAAGCTCCTCATCGCTGACCGGTACGCTGTCGTTTGTTGGACTGTAAAGTGAGTTTCCGGCATAGTAAATCAACAGCTGCTTTATCCCATTCTCTTCCGCGAGAGTCAAAAAGCGTTCGTGATGCGGCATCAGACTGAATTCGCCCTTTGTTCTTTCGAGGTTCTGCCATTTTATCTCGTCACGCGTCCAGCCGATTCCCGCCTTTCGCATCAGCGGATATATAATCGCCGGATCACGATATGTCTGACCCCATGCAAAGTGGTTACATGTTCCGAATTTATCATTCATATACGGACTCAGCTTTATATAGCTCATATCGGTCTGAGCCGAAAATCTGTAGTCCAGCTCCGCATTTGTGCCCTCGGCAAAGAGTTTATATACGCCGAATTTATCTATATTAATTGTAACTTCCTTTTCAGTGCTTGACATCGCTGTGAGCTCCACGCTCTCGGTCTGCTCATGCGCAATCTCGCCGTACTGGTTCTGAAGTGTAAGCTTTATGTCCGCGCTGTAGTTTTTGGGCATCTTGTTCTTCAGCTTCATTTTCAGCTTGACTTCGTCGCCCTCGAAATATATATGCCCCGGTGCGTCCATTTCAAGCTCCAGCGCCGCCGACTTAACCTCGTCGAGCTGCTTGACTCTCACGCCGCGAATATACACCTTGCTGTGCGAATAGTCGTTGTCCATCAGGGTCGATATTCCGAAGTCGCCGCCCTCCAGGTCATCCGCAAGTGTCGGTGACTCCAAAACAAACGACGCGGTTTTCCACTGCTTTGACGCGGTCATCTTCTGCTTTTTGGTATAGACATCCTTTTCATCGCGGCTGTTATATTTTATATAGAACCAACCGTCGTCCGAATCGTCGAAATAATCGACCTCAACCAAAATATGACGTCCGCCGGTGCTTGTGACCGTTCCCGGTGAAAGATTTATGTACATCGTGTTATCGTACCAGCTTTCCGCTGTCAGCGTCCATGCATCGAGTCCGCCCTTTTCAGTCTTTGGCGCGGTCGAACCCGACATCATCATCTTTGCCGACATGCCTGACGTGGCAATGTCGCTGCCAAAAGTTCCCTCCGCAGCCCATTGTGAATCCTTTGCCCAAGCAAATCCGTTCGGGAGCATAATCACCGCACTGAGCAGAGCCGCTGTCAGCCTTGTTCTTTTTTTCATTTAGTCCATACTTCCTTTCTTTCTTTATTTATCGGGACGGCGCTGTCCGCCCTTTTTGCCTGCCACAGACAATATGCATATTTTCATATTTATAAACTGTGAAACATGCATAATTTTTTTGTTTAATTTCTCTTTATATACACTATTTTAGCACTCTGAAATGGCGCATGATATAATAAAAATACACAAAAATAGAACAAATCTATCCTCTTTAATCAATATCACGCAAAATTACAGTCAAATAAGCCTTTCTTTTCCGCTTATAAAAATATCTGTCTTTTCGCCGCTGATTCTTTCCGCCCGACAGCCGTTCTTGTCCGCCGAAATTTTGATTTTTCCGCCGCGGTAACAGAGCGAAAGCTCTATACCGTCCCAGTCCTCTGGCAGCAGCGGATTTATCGTCAGTCCCGATTCGTCTATGCGCAGACCCAAAAATCCCATCGCCAAGGCGAGCCACATTCCGCCGATCGACGCGGAGTGGATTCCGTCATCCGAATTGTTCGTTTTTTCACCCAGGTCAACGCAGCAGCACTTGTAAAACATTTCCTCCGCCATGCTTTCCATGCCGATGCGTACCGCAACAAGCGCATGCGCGCACATGCTCAGAGACGAGTCATGCAGCGTTCTTTCTTCATAATAAACATAATTTTTCTTTATTTCCTCTTCGGTGAAGCAATTTTCCAGCGTGTACAAAAGCATCACAACGTCCGCCTGCTTTATGACCTGCATTTTCATAATCTCACTGAATGAATAATCGAAAAATATCTCTCCGACCTTTTCCCCGTTCTTATATTTTGTACAGTCGATTTCTTTCAAACCGCAAAATCCGTCTGCTTGTGGAATTATCCCGTTTTCGTCAGCCTTGGGCAGATAAAAATCCGGAAGAATTTCGTCTATCTTTTTGCACAGCTCATCAAGCTTGTAAAGCTCGTTAAAGCTTGCTCTCAGCTCCGGCGATATGATATTTGCCACGCGCAGGACAAGGCGTATATTGAAGTATGCCATATAATTTGTGTACGCGTTGTTGTCCTCTCCGTCCTTGTATTCGTCCGGACCTCCCACATTTAAAATTTCATAACGTCCGTTTCGCTCGGTTATCTTGCTTATCCAAAACATCGCGGTCAGAATTATCAGCTCCGCGCCGCTGCTTTCGATAAACTCAATATCACCGGTCGCACAGTAATACTGCCAAACTCCGTATGCAATGTCTGCGTCGATATGCACCTCGGTCTCAGGCATGAAATTCTTTCTCAGCTCGCCGGTCTCCAAATCTATATCCCCATACTCGGGACAGGTCTCGCCGTCGGTCTCCCACGCGCACTCCCACGGGAACATCGCTCCGTCATATCCGTACCGCTCCGCCTTTTTGCATGCGGATTTAAGCATAACATGCCTGTATTCCAAAAGTCTCCGCGCAGTATCGGGCGCGGTGAAAATATAGTACGGCAGAATGAACATCTCGGTATCCCAGAACGAATGTCCTTTATATCCCTCGCCGCTCAGTCCCTTTGCAGCCACGCCCAGGCGATTGTCGCAGCGGCTCGCCATTATTCTCAAATGATACTGAGCAAAGCGCATGGCAAGCGAATAAAACTCGTTTTTGCTTTCTATTTTTATCTCGTTTGCGTTCCAAAACTCCGCCCATGCTTCGGCGCTCTCCGCCAAAAGTGCGTCATATCCCATTTTCACAGCCGCGTCAAGATATCCCTTTGTATCCTCCGAAAGCTTTTCCCCGCCTCCGTTTACATACTCAAAATCCCTCGCCGACGCATATGCCGATATCTTCTCTGTCACAAGCGTTTCGCCGCCTTTAAGCTCTGTCTTTGCATCTATATAAACGCCGCGCCGTTCGGCAAGCACACGCTGTTTTGTCTCTTTGCCGAACTTAAGCTCGGACAAAACAGTGACGGCAACCCCCGATTCGTTTGTCTTTTGGCATATTCCCACTCTGCCGCGTCCGAAGTTTCTTTTCTCCGCCGCTCCGAAATGCTGAACACCGCTGTTTGTCACCGCCGCATCGATTCCGCTTTTTATCGAAACCGAGCAATCGCCCAGCGGCGTGACCGATATTTTCTGAGCTACGATATGCTTTTGCGTGTCCGATATGATTCTTTTGTATTCAAGCCTTGCCGAAAGCCCGTTCCTGCCGGTCCATACAAAGCTGCGCACGCTTTCGCCGGTTTTTAAATTCAGCTCGCGCCGATATTCCGAAATCATGCCCGAGAGCATATTCACACATTCGCCGCCGAGCAATATCTCACAGTTCAGCACATCTGGCAAAACCGCCAGCTCCGCCGTCTCCTCCGGTGCCGCATCGAATACCCCATTTATAAACACTCCGCGCTTTTCGTTTGTATAATGCTCCTCATGCGAGTTTCTGACCCCCATATATCCGTTGCCCTGGCAAAAAATCGATTCGTATTTTCTGATTTTGTCAAGACTGTTTCCCTTTTCCGATATTATCCATTGCTCCATCAAAGCAAATCCTCCCGCTGCTTTTTTTGCCAAAAATCACACACATAGTCATTTTTGATTTATCAATCAAAGGGGCATTATTCACAGTGCCTGCCCTCCGATTATATTTTGAATTATATCACACAAAAAAGCGCTATAATATAACAAATATACATAAAAATGCAACATATTTGACATCTTTCGGAACTTTTTTCCCAAAAAAAAGAACGGCTCTCCTCAAAAAAAGAGAACCGTCTTTATTTACTTCTCCATATTTTCTATCATCTTTCTGAACTTTCCCGGCGAGCAGCCCTTTTGCAGCTTAAACTGCTTTATAAAATAACTTGTTGTCGGAAACCCCGTCTGCATGGAAATCTCGGTAATATTGTAGTCGCTGTTAATCAAAAACTGTTCGGCGTGGTTTATACGCACATAATTCACATATTGAATAAATGTCTTGCCGGTAATTTTTTTAAACCACCTCGAAAAATAGCTGTAGCTCACATGGCACTTTTTCGCCGCGTCATATGCACTCATATCCTCGCGGTAATTCTGCTCGATGTACTCCAGCACCTCGGTTATCCTGCTTTCGTCCATCTCGTTGAACGCGCCCTTGCCGATGTCATTATCGTTTTGCCACTGCCGCAGGAAAAACAGGTACAGCTTATGCAAATCACCGGTTATACCTATTTCGTAGCCGTAGTTTTTTGTCATGCTCTCGTTATAAATATCCCACATAATCTCCGGAATCCCGGTCCCCTCAAGCTCTTCCCTGCGAAAGTGACACTTGTGTCCGGTGTCGTTCAATATAAAAGGCAGAACATACTTAAACTCAAGCGACGAATACCCCGATGCGTATATCGCGTCTATCTTGAACCGCACGCATATGTATTTGCTGTGGGTCATCCACTTTGTGATGACCTTATGCACCTGCTTGGAATTGAAAATTATCAGCTCGCCGCTCTTAAACTCATACACCTGATTATCGACGTACACGCTGCATTCGCACTCCACGCCGTAGAGAACCTCAACAAAGTCATGCGTATGCGCCGGAGTGGTGACTCCGTTTTCATGATTTTCCTGCATATGGCAGACATACATTTTATCCTTATCATAGCCTTCTTCAAAATAACCCTCGGAAAACATCGCTTTCACCTCTTTTGCCAAATCTAATTATAATATAACATTTTAATTCTCTCTTGTCAAGCGATATTTTATACAGTTTTTGAAAAAAGTTTGAAATAATCTTGCTTTGCGGCTATTTTCGGCTTGATTTAAAATTATACATTTTCTCATTTTTTATTTTGTCGAAAAAATAATGCAAAAAATTTTTTATTTTTTATTGGCATTTGTCAAAAAGTGTGATATAATAATCTATGGGTTTTAAATCCGGCAGCGGTACCGCTGCCGGTATCCGCATTTTATAAAAAAAATAATCTGACTTTAAACGCTCACAAGGAGGAGTGAATCCGTTTGGAAAAATTAGTTATAAAGGGAAATACGCGCCTTAACGGAGAGGTTACGATAAGCGGTGCAAAAAACGCCGCGGTGGCGATAATTCCGGCATGTCTGCTTATAAATGCCACATGCCGTCTTGAAAATCTCCCGGTTATAAAGGATGTAAAGCTGTATCTCGACATTCTTAAAAATCTCGGCGCAAGCGTTACATATGTCGACAAAAATACGGTTGATATAGACTGCACCAATGTAAGCTCATACGAGCCGAACGAGGACATGACACGCAAAATGCGCGGTTCATCATATCTTATCGGCGCACTTTTGGGACGCTCGGGACATTGCATAATTCCACCCCCGGGCGGCTGTGATTTCGGCACTCGCCCGATTGATCAGCACATAAAAGGCTTTGAGGCACTCGGCGCGGAGGTGAAAATTTCATATGGGAAAATTCACGCTCACACCGTCGGCTTAAAGGGTGCGAATGTATATTTTGATTTAATCACCGTCGGCGCGACAATTAATGTCATACTCGGCGCCGTGACCGCGGACGGCATTACAATAATAGAAAATGCTGCCAAAGAGCCGCACATAGTCGACCTTGCCAACTTCCTCAACGCAATGGGCGCGAATATCCGCGGTGCAGGCACAGACACGATAAAAATAAAGGGCGTGCCGGAACTTCACGGCGGAGCTTATTCAATAATCCCGGATCAGATTGAAGCAGGCACATTTATGATTGCGGCAGCCGCAACACGCGGCGATGTTACGCTTTGCAACGTAATTCCGCGCCATTTGGAGCCGATTTCGGCAAAGCTGATTGAGGCAGGCGCAAAAATAGAAGAATTTGACGACAAAGTGCGGATATATGTGCCGGAGAATACCACTTTTAAAAAGATAAGCTTTATTGCTCTCCCCTATCCCGGTTATCCGACCGATATGCAGCCGCAGATGGTTACATTTTTGTCCACCGTCAGCGGAGTAAGCTCGGCAAGGGACGGAGTCTGGGACGACCGTTTCCGCTATGTGGACGAGCTTAAGCTGATGGGTGCGAACATACGCGTCGAGGGGAATCTTGCTTTGATTGAGGGCGTGAATCATCTTATGGGCGCAACGGTCCGCGCGACAGACCTGCGCGCAGGCGCTGCAATGATAATCGCCGGGCTTATGGCGGACGGAGTTACCGAAGTGACCGATATCTACCACATAGACCGCGGCTACGAAAACTTTGAAGAAAAATTTATTCACCTCGGCGCGGATATCAAGCGCGTACAGGTTATATAACAGGCATACGTGAGTTGAACCCAATCAGTTCGGCTCCCTTATGCTTTAGCCGAAAAAAAGTAATCGGAACTCCGATTTTGAGAGGTGAATTTCCGATTTTACTGCGTTAAAATACTCGGCAATCCGCCAAGGATTACCTCCGTTTTTGCCTTGTAAAATCAAAAATTCACTCTCTCAAAATTCTACGACCTAAAAAGGACAGAATTTTGAGTAGATTTTGGTGCGGAGGATGCCGAAAGGCTGGCGCCTTTCAAAGACGACAAGCCGAAATATGCCGAAATTATGCCTTTTTAGGTGGGTTCGGATTACTTTTCTTCGGCTAACCGGAAGAAAGTAATCAAAACTCCGATTTTGAGCGAAAATTTCGGTGCGGAGGATGCCGAAATTATGCCTTTTCGGGCAGGTTCGGATTACTTTTCTTCGGATAGCAGACTGTCGCATATAGTCAGAAAGGTTGGAAAAAACATGTTTTTATCGCTTATAAGCGGCTCATCCGGGAACGCGTCAGTCGTTACCTGCGGCGACACCATTATACTGATTGACTGCGGAATGTCCGGAAAAAAGCTTGAAGCAGCGTTGGCTGAGCTTGATATTTCGTGCTCCGATATAAGCGCAATTCTGCTCACGCACGAGCATATCGACCACACGCGCGGAGTCGGCATTGTTTCGCGGCGGTACGACATTCCGATATATGCCACCCGAGGTACGCACAGCAATGCGGAAATCGGAAATATAGCGGAGAAAAATATTAAGGTCATACAAGCGGAAAACGAGTTTGAAATCGGCTCTGTCGGAATCTGTCCCTTTGCTATTTCGCACGATGCCGCCGAGCCGGTCGGTTTTTCCTTTTTTGCGGACGGGAAAAAGCTCACAATCGCAACCGATTCCGGCGAAATAACCGATACAATGAAAAAACACATCCTCGGCAGCAGCGAAATTATTTTGGAATCAAATCACGATGTGGATTTGCTAATGTACGGTACATATCCGCTCAGCTTAAAGCGCAGAATACTCAGCAGCCGCGGACATCTTTCAAATGCGGACGCGTCAAAGGCGGCTGTTGAACTTTTGAACGGCGGAACAGAGAAAATCATGCTCGGACATCTGAGCAAAGAGAACAACACGCCCGACATTGCCTACGAGACAAGCCGTCTTGCGCTCAGCGAAAGCGGAGCAAAAATCGGAAAGGACATTCTTTTGTCGGTCGCAAACAGGCACGAAATCACGAGGTTTTAATGAATATATCGATAATAACCGTAGGAAAACTGAAAGAAAAATATTTCCGCGACGCATCGGCAGAATATTTAAAACGGCTGTCGAGGTTCGGCAAAATAGAGATAATCGAGCTGCCCGACGAAAAAATTCCCGATAACGCAAGTGAAAAGCAAAAATTACAGATAATATCAAAAGAGGGCGCGGCAATTTTGGCAAATGTCAAACCGGGCAGCTTTTTCATTGCAATGTGTATCGAGGGAAAAGAACTTTCAAGCGAGGAGCTTGCCGAAAAAATAGGTTCGCTCTCACTTGTGACAAGCCATATTGCAATTGCAATCGGCGGCTCCCTCGGGCTTTCAGACGATGTCAAGCGCGCCGCACAGCTGAAAATGAGTTTCGGCAAAATAACTCTGCCGCACCAGTTGGCAAGAATAGTGCTTTTGGAACAGCTCTACCGCGCATTCAAGATAAACGCAAATGAGACATATCATAAATAATCGCAAAAAGGAGTTTTTTTTGATATGAATGATATACTAATGCTATTTTTCCTTTTTTTCACCGGCAGTACGCTCGGCTGGTGTCTCGAAACGGTTTTCCGGCGCTTTTGCCGCGACAACAAAACTCACAAATGGATAAACCCCGGCTTTTTGATAGGTCCCTATCTTCCACTCTACGGCTTTGGTCTTTGTACCCTGTTTCTGCTTGCCGAATCAGAAAATTTCATTCCCATATCCAATCCGATTGCGCTGAAAATAACCGTAATTCTGCTTATGGCGGTCTGCATGACCCTGCTCGAACTTATCGCCGGGCTTATATTCGTACGCGGGATGAATGTCAAGCTTTGGGACTACAGCGACAAACCGTTCAATTATAAGGGCATTATCTGCCCGGAATTTTCGTTTTACTGGGTTTTGCTTGCAATCGTATATTACCTTTTTATACACCCTGAGATACTTTCCGCGCTCAAATGGTTTTCGTCGAATCTGGCGTTCTCGTTCGTTCTCGGAGTATTTTTCGGAGTGTTTGTCATCGACATGTGCTATTCAATGCAGATTGCGGCAAAAATCAGACGCTTCGCTGCGGATAACGATATTCTTGTGCGATATGAGGAGCTTAAAGCAAATATCCGCCGCTATGCGGAGGAGCGCAAGGAAAAGTATTTGTTTATGTTCGCATTCCGCTCCAAAATTCCGCTGTATGAGCATTTGACGCGCTATTTCAAGCTTCAGCAGACATTTAAAAAAATGAAAAATCCGCAGGCTGACACCGACAATATTGATGGGAACTAAAAAACGAGGTCAAAAGGCGGTCCTTAGTAAAACAGCAATAATGTTTTCGGTGAAACGGCACAGTATTTTCTATGCCGTTTCGCTGTTTTGTTTAAGTAATGACCAGTATGCCTGCCAAGTCATAGCAAATATCAATTTGCTGCGTGCGTTTTCCGTCGATACTCTGCGGTGCGTGAACATATACCCGTTTTACCATAAGGATATTTCTTTTTTTATCTCCGCTTTCTGCCTTGCATCCATAATTTCACGAAACCGGTTTTCATAGGCCGCAGCAAAGCCTATCACATATTTCAGATGTGCAAGTTTTCCCCTATATATAGGCAGTGCGGAAAATACGGTTTTGGCAATTCTTAGAGGAAAAAAATGATTATTTTGTTTTGAAAATCATTTGTAAAGCAAAGATATTTCTATTTCCCCTCATTTGAGAAAACAAAAAAATAAAAAATTTTTTTCATAGTGCAAAACGCTGAAAAAAATTCCTGTTCATTGACGAAAATGAAAATGTATGATATAATTTAATATGGGTTTTTGTATCAGCATGATGACACATTCTGTCGGAAAAATTGTCCGGCAAACCAAGCGAAGAAAGGGGTTTGTTGAATAATGGATACAACGGGAATTTATAACGAATACCTTTCCGGTGATGCAAAGGCTCTTGAAAGGCTTATGGAATATTACGGCGACAAACTGACGCTGTATATAAACGGATATGTAAAAAATCTTCACGATTCGGAGGACCTGCTGATAGAGGTTTTTGCATATCTTGTCGATAAACGTCCGAATATCAAAAACAGCTTTGAAAGCTATATATATAAAGCGGCCCGCAATCATGCATTGATGTTTTTGAGAAAAGCGAAAAGACATATCCTTCTTACATATGAAGAAATGAATTTTTGCATAGAAAATACATTTGAAGATGATATGTGGCTTGCACAGCGGGACAGACAGCTTTATGAATGTATGGAGCGATTGCCGCCTGCGCAGAAAGAGGCTCTTTATCTTGTATATATTGAGGGAATGCGATATAAGGATGCCGCTGCAATTTTAAAAAAGTCAGCAAAGCAGGTTGATAAGCTGCTGCAGCTCGGCAAGAAGAATTTAAGACCTTTGCTTGAAAGGGAGGGAATAAAAAGTGCGTTCGACGACTGAAAGAATGCTGCTTTTGAAAAAAAGAACCGATGAACTGAAAAAGCGGCGCAAAGCAAAAAAACATATGCTTGCGGTCATCTCGTACTGTTCGTTTTGTCTTGCTTTAATCGCAGCTGTATCGGCGCTTGTCTGTGATTTGAATTTTAACGGATTTGAGCAAATGCCGCTGCCCGACGCTGCCGGTGTTTTCGCAGACAAAGCCTTTGCCGGTTACGCAGCTGTGGGTATTCTGGCGTTTTTACTCGGCATTTCGGTAACCCTGATGTGTGATATTCTGCATAAAAGAAGGAAAGAAAGGGACAAGGAAAATGACAGAGCTGACAGATAATCTTTTACAGCTTTTCTGCATTTTTATTTGCGGATGTCACTCCTGCATTGCAGCAGTACGAAGCAGAAGCTACAATCGTCTTTTGGTATCGCTTTTTTACCTGAGCTTCGGAATGGGGCTTGCCTATTGGGTACTCTACCTGATATTGTTCGGCACTTCTCCGCTTGTATTTTGTGTTTCGGAGCTGAGCTGGACGGCTTCATATATTTTTCTTGCTCTGCGTCTTTATGCAGATATGCCGAAAGAAAAGCAGAAGGAGAAAGCCGTTTTTGGGATCTTACCGGCATTTTCACTTGCTATGTGTATTTTCTTTTACACAAGAGGCAGCTATTTTGAGAACATCTTAATGGGAACGGCGATGGGAGTATTGGGATATTATGCGGTAAAGGGCATATGTTTGGCAAAAATCCGAAACCGCTCCGGAAAGCCTTTGATTTTTTATGCAGCTTTGTTTTTTTATGCGGCAGAATATCTTTTATGGATTTCTTCATATTTTATAACAGAAAGCGCCTTTATAAATCCATATTATTTGGTTGATATATTAATACTGAATCCGGCTCTCATCATGATAACCGTTGCACAGAGCAAGGGGGATAAGCTATGTCGTACAATATAGAAAATATATTTATATGTCTTGCGGCTCCTTTTTTAATCGCCGCACTCGGCACAAATGCAGGCAACAGAAAGAACTATCTTTTTATTGTTCTTGGCTTTGTCTGCTGTATTATATCCGCCTATCTGAATACATTTTTTTCGGCGCTTTACAATGCGCAGGATACATCTGCCGTATTGGAAATTTCACCGGTTATAGAGGAAACCGTAAAGCTCCTTCCTCTTTTGTTCGGCTTGATTGTTTTTGAACTTCAGCCGAAGGATGGCGGTAATATTATCTTTAATATTGCGGTGGGCTTTGCCACTTTTGAAAACGTTTGCTATCTTTTGGAAAACGGAACGGGCAATCTGTTTTATCTGTTTGTCCGTGGCTTTTCATCGGGTGCCATGCATATTACCTGTGCCTTTATCATCGGATACGGACTCAGGGTATTCCGCCACCCTGCCGCACTGAGGGCGGCAGGTATTTTCGGACTGTTATGCGTTGCGATTACCTTTCATGCAATGTTTAATATGCTTATGAAAACTGACGGAATTATAAAGCAGCTGGGTTATGCCATTCCGATTGCCTCCTGTATTATTCTGCTTCTCTTGAAAGCTCCCTTCAGAAAATTGACCGCTTCAAAATAACTTTGTTTTATACAGACCGGTAAAAAATCCGGTCTTTTTTATTTTTTTGGGGGGAAATTTTATATTTTCAAGCACCTATATAATAAAAGGACAAATCGAGGAGGTGTTTGAGTTGAAATCCAATGCGGAAAGAATGAGCTTAGTTTTCACCCGAGCAAAAAAAATAAAATATCGCAGGGAGACAAAAAAGCTGAATTTCTGCAAGGCGGCAACCGCCCTGCTTTCCGTTCTCTTGCTATGCTGTACCGCATTATTCCCGGCATCGTACAAAAGTGCGGCGGTTGCCGGTTACTGCGGTGCAATTCTGTTGATAGACGGAGTGGGCGGATATGTACTGACAGCCGTTGTGACGTTTATACTCGCAACAGCAATTACAGTTATCTGTATTAAAATCAAAAATAGGAGGAATCAAAAATGAGCAAAAAAATAGTGTCGCTGATATTATCACTTTGCATCATCGTTTGCGCGCTGCCGCTGAATATTCTTGCGGCGCCCGAGCAAAACGAAACGCTTACCTTTGAAGTAAACGGCTTAAAAACGCTTCTTCTGCAAAACGATTACATAAGCTTTTATTTCTACGATTTTCGGTATCAAACCTATACGGCAACG
>CAKSQL010000032.1 GCA_934486735.1 uncultured Clostridia bacterium | reverse complement strand
TACGCATATATCGCACCGTATTTATAGATTCGTATCCCGTTCGGAGTCATATCAAAATTGTAACCGCCGCCGCATTTATCGAGAATATCGGATAGTATATCAGATATACACTTGTCAATATACAGGCATTTGCGGAGGCAATTCGCAGCGATATCCATAAGAAATACTACTATTCATTTTTGTACCCGGGTTATTTGGTCTGTTAAAATTATTTAAATTATTTTATGCCTTCAATATAAGAGGAAAGGCGTGCAATAACAGACGCAAGCTGAGCGCGTGTCAAGTTCCCGTTTGGCTCGATAAGTCCGCTGTCATGACCTTTTACAAGTCCCATTTCATAGCATATTGCCATATCTTCCTTTGCATAGTCCGAAATTTGCTCATAGTCGCTGTGGGTTTTAATTTCGGCGGAGGCGTTTAGCAATGCAATGCCTTTATAATTCAGATAACGCACTATCATTGCCGAAATTTGTTCGCGTGTGACAAAATTTTCGGGAGCAAATTCGGTTTCGCTTATGCCTTTTACAACATTATTTTCTTTGCCCCAGGAAACATAATTTGCATAGTATTTATCCGCTGCAACATCGGTAAACGATGTCGCTGCGCTTTGGATACTGTCCTTTGAGAGTCTTCCGAGAACAGTAACTGCCATTGCTCTTGTGACCGTTCCCTCGGGGTCAAACAGGGTGTCGGAAACACCGGCAAACAACCCATTATTTACACAGCTGTAAATATCGTTTTCCGCCCAATGACCGTCAACATCGGTAAATTTTTTGTCGGAATATGTCTTGGAAGTGTCCGGCAGAGTTACCCCCGGTTTTTTTGTGCTTCCGCCTGAGCTGCCGGAGGACGAGCCGCCGCCCGACCAACCGCCCGAACGTGTTATGGTTACGGTGAACGGCTCCGGCGATGTATCGCCGGCGGTTTTGTTATTTGCGTCAACCGTTACAATTTTCGATTCAACCAGCGAAACACTTCTTGCAGCGCTTCCGCTGTATGTGTAATTCAGCGTTGCGATTTTTTGTTTTTCTCCGCTGTATTTATTTGTGTTCGAAAAAAATCCGAAATAAAGACATCCGTCCTTTATTGTCTGCACCTTGGACTCGTTCTTCAATTCGTCCGCAAGGGTCAGGGATGAAAATTCCACATCGCTCTGTGACGGCTTTATGCCGAATTCCGCTCCGGCAAATTCGGCGCCCGTTTCCAGATAAATATCAAAGGATATTTCCTTATCGTTTTTGCCGAGTGTTATCCTTGTATCCGATGGGGTGATTTGTGCCGCATATGCGGAAAAAGAAGAAAAGCAAAAACAAAGAGCCGCAATCGCTGCCGACAGTTTTTTTGTTAATCTGTTCATAATAATCTCCGTTCTGCCGCCCTGCACCGGCGTAGTTTGCATTTTTCTCTTATCGGCAGGGTAAAGAATGATAAGAGATTATTACGCCCGTATGCGTTTTTGAACAAAGTGAGGAAAATTTCGCCCGGGGCAATCAAATCCTGCTTGCCGTACGGGGAACTGTATCCAAACATACAGCCCCCTGTAAAGCGCATAAATTATTTTGTAAAGTTCAGCCAGATTGCCATATAATCCTCTATGTCGAGTATGCCGTCGCCGTTAAAGTCGCATTTTGACACCGCGCTCCAGTCAGCGCTGTTCTTATCGGCGCGATAATAAAGCTGAGCTTCCGTAATATCCAAAAGGTCAACCGTTCCGTCGCCATTCACGTCGTATGTAAGCGAATCGGTAAAGACAGCCTCAGATGGATTGATTTCGTTCACTTTGCCGTACATTACATTTTTATCCGAATCCCAGCCCGATGCCTTTAAATCGGTTATTTTAACTGTCGCTTCCTCGGCATTTACAATTATTTTTGCGATTGCAGCCGATTTGTCGGATGAAAACAGACTGCTGTCAGCATTTAAAAATCCAAGTACAGCCGTACCGGCATATTTTCCACCGTTTGTCTCGCCGCTGATATCACCGATAACGGTAAACCCATTATCGCCGATGATTTTAACGTCAGCGGTTGAGGTTTCAAAGGTCAGCTGAACATTCGCAATTCTTGAAGCCTCCGAAAGTGAAAGTGTGAAATATGATTTTCCCTTTTCGACTGCGGCTTTGTCGGCTGTCAATGCTGCTTTGGTTTCTATTTTGCCCTTAACAGGTTCGCCCGAGCCGGAATCGGTTACTGTTATCGTGCAATATGCACTGATTCCGTTTGCCGCCGCCGCTGTGATTTTTGCACTTCCTGCCGAAATTGCATTCACAACGCCTTTGCTGTCAACCGTCGCAACGTCGCTGTCGGAGCTTTCCCACTTAACCGATTTATCTGCCGCCGTTTGGGGCAATACCGTTGCCGACAGCTGAAGCTTGTCGCCTTTTTTCATGGATGCGGAGGTCTTATTAAGAGTCACCTTTGTCACTTCATCTTTGTTTCCGTCGGGGATGGATGAATCGATTACCGCAAAATATCCCAGGCTGTCAGTCTGTACTGTAAATGTTTTGCTCACCATTGATGACGAAATTTCTGAAGCCTCTCCGTCGCTGTAAAAATACAGTTTCGCATTCTTTGAATAACCGTCCGGTAACCCGATGCTTACACTGTATTCGCCCGAATCGCTGTCCGGAGCTGCCGAAATTTTATATACGCTCAACGCTCCGTCGGCGGATTTGGACTTAAATGCGCTATACTCATCGCCTGAATAGATTTCCTCCGCCGAAAGGCGTGAATTAATCGGAAATTCGCCCTCAACCTTGATTTTTTTATCAAGATTAATCAAGTAAAAGCTTCCCGGATTTATAGCGTCGAGATTTGACACATCGGGGAGGACCTCGTATTTATATCCCCAGTCCTCGACATTGTTTACTGCCCAGCGCTCGCCGCTCGAGCCCTTTTCGACATAAACCACCAATGTTCTCGGACTGTCCGGGAACATGTCATATGCTCCTACAGTATCATCATTCGGAAATCCGGTAACGCTTGCCGGAATAACGACTCTTTGCAAATTGGTGCAGCCCTCGAATGCCGCAAGAGTTATGTTCACAAGCCCGTCGGGAAGAACCGGATTTGTAAGTGATTTACAGTCCGCAAAGGCATACATCTCGATGCTTGTTGCCGAGTCGGGAAAGTCTATCGAGGAAAGACTTGTGCATCCCTTAAACAAGCTGTGAGAAATACTTGTTATACCTTTCGGAAGTTTTACATGCGTGAGCTTGGTACAGTCTTCAAATGCACCGGAATCGAGCTTTTGCACTGTGTCGGGAATTGTAACGTCGGTCAGCCCCGTTTTTTCAAAGGCGTTGCCGCCTATGATTTTTACCGTCTCCGGTATGCTGATATCGGTCAGCTTCCCGGCGCAGTTAAAAGCGCTTGCCCAAATTCGGTCTACCGTTCTGCCGTTGACCTGCTCCGGTATTGTGTAGCCGCCCGCTCTGCCGCTCGGATAAGCTGTCAGAGTCAGGTTGGGGTCATCGTATTGCGGAGTACCGTTATCTACCCGCGGACCAAACATGACGCCTTTTTCGTCTGTGACGTAGTATGGATTTTTGGGGTGAACCGTTATTTTGTCCATACTTGTGCAACCCTTGAATACATTTGCCGTTACATAGGTTGCCACCGCGGGAATCTCGCACTCGGTCAGCTTGGGGCAATTTGCAAATGCGCTCAGACGGATAATCATATCCGCTCCGTCGGTCGGATCTTCAAAAATCACTCGTTCAAGGGCTGTGCAACCGTCAAATGCGTGATATCCGATAACCTGCACGCTGCCCGGGATTGTTACGCTGGTAACATTATCGTTGTTTAAAAACGCTTCGCCCGCGATAACGGTAACGGTGTCGGGAATTTTTATATCTCCGCCGTTCCCGTAGTAGCCGAGAAGCTCGCCGTCCTTTATATTTGCGCCGATCAGTCCGTCGTTTCCTGCGGATACGCTGACGGTCAAACCCATCAGCATAGCCGCAATGATTGTCAGCGCAGATAATTTATGTAAAATTTTATTTTTCATATCTGCTCCTTATTAAAAATCGCTCAGGTTGTTGAATATTGCTATGTAGTCCTCGATGTCAACTTTGTTATCGCCGTTTACGTCCATAGCCTTTGCTTTTTCTTCCCAGTTTGCATCCGCCGATGCTGCCCGATAATATCTCTGTGCCTCGGTGATATCGATAATATCAACTGTTCCGTCGTTGTTTACATCGTAGCTCGGAACAAATACACTTGCCGAAGATGTACCGATTGTAACCGTACCGTTCATAGCCGATTCGTCCTCACTGACAATGCCTGCCGCCAGTGCATTCGATATCTCGGCTGTAATATTTCCCTTTGCGCCGTCCTTTAAAGGAACGGTAATTTCAGCAAGCTTTGTTTTCTCGGTCGATGAAAATCCGGTAACATTGCCCATAATGCCCGTATATGCTTTTAATACAAGCTTGCCGTTTTCCTCTGTCCATGTTGATGTTCCGCTTGTGAAGCTGTTGTTTGCCGAGCTGATTGTGCCTTTGCCGACCTTGGAAGAATCAAAAGATACCTTTAAAAGAACGGTACTGACATTTTCCGCACTGTCGAGATAAATTCCGTAGACAGCGTTTCCGCCCTTTAGTTCGGGTTCAGCTGCGATTGAAACGGCTGCCGAAACCGTTTTTGCTTCGGGTTCCGAGCCTGCAACGGTAATTGTTGTATTTTCGGGAGTGTAATACTTGGTATATGCAGATGTTGGTTCAAATGCTTTTGCGACATCTTCGTTTTTTACAACTATCTTGCTGCCGGGATTCATTGAGGTGCACACATTGGAGCCGAGCGACGGAGCGGATTCGTGTTCGAGAACAATTTCCTCGATAGCCTTCATGCCGTTGAATGTGTATCCGCCCAGGCTTGTTACGGTTGCCGGAACAGTCACCTTTTTAAGACCCGGATTATCTCTGAAAACGTGCATTACGGTTGAGGCTACCGTCTTGCCATTGACCGCTGTCGGGATTGTAAACTCGGTCTCGGTTTTGCTGCCGGGGTATGTTACCATTGCGGCGGTGTCTCCGCTTACATTGTAAAGAATGTTATCCGATACCGCAAAGTTTTTCGCACCCTCCTGCAAAGTAATCGATGTGAGCGCGTTGCAGCCGTATAAGAAATTATATCTTGTCGAGCTGAATCTTGCGGGAAGCTCAATCGCTGTGAGCGACGTGCAGTTTGCAAAAGCGCCGGCGTTGATAGTCAGCGATGAAGCGGTATCCTTCTCAAAAACAACCGTATCGAGAGCTGTGCAGCCGAAAAATGCCGATGATGAAATCGTATCTACCGAGCCGGGGATTACAGCCTTTTTAAGCGACGTGCAGCCGGAAAACGCTTCCGTATCGATATCGGTGTATCCCTCGGGGATAGTAACGCCCGTTATAAGGTCATTGTCCTTAAATGCATTGCCGACCATGGTGATTTTATATACTGTGCCGGAAAAATCAGCATCGGCAGGAAGCTCGATATCTCCGCCCTTTCCATTATACGATTTGATCTTGGTTGTGTATTTCCCGTATGAATATGAACGGTCGATTGTGAAATCTCCGACCTCAACGGTTGCCGCACTTACGCTGACAACGCTTATGCCTGCAAGAACAGCTGCCGAGCAAGCTGTTATAAGTGCTTTTTTGAATAAATTTTTCATAGCTTAATCTCCATTCCGATTATTTATTGTTGTTTTGTCCGCAAGCGGCCGCATTGAGCCGATTCCGTCCCAAATCATAACAGATATCGTTTCGGCTTGCCCGAAATCGATTCCGTCCGGTGATATTTCATTTTCGTCTTGATTCAAGCCGATATTTTCCTCATACGTGTTTACAAGCCTGCCTTGACTGTCATACAGCGCATATATAACATCAGCGCTGCGATTTTTTGATGAAAGAATATTCACCTTGTTTTTGTCAAAGCTCAAAACGCTGCATTCCTTTATCACATAGCTGACCGGCTGCTCGGGAACGGTTACGGTTCCTTTAACCGCGTCGCCGTCTGTTTGCACAACACCGGCGCATATTGCGCCCGATACCGTTGCCGTCACTTCGCCGACCTCTGAAATATCAATCGGAATCGAAATTTGTGCCACCTTTATTTTTTCATCCGACGAAAAGCCGGTTTTCTGCCCCGTTCTGCCCAGATATGTCTTGAGTGAAGTTTGATTGCCGCTGCTCCATTCGCTGTGCGATATATCAAAGCAAGCATTGTCGGCAAGACTCATTATCCCTTTTTTCGCTGCCGAAAAATCCACTGCAAGCATGAGCGTACTCAGCGAGCTTGCATGTTCAATATAAACAGCGTAGTCAATTCCTGCGGCTGTTCGCTTCGGCTCGAGAATAATTTCGGCATGCGGATTCCGGCTCGCTTCGGCGTATACCGGAGCAGCTGCGATATTGGCGGATAAAACCATGGCAGCTGCGAGCAAGCCCGTTATTTTTTCTTTCAACTTCATATTATTGTCACCTCTTCCAAAGTTAACTGCAACTAACCCTATGTTAAAAAATAAGAATTTCTTAAATAACACATCCTTTCATTAAGTTAGGCTAAACTAACCATAGTTTTTTAAAAAAGAGCCGTTAAAGACTCCGATGTTTGGTCGTCACACCATAATTAACAAAACAGAGTATATCATACAGTATTTGCCTTGTCAATACTATAAAAAAATTTTGTAGATACTTTACAAACGGATTTATTTATGCTATACTTTGTCTTGTTAGTCGTCACTAACCGTAAATAACGCCAACTTATTTACGAAAGGATTTGCAAAGTAAAAGATGAATAACAATTTTTCAAAACGCATTGTGTCTGCGTTTGTTTCCGCCTGCCTTCTTGTTTCGGGTTCGGCGGTATTTGCGGAGACGAATGATATTTTTGCGATGCCGCCGGATGATATCAATAAGAGCGGAGAAAATGAAAATGTCCGCATTATTGTTGAGCTTGATGACGCACCGCTTCTTTCTTACGGCGGAAAAATCGGCACATATTCGAATGTCTCCAATTTTCTCGCATCAAACGAAGCCAAGGGGATAGAGCAAAGGCTTGAGCAAAGCCGCAAAGCTGTAAAAAAAGCGCTTGTGCAAAGCGGCTTGGATTTCACCGTTAAGCGTGAATATTCGGCAGTGATGAACGGCTTGGCGGTGGAAGCCGATATCGCCGACCTGGAAGCAATCAAAGAGACCGACGGCGTAAAGGACGCTTTTGTTTCGGAATTTTACAATCTTCCCGAGCCGATAAATACATATTCGGGCGGAGGCGTATCCGCAATCGGCGGCGATATTGTCGGCGAAGAGCTTGGTCTTACAGGCAAAAACAGCGCGGTTGCAATTCTTGACACAGGTCTTGATTTGTCGCATCCGGCTTTTTCCTCGGTGAACAGTCCGAAATATTCCAAAGAGGATATTGAGAGTGTAATTAAAAATAACAAAATGACAATCGGCAAGCTGAATGCTTCCAAGGTCTATATAAATGACAAAATCCCGTATGCATACGATTATGCCGATGTGGATACCAATGTCTCGGGCGGAGACTCTCACGGTACGCACGTTGCGGGAATTGTGGGCGCAAACAGCGGCGGAGTGGTTGAGGGCGTTGCCCCCGACGCACAGCTTTTCATTATGAAAGTGTTCGGCGATTCTACGGGCGGCGCATATGATGACGATATTTTGGCGGCGCTTGACGATTCGGTAAAATTCGGAGTGGATTCCATAAATATGAGTCTCGGCTCAACGGCAGGCTTTTCCGAAAGTGCATATAAATCCATGCGCGAGGTCTATAACCGCGTTCGGGATTCCGGCATTGCTCTTTATTGCGCCGCCGGAAACGAGTACAGCTCAACTTATCAGAACACAGCCGGCAATGACCTGCCGAAAGCGGCAGAGCCGGACAACGGCGTGGTAGCTTCGCCCTCCACATACGAAGCGGCACTTTCGGTTGCAAGTATGAACAATATCGAAACGACATCCGTATATCTGCTTGCAAACGGCAGAAAAATCCGTTATAACGACCCGTCCGAAAAGGCAGACGGTCAGCTGATATCGCTTTCGGGCACGTTTGAATATGTCGACTGCGGAGTTGGCGCGTCGGCGGATTTTTCGGGTAAAAACTTAAAGGGAAAAGTCGCCGTAATCAGGCGTGCAGGCGAGGAAAACGGCGAAATTCTCACCTTTGCTCAAAAAGAAACAAATGCAAAAAATGCGGGAGCGGCCGCAGCGATTATTTATGATAATGTGAACGGCTCGCTTGTCAATATGTCAACCGGTAATAAAATACCGTGCGTATTTATCAGCAAGGCAGACGGCGAATATCTCTGCGCGCAGACCGACAAGCGTCTTTCGATAAACGAAGATTACGTCGATAATTTCAAAGACGGCTACAGCGGAAGAATGAGCGACTTTTCGTCCTGGGGCGTTACTCCGGATTTGAAATTAAAGCCTGAGATAACTGCGCCGGGCGGAGATATCTATTCAACACTTCCGAACGGACTTTACGGAAATATGAGCGGTACATCGATGGCGTCTCCGCACATGGCAGGCGCGGCGGCTGTTATGGAGCAGTATATCCGCGAAAATCGGGACGGACTGAGTATGACAGCGGCTGAAAGAACGAGCCTTTTTAACGCTCTTATGATGAGTACGGCGATCCCTGTGAAGGATGAAAACGGTATCGTATATTCGCCGAGAAAGCAGGGAGCGGGACTTGTTCAGCTGCAAAACGCCGTTAAAGCAAACGCTTTTCTTTTAAATAAGGACAACAGCAGACCGAAAGCTGAATTAGGATATAACGAAAGCGGAAATTATTCCTTTGATTTCAAAGCGATTTCCATGAGTGACAGCGATATCCAATATGAGCCGTCGGTAACTGTTCTTACCGAGGATACAGTTACCGAGAACGGGACCGTATATATGGCACAAAGGGCAAGAGAGCTGTCGGCGGATGAGGTTGTTGTAACCGTTCCGAAAAAAATAACTCTTGCGGCAGGCGGAGAAGCTGAAATTAATATAAAAACCGAGCTGACAGCAAAGGGCAAAGCAAATTTGAAAAAAGATTTCCCCAACGGAATCTATATCGAGGGCTATGTAACGCTTAATCCGATACAAAGCGGAGAGGTAACTCTTTCATATCCGTTCATGGGATTTTTCGGCGACTGGCAGGCTCTTACAATATTTGATTCGGATATATATGACGACAGACAGGCATCGGTTTGTGAGACGCAGATCGGGCAGTTCAGAAACAGTGACGGAGGCGGATATATTCTGGGTCACAACTATTATGTGGACGGTTCGGAAGAATACAATGCCGATAAAATAGCGATAAAGGGAAATGAATCGGGCAAGAATGTTACCGCCGCGGTTTCTCTTTTGAGAAATGCCGATAAGCTCACATTCTCTGTCGATGATTCTGGCGGAAATACGGTTTACAGCGAAAGCTCATCAAAGGTTTCGAAAACATATCATTCCTCCGAGGGCTTTTACACGCCCATGGCGGCAAAGGGCTGGGCGCCGTTTGATACATGGAACGTACCGCTCGATGACGGCAATTACGTTTATAAAATTACGGCGGAATCGTGCGGCAGGGAAGAAACAAAGTCTTTCCCGATTGTGATAGACAGCGCTGCGCCGGAGGTCATTTCAAGCAGAATCGAGGGAGCAAGCTGGATTGTGACCGTTCATGACAATCATTATATTCAGGGCGCGTGTGCGACGGCAAACGGGAATACGCCGCTGACCGACTGGATAGAACCGGATGCCGATGCCGCAGACGCAGCGGCGGAAATTACATTTGATTTGTCGTCTTCGGAATTTAAGGGGCTGTCGCAGGCGAAAATCGCACTTATAGATTATGCCGGAAATACGTATCTTTCGGACTATTACTCGCTCTCGGGTGCGTCGATAGTATATCCTGAGTCGGTAACGCTTGACAAATCGTCGCTGATCTTGACCGAGGGCGAAAACGCAAGGATTTCAGCCGAAGTTTTGCCGAAAAACGCATCGAACAGAACCGTAACATGGAGCACATCGAATGCCGATGCGGCAGAGGTGACATCCGACGGAACGGTTAATGCAAAGAAAGCAGGGCGCGCGGTTATTACCGCCGAAACGGTAAATGGAATAAAGGCAAGCTGCGAAGTTACAGTCAATGCAAGGACGGAGGAGACTGCTCCCGTTACAGCGGCTGTTACGGCAAAAAAGAATACATTTGCTGGGGATATCATACCGTTTGGCTTCCAAATGGGAAACATGAAAAGCGTTGCGACCGTTTCGTTCACGTTTGAAAAGGATGCTGCTTTGCAATATACAAATTTAATCGGCAGAAACGGGTTTACGCCGCTCGGAATCAAATGGAATGATGATAATACCGCAACGATAGCATTGTCGTATCTGCAAAACGGAGCGGGCGGAAGCGTGACAAAAACCGATTTGCTCGATGTGGCTGAAGTCCGTTTTAAAGAAATTCTTGAAGATATGACTGTCGGAATAAAGCTTGTTGATGTTTCCGCGGCAGGATATGACGAAAACGGAAAGGCGGTTTACTTTACAACAAAAATCACAGCCGCGAATGCGAGTACAGCCGTAAGCAATAAGCCGAGCTGCGACGTAAACGGCGATGGCGTGAGCGATCTTCTCGATATCACATATTGTCAGAAGTATTATCGAAAGGGCGAAAGTGCGTCCGATTGGAATGATTTTAAGCATTGCGATTTGGATGGAAACGGCTTGATTGATATACAGGATTTAATTATCATATTGCAGGCAATGTAAAAGCTGTCGGGGCTGCAGAAAAAGCACAGACCGTTCAGGGGCATAGATATTATTGCAAAGTCAGAGCATTTGCTTAAAAATGTATAAAAACAGGTAGAAATCCACAGTTCGCGGATTTCTACCTGTTTTTTTCACTTGAACTACACTCCGAGCGGTGCGTTTGAAGAGTTCTGCACTCTTTTTTTGCAGCCCCTTTTTAAACTCCATTATTTTGTATGAGTAGTAAATGAAAAATATCTGTGAATTTGAACAGCGCCGAAAAAATCTGTTTGTCGAATCTTTACGATTTGATATCAAAAAATTATGCAGGCTGACGAAAGTCAATGATAAATATTGACTTTTTCAAAAAAATATTATATAATCAATCAAACGATTGATTATATAATGACGGGAGGATAGAGAGTGGCAGTATTCAATAAAGAAATGCATGAGTCGAGAAAGCTGGAGCTTATGGAAAAATGCTTTGAATGTTATGCAGATAACGGTCTGAGCAGTGTGGGTATAAGATTTTTGGGACAGTATTGCAAGACAAATCCTGCGAATCTTTATACATATTTTGAGGATGTGGACGATATAATTATTCAGTCCACCGAGTATTACATGAGCAAGGTTGAAGATGATTTCATGGCAAAGGCGCCGAAAAGCCCCGATGAGCTGGAGCGGTTTGTGGATGAGATACCTTATTGGACCGCGCGGGTTCACGGCAAAAAATATCGGCTGATGTACCAGGTCTATACCCATCCGAAATATCGGGAGTATGGAAAAAAATTTTTTGAGGGCGTGAATCGGCGTTACTCGGAATATGCGGACGGATTGGCAGATAAGCTTTGTATTCCTGGCGATATACTGCGTCCGATGATATTTGTATTTGTAAGAGCATGTGTGCATTTTGCACTGTTCGAGGATGAATTTTATTTGCAGGAACAGCTTAAAATACTTAAATTGAGCATAAAGTTATATTTAGAAAAAAGGACGAAGGATTAAAAAGAGGAGGTTTTTTAAATGAAAATAAAAAAATATTTGGCGGCTTTGCTGATGCTTGCGATGTGCTTTACATTGATTCCGCCGTATGTCATGGCGGCAGATAATGTGACCTTTACCGCTGTTGCCGGAACCGAGGATAGCTCGAATGAAGGCTATGCAAAGCTTTTTGACGGGAAAACCAACGCGAGCAGCAACAAATGGTGCGTTAATCTGGGCAGCGACGGCGCATATGTTATTATTAAGGCGTCAAAGCAGGTTATTGTCACCGGCTACACGCTTACAACCGCAAATGACAATGTAAGCTGGAACGGGCGTAATCCGAAAAGCTGGATTCTCTCCGGCTGCAATGATTATAATGAATCCGACAGCACAAGCGGTTCATGGAATAATATCGATGAGAGAACCGATGACTACACAATGCAGGACAAAAATCAGACTGCATACACCTTTACCTGTGATAACTCAAAAGAGTATCAATATTACCGGCTGAAAATTACGAAGGTTCAGGGAAAAGAGGCAACCCTTTTGCAGATTGGTGAGCTGGGCTTTACATATGAAGATCCGACCTATGTCGGCTTCACGGCTCTCGAAGGAAGACAAACAAAAGAAAGCGAGGGCTATGCAAAGCTTATTGACGGTAACATAAATACAAAATGGGGTGTCAACGGTTTCAGCGGTACGACCGGCGCATATGTAATTATTAAGGCATCAAAGAAAATCAATGTCACCGGATATGCGTTTACAACAGGAGACGATACCGGCACGTACAAGGGCAGAAATCCAAAGACATGGACGCTTTCCGCAAGTAATGACTATAACGAAAGCAGCAAAACGGGAACATGGACAGAAATCGATAATGTAGAGAATGATTCGGTGCTTCAAGAAGTGAGTCATAAAAAATTCAGCTTTGATATCGATGAAAAGAATGTTGCGCCCTATCAATATTTTAAGCTGAATATCAAAGCGAATGTGAGCGGCGATTTTATGCAGCTTGCGGAAATGGAGTTTGTATACAGCTTGTGCGCGCATAGCTGGGAGACAGCTTCGGTGACGGAAGCAACCTGCAGCGAACCGGGGTATAAAATCGAGCGGTGCAGCAAATGTAATTCGGAAAGAAAAACCGAGACGGCTGCCGCGCTCGGGCATCAGTTCGGCGACGACGGCAAGTGCACACGCTGCGGAGAGTATTGTGCGGCAGAGGCCGGCGGCAAATACTATACCGATTTGCAGGCGGCGGTTGATGAAGCGTCTTCGGGAGCAACGGTTACGTTGATGAATAATGCCGAAATTGCAAGCACGCTTAATATTTCAAAGGATATAACTCTCGACTTAAACGGTTTTACGCTGAAGATGACAGGCAACGAAAGCGTCATTAAAATAACGGGCGGAAAAAATTTCTGTTTAAAGGATTCGGTCGGCAACGGGAAAATCACCGGCGGAAAAACTTCCGGCGACGGCGGCGGTGTTTATATCGATAACGGCACGTTTAATATGAGCGGCGGTACTATCGAAAATTGCAGCGCAGGCGATGAAGGCGGCGGAGTATATATAGGTTCAGACTGTATATTTAATATGAGCGGCGGAGTTATTTCCGGCTGTACAGCGAAAAAAGGCGGCGGTGTCTATATTTTTCTGAGCGGCATTGTGAGTATGACCGACGGCGCGCTCATTCGGAATTGTACCGCTTCCGGGGACGGCGGAGGTATCTATATCTATGGCAGTCAATCCTTCGTCAGCAAGGTAACAATGGATACCGGAATTATCTCCGGCTGCACAGCGTCAATGGGCGGAGGCATATATGCGAACAGCGGAGCGACAAATGTGCATAACTCTACCATTGAAAATTGTACTGCAACGGGCGGAGACGTTTTCGGCGGCGGCGGAATCTATGCAAACGCCGGTACGATAACCGTCGACCAAAAGACAGTCATCAAAAATAACCATGCTCCGAACGGGGGAGGCGGAGGAATTCTCGCTTCGGGAAAATCGAATATAACAGCGGATGATATTACTGTTTCCGGAAACGACGCCAAATACGGCGGCGGCATATGCGCCTCACCGTATTACAAGGAGGTTCCGACGCTTAAGATTACCAATTCGAAAATCAGCGGTGGAAATCATGCGACCGAATACGGCGGCGGTATCTGCGTGAAAAAGGACAGATATGATGACAAATTTGTTTCGGCGGCAATAAGCGGCACGCAAATCTCGGAGAATATCTCGGATAAGGACGGCGGCGGTGTTTGGATTCAGTCGAACGCAAGTACTATAAGCGATTCGCAAATTTTCGGCAATAACGCCGGCGGTGCCGGCGGAGGCGTTGCAATTAAAAACAGCGGAAGTCTTGATGATTTGAGCCTGCTGAAACTGAGCAATAATACAATCGGAAACAACACCGCACAAAACGGCGGAGGAATCTATGCAATCGGCTCGAATTTCACAGCGGAGGGCGGACATATCGCCGCAAATACTGCGCAAAACGGCGGCGGTGTCTGGGCGTCAAACTCTGTGATTAAAATGATAAACGTACATGTCATGAGCAATACTGCGGCAAACGGCGGCGGTATGTATCTCAATGACGGAGACGTATCACTTACGATGGACAGGGTCAGCATTATTTCGAACTCGGCAACGGAGGCAGCCGGAGGAATAAGCTGCCGGACCGGCGGAATAGATATCAACGGCGGAGCGCAGATTTATCAGAATGTCATTGCGTCGGTGAGCAATTCGGAGACAGGGGAAGAAAGCGAACGTGTTCAGAGCAATCTGTGCCTGTATGACGGAAAGACAATTTCTATGACAACTCCGGAGACTGAGCTTGACGGCACCGGATATTTCACATCGCTTATCAGTGTGTCGGTTATGGACGATTATGGTGTGGGCAGCATTACATCGGCATACAATGAGAATTACAGCGAAAGATACAGTGAGTTCTTCTGCCCGGATAACGAGAATCATAAGCTTGTATATGATAACGGTATCGTATATATCGGATATAGAGTGATATTGGACTGCGGCACCGGTGAATGGCGCGAGGAGGGAGTTTTGAGGAACAAAACTTTGAATATCAGTGATCCCGAACGTGCGGGATATTGCTTCGGCGGCTGGTTTGTCGGAGAAAACGGCTATGATATTACCAAGCCTGTGACCGAGAGCTTCACACTCACCGCTAAATGGCTTAAGGACGGCGAAAACGGTGTAAGTATAACTCCGAATAAGCTTTATGTGCTAACCAAGCAGCCTGCAAAGGTATATGTCGGAGCATATAAAGGCGGCAGACTGACATCTGTTGTTGTAAGGGATTCAAAGGCTTATGCAGCTCTGAATCTTTCGGATATCGGTCTTGATTTTTCGGATGCGGATAAGGTTTCGGCATTCATGTGGACAGAGAGCATGACACCTGTATGCGAAAAGGCGGATACGGCGCTTTGATTTAAATAAAAAAACAGTGGTGCGTCAAAACAATTTCGTTTTGACGCACCACTGTTTTTATTTGCTGAAAATCACGAATGGCGGAAAATCAGAAAACAAAGACTTTTCCTGCCTGTTGAATGGGGATTAAAAAACTTTTTTATTTTAGCTCGGCTATTGTCACGCCCATTTCGCCCTCGCCGAACGAGCCGTTTCGATAGCTTTTCACATACTTATGGCGTTTTAGCATATCCTGGATTCCCTTTCTCAGAACGCCCGTTCCTTTGCCGTGGATAATGGTAACTGTGCCGATTCCCGCAAGGCACGAATCGTCCAGGAACTTGTCTACATTTATAATAGCTTCGTCAAGCGTTTGACCGCGGACATCTATCTGAGTGCTTGCGCTCTTTGCCTTTGACGAGACCATATTGACAGTTCTGCCGCTTTTCGGCTTTGAATCCTCCTTGCAAAGCGCAAGATTGCTCACATGTACATCCATTTTGAATATCCCTGCCTCAACTCTTGCCATGCCGTCCTTGCCGGGCGGCTTGATGATGCTTGCCTTCTGGTCCATGCTTATAATTTTAACGGTGTCGCCGGCTTTCAGATTTTTCGGCGGCTCGCGGTATGCTTTTCTCGGCTTTTGCGCCTTTTGCATCTGCGAGTCGATAGAGTCGGATTTCTTTTTGAGCCGCTCTCTTGATTTCGAGATCTTCTCATCAATATTTTTGCCGCCCTGTATTCGCATGCGTTCCAAATCGCGGATTATCTCGTTTGCCTCGTCTTTTGCGTCCATGACAAGAATTTTTGCCTCACGGCGTGCGTCCTCAAGAATACGTGCCTTGTTTTCCTTGATTTTTATCCGCTCGCTTTCAAGCTGTGCCTTTAAGTCGATTATTTCGCGGCGCATCCGCTCGGCATATTCCTTTTCCGATTGTGCCTTTGCGCGGTTTTGCTCCAGGTCGGTTATAACGTCCTCAAACTTGATGTCCTCATCGCTCAAAAGCTCGTTTGCCCTGCCGAGTATACGCTCGTCAAGCCCCAAGCGGCGCGAGATTGAAAACGCATTCGATTTGCCCGGAACTCCGGTTAAAAGCTTGTATGTCGGGCGCAGCGATTCTACGTCAAATTCGCATGACGCATTCTCCACGCGGTCGGTTGAAAGTGCAAAAAGCTTAAGCTCGCTGTAATGCGTTGTGGCAACCGTTTTTACGCCGCAGAGCTTTAAATGCTCAAGTATCGATATCGCAAGCGCAGCGCCTTCGGTCGGATCTGTGCCTGCGCCCAGCTCGTCAAAGAGCGCAAGTGTATTTTCGTCTGTGCTTTTTAAAATATTCACAATATTAACCATGTGCGATGAAAAGGTGGACAAGCTTTGTTCAATGCTCTGCTCGTCGCCTATGTCGGCAAAAACCTTTGAAAATACCGCCGCGCGGCTGCCGTCGCGCACCGGCAGATGCAGTCCCGATGCCGCCATCAGCGAGAAAAGACCGATTGTTTTGAGTGTGACCGTCTTTCCGCCGGTGTTCGGACCGGTTATAACAAGCGTGTCAAAGCTTTCGCCGAGATATATGTCGTTCGCAACGACGGTATCGGGCGAGATTAAGGGATGGCGCGCGTGCTTAAATTCGATAATTCCATTGTCGTTGAGCTGCGGCTCGCTGCCGTTAAAATCGAGCGAAAGCTTTCCCTTGCAGAAGATAAAATCAAGCTCGGCAAGCTCCTTGTAATCCGCCAAAATCGCACCTGCCTGCTCCGAAACGAGTGCGGTGAGCGACATGAGAATTTTTTCGATTTCCTGCTCCTCTTTGTTCAAAAGGTCGCGTATCTCGTTGTTGGCATTGACAACGCTCATCGGCTCGATAAACAGCGTCGCGCCGCTTGCCGAGGTGTCATGCACAATTCCCGGAACTTCATTGCGATATTCAGAACGTACCGGAATAACATAGCGATCGGCACGCATGGTAACCAGGGCATCCTGCAAGTATTTCTGATAGTGCGATGAATGAATCATGCTATTCAGGCTGTCCTTTATTTTTGAATTAAGAGTTCTCATTCGGCGGCGGATTGACAAAAGCTCACTTGATGCATCATCCGCGACCTCGGTTTCGGAGAGAATCGCGCTGTTGATGCTCTCTTCAAGTGATTTTGCTGAAATAAGTGCAGAACAAATTCCGCCGAGAACTTCAAAGCTGTCGCCAAGCTCGGAAAGATATGACTTCAAGCGGCGCGCAACATAGAGAACGCGACTGACCGAAAGCAGGTCCTTAAGGTTCAGCATACCGCCCATTTCGCTTCGCTTTACCGCTGCTGTCACGTTGGGAACGGATAGCGATACCGGGGGAGAGCCGAGTTTCAAGAGCGCCGAAACTGCCTCGGTTGTCTCTTTCTGAGCTGCTTTTGCATGCGCCGGATCGCCGCTCGGAACAAGCTCCGATATACGTTTTTTCACTTCGTCGCTGTCGGTATAGCTCGCCAGCTTATCTAAAATTTTGTAATATTCCAATACCCTGTAGGTTTTATTTGTATCCATAGTTCCTCTCTTTTGTAAAAGCGGAAAATCAAAGCTTCCGCAAATATTCCATATTTATTTTGCTTGATTCGGTCTGGTCGGATTCGTCCTCCTGCTCAACAACAAAATGCTTTGCATATTTTGAATCCGCCGCCAGTTTTTTAAAATCTATCACGCCGTCGGGCAGGCGCACGTTGCTTTTGCCGTCGGCGGCAATCTGCTTAAAGTGAATAAGCTCTGCTTTTGCCCCTGCCTTTTTTATGTACTCGTAAGGGTTCTCGTCTGCGTATGCCACCCAAAACGCGTCTATCTCCAAAACGACGTCGTCCGATATTTCGTCTGCAAGCAGGTCGAGGGCGTATCTGCCGTCTATCTTTTTAAATTCGTGTGCGTGATTGTGATAGCCGACCTTGATCCCGTATTCCTTCGCCATCTCGGCGGAGCGGTTTAAAAGCTCGGCAAGAGCCTTGACATCGTCGGCGGTGTCGGTCGCTGTGCCGGGGATTATCATATATTCCGAACCGATTTCTTTGTTGTATTCGAGATTTTCACGCAGCGCATCTCGGAATAAATCGATTCCGGTGTGCGAACCGACCGAGTAAAGTCCGTTTTCCTTAAGCGCCGCTGCCATATCCTTTGCCGAGATGCCGCCAAAGCCGGCAAATTCAACGCCGGAATAGCCATGCCCGGAAACAAGATTTAATGCATTTATCAAGCCTATTTCGGGAATTACGCGATTTAATGACCATAATTGTATTGATGCTTTCATAGGTATAACCGTCCTTTTATATCAGTAGTTGTTTTGTGCCGCAAATGCCCTATGTCCCTGCCCGAACCGCACAGCAGCGTTTTGAAACATTTTTCGCAGCACCGCAATTATCTTTATTATACCATTTATTCACACCATTTGCAATCCCGAAATATTAAATGTAATACTTTTTTAAACTTCGTCCGATACAAGCTCCAGCTTGCTTATCGAGACCTCGTACGCGGTTTTGGTAACGGTTTCCTCCTCGCTCAGTTTTTTTTGGTATTCGCGTGATTGTATCCGCCCCCATATTTTCAGCCGATCGCCCACACGGAAGCTGCGGCAGTATCTCGCGTTTCTGCCCCATGCGATAATGGGTATGTAGTCGGATTTGTTGTAGGTTCTGTTCACCGCGAGCAGAATATCGGTTATCTCGCGCCCGAACGGAGTTGTGCGATATATCGGCTCTTTACAGACAAAACCGTTTAAATAGAGCGAGTTGGGATTTTTGCCCTCATCGTACTCGGGGATTTTCAAATCCTTTGCAAAGACGGTTAATATAAGACGGTTTTCGCCGCTCTGATAGCTATTGTACGAGCGGAACTGACCGGTAACTTCAATTTCTTTGCCGACCTCTATGTCAAAATCGGTCATAAGGCGGTCGGATGCCATTATTTTTATATAGTCGTTTATTCCGGAAAGACGCGGTATTCTCAAAGTAAACACATAAAAATTTTCCCCAAACAGCTCGTGGTTAAATACCGGCTCATCTTCAACGAAGCCTATCATCTCCGCCTGATTGTTGCAGACGTTGTTTTCCATAAATTCATCCTCCTAAAGCAGCATTTTTTCTTTTGATTATATCTATTCCCCGAAATTGATAAATATGCTATATTTTTGCGGATTTAAAATCGGACACTCCGCATAACATTCCGCAGGTGACGGCGGCAAGCGCGTTTTCTATATGAGTATTTATTCCGGGGATAACAATGGGAATTTCGCCGGCACAGAGCGTGTCGCCGCCGAGTGTGACTATCGGACGCTGGAGACAGTATATAAAGGAAATCCCGTCGAATTTGTCGTCAACGCTCGATGCGGTCGCCTCCGCGCGGTACGACATTCCGTAGCTTATCGCGTTGGGGTGGTCGAAGCCTTGCGGCATGCCGCTGTCGATGCTGTAGATAAGCCGCGTTCCGCCGTATACGCACTTTACAAGCTCATAGCTTATCGCCGAGGTGCTTTCCAGGATAAGAATATCGAGATATACAGGTCTTATTCTGCCGGGCAGCATGCTGATGATGATAAAATCAAAACCGGCGGTGTCGAAAAATCGTATAAGCTCGGGAGCTGCCTCACTGCTTTTAATGACGGCGGTTCTGAAATTTTGCAGGGCGAAAACGGTTTTAAGCAGCTTTTCAATTTTTATATCGTCATTTTTTCGGACAATTCCTATCACAAGCATGACAATCCCCTTTCTTTTTTGCCCCGGCATTTGCTTTTTAGTATTTGCTGCCTGTTAGGTTTATATTCTTAAATTTGTAAATTCCGAAAAAATCGGTGCATTTGTAATAATTTTGAGCTAAAGCGGTTGACATATTTTTTAAGTCGTAGTAAAATATAATAGAACAGATGACAGGGAATGAAAAAAAAGAGTGCAAAACGCTTCAAACGTGCCCGACGGCGTACTCGAGTACTCCGAGCGGTACGCTTGAAGTGTAGTTCAAAGGCAAAAAATAGATAGAAATCCGCGATTTTACGGATTTCAACATAAAGTTCTGCCTTTTTGATGAACAGTATCCATGCATTTGAACGGTTTGTACCTTTTTTGCATCCCCAAATTTAATTTAAGAAAGGCAATGATATATATGGCAGAATTAAGATGGAATCCGCTTATAAAGGATTGGGTAATGATAGCGTCGCACAGACAGAACAGACCGCAGATGCCAAAGGATTGGTGTCCGTTTTGTCCGGGTTCGGGAAAGGTTCCGGACCACTTTACGGTGTACAAATACGATAACGATTTCCCGGCTTTGAGCCAAAATCCGCCCAAACCCGATGATGTTGAGACAGAACTTTACAAAACACGCCCGGCATATGGAAAATGCGAGGTTATTTTGTACTCTCCGGAGCACACAGTGACTCTGCCGCAGCTGCCCGTTCCGCATATAAGAGAACTGGTTGACCTGTGGACAGAACGTTTTGCCGAACTTCAAAAAGATGAGAAAATCAAGTATGTGTTTATATTCGAAAACCGCGGCGAGGTAGTCGGCGTTACAATGCCTCATCCTCATGGTCAGATTTACGGATATTCCGTTATTCCGAAGAAGATAGAGCTTGAAACCGCGTCGTTTAAGGAACATCTTGAAAAGACCGGCAAGTGCCTTATGTGCGATATGATAGACAACGAAAAGCAGGCAAAGAGCAGAATAATTTTCGAAAATGATGATTTTGTTGTGTTCCTGCCCTTCTTCACCGAGTATCCGTACGGGATGTACATAGCGGCAAAGCGCCACGTTCAGAATCTGACCGAGCTGACCGATAAGGAAAAAGATTCGCTTGCAAAGACATTAAAGGAGACTGCCGGAACACTGGACAGCCTGTTTGACTATACTTTTCCGTACATGATGTGCATGTACCAGAACCCTGTCAACAGCGGAAATACCGATTTCCACCACTTCCATATTGCATTTTATCCGCCGATGCGTTCTGCCGACAAGGTGAAGTTCAACGCGTCCTCCGAGACCGGAGCATGGGCACATTGCAATCCGACAGCGCCCGAAGCAAAGGCAGAGGAACTCAGAGCGGCACACGAAAAGTTTCTTAAATCTTTGGGAGATTAACGGCTATGAAAATCATAGAAAAGTTAGCCGCGAATAACAGTGACCCGATAGAAAATCCTGCGCCGGTGATAGCTTTTTTGGGCGACAGCGTGACGCAGGGGTGTTTTCTTTCGCAGAATGATTATGAAGCGGCATATCACAACCGCGTAAGGCAAAAGCTTAACTATCTTTTCCCGAGTGCGGTGGTAAATATAATTAATGCGGGAATCGGCGGAACTACGGCGAAACTTGGCGCAAAACGCATTGAACGGGACGTGCTTTCCAAAAATCCCGATTTGTGCGTTGTGTGCTTCGGCTTGAACGATGTCGGCGGTGTGGATGCCGGACTTCCGATTTATAAAAAATCGCTCGAAACGATTTTTGAAAAGCTGCAAAAAAGCGGCTGCGAGGTAATATTCATGACTCCGAATATGCTTAACACGCAGGAGATTGACGAAATTATTCCGAAACAGCACAGGGAATATGCAACATATACTTGCAAGCTGCAAAATGAGGGAATGATGGACAGGTATATGGCAGCGGCTGCGGAAACGGCAAAAAAGTATAATATACCGGTTTGCGACTGCTATGCCAAGTGGAAAAAAATGGACGAATGCGGCGTAAACACGACAAGGCTGCTTGTCAACGGGATAAATCATCCAAGGCACGAAATGCATGATTTGTTTGCAAATTCGCTTGTGGAGATTATGTTTGAATAGTTGGGGATTTTTATGGATAAAGACTTTATAAAAAAAGAATTCGGCGTTTCGGACGATGTGCTGGAGCTTGCCGCCGAATGCGAGTCGGAGCTTGCGCCTGAGTTTAAAAAGGCGGAGGAAATTGCCGAGGTGAATCAGCTTAAAGTAATGAAAGCGTTTGCGGACAATCGCGTGAGCGAGACGCATTTTTCAAGCACAACCGGGTACGGCTACGACGACATCGGCAGAGACACTCTCGATAAAATTTATGCACAGATTTTCGAATGCGAGGACGCGCTTGTACGGCATCATTTTATATCTGGGACGCACACGCTTTCAACAATGCTTTTCGCGGTTTTGCGCCCGGGAGATACCCTTGCCGCGATTACGGGAAAGCCGTATGACACTCTTGAGGAGGTCATCGGAATATCGGGAGAGCCGGGCGGCGGTTCACTCGCGGATTTCGGAATCGGGTATCGCGAGGTTGCATTGACAAAGGACGGCAGTCCCGATTATCCGGCGATAGAAACGCTTTTGACAAAGGAAAAAATCAAAGCGGTGATGATTCAGCGCTCAAAGGGCTACGGCGACCGCCCTGCCTACAGCAGCGAGGAGATAGGCGAGATTATCGCTTTTGTGAAAAAGCTTTCGCCCGAGACGATAACGCTTGTGGATAACTGCTACGGCGAGTTCGTCGGAAAGCACGAGCCGACCTATTACGGAGCGGATCTCGCGGCAGGCTCTCTGATAAAAAATCCGGGCGGCGGACTTGCGCCATGCGGCGGATATATCGCAGGAAAGAGCAAATATATAGAGCTGTGCGCAAACCGTCTGACCTCGGTTGGAATAGGCAGAGAGTGCGGCGCAAGTCTCGGCTTTAACCGCACATTGTACCAGGGGCTTTTCATGGCGCCGCATGTTGTTATGCAGGCGATAAAGACCGCGGTTCTGTGCGCGGCGGTGTATGATAAGCTGGGGTATGAAGTCTCGCCGCTGCCGGACGGCGCAAGAAATGATATAATCCAGTCGGTCAAATTCGGCTCAGCCGAAAGAGTAATCGCATTCTGCCGCGGCATTCAGACGGGTGCGCCGGTGGATTCGTTTGTTCGTCCCGAACCGTGGGACATGCCGGGGTATCAGAATCAGGTAATCATGGCGGCAGGTGCGTTTGTTCAGGGCGCATCGATAGAGTTCAGCGCGGACGCGCCGATAAGAGAGCCTTACATGGTATATATGCAGGGCGGTCTGACATATGAATCGGCAAAGCTGGGTGTCATAATGTCAATGCAGGAAATGAAAAACGAGCAGTGTCTCTATAAAAACTGATGCAGGATAGGAAATCACTTTGAATAAAATTGCCCGGGGCACATTTTTTGCTCAGGGCGGAAAAGCTGAAATAAGGGAGAAAATAAATATGGGAAAATTTATGGACAAGGACTTTTTGCTTTCGAATGATACCGCAAAAAAATTGTTTCACAATTATGCGGAGAATATGCCGCTCTGCGACTATCATTGCCACCTTTCGCCAAAGGAAATTTGGGAGAATAAGCCCTATAACTCGATAACCGAGGTGTGGCTTGGCGGAGACCACTACAAGTGGCGCGCAATGCGTGCGTTCGGCATTGACGAAAAGTATATAACCGGGGACGCGGACGACAGAGAAAAATTCAGAGCATGGGCAAAAACAATTCAATATTGCATCGGAAATCCGCTCTATCACTGGACGCATATGGAGCTTCAGAGATTTTTCGGGATATATGAGCCGCTGACCGAGGAAAACTGCGATGAAATGTATGACAAAATCAATGCAATGCTGCGCGGCGGAGGATTCTGCCCGAGAGATTTTATAGAAAAATCAAATGTGGCAGTGATATGCACCACCGATGACCCGAAGGATGACTTGAAGTATCACAAAATGCTTAAAGGAACGCTCAGAGTGTACCCGTCTTTCAGACCGGATAAGGCGATTGAAGTGAACAGGGACGGATTTGCCGAGTATATTTCGGAGCTTGCCGAGGCGGCAGGAATTGCGATAGAAAGCGCGGATGATGTTAAAAAAGCGCTTTCGGCACGAATTGAATTTTTTGCCGAAAACGGCTGCCGCGTTGCCGACCATGGCATGACATATATTCCTTACAGAACGGGAATTTGTGCCGATGAGGTATTTAAAAAGGCGATGTCGGGCGAAAAGGTGTCAACCGAGGAGGAAGAAGCGTATAAGACGGATATTCTTCTTCACTGCGCGGCGGAGTATAAAAAGCACGATTGGGCAATGCAGCTGCATGTGAATGCTATCCGCAACAACAACAGCAGAATGTTTAAAAAGCTCGGACCGGACACCGGTTATGATTCAATTTACGACTTGCAGCTTGCCGAGAATCTTTCGGGATTTTTGGATGCGCTTGAGCGTGAGGACAATCTGCCGAAAACCATTCTCTACAGCTTAAATCCGAACGATAACTATGTTCTTGCGAGTATGATGGGCAATTTCCAGGGCGGCAGAAAGGGAAAAATGCAGCTCGGCTCGGCATGGTGGTTCAACGACCACCGCGACGGAATGGAGCAGCAGATGAAAAATCTTGCAAATGTGGGACTTTTGAGCTGCTTTGTCGGCATGCTGACCGATTCGAGAAGTTTTCTGTCCTATCCGAGACATGAGTATTTCAGAAGAATTTTGTGCAATATAATCGGAACATGGGTGGAAAACGGAGAATATCCGGACGATGAAAAAATCCTCGGAAAAATTGTTAAGGATATCTGCTTTGACAATGCTGTGGAATATTTCGGGTTTTAAAATTAAAAATTATAAAATTTGGGCAAAATACAATACATTTTGCCCTCTTTTTTTATATAAGAAACGATAGTTTTTTTATAACCGGACGAAATTTCGGATAATAGGCTTGATTATTTGAAAAAAAAGCGTTATAATATAGAATAAGGTTTTATATGAAAGGGGTATTTTGTATGAACTATATGGGCATAGACGTTGGTTCTACCACCGTTAAGCTTGTTATATTAAATGATAAAAATGAGCTGCTGTTCTCAGAGTACATGCGGCATTATTCGGATATAAAAAATACCGTCCGTTCCTTATTCAAAAAGGCAAAGGACAATGTCGGAACGCTTGAAGGTACGGTTATGATAACCGGTTCGGGCGGACTTTTGCTTGCAAAAATGCTGGAGCTTGGCTTTGTTCAAGAGGTGATTGCAACAAAAACCGCGGTGAAAAAATTCCTGCCCGATACCGATGTGGTAATTGAACTCGGCGGCGAGGATGCAAAGATTTTGTACCTCACCAACGGACTGGAGCAGCGAATGAACGGGACATGCGCCGGCGGAACGGGTTCGTTTATCGACCAGATGGCAATACTTTTAAAAACCGATGCAACCGGGCTTAATGCGCTTGCCGAAAAGCATACGCACATATACAAAATCGCGGCGCGCTGCGGCGTGTTCGCAAAATCCGATGTGCAGCCGCTGTTAAACGAGGGTGCGGCAAAGGAGGATGTTGCAGCATCGATACTCCAGGCGGTGGTTACTCAGACGATAAGCGGTCTTGCGCAGGGCAGACCGATAAAGGGAAATATTGTATTTTTGGGCGGACCGCTGTTCTTTCTTCCGCAGCTGAGAGCGCGTTTTGAGGAGACGTTAAAGGACAGAGCGAAAAGCTTTAAAACTCCGGAGAATGCGCAGCTTTTTATTGCGATAGGCGCGGCGCTTGCAGGTGCTATGGAAAAAAAGCAATACAGGCTTGACGAGCTTATCGAAAAGCTTGACAATGCAAAAAGAACCGAGACCGAGGTTGTGAGAATGCGTCCGCTTTTCAAAAACGAAGAGGAGCGCAGAGAGTTTGACGAAAGACACAAAAATGCGTCTGTTAAGCGCGGCGATATAGCGGATGCCGAGGGCGCGCTCTTCTTTGGCATAGATGTCGGCTCGACAACGATAAAAGCGGCTCTGATTGACGCCGACGGCAGGCTTTTGTACAGCTATTACGGGAAAAATGAGGGAAGTCCGATAACCTCCGGAATCGCCATATTAAAGGAAATGTATCAAAAAATCCCGCCGAAAGCTTATATAGCCAATGCCTGCGCGACAGGCTACGGAGAACAGCTGATAAAGGCGGCTTTTCGCATAAACGAGGGCGAAATAGAGACAATCGCACACTATAAAGCGGCGGAATTTTTCCTGCCGGGAGTGGATTTCATAATTGATATCGGCGGTCAGGATATGAAGTGCATGAAGATAAAGGACGGCGTAATCGACAGCATTATGCTGAATGAGGCATGCTCGTCCGGCTGCGGCTCGTTTATTCAGACCTTTGCCGAGTCGCTCGGATATTCCGCGCCCGATTTTGCCACGGAGGCATTGGCGGCACAAAATCCGATTGACCTCGGTACGCGCTGCACAGTTTTTATGAACTCGAGAGTAAAGCAGGCGCAAAAAGAGGGTGCAACGGTCGGGGATATAAGTGCCGGATTGTCGTACTCGGTAGTAAGAAATGCAATGTATAAGGTCATAAAGCTGCGAGATCCTGCTCTTATGGGCGAAAAGGTCGTTGTGCAGGGAGGAACGTTCAATAATGACTCTGTTTTGAGAGCCTTTGAACTTGTCTCGAAAAAGCATGTGGTAAGACCGGATATTGCAGGAATAATGGGCGCTTTCGGCTCGGCATTGATTGCAAAGGAAAGATACGGCGGCGAAAGGGTGGATATGCTCCGCGCCGACGAGTTGGACAGCTTTGAATTTACAAGCACGATTACAAACTGCGGAAAATGTCCCAACCATTGTCAACTGACGGTGACGAAATTTTCCGACGGAAAGAGATATATCTCCGGCAACCGCTGCGAGCGCGGCGCGGGACAGACCAAGACGGAGAAAAAATATCCCAACCTGTACGATTATAAATATGAGCGCGCTTTCGGATATACTCCGCTTGACGAGGACAAGGCAAAGCGCGGCACGATAGGGATTCCGCGCGCGCTGAATATATATGAAAACTATCCGCTGTGGTTCACTTTCTTTACCGAACTGGGCTACCGCGTTGTGGTTTCGGGCAGAAGCTCGCACGCTCTTTACGAGAGCGGAATGGATTCAATTCCGTCCGAGTCGGTGTGCTATCCTGCCAAGATGGTGCATGGGCATATAAAAAATTTGCTGGATATGGGCGTGAAAACTATTTTCTACCCCTGTATCCCGTATGAGCAGACCGAGTATTCCGATGCCGGGAATCACTACAATTGCCCGATAGTGACTTCCTATCCCGAGGTTATCTATAATAATATGGACGAACTGCGAGACATTAATTTTATATATCCGTTCGTGAACCTGGACGACAGAAAATCGTTTGTCAAGCAGCTTTCCGACGCGTTTGGCGATATCGGAAAGTCGGAAATTGAAAGAGCGGCAGACAAGGCATTTGCCGAGCTTGCGGCGTACAAGAGCGATATCCGCAAAAAGGGAGAGGAAACGCTCAAATGGCTTGAGGATAACAATGAGCATGGTATAGTGCTTGCAGGCAGACCGTATCACATCGATCCCGAGATAAATCATGGCATCCCGGATATGATTAATTCGCTCGGTTTTGCAGTTCTCACAGAGGACAGCGTTGCGCATCTCGGACATTTACAGCGCGATATCCGCGTTGTCGACCAGTGGGCATATCATACAAGGCTTTATGAGGCTGCGTCCGAAACGCTCAAAAACAATCGCATCGATTTGATTCAGCTGAACTCGTTCGGCTGCGGTCTGGACGCGGTTACAACCGACCAGGTGCAGGAAATATTGCAGTCGGCGCACAGGATTTACACAACGCTCAAAATCGATGAGATATCGAGTCTCGGAACGGCAAAAATAAGAGTGCGCTCGCTCAAAGCGGCAATAAGAGAACGCGAGGATAACGGATATGTTTCGGGAAAGGCTGAGGATTATACTATACAAAAAGTGCCTTTCACCGAGGAAGAAAAGAAAAAGCACACTGTCATTTTTCCGCAGATGAGCCCGACTCAGTTCAAGCTTTTCGAGGCGGTTTTGAGGAATAATGACTACAATGCGGTGGTACTGGATAAAGTGACTCCGGCAGATGTCGAGGCAGGCTTGAAGAGTGTGAATAACGACGCGTGCTATCCGTCGATTTTGGTTACGGGTCAGATTGTAAATGCATTTGTTTCGGGAAGATGCGACCCGGATAACACTTCGGTGATGATAACTCAGACCGGCGGCGGCTGCCGCGCAACGAATTATATAGCATTTATCCGGAAAGCCATGAAGGAAGCCGGCTATCCAAATGTGCCGATTGTCAGCCTGAATCTTTCGGGACTTGAGTCAAACCCCGGCTTTAAGATAACTCCGAAACTGGTTTATCAGCTTGTTAAGGCATGCGTGTGGGGCGACCTTTTGATGACATGCCTGTTGGCTACGCGTCCGTATGAAATTCACAGCGGCGAGACAAACAAGCTGTATGACGCATGGATGAAAAAGCTTTATGACGGAATTTTGAACGGCGAAAAAATGCCGCATAAAAAGCTTTCTCAAGAAATAATAAACGATTTTGCCAATATCAAGGTGAATGAAACGTCTAAGCCGAGAGTCGGCGTTGTGGGAGAAATTTTGGTGAAGTTCCACCCGGGCGCAAATAATAATATTATAGATGTTATCGAGCGCGAGGGCGGCGAGGCGGTTATGCCCGGACTTTTGGACTTTATGCTCTACTGCTTCTATAACTCGAATTTCAAGCATAAGCATTTGGGATTTTCGGCAAAATCGGCAGCGGTTTGCAATCTTGCGATAGACCTGCTCGAAAAATATCGGAGAGGTATGGTTAAGGATTTGGAAAAAGTGCCAAGATTTAAAAATCGTGTGCCGAAAAGTATAAAATATATCGCGGACGGCGCAAAAAATGTTCTTCAGCTCGGACACTGTACCGGCGAGGGATGGTTCCTGACCGGAGAAATGATTGAGCTTATCGAAAGCGGTGTGCCGAATATAGCCTGCGTTCAGCCATTTGCGTGCCTGCCGAATCATGTCACCGGCAAGGGCATGATAAAGGAGATAAGGCGCAGATTCCCGCAGGCGAATATTGTTGCGGTGGACTATGACCCCGGCGCGAGTGAGGTTAATCAGCTGAACAGAATAAAGCTTATGATGGCGGTAGCGTTTGAGAATATGAAACGCGCACAGGGCGGCAGACCGAAAGCGGAAAAGGCAAAATCGGCAGCTAAAGAACCTGCAATGAAATAATTATGATTTTTTAAAAATTTCTTTAATTTATGTTGTTAAAACAACATACTTTGCGAATAAAGTGTGATAGAATAGGCTCATAAAGAGAAAAACAACGTAATTTCAAGAAAGGACGATAATTATGAAAAGAAAAATCATAAAAATAGATGAGGATAAATGCATCGGCTGCGGACTCTGTGTCGAGGCATGTCATGAGGGAGCGATAGGCATGGTGGACGGAAAGGCAAAGCTTTTGCGCGATGACTATTGCGACGGCTTGGGCGATTGCCTGCCGGTATGTCCGACCGATGCCATAGCTTTTGAGGAAAGAGAAGCGGCGGAGTATAACGAGGCTGCGGTTTTGGCAAATAAAAAGAGCAAGGAAGAAAAGCTTCCCTGCGGCTGCCCGGGACATCATGCAAAGAAAATCGAGAGAAAAGCGGATTCCTGCTGTGAGCATGAGGAGGGCGAGATACAAAGCCGCCTGAGCCAGTGGCCGGTGCAGATAAAGCTTGTGCCGGTGAATGCTCCGTATTTTGACGGCGCGAATCTGCTCATTGCGGCTGACTGTACGGCGTATGCATACGGAGATTTCCACCGCAAATTTATAAAAAACAGGATAACGCTGGTCGGCTGCCCAAAGCTCGATGAGGGCGATTACAGCGAAAAGCTGACCGAGATTATAAAAAATAATAATATAAAGAGCGTAACGGTTGTCAGAATGGAAGTGCCATGCTGCGGAGGTATCGAAAATGCAGCTAAGGCGGCAATACAAAGCAGCGGCAAATTCCTGCCCTGGCAGGTCGTTACAATTTCAACCGACGGAAAAATTTTGGATTGATTCGGAGAATGAACAAAAGATTTATGACGGTATAAAATTAAGCCGAGAACCTGCAAAAAACAAATTTTTGCAGGTTCTCGGCTTAAAATTTTTAAAAAACAGGAAATTTTGTTTATATGACAAAGTTACAGTCCGAACCTGTTGTGTAAGGCGCAGATTCGGATTGTCATTTTTGTTTTAAGTGTCAACCGCAGAAAAGCAATCCCAACCCGATTGAAAAGAAATAATTTTGGTATTTTTCAGCTTGGCGTCTCTGAAAGGAGATTGCCCGCGGGCATTATCCGCACCGAAAATTTTTCTCAAAATCAAAGTTCGGATTGTTTTCTTTCGGCTGTTTTGGAAATCTCTTGCAACCAAATTCTCGCTAAAATCCGGGCAGGGATTCAATGAAGTGTGATAACGTAACCAATTTGTTATGGGTACGCTATCACATTTTTTTACATTGCAACGCTTGTTATA
>CAKSQL010000031.1 GCA_934486735.1 uncultured Clostridia bacterium | reverse complement strand
CAATCTGAACGATTTTCTTTCAGACTTACAGTCTGAATAAAATCACCAATTTCACTGTTTTAAAAGCTTGAAGTACCTTCGTACGTCGTCACTTTTTCAAATGGCAATCTGAACGATTTTCTTTCAGACTTACAGTCTGAATAAAATCACCAATTTCACTGTTTTAAAAGCTTGAAGTACCCACGTACGTCGGCACTTTTTCAAACGGCAATCTGAACGATTTTCTTTCAGACTTAAAGTTTTGTGCATTGTGCCTTGCGGCACAGAAAGGAATGAGTATAAAAATGAATTATTTATGGCCCGCGCTTATAATTATATCGCTTGTGTGCGGAGCGCTCGGCGGCTGCCTTGACGAAACGCTTGCCGCAGGTCTTGCCGCCGCCGAGGACTCGGTGAGGGTTGTGCTGTCCTTTGCCGGAATGATGTGCTTTTGGTCGGGAATACTTAAAATTGCCGAGCGCGGCGGAACGAGCGGAAAGCTTGAAAGGCTGCTGCACCCTGTTTTGTCACGTCTTTTTCCGAAACTCAAAAAAGGCGGTGCGGCGCTTTGTAAAATCACCGAGAATATCACCGCGAATCTTTTGGGCATGGGCAACGCGGCGACTCCGGCAGGGATAGCGGCTATGGCAGAGCTGGACAAGGAAAATCCCACTCCCGAGACACCGAGCGACGAAATGTGCATTTTTACGATTTTAAACACTTCCTCGGTTCAGCTTATCCCGGCAACGATAATATCGCTGAGGGCGGCAGCAGGGGCGGAAAATCCGTCCGCGATAATTATTCCGGTCTGGATATGCTCGGCAATATCCCTTGCGGCGGCTATGGCGGCGATGAAAGTGATTTTAATGAGGAAAAGGTCATGACTTCATATATATTGCCGCTTGTTCTTGTATCGATATTGGTGCTGTCGTTCGGCAAAACCGAAATATATAACGATTTCATCTCGGGCGCGGGGGAGGGAATAAGAACCGTTTTCGGAATCTTCCCGGCGATACTTGCGATTCTTGTCGCCTGCGCAATGCTGAGGGCGTCGGGCGCGTTCGATATTTTTTTAAAGATTGTTTCGCCGCTGACGCACCTCCTTAAAATTCCCGACGAGATAATGCAGCTTGCCGTTGTGCGTCCGCTGTCGGGCGGTGCGGCAATCGGAATACTTTCGGATATAATAAAAAGTTCACCGGACAGCCATGCGTCTCTTGCCGCCGCGGTGATGACAGCATCGTCCGAAACAACTTTTTACACTCTCTCGGTATATTTCGGAAAAACAAGGGTAAAATACACAAAAAAAATAATTCCGGCTGCGATTATTGGTGATATTGTAGGATTGCTTGCCGCGGTTTGGGTGTGCAAGATAATTTTTTAACAATTTTTCGCATATTGAAAAAAATATCTTGAAAAAAAGGGAAAAATGATGTACAATATAATAGGGATAGCCCAAAAGCTATCGTCCTTCAAAGACGACAAAGAAGTATATCCAAATTATACCCTTTCGGGCGGATTCGGATTATTTTCTTTTGGAAAAGCTCTTTGAGCAATAACTTAAGAGGAGTGTAAAAAAATATGTTAAACAAAAAAAGCATTGAAGACATTCAGGTAAAAGGCAAAAAGGTTCTGGTACGCTGCGATTTTAACGTGCCGCTGGACGCTGACAGAAATATTACTGACGAAACAAGAATCGACGGCGCTCTGCCGACAATCAAATATCTTATAGAAAACGGAGCAAAGGTAATTCTCTGCTCGCACATGGGCAAGCCTAAGGGTGAGCCGAAGCCCGAGCTTTCGCTTGCACCGGTTGCAAAAAAGCTTTCGGAAAAATTGGGCAAGGAAATTGTATTTGCAGCTGACGACAACGTTGTTGGCGAAAATGCAAAGAAGGCTGTTGCCGAAATGAAAGACGGCGACGTAGTTCTTTTGGAAAACACACGTTACCGCGCAGAGGAGACAAAGAATGTTGACGAGTTCAGCAAGGAGCTGGCATCTTTGGCAGATGTATTCGTAAACGACGCTTTCGGAACGGCTCACAGAGCGCACTGCTCAAATGTAGGCGTAACAAAGTATCTCGATACAGCTGTTGCAGGCTACCTCATTCAGAAAGAAATCGAATTTTTGGGCAACGCCGTAAACAACCCGGTAAGACCTTTTGTGGCTATTCTGGGCGGTTCGAAGGTTTCTTCAAAAATTTCGGTTATCAACAACCTGCTCGATAAGGTTGATACACTTATCATCGGCGGCGGCATGGCATACACATTCATGAAAGCTATGGGCTGCGAAGTCGGCGATTCGCTCCTGGAGCCGGATTATATCGACTATGCAAAAGAAATGATGGAAAAGGCAAAGACAAAGGGAGTAGACCTCCTTATTCCTGTTGATACTGTTGTCGCTAAGGAATTTTCAAACGATGCCGAGCATAAGACAGTTAAGCGCGGCGGAATCGAGCCGGGCTGGGAAGGTCTTGATATCGGAGAAGAGACAATCGCACTTTATTCCGAGGCTGTTAAGAAAGCAAAGACAGTTGTTTGGAACGGTCCTATGGGCGTGTTCGAAATGCCGACATTCGCGAAAGGTACAAATGCGATCGCAAAGGTTCTTTCGGAGATTGACGCAGTTACAATCATCGGTGGCGGCGACAGCGTTGCGGCTGTAAACCAGGCAGGTCTCGGCGACAAGATGACTCACATTTCCACAGGCGGCGGCGCATCGCTCGAGTTCCTGGAGGGCAAAGAGCTGCCGGGAATCGCTGCATTGAACGACAAATAAGTTTTTTAATCACGAAAGGAAGAATATATCATGGGTAAATATATAATTGCCGGAAACTGGAAGATGAACAAGCTTCCGTCCGAGACATATGATTTTGTAAAAGAGGTTGCGGAGGCAACAAAGGGCGCTTCGTGCGAGGTTGTTTGCTGTACTCCGTATGTGTGCCTGTCCGAGGCAGTGAGAGCTGCAAAGGGTACTCATGTTAAAATCGGTGCCGAGAATCTGCACTTTAAGGACAGCGGCGCATTCACAGGCGAAGTAAGCGCCGACATGCTCTGCGATTTGGGTGTTGATTATGTGATCATCGGTCATTCGGAGCGCAGACAGTATTTTGCCGAGACGGACGAAACTGTTAATCTCAAGGTTAAAAAGGCTTTGGAAAAGGGTCTTTTGCCAATCGTTTGCGTCGGCGAGAGCCTTGAAGAGCGCGAGGCGGGAATCACTCTTGACCTTATTGCAATTCAGATCAAAAAGGCATTTGCAGGCTTAAGCTCGGACGATGCCAAAAAGGTTGTTGTTGCATATGAGCCTATCTGGGCTATCGGAACGGGTAAGACCGCGACAGCCGAGCAGGCAGAAGAAGTTTGCGGCGGAATCAGAAAGATTCTTGCAGGTCTTTATTGCGAAAAGTGCGCCGGAGAAATCACAATCCAGTACGGCGGCAGCATGAATGCAAAAAATGCCGAGGAGCTTTTGGCAAAAGAAAATATCGACGGCGGTCTGATTGGCGGAGCATCGCTGAAATCAGCTGACTTTGCAGCAATCACAGCCGCAGCAAAATAAATATAACAACGTGTGAGCCGCTGCTCTTTTGCAGGCGGCTCATATAGATTTTACAAAAAAAGGAATGATAACTATGTCAAAAAGTCCTATAGCTCTTATAATTTTGGACGGGTTCGGAATAAACGAGGCAACAGAGGGAAATGCGATCAAAGCGGCAAAAAAACCGCATATAGACAGCTATTTTGAAAATTATCCCAACACAATTCTCTATGCGAGCGGCATGAGTGTCGGACTCCCGGACGGTCAGATGGGTAACTCGGAGGTGGGTCACACAAACATCGGCGCAGGCAGAGTTGTGTACCAGGAGCTGACAAGAATAACAAAGTCGATAAACGACGGAGACTTTTTCTCAAATGAAGCTTTAATGGGCGCGGTTGAGAACTGCAAAAAGAATGATTCGGCTCTGCACTTTGTGGGATTGGTATCGAACGGCGGTGTTCACAGCCACATCGAGCATCTTTTCGGACTTATCGACCTGGCACACAAGAACGGACTTAAAAAGGTTTATGTTCATTGCATTACCGACGGCAGAGACGTATCTCCGACATCGGGCGTTGAGTTTATAGAGGAGCTGCAAAACAAGCTGGACAAAGCAAAGACAGGCAAAATTGCGACAATTATGGGTCGTTATTATGCCATGGACCGCGACACCAACTGGGACAGAGTGGTAAAGGCATATAACGCTATGGTAAAGAGCGAGGGTCAGCTTGTTGATGACCCGATTGCGGCAATGAAAAAATCGTATGAAACAAAGGATGAAAACGGAAGTCTCTTGACCGATGAGTTTATTCGTCCGATGGTAGTGTGTGAAAACGGCAAGCCGGTTGCATCGGTAAAGCCGAATGACTCGGTTGTATGCTTCAACTTCCGCCCCGACCGCGCAAGAGAGATAACAAGAACCTTTGTTGACGATGAGTTCACAGGCTTTGAGCGCACCCGTTTTCCGCTTTACTATGTGTGCATGACTCAATATGACGCAAGTATGCCAAATGTTGAAGTTGCGTTCAAGCCGGAAAAGCTTGTAAATACATTCGGCGAATATGTCTCCAACAAGGGAATGAAACAGCTCAGAATCGCCGAGACCGAGAAATATGCCCATGTGACATTCTTCTTCAACGGCGGTGTTGAGGATGTGTATGAGGGCGAGGACCGTCAGCTGATTCCGTCGCCGAAGGTTGCAACTTATGACATGCAGCCCGAGATGAGTGCGTATAAAGTTGCCGACACATGCGTTGATTTGATAAATCAAGATAAATATGATTGCATAATTTTGAACTTCGCAAACTGCGATATGGTCGGTCATACAGGCGTATTCTCGGCAGCTGTTGCGGCAGTCGAAGCGGTTGACGAATGCCTGGGCAGAGTGGTTGACGCGCTTATGGCTAAAAATGCAAAGATTCTCATAACAGCCGACCATGGCAATGCCGACTGCATGATTGACCCGGTAACAAAGGATGTGTTTACGGCTCACACAACCAATCCTGTTCCGCTTATCGTTATGGGCGCAGGCGATGTTAAACTTAATAAGGGCAAGCTTGCCGACCTCGCTCCCACAATGCTCGATCTGATGGGATTGGAAAAACCTGCAGAAATGACAGAGGAGAGCCTTATTGTAAAATAAACTTTGTATCAATTATACAAAGTTAGGGAATTTGAAAAAGTTTTTTGAAAAAAACTCTTGACAATTTCCCGCAATGTGTTATAATGTTATCAACAACAAAATAATACGAGTAAAACAAAGGCGTTTTATATTTATTTTCCATATGGTTGATTTATATAAATGCCTTTTGCTTTTATTCGGGGGAAAATAATTGGAGGTAGTAGATATGGTAACAGAAATTTTCGGTCAAAATGTTTTTAATCTTTCGGTCATGAAAGAGCGTCTGCCAAAAGCGACATTCAAGTCGCTGGAGCACACAATCAAGGACGGCACTCCGCTTGATCCGGGCGTTGCCGAGGTCGTTGCAAATGCAATGAAGGACTGGGCAATTGAAAAGGGCGCAACTCACTATACACACTGGTTTCAGCCTATGACAGGAACTACGGCGGAAAAGCATGACGCTTTCATCTCTCCGACAAACGACGGAAAGGTTATTATGGAGTTTTCCGGCAAAGAACTGGTAAAGGGCGAGCCTGACGCATCGAGCTTCCCGTCCGGCGGTCTCCGCGCAACATTCGAAGCGCGCGGCTACACTGCATGGGATCCGACATCATTCGCATTTATCAAGGATGATTCGCTCTGTATTCCTACAACCTTCTATTCATATACAGGTGAAGTCCTTGATAAGAAAACACCGCTTCTGCGTTCAATGGAGGCAGTAAGTAAAGAGGCATTGAGAGTACTTAAATTTTTCGGTTCGGACGCAACAAGAGTTATTTCGTATGTAGGTCCGGAGCAGGAATATTTCTTGGTAGACAAGGAATATTACAAGCAGCGTAAAGACCTTATGCTGACAGGCAGAACTCTGTTCGGTGCAAAGCCGGCAAAGGGACAGGAGCTTGATGACCATTACTTCGGCTCGATCAAGGAACGCGTTTCGGCTTACATGAAAGAGATTGACGAGGAATTGTGGAAACTGGGCGTTTTGGCAAAGACAAAGCATAACGAGGTTGCTCCGGCACAGCACGAACTTGCTCCGATTTTCTCGATAGCAAACGAAGCTTCAGACCACAACCAGCTCACAATGGAGGTCATGAAGAAGATTGCAAGCCATCATGGTCTTGTGTGCCTGCTGCACGAAAAGCCGTTTGAGGGAATCAACGGCTCGGGTAAGCACAATAACTGGTCAATAGGCACAAACACAGGCGAAAACCTGCTCAAGCCGGGTAAAAAACCGATTGAAAACAAAAAATTCCTGCTTTTCCTCTCGGCAGTTATCAAGGCTGTTGACGAATACGGCGACCTGCTGCGTGTGGCGGTTGCAACCGCAGGAAACGACCACAGACTCGGTGCCAACGAGGCGCCTCCGGCAATTATATCGATGTTCCTCGGCGATCAGCTTGAAGAAGTACTCGAAGCAATCAAGGAAGGCAAGACATCAATCGATCAGACCGCGAACGTACTGGAGACGGGCGTTGACTCAATGCCGTCAATCAAAAAGGATTCGACAGACAGAAACAGAACTTCGCCGTTTGCTTTCACAGGCAATAAGTTCGAGTTCAGATCACCGGGTTCATCACAGTCTATCGCAGGTATCAACATCGTAATCAACACAATCGTTGCAGAGGAACTGTCACAGTTTGCAGACCGTTTGGGGGCTGCAAAGGATGTCGATGCAGAGATTATGAACATCGTAAGAGACACAATCAAGGATCATGGCAGAATCATATTCAACGGCAATAACTATTCGGATGAATGGGTTGAAGAAGCTGCAAAGAGAGGTCTGCCGAACTTGAAAACAACAGTTGATGCATTGCCGGTATTTGTATCGGATAAGGTTATCAAGCTGTTCTCATCGCACAACGTGTTCACAGAGGTTGAGTGCCGCTCGCGTTACGAAATCCTGCTTGAGGATTACTCAAAGGCATTGCACATCGAAGCGCTCACAACTTTGGAAATGGCAAAACAGGAAATTCTGCCGGCTTGTATTGAATATTCAAACACGGTGGCAAAATCCTTGAAGAATAAAAAGACACTCGGAGTTGCAGCTCCTCAGGAAGAAAAGCTTTACGCAAAAATCACCGAGAATACCGAGAACCTGATTAAGGCAATCGAAGATATGGAAAAGATTGTTGACGAGGCTCCGGCAGACGAGGGTATGGAATTGGCAGCGTATTACAAGGACAAAGTAATTCCTGCAATGGCAGCGGTAAGAGAGCCTGCTGACGCACTTGAACTGCTTGTCGGAAAGAGTTATTGGCCGTTCCCGACATACACAGAATTGCTTTACAAAATTTAAGTCCCCGATTAACGGGGAGACAAACTTCCCCTTTTCCCTTTTAAAAAGAGAATTGCCGCAGCATATGGCTTTAAAAAGCCTGCTGCGGCAATTTTCTTTTTACGCGAGTTTAAATGACTTGCAGTCTGTACATTCGCTCACTGTCGGGTTTGTCTCGTGAGTTCCCACAGTTATGCAGTCAAGAGAGCAGTAATCTCTTTCCGGGCAGTGATTCTTACACTGCTGAACTGTACATTTGATTGATTCGTTTGCATTACATCCCATGATTTTATTCCTCCGCTTGCAAGAAATTTATGATACTCTGAAAGCTTTCCCCGGGAAGAAATATTTCAAAATATCATGAATTTATTTTGTCCCGATTTTATCGATGTAATACATTTTTTTATTATTTTTTAAAAATATAATTCCGATTACCGACGAAAGCGCCTCGGCTACAGGAAAGGACAGCCATACTCCTGTCATGTCAAAGAGAGCAGAGAGGATAAATGCGGACGGAATGATTATGAAAAATCCGCGCGCAAGCGTCAGTATTTGCGCAGGTATCGCTTTTTCCGCAGAGGTGAAAAAGACGGTGAGAATTATATTGAAACCCATAAACGGGAGTGCGGCAAAATATATTCTCATGCCGACAACCGCAAGCGAATGCAGCAGCGTGTCGTCGTCGCGATTAAATATATCGGTGATAAGTCCGCTTTTTAAAAGTATAAATCCGTACATTACAGCCGAAATTATTGCTCCGGCGACGAGTGCGTATTTAAAGATGAGCGCGGCGGTTTTTCCGTCCGACTGTCCGCGTACGCGGCTCAAAAGCGGCTGAATCCCCTGGGCGCAACCGCTGAATACGGCTGCTGCGACAAGTGATACATTCGCCACAATTCCATATGCCGCCACGCCCGCATTTCCGCTGAGTGCAAGGCTTATGAAGTTGAAAACCAAAATGACAATGCCGGACGCAAGCTCGGTGACGAGTGACGGCACGCCGAGCTTGAATATTTCCGATATCAGCCGGGGATTGGGGAGTGTTTTTGTTATATGGAATCCGTTTTTGCCGGTAATTTTGTGCAGCGATTGAACCGTTAAGCTGATAATCGGTGCAAGACCGGTTGCCAAAATTGCTCCGAACATTCCCATTTTGAAAGGGAATATAAAGAGATAGTCAAGAAAAATGTTCGAAAAGCTTCCGCACAGCATCGCTGTCATGGCAAGCGCCGGCGAGCGGTCGTTGCGGATAAAGCATAGGAACATGTCGTTTAAGATAAATGCAGGCGAAAAGAGCATCATTACTCTAAGATAGGTCTCGGTCAGCTCAAAAATGCTGCTGTCCGCACCCAAAAGAGCGGTCAGCCGATGCGAAAAAAACAGACCGCAGAGTGAATATATAAGCGATAAAATAAGCGCAAAAAATAAAGTGTTTGTAAAAATTATGTCGGCAGCCTTGTCCTCACCGCGGCTTTTTGCGATTGAATATTTCGTTGAACCGCCCATTCCGAGCATAAGTCCGCTGCCATGAATTACGCTGTATATCGGCAGGGCAAGATTCAGCGCGGTTATTCCATCCGAACCCATGTCGCACGATATAAAAAACGTATCGGCAAGAATGTAGCACGAAAGTCCCGCTATGCCCAAAATGTTGAGTGTGGTATATCCGATAAATTCCTTTAAAATTTTTTTGTTCTCCATTTTTTCCTCCAAAAAAATAACCGGAATCTGTATCCTTCTAGGGCCTAACGGTACAGATCCCGGTATTATCATCTACCCGGCGGCAGATGTTTACCTTTTATTTTATACTTAAAGTATACCACAACATTTTGATTTTGTCAAGTGTATTTTTCAAAATATCATTGCTTTTGCGTGCAAGATGTGATACAATGTCTTTTGAGAGAAAACAGGGACTGTAAAAAAAGTGCGGAATATTTTACAATATATTTTGAAAATTGCCGCCTTGATCTCACGCCCCGAGGGCGTGTCTTTTTCAAGTCCCGGCAGGAGAAAGGGAGAAGCACATGACACTGAAAAAGCTTGCGGAAATTTGCAATGTCTCGGTATCTACAGTCTCGAAAGCGTTTTCGGACAGCGGCGAGATCAGCGAAAAAACCAGGCAGCAGATTTTTGACGCCGCCAAGAAAAACGGCTGCTTTTACAAATATTATTCGGAAAATTACAAAAAAAAGGTCGTTGCGGTGATTATTCCCGAAATAAAAAGCGCGTATTACACCACGCTGGTCGACGGACTGGAGAGGGAATTTTCAAAGCACAATGCAATGGTGACGGTTTCCTCGACGAATTTTAACAGGACTGCCGAGTGGGATTTGGTACAGTATTACGAGGATTACGCCCACGCGGATGGCATAATCATAATAGGCAGCTCGGTAAAATTCGAGGAACAGCCCAAAATTCCGATACTCAACATGTTTGCCGAGTCGGATCAGACGACAGCGGACAGCATGCATATAAAAAGCGGCGAGGCTACCGACGATGCTTTGGAATATTTAAAAAAAGCCGGGCACCGCGAAATTGCATTTATCGGCGAACCGCTCACCAAGGTACGGCTTGATCACTTCATCAGCTCGGCAAGGAGAATCGGTCTTAAGCTGCAAAACAAATATATCATAACCTCGGATGAACGTTTCGAGCTTGCAGGCTACAAGGGCATGAATGAGTTGTTCGGAATCCCCGGGCGCCCGACGGCGATTATAGCCGCTTACAGCTACATAGCGAATGGAATTATAAAATGTATATACGACCATGGAAAATCCGTTCCGGAGGATTACTCGATTGTGTCGATGGACGACATTTTCGACTTCCCGGGAGTGGAGCACGACCTTGCGCGCATAAGCATGCAGAGAGAGGATATTTGCAGCACCGCGGCGGAGATGCTTTTGAAAAAGATATACAATCCGCGTTACTCGGCAAGGCAGAGCGTGACTCTGTACAATCGGTTTGTCCCGGGCAACACAGTAAAAAAAATGTGTGAGGATTTGTAACATTAATCGGTCGTGGCGAATACTTTATAGTAACGTCGGTCAGACGGTATAATCGGGTGGTTGGAAAGCTATAGCTTTGCAATTAGCCGGAGGACATAATATAAAAGGAGGACTAAGCTATGAGTTTGTTCGGAGGCTGCGGAGGCGGCGATTCGTCATGGATCTGGATTTTGATTGTTGTGGTACTTGTGCTTTGCTGCTGCGATAACGGCGGCGGAGGTATTTTGGGCGGCTGCTGCGGAGGCGGAAACAATAACTGCTGCTGATAACATATATGTGCCCCGGTACGGCTTTTGTGCCTGCCGGGGCAGGTATATTAAAATAATGTTCGGGAGAAAAGGAGATAAATATGTACAAGCTGAAGCTGAAGATTTTGCTGAACTCGGTGATAATTATTGCACTGGTTGTCGGAATCGGCATTACATATTATTGCATAAAAAGAATTTTTGACGAGGATTTTTTGACAAAGACAAACGAATTTATATGGCAATATAATCAAAAGAGCGATTACATGCTTAAATCTCTGGAAAAAAGTGCGCAGAACGTCAGCACAAACCGGGATATTATCAATATCATAAAATCGGGTCACTATGACATCGAGGCAAACACCGTCTTGAACGATGTGATAAAGCTGGACACAAAAATTCTTGCGATATCGATATACAGCGGTGATTTTGTTTATGCAGCCGATTCGGTGATAGGCTCGGTTCCGGGACGAGAGTATATTGAAGATAAGTACATTCCGGACGGATTTTTTGACTCGCCCAAAGAAAATGCATGGGTTTTGAGAAAAAAAGAAAGCTATGAGGGTTATTACAGGCGGTCGCAGTATGACTTTGTGCCGGGGGTATACACCTGCATACAAAAGATATTCGACGATGACGGACGGGAGATAGGCTATCTGCTTTTGGATGTGAATTACGAGGAAATATTCAAGCTTTATTCGAGCAACAGCAATTTTTTGGGGAGAGTAAATCTTTTTTTGCATGCCGGAGACGAATATATCCCGTCAAAGAACAACGAAATATCCGACATCGCCAAGACGGACACGCAGCTTCGCAGCGAGCATTGGCTTTTGAGTCCGAATGCGTCGATTATAGTGAGTGTTTCAAAAGAGGGAGTCTATTCGTCGATGAAGCTGCTGATGATATTTATTATTTTGACGGCGGTGATATTTTATGCGGCGGCTTATGCAGCGGGCAAGAACATTATTAACAGCATAATAGTTCCTATGGGTGAGCTGAAAGATAAAATATCCGATTATAATCGTAGAAAGGAGTAGGCTATGAACAGTCGTATTGCCGAATTTTACAAGGGAATGAGTATACGCACCAGGCTTACGCTGTTCATTATTATTTTCACTGTATTGCCGGAGCTTTGCATTTTTTTGATAGCCTCCGGCGGTGTCGGAAAGGTGAACGGCAGCTACAACAAAAAATATATGGCGGCTATAGAAAAGGAAGTGGAGGAGAATCTGGATTCTTTTTTAAACGTTATTAACACGACATATTTCAGCATTCTGACAAATAAAAACGTTTTTGAAATTCTCGAAAAGTCGGAAAGCGAGGATGTGTCGGAGGAACTTAAAAGGCAATTTTCCGGTCTTGTTGCGGAATATATTCAGGATGTTGATATAATATATAAAAATGGAACGGTACTGCGCGTTATGGATAAAAACGGAGCAGCGCCGCTTTCGGACGAGGATGCGGCGGCATTCAGCTCGGGACAGCTTAAAAGCTGGCAGAAAAGAGTTTCGGGAAGGCAGGACGAAAAATATTATCTTGTCTGCAAAAAGCTGATAAATACAGAGCTTGCATCAATGGAAGGATATGTGATTTTCTATATTCCGGAGAGCGATATATGCTCGTCATACCGAAAAATATTCGTTGATAATGATACGGCGTATATAATTGACGGCAGCGGAATTATTATTTCATCGACGGATAAGGAAATGCTCGGAAGCAAGATGTTTTTCTCGGATGCCAAGACTTTTACCGAGTTGTATTACAATAATATAAGATATTATATTTCCAAATATTCTCTTGATCGGATTTCGGATATTCCGGGGGACTGGAGCATTATTTTGATGATATCCGCGGAAAAGAATAACGCCATGATGCGGCTTTTGAGAAATTCTCTTTTGGTTTGGTATTTGGCGGTGCTTGCTGCGGCTCCGTTTGCCGGAACGCTCTTGTCGAACATGCTGGTGCGCCCTGTCGGAGCACTTCAAAAGCGTATGACCGCGTTTGGAAACGGCGAGTTTGAGCTGCCCAAAAAGAGAAAGAAAAGACGGACAAAGGACGAAATAGCAATTTTTGAGGATAAATTTGATGAGATGGAGGTGCGCATACACGAGCTGATTGAGCAGAACAATATAGAAAAGGACAAGCAGCGCGCGGCGGAACTTAATGCCTTGCAGGCGCAGATAAATCCGCATTTTTTGTATAATACTCTCGATTCGATATCCTGGCTCGCCGAGGCACGCGACCAGCAGGATATTGTGGAAATAGTATATGCGCTGTCAAAGTTCTTTGAGATAAGCCTGCACAACGGCGATAACTATGTGACGCTTGAGCAGGAGATTGAGCATATAAAAAGCTATATAACGGTGGAAAAGATACGTTTTCCCGAGCTGTTTGACATTGAATTTGACATAGACGAATCTCTTTTGAAAGAAAAGATGATAAAAATAATCCTGCAGCCGATTGTCGAAAATTCGATAAAGCATGGTCTGCGCGAGTTAAAGGGCAGAAATGGTAAAATTCTGATTAAAGCGGAACGCAGCGGAGAATATATAATTTTCACCGTCAGAGACAACGGCATCGGTTTCGATGTGAACCAAAAAAGGGACAAAGAAAAACGCGGCGGCTACGGCATGAAAAATGTTATCACAAGAATAAAAATGGAGTACGGTGATGAGAATTGCGGAGCCCGGATTAAAAGCGAGGTCGGAACGGGTACAGAGGTTAGGCTTACGATAAAACATATTGATAAATAATTGAAAAGAAATTACACAAAACGCGCAGCAGTGAATATTCACTGCTGCGCGTTTTGTGTTGCCTGCGTGTTTTGCGATTCAGTCGGTGTCGGTTTCGCCTATATATTCGCTGGGAGTCACGCCGATATATTTTTTGAAAAGCCGCGAAAAGTGCTTTGTGCTGCGATAGCCAAGGCTGTCCGCAACTTCATATATTTTGTATTGCCCGGACTTAAGCATTTCGGCTGCCTTTTCAATCCTGTACTCAGTGAGATAGTTGTTGAAAGTTTTGCCGGTTTCACTTTTGAAAGAGTGCATAAGATGCGACGAGCTGATTTTAAGCTCCTCGGCGACGCTGTCGACCGAGAGTGGTTTTCCGTAGTCGCGCGCTATTATATTTATTGCATCTCTGATTTCGCGTCTTTTCACAATGCGTGTCTGCATTGAGGAGTAAAGTTCTATATTTGATGAATCGCTCGCGAGTGCGGCTGTTTCCAGCGCCTCGTAGTAAGCGGTCGAAAAATATCTTGTATCATTGTAAAAAAGGCTTATGCCTATGTGCAGAATTGTGGAGGTCTTTGCATAGATTACTTCGGTCAATTTCTTAAATGCATCGTATATCGGAGTTACATCGGCTTTTTCAGTGAATACCAAAAAGCAGCTTTGATTTGTATTTATCTTGCAGAAATGGGCATTCAGTCCGCCGGTTTTAAACTCCGGAATTATCAAATCATGGTTCAGCTTGTCGGATTGTATGCAGGCGATAAGTAAATAATGTTCCGGTTTTATGCCGTAGTTCTCAAAACGCATGGCTATTTCAGCTTTGGAAAAGGAAGTGCCCGTCAAAAGCTTTGAGAGGAAAATATTTTTCAACGTTGAATATTCCTTCGAATAGTCCGAAACTATATTTTTGATTTTTTGTTTTTCCAATACGTTTTTCCTGCACTTTTCCAAAGTTTCCGCCAGTGTGTCCCTTTTTACCGGCTTTAAAAGAAAAGCCGATGCTCCGTATTCAAGAGCGCGCTGAACATAATCAAATTCGCGGAAACCGGTCAGAATTATAATCTCCGGGGAATAGCCCTCGATTTCCTTTAATTTTTTTATAAAGCTGAGTCCGTCGCAGCCGGGCATATTTATGTCAACTATAATAATATCGGGTCTGAGTGCGGACGCTTTCGAAAAAGCTTCATTGCCGTCGGAAGCGTCTGCAGAAACAATAAGCTCGGGGTCGATTTTTTTGACAGCCGCCGCCACGCCGGTGCGTATGATATATTCGTCATCCGCTATCATTATATTCATTGTCACTCATTCCTTTCAGATAGCTTCTGTAATTATTTTAGCACAAATTCACAAAAACTGCAACAGAAAAATTTATACTTTGCAGTTTTGGATACCATTTTGCAGATTTGTGTCATTGCGCAAGCAAAAAAACTGTGTTAAAATATTTGTGTAAGCTAAAGATACCGAGAGCTGAAGGAGCGATTGAAATATAATGAAAAAGAGAGGTGCCGCGGCAATCTGCGCGGCGGTTTTGGCAGCTGCTGCGGCAGCGGGATATTTATACATACATGCATTGTCAAAGGATAATAAGATTACTGTCAAAAGCGATTTCCTCAGCGAGGCTGATGCGAACACGCTTGAGCGAATGAAGAAAAAATATCCGCATATAAGCTTTGAAAAAGAGAATATAACGCATAATAAAAATATTCTCGGCGAGGAAATTCTGACGGGTACGCAAGGCTTTATCGAAACGATACCGTTTACCGATACCGGAAAATATGCCAAATTGGGATGTGCGGCAGATATTACCGATATGATGAAAAAATATCACTATGACGAAATGATAGCCCCGGAATATCTTGAAGTGGTGGAGTCGGGCGGACGTTATTACGGAATCCCGAAATGGACATATCACATGGGAATTATATATAGCCGCGAGCTTTTTGAAGAAGCCGGGCTAACCGATGAGGATGGATATCCGATATATCCCGATACTTATGATGAGCTTGCCCAAACCGCGTCGCTGATAAAGCAGAGGACGGGAAAAGCCGGATTTTTCTTCCCCAACACCTATGGACAGGGCGGATGGGCTTTTATGAATCTTGCGTGGAGCAACGGAGTGGAGTTTACAAAAGAGGAAAACGGGGAGATTGTTTCGGCATTCAACACTCCGGAGTGCGTCGAGACAATGCAATATGTAAAGGATTTGAAATGGAAATATGATGCATTGCCTGAAACGAATTTCGGTGACAGCGCGGATTTTCAAAAAATGTTTGCTGACGGCAATGTTGCTATGGGGTTTTTTGCATCAAGTGAAATTAATGGAAATATGGAAAATATGCCCAACGGTTTGCAAAAGGTTGCATTTTCGAAAATTCCGAAGGGAAATGCCGGGAGATATTCCCTGCGCGGCGGAACGATTCTGATGTTTAGGCACGGAGCAAGTGAGGAGGAACTGAATGCGGCGTTTTTGTGGATTATCGAGAGCGGCTTTTGTGATGCCTCCGATACGGACGCAAGAAAAAAACTGCTTGCCGTAGCGAAAAGAAAACTTTCACATGAAATGTTGGTGGGTTATGCGGATGACAGCGTTTTTAAAAGCAGTGATTATTACAATCTGAGAAAAGAACTGGAAGAGGAAAATTCAAATATAGATTACAATATCATAAAGAATTTTTCCGAAGCGGACGACGTTGAGTACAGAATGGAGATAAAGTATTATCCGCAGGAGCTTTACAGGATTTTGGACACTGTGATACAGACGGTTGTCACCGACGAAAATGCGGACTGCGCGGCGCTGATTGCGGAGGCGAGCGAGAAATACAACAACGAGTATCTGAAAAAATATAATGAAAATAATGCAGCCAAAGGCTGATTATTTTATAAAATTATTCGGGTGAAACCGATGAAAAAATTAAGGAGGGTGTTTATGAAAACACAAAAAACCGTTGCGGCTTTGATTGCCGCACAGATGCTGATGTCGGCAATGCCTGCAATTTCATTTGCAAGCGGCAACGATGTCACAATACCGTACAATTTTGCGGCAGATTACACTTTTCCAAAGGACACCCCTGCGGAAAATGTATTTTATGTGGAGGGACAGCCGTTTATAATGCTGGACAGCGCAAGTGCGCAGGACGCAAGCTTTTTCCTTTACGCGGATAAGATTGTTGCAAATGCTTGCTATTACGGAACTCAGAAATTTGTGCCGTATGACAGTGACGGCGGCAGATTATGCACACTTTTGAACAACGGCTACATAAATGGAACGTGGGGCGATATAAAATTTCCGCAGACGTTTAAAAGCTATCTTGACACAGACCACGAATGGGTAACGGAGGCAGGTGCGGCAAACGGCGGAGCAGCAGATGAATACACATTTTCCGCACCGGTAACACTTCTTTCGCTGACAGAGCTTAAAGAGTATTCGGCAAAGATTGGCTATGGAGTCGGTCACTATGTATATCTTAGAACCGGCGATAAGGACAATGCGTCGAAGATGCTCAATACGAATACTCACGGATATGTGGAATCGACTCCGATTGCCAATCTTGGTGATGTAAGACCTTGTTTTTGGATCGGCGAGGACTTTTTCAGAGAAAACAAGCTCGATGTGTCCAAAATGGGCAGTAATGTAAAGGGTGAGCTTTTGGACAGATATCAAAAGTCGGAGCTTGCAGCGGCAGGCTATTCCGAAACTGAACTGGAAGAAATTGGATATAGTGACAATATTGAAGCTGAAATCAACGGCATATTAAAACCGGGCTATACGCTGACTGCAAGACATACAAAGCATGGGACATATCAGTGGTACCGATGCGACAGCGCGGCCGATGACGGTGTTGCAATCAACGGAGCAACAAGTGAAAGATATACGCTCAAAAATGCCGATGGCGGAAAGTATTTGAAATTTGTTGTTACAAAGAGCAGCAGTGCGGCAGAAACAATTGTTTCGGGCAAAATTGCAGCTCCGCTTGACCACAAATTTACTTTCGGTGAGGTGAACAAGTATTGGCAGCCGGCAGTAACTCCTGCCGAGAATGTGTTCTATGTTGACGGAAGAAAGTTCATCTTCCTCGATACGGACGGCGAAACATCTTATATCTATGCTGATGAAAAGTATGTCAACTATCCTATGTATGCATCACAGAAATTTATTCCGAATAATGAAGCTGACAGAGGAATTGTCTCTACATGGATGCAGACAAACTTAATCAGCACAGGTTCGAATGCAATTAAAATTCCTCAGTCGCTGACCGAGAAAATCGATTATAATCATGTGTGGCTCACCGAGGGCGGAGCGGCAGACGGTCCTTGCCCGGACGACTACACATTCACAGCAGGATTGAGCTTTTTGTCACTCAGCGAGCTGAGACAATATGCGTCGAAGATAGGCTATACTGCGGCTGACTACAGAATAATGAGAAGCGGCTCGACAATATCAAGAGATTGCATGATTTGTACATGTATAGACGGTGTTATCCGCCATATAGGTATTTCGGACGGCAACACATCGATTGTTCCGGCATTCTATATCTTCAATGATTTCTTCAAGACAACAAAGCTTGACCTTGATACAACCGGCGAGGCTGTATGGTCCGCGATCAGAAATATGTACTCCGAGGAAGAAATGAGTGCAATCTACTCAAAATCAGAGCTTAAAATGATCGGCTACGGTAAAAAAGCCACACTTGAGGGTACATTAAAGCCGGGCTACACCGTTACGGCGGCAACGTTAAAAACAGGCGACAGCTACAGATGGTACAGATGCGACACCCCTGACGGCGAGGGTACTCTGATTGACGGAGTAAGCGCAAATACATATACGCTTAAAAATGCCGACGGCGGAAAGTATCTCAAAATAGAAGTTGTTAAAAACGGCGATGTTACAGAGACAATGGTTTCGGACAAAATCGATAACGCTTTGATTAATGATATAACAAGTGACACTAATTTCAATATATCGAGACAAAATCCCGAGGAAAATCTGTTTGTGCTTGAATCGGATGAGCAGGCACAGCCATTTATACTTTTGGACAGCGCTGATGACGCCAAATCATCGTTCTTTATCTACACAAGCGATATCGTGTGGGAACAGCCTTGGTATGGAAGTCAGAAATTCAATCCTACATCGAACGACGGAGGAATTGTATCGGTTAAGCTTAACAAAGGATATCTGGATGGAACGGTAGGCAACGACGGAATGAAACTTCCGGCAGATTTCAAAAAGTATATAGACACAGAGCATGAATGGCTCACCGAGGGCGGCGCGGCAGACGGAGCATGCCCGAACGATTATGTCACAAAAGCCGGAGTTTCGGCATTGTCGCTGACCGAACTTAGAAAATATCTCGGAAAATTCGGAACAGGTTCTCATTATTACACATATCTGAGAACTCCCGCAACGAATGACAAGATGAAACTTTTAAAGACGGATACCAACGGATATGTGGGTACGCATTGGATTGACAACGGCGGCGGAGTCAGACCCTGTTTCTGGATTGGTGAGGACTTCTTCAGAAATGTGCGCCTTGACCTTTCGAAAACGGGCGAAAATGTTAAGCAGGCAATACGAGCACGTTATCCGATGAGCGAGATGAGCAAAATCTACGATGAGGACGAATTGGCAGCGCTTGGTTACAACGCAGCGGAGTGCTCGGTATACAATCTCAAATTTACCGATGAGAACAACAAAGAACTTACCGAAGTGAGATATGCGGGAAATACTTTGAATGTATCAGCAACGGTTGCAAGCTATGCGGCAGAAACACCTGTCAGCATGATAGTTGCAGTCTATAACGACAAGGGTGACATGATTGCTGCAAACCTCGATTCGAAGCAGCTGGAAAAGGGACAGGAAACTCCGATGAGCGTATCGGTGGATTTAAGTGATTTTAATCTTCAAAAGGGTTATACCGCGTCGGTATACTTCTGGAAAGATCTTGACAGCATGAGACCTATAGGCGAAAGCAAGAGTTTATAATTTTTAAAGAGGATAAATCGGGCTGCATTCCCATTGCAGCCCGGGATATCCGAACAGCAAGGAAAGGAAAGAGTATATGAAGGCTATAAAAAGAGCAGCTTTGCTGCTACTTTGCGGAGCGCTTATCGCTCCTACGGCATTTGCGTCGGAGTCGAAAAAGGAAATATCATATATAAAAGACAGCGGCAAGATAACCATGCAGGGTACAAACGCAGCTCCGGGCAGTAAAGTGACTATTGAAATACTTTATCCCGGGAAAACGGACGCGGATGCTATCGGTGCGGTTCGCTGGCTGGGCGAATGTGTCGCCGACGCGGACGGAAACTGGAAAAAAAGCTTTGTTACGGATGCCGATTCGGGCATATACCCGGTAAGAATATATGTATCGGGCGAGGATGAAATATACAAGGAAAATTTGGAGTTTGTAAGCTATTTGCAGTTTGAAAGAATAATAGAGAAAATTAACAGCGAGCCTGAAAAGCTCGGTGAGATTATAGAGGAAAATAAGGATATTATCGGTATAGACAGCAAGGCATACAGCGCGATAAAATCGGACGGGGCAGTACATTCGGCAATGCTTGATGAGTGCAAAAAAAGTGTACCGTTTAAGGATATATACAGTTTCAGAGAGGTTGTAAAGCTAAATTCAACCCTGGCTGCATTCAACAATATAAAGGACAAAACGGTTTTGAGCGGAGTAATCGAGGACAGCGCGGACGTACTCGGCTTGAGTGACGAAAAAATATTCAAGGACTGGCAAAAGCTTTCGGCGGAGAATAAGGCAAATTCCTGCGATAGAATGAAAAAGTCAGGCTATGAAAATGAGGAAGACATTAAGAATGACTTCACCGAGACGGCGATTTTGCAGGAACTTTTGAATATTTCGGAATGGAATATGACAGAGCCGACCGCAAAAAGCTATGCCGACAGCTACAAGGATAAGATTAAGGCTTTGGAGAATATTGATTTCTCGGCATATGAGCTTTTGAGCGGAGAGAGAAGATATCAGGCAATGACCGAGCTTAAAAAGACCGATGTAACATCTCTTGCGGATTGGGCAGACAAATTCAATGCGGTTTGCAAAAAGTGGAAAACCGAGAAATTGCCGACAACATCAACCGGCGGTTCGGGCAGCAGCGGCAGCGGCGGAAGCGGCTCGGGCGGCAAAAAGAGTACCGGAGTCGGCGGAGTGAGCGCGGTTATTCAGGATAATATCCAAAAGAATGACGATAAGACCGATATTGAAATAAAGTTCCGCGACCTGGAAAACGCACCCTGGGCAAAAACTGCCGTAACGGAACTTGCAAAGCTCGGTGTGGTATCGGGCAGGAGCGAAGAATACTTTGACACACAGGCGAATGTGACAAGAGAGGAATTTATAAAAATGCTGACGTCGGCATTAAAGCTGGTTGAGGACAAAAATTACTCTGTCGATTTTACGGACGCGGACAGCGGAGCATGGTATTATAAGTATGTCGCATGCGCGGCGGAAAAAGGAATAACCTCCGGAATGGGCGACGGCAGCTTTGGCGTGGGCAGAGCGATAACTCGTGAGGAAATTGCAGCAATGCTGGCAAGAAGTGCGCAGATTGCAGGAATCAAGCTTGAAGAAAAGACAGCCGATGCGGATTTTGCCGATTATGACGAAATAAGCGATTGGGCAAAAGATGCATGCAAGACATTAAAGAAGTCGGGAATTGTGAGCGGCATGGAGGACGGACGCTTTGCGCCGCATGAAAATGCAACAAGAGCGCAGGCGGCGGTTATGATTTATAATATGCTTTGTCTGTAAGCAGGAAAGGATGGAATAAATGAATATTAAAAAAATAATATCCGTATTGCTGATGGCGGCGGTGCTGCCGCAGACGGGGGTCTTTGCGGAAAAGGCTGCGGATTACAGCGAAAGTATAAATTTTCTTTCAGCAGCGCATGTGCTTGAAAATTACACGCGTGACGATTCGGAAAAATCTATAAGCAGAATTGAGTTTGCAAAGCTGCTTGCACGAATTGTCTATCCCGACAACAACTATTATTGGCGGGAGGAGAGAGCATACGAGGATGTCACAGCTGAATACAAGGCGATTGTTTCGGCGCTTGCGGAGCAGAAAATAATGCTCGGCTATGACGAGACCACCTTTGCTCCCGAACAGCCGATAACATATAACGAGGCATTAAAAGCGCTCGTGTCCATGGTGGGATATGACTACAATGCCGAAAGCGGCGGCGGATATCCGAACGGGTACGTGTCATGCGCGTCGGACATAGGAATTTTAAAGGGACTGTCGGACAGGAGCAATCACGAGCTTACTTTGGGCGAAATTGCGCTTTTGATTGAAAATGCACTCAAAATCGATATCATGACAATGAGCATCGACGGCAGCGGAGCGTCATATTCAACCGAAAAAGGCGAAAATCTGCTAAAGACAAAGCTTGGCATGTACGAGGGCGAAGGGATTTTGAAAGCAAATGAGTTTTCCGATATATACGGAGACAAGTTTGCAGGCAAAAACTCGGTCGTTATAGGCGACTATTCATACGAAATTTCCGATAAGAGTTTTGAGAAGTATCTCGGACATAAAATCGAATTTTATTACACAGCGGACGATAAGGACTCGGCGGACAGAAAACTGGTGAGCGTATCGGATGCGAAAAATGTTGAGACACTGTCGATAAAGTCAAACGAAATAACCGACTTTGCCGACAGGGCATACACATACACGCTCGATGGCGAAACGCGTGACAGACGTGCGAAAATATCGGACGATGCATTGGTTTTGTACAACTACAGAGTGCCAAAGACCAAAAGCGGAGATGACTTGTATCTGCCGCAGGAGGGCAAAATTGATATGGTTGACAACGACGGCGACGGAAAATACGATGTAGTATTTGTTTGGGACTATGAGACATATGTCGTGAACAGTGTGTCGGCGGAAAGCTATATGATAGACGATTATTACGGTAAGCCGGCACTGGACCTCGACCCTGACGAGACGAATTATATAATCACAAAAAACGGTGAAGAAATCGGTCTTGACAAGCTTGAAAAGTGGAATGTGTTGTCCGTTGCAAGGAGTGAGGACGATGATCCGTATATCACGATAGCGGTATCCGATACAAGAGTTACGGCGAGCGCAGGCTTTTCGGATGATGAAGTGACTTTGGACGGAAAGGAATATAAGCTTTCATCGGCATTTACGCAGGCGCGGAAGAGCGGCGAAACACTCGACTGGTATCTGGATTTTCTCGGATATGTGGTTGTGTACGACAAAAACTCCACATCGGACTATATATATCATGGAATTATAGTCGGCTACAGAATCGAGGACGATGAACCGGATCTTCCGCCGGATTTGAAGATATTCAATGAGGACGGAGTTATGACATGGTACAAGACCAATAAAAAGATTAAGCTTGACGGTGTGTCGGGTCTTAAATCGGCAGAGCTTTTCGACCGCGAAAGCCCGAACGTGCTTATTGACGAGAACGGCATTATTCCGCAGATGATTGCATATCGCCTGAACAACAACGGTGAGATTAATTATATAGATACGGTTGAAAAGGGCGTGGGTGAGGACGACGAAACGCTCAACCAGTCAGACTTCAAACCAACAAGAAGCGGCTGGCAGTACATGCTTTTGGGACACACATGGAGCGATGAAATTGCTCTTGCTTTAAACACTGTCATATTTAGAACACCGTCGGACAGCACAGGCAATATTTTAAGAGGTGCGCAGTATGACAAGTATTATGAAATAAGACCGTTTAATGTATGGATGAACCCGTTTTATGACCATTATGACATCTATCCGGTAAGATTCTTCAACATAAACAAATCACAGGTTTCCGACCTTATGATATGGTATGTCCCGGTTGACGGAAGCGATGCTGAGTTTACAAGAGGGCTGTTTATGGTTAAGAGCGTGGATTCTGCATTGAATGATGAGAACGAAGAGGTGGTCAGACTGAACGGCTGGATGCGCGGAGAGGAAAAGAGTGTGATACTCGAAACAGGCAGAGAAGCTCTCGTCGATGGACTTAAGGCAGGGCAGATTATTCAATATGCTTTGAATAAATCCGATGAAGTAATGGCAATCACAAAGATACTTGACCCGTCAGAAACGGCTGCGGACGGAAAGCCGGGGTATATGATTTCTTCAACCGTTCCGTACGCAACCACAAGATGTCTGTACGGCGAGATAACCTCGATAGACAGGGATAACAATGTAATTGTGGTAAATTACAAGTTTGACGATGAGGGCAAGCTGAGCGGAAAAGGCATAGTGAATGTGCTCAACGGTGAAAGCGGCAACAACGGTGTTGTTGTCAAATACAATGCCAAAACAAACAAGATAGAAAAGGGCGCATGGTCGGACTTGCAGGTGGGTCAGGCGGTTATCCTTGATAAATGCGAAACAGCTGTAAGATCGGTGACAATACTTGAAAAATAACAATCTGAAAGGAAAACTTAATTTATGAAAACAAAAATTTTAAGCGCTGCATTGGCGGCGGCAATGCTTTTGACCGCGATACCGTCGGTATATGCGGAAGATGAAATGACAGGCATAACAACGACAGTAGCAAGCGATTATGTCGGAAATATATTTTTTGACAAAACTCCTGTCGAGCTTAAGGTGGGCTTTAAAAACAATGACTCAAAGGACATAAAAAGGTCGGCGTCCTACACGATAACAGACGGCGAGGGCAGAGTGATAAAGACCGGTGAGTTGTCGGTGGACTTGAAGGGCGGCGAAGAAAAGACCGAGACAATCTCGCTCGGCGTGCTTGATTATGACACTTACATGATTAATATAACAAGCAATGACAAGACTGAAAGTTTTAGATTTTCATCGGCGGTTATGTCCAAAAGTCAAAATTCCGATGATTCTTTCGGCGTATGTACGCATCTCGGCAGATACCCTGAAGTTATCGAGCCTGTTACCGGACTTATCGATAAAGCGGGAATAACATGGAATCGTGATGAGTATTATTGGGACGGTGTGGAAAAGGAGAAGGGCGTATTTGAGTTTAACCACGATGAATATATAGATGCAATGACAGATAAGGGAAATAATTCGCTCATTATTCTTGACTACGGTAACCCGCTCTACGGCGGCACACCGCACGATGAGGTCGGTTACAAAGCTTTTGCGGAGTATTGCCGCAAAATGGCAGAGCATTTCAAGGGCAGAGTGGATACATTTGAAATATGGAACGAATGGAACGGCAGTTTTGGCAGCGGCTATGGCCCGGAGACATATGCTTATATGTTTAAAGAGGCATCTGCAGCTGTAAAGGAGACAAATCCCGACGCGTATATTGTGGCATGCGCAACGGCGGACGTTGACATGGGGTGGATCAAAACGGTTCTTGATATCACCGGTATCGACATGATAGACGCGATATCGATACATCCGTACGCATATCCGGCCAGCCCGGAGAGCGGCGGCTTAAAGAGCAACATCAAAAAGGTGCATGACATGGCAAAGCAGTATGGCAAGGATGTCGATGTGTGGTGTACCGAAATGGGTTATCCGTCAGCGGACGGCATTATTGACGAAACAACCGCAGGTGCGTACAAGGCAAGAGTTTACGTCTATTCAAAGAGCCTCTCGGGCAGGGATAAACTGTTCTTGTACGACTTCCAGAACGATGGCGTGGGCAGAACTAACGGAGAACACAATTTCGGAATGATAAGAGCGAAAGATGACAATGTTCCGATGGCGGCAAAAAAAGGGTATCTTGCAATAGCCAATGCGACAAATATACTCGGTGACGCGGAATTTGAAACGGTATCCGATGACGAGGATAATATCCAAGTATACAAGTTTAAAAAAGGCAGCGAGGGCATTTTGGCAATCTGGACTCTGAGCAGTGCGGAGAATGTCGGAATAAACGTAGGCTGCGATGAAGTGACTGTGACCGATTGGCTCGGCAATCAAAAGATTGTCAAAACGCAAAACGGTGCAGTAACGATTTTGGCAAACGAAAAGCCGGTATATATTTCGGGAAACTTTAATTCGTACAAAGTAGAAAAACCCGGCTTTGACACCGCGGAGAAAAAGATTTCGGCGGCAAAAGGCGAAAACGTTGCTGTCAGGTTTGACAGAGGCACTGTCCTGCCGGGAAAATCGGGGAAAATATCGGCAAAGCTGCCCGAGGGAATTTCGATGGTTTCGAACAGCGAGTTTGGCTCGGACGGAGAAATTGCGGCAGAACTTGCGGTGAACGATGATGTGGCAAACGGCGATTACAGAGTGGAGTTTGAAATTGAATCGAACGGTGAATATTTGGGCAGTGTCGGCGCGGGCATAACCGTTGTGGAAGAAAGCGAGATAAAGGCAGCGCCTGTTTTGTATGACAGACAAGGCTTTTCAAAATGGGGCATTGAGGTGAGCGTTACCAACAATTCCAGAAAGAAAGATATTTCCGGAAAGCTCGTTGTAACAGAGCCTGAAGAATATGCGGGAATTGAAATCAAAGTTCCGACACTCGGCTTCGGCGAAAGCTTCACAGGCACAATCGACCCAAAAACAGCTCCCGAAAACAAACTTATTCCGCTGGTATTGAAGCTTGAAACAAGCGACGGCGAGACAAAGGAATACAAAAGAGAAATCAGCTGTCTTGCAGCGGTGAGAGCAAAAAACAATATTAAAATAGACGGCGTTGCCGAGGAAAACGAATGGGACGACGCAATGAAGTTCTGCCTTGACGATATATCTCAGATTCATGGCTACAAAGGACAGGGCGAATTGGAGGAATACGGCGGCGAGGGCGATTTGAGCGGTTTCGGATATCTCAAATGGGACAACGACAATTTCTATATGATGGTTAAAGTTAAGGATGATATACATATTCAAACTTCATCGGGCTCGGGAATTTGGCAGGGCGACGGACTCCAGTTCTGCATTGATCCGTCGAGAGGCGAGAAAATAGGCAAAAACGACTGGCATGAAATAGGCATTGTGGTTACAAATGAGGGAGACACTCATATGTGGAAATGGCTCTCGATTCCCGGCATTGCGGGCGGCGAGGTCAAGGACTATGTCGGATGCGCAAAGAGAAACGAGGATGACAAGACGGTAACATATGAGGTTCAGATTCCCTGGAAGCAGCTTCTGCCACTCGGAACAACGGTTTCGCCGAACCGGATAATTGGATTCTCGGTTATCGCAAACGAGGACGACGGCAAGGGCAGAGACGGCTGGATTCAGTATATGAGCGGTATCGGCAGCGGAAAGGATGCACATTTGTTTGGGGATGTGATTCTTTTGGATGATGCAAAAACGGTATCGGATGCGGCATATCCATGGGCTGATAAGGCGGCAAATGCGCTGATTGGCAAGGGTGCAATTTCCGAAAATTATTCGGGAGCGAAAAAGTTGACTGCCGGAGAATTTGCCGAAATCCTTTCAAAGGCAATGAAAATCGATATGGACAAAATCACATATGACGGCTTTGAAAAGGACAAAACAATCACAAGACAGGACATGGTTGTTATGCTTGACAAGGCATGTGCGGACGGAACAAATGCCGACGCCGAGGTGCTGAAAGCATTCTTGGACAATGACAAAATTTCCGATTACGCAGTTCAGAGTTTTGCAAATATGGTTGCAAAAGGAATAATTGCCGGAAACGGAACAATGCTTTATCCGCAGGATGATACTGTTCTTGCAGAAGCTGCGGTTGCGGTGTATAATATAATTAAATAGTTCATTTTTGGCATACGGGCAGTGAAAAATCTGCCCGTATGCTGAAATTTACAGGTATTATCAAAGAAAGGGATGTGACGGAATGAAAAAAATCATCTCGTTTTTGCTTTCTCTTGCAATGGTTCTCGGAACAATTTCATTTGCCGAGGAATGGCATGCGGAGGAGGCTGAGTTTTCAAATTCGGAGATGAATATGCGCTCCGACTTAAAAGGCAAATTTTCAAATGACGAAAACGGAGCCGTTAAGACGGGCGGCGGAGAGGGCAGCTTTATAGAGGGCGCAATAACAGTCGAAACCGAGGGCACATATCGTATAGATGCGGATATGCTGATTTCGGGAAACGGCGGAAATATTCAGCTGTCGGTAAATGGAAAGGATGTCGGCGAGCGCGTCGCGACGGCTGGCGGCAGCAACGGCGAAAAGACGGTGAATTTCGGCAGCGCTTATATGAATAAGGGAGAAAATGTTGTTCGGTTTACAGCGAAAAGCGGCAGCGGATATAATATAGGAATCAAAAAGCTTAAAATAAGGAAAGAATCGGTCAGAATAGACGCGTCCTGTACAAAGACGGGCAATTGCTTTGTTGAGGGTGATGAGGTCAGCTTTGACGTGGACTTTAAAAATGTGACATCAAAACCGATTGAAGCCGAGCTTTATGCAGAGGCAGAATCGTCATTCGGCACAATATATAGGAACAAAAGCGAAACGATAAGTCTTTTGCCGAACGGGACGATATCAAAGAAGATAGGACTTGAAATAAAAGAAAAAAATACTTATACATTTCGTGTAAGACTTAAAATAGAATCGGAAAAAGAGGACATATGCTATGAACTGCCTTTTTCTTATGTCGAAAGAATAGAGGATTATGACGGCGAGGGTATTTTCGGAACATGTACGCATATCAGCGGTCTTAAAGCCGGCAGCGAAAGGCTTGAAAGTATGAAGAGCATGCTGAAAAACTCCGGAATAATGTATATACGTGACGAATATTACTGGGATGGAGTAGAACTTGAAAAGGGAAAGTACACTTTTAATTGCGATGATTATGTAGACGCACTTAACGAAATCGGAATCAAGCCTATGATTTGTCTGAGCTATTCGAACAAATTTTACGGAGTTCCGCACAATGAGGAGGGTTACGAGGCTTTCGGAAATTATGCCGCCGCTGTTGCGGAGCATTTAAAGGGCAAGGTCTACGGCTTTGAAATCTGGAACGAATGGAACGGCGGCACGTGGAACGGCGGCTACGGAAATGAGGAATATGTCAATATCATAAAAGCGACATATCCGAAATTAAAGGCGGTCGATGCCGATGTACCGGTGGCAATAGGTGCGGCCATAACCGCTCCGGACGGGTGGTTTGACCAATTGTTTGAGCTTGGCGCATTCGACTATTGCGACGTTATATCCTATCACCCGTATTGTATGCCGTCGAATCCTGAACAAAAAACTTATCGGGGAAATATTGAAGATAACTTTGAGAACATGTACAAGACCATGGAAAAATACGGGACTCCCAAAAAGCAGTGGATAACCGAGTGGGGCTGGTACACCGGTACGGCAGGATCAAATGTCGATGAAAAAACTCAGGCAGAGTATCTGACACGCGGCTATATAAACGGTGTGGTTTACGGGATAGACAAAATATTTATGTACGACTTCAAAAACGACGGAATCGACGAGGCAAACAGCGAGCACAACTACGGAACAATACGAAGCTGGGAGAATTCCGAAACCGTGAAATATGCGCCCAAACCGTCATATGTAGCGGTGGCGGCTGCGTCAAACAGATTAAACGGCGCAAAATTCATCAAGGAATACAGACCGCTGCCCGACGCGAGAGTATATCTGTTCGAAAAGGACGGAAAAGATATGGCGGTTATGTACTATATGGGCGAGAATAACAGCAATGTAAAAAGTGTTCGCTTGTCAGTAAAGGGCGATACTGCCGAAATGCAGGCATATGATATATTCGGAAACGCTGTTGATATTCCCGACACGCTTAACAGTTCGGTTATATATCTTGTCGGCGAAAAGGGCAGATTTAATATAGACGATATTGAACTCAAAAAGAGAAAGAGCGCGCTTATAACCTTTGGACAGTACAAAAATTCCGACGGGATTTACGTTGAGGAGCATTACGATTTCGACAGCAAAGGCAATCAGAATTGTTTTACTGTGGGAAAGGATTGCAAATTTAATGAAATTTCATGCGATGTTGACGACGGATATATTTTCGGCGGAATTAACCCGATTGCGGCGGAGATTTCGTACTTTGACAACGGCGTGGCGCAGTTTTGCATGGAATATGCCGCTCCCGAGGGTGCAAAACGCACCGAGCCGATAAAGCTGACCAACACCGGAAAGTGGAAAACGGCAAAAATTTATATAGACGACGCGGCGTTTGACAATTCCCTGGACGGAAACGATTTTAAACTGGTATTGACCGAGCCTGAAAAGCGCAGTGTTTCATTCATGGGCGTAAGAATTGTTAAGGCGGAGGATGAGGAAAAAAGAGTGATGTCTGTAAGCTTTGACGATGACGAGGTGTTGCAAGGGATTTCCGCGAGTAAAAATCCGTGGTACCCTATTAAGGGAGACGGATGCTACGGATATTTCTGTGATACGCGCAACCGATTTGAATATCTTGAAAAGGGCGGCAGAAAATGCGTATATGTAAGCGCAGAAGGAGAGGCTCTGTACATTTATGTGGACGCAAATGACGACATATTGTACGGAAGCTTTTCACCGGTAAAGGTATCGATAGATTACTTTGACGAGGGGCACGGAACATTTACTCTCGGCTACGATGTCGGTAATTATACTTCCTTTAAAGAGGCGGAGATTATCAAGCTGAATGATACAAAGGAATGGAAAACAGTTGAATATATATTGGGCGATTGCTGGTGGAAAAATTATTGTAATTATTTAAGCGATTTAAGAGTAGCTCTTTGGGCACCGGCTATGGGAAGAAGTCCGGAGGGAATATCTTTCGGAAAGGTGACACTTGAAGTCATGGACGGAGTCGGCGAAAAAGAAACAAAGACGGCAGAGTTTTCCGATACAAACGGTCACTGGGCGGAAAGCTATCTTACCGATATGGCAAAGATAGGAGCAATCAGCGGATATTCCGACGGAACAATGAAGCCGGACAACAATATAAAGGTAAACGAATTTATCGCGCTTGTTATGCAGAAAATGAAGTATGGCGGAATTAAGGACGGCGGCGCATGGGATTTGGGATATATAAACCGCGCCGAGGAACTTGGAATTGTTGAGGACGGCGAGTTCGACAGCTTTGAGCGGAGCATAACCCGAGTCGAGATTGCGCGGATTGTATCGAGAATATCCGGCAGAACGGGCAAAAGCGAAAGTGCGCTGCCGTCAGACTATGACAGCGTGAGAGAAGATTTGAAGCCGTATGTTGCCGGAGTGTTTGGCACAGGCATTATGATAGGAGATGATGACGGATGCTTTTATCCGGAAAGAAATGCAACCAGAGCCGAGGCGGCGGTAATTCTTTCAAAAATATAAGTATATTGTGTCTGATATGGACAGTGTTATTCACGTCACTCGCATTCGCGGGGGACGGCGGCGCATATTTGAGCTTTGTATCGGGCGGCAGATACATAATCGCGGCATCGAGAAATGCCGAGACAACAGAGATTGACGGCGTGCGAGCATGGAGCGTGCCGACAAGCGGAGTATATTATATAAATTGCAAGGTTGACAATGATTATCTGTATGATTATGGCGGAATATCCGTTATAAAGGTGCAATATTATGACGCCGATGACGGAAAGTTTTGCATTTTGTACACAAACAAGGAAAAGACTCCGCTCTACAGCGAGACGGTAAATCTCACCGGTACAAATTCATGGAAAACGCACAGCTTTCGTTTGAGCGACTGCTCGTATAATGATGGAATATTGAACAGTGATTTCAGAATAACACTTCAGGATAAAGATGGAAAAAGCACATCGCCGGTTGCGTTTGAAAGTGTTTCGGTCTCGGTACAGCCGACAGTAAGCTGTGAGCGTACAGGACATGTTTTTGATTCAAACGAGGGTGCGGAAATTAAGGTCGATATATTCAATACCGGTGAGGCAGCTGACTACACTGTGACGGCAAAAGTGTCAAATGCGGACGGAAAGCTTGTAAAGGAAGAAAGCCGCACTGTTTTGGCAAAAACAGGCGGCAGTACCGATGGCAGCATAGTGCTGAAAGGGCTTGATTGCGGATTTTACAGCGCTGAGGTCAGCGTGACAAGCGGCGACCGACACAGCGACGATACTGTGGAATTTAGTATTGCCAAGGCGGTTACGCGTCAAAATCCGAACAGTATTTTCGGAACATGTACGCACATTTCGGGGCAGAAAGCAAATTCGGATAAGCTTAATTCGATGATGTACATGCTGAAAAAATCCGGTGTGGATATGATACGCGATGAATATTATTGGAACCATGTCGAGCTTGAAAAAGGAAAGTATACCTTTTATGCAGATGACTATGTCAATGCGTGTACGGAAAACGGAATCAAACCTTTGATTGTTTTGAGTTATTCGAACAAATTCTACGGAGTTCCGCACGATGAGGATGGCTATAAGGCGTTTGCGGCGTATGCCGCAGCCGTTGCCGAGCACTTGAAGGGCAAGGCAGATTGCTTTGAGGTCTGGAACGAATGGAACAGCGGCACGTGGAACGGCGGTTATGGAATCGAGCATTACGCCAATATATTGAAGTACACCTATGAGGCGCTGAAAGCGGTGGATGAGAATATAACCGTAGTGGCAGGCGCAACGATAACTGCCTCAGCCGGCTGGTTCGATTCGCTGTTTTCGATAAAAGCGGACGGAAAAAGCATGTTTGAGTATTGTGATGCGATATCGTATCACCCGTATTGCTTCCCGATGTCACCGGACAGTAAAAAGGAAAGCGGAAGCGTCGAGGACAATTTTCAAAAGATGTATAATATGATGCGAAAATACGGGACGCCAAAACCGCAGTGGATAACCGAGTATGGGTGGTACACCGGCAGCGCCGCGGGAAATGTTTCGGAGGAGATTCAGGCGGACTATATATCGCGTGCGTATATTTCGGGAATGGCATACGGCGTTGAGAAAATTTTCATGTACGATTTCAAAAACGACGGTATCGACAAGAATGAAAGCGAGCATAATTACGGAATCATATCAAGCTGGGACGAGTCTGAGGAAATTTCTTACAAGCCAAAGCAGTCATATCTTGCCACTGCCGCCGCGGCACAGTTTTTGAAAAATGCGAAGTTTGTAAAGGAGTACAGACCGAAAGAAAATATAAGGATGTACAAATTTGAGGACGGAGACCGCGAAATATGGGCGGTTTACACCGCGGACAACAAAACCGTTCCGTTTTTGCTTACCGGCGGTAATCTTGGCATGACCTGCTATGATATGTTCGGAAATGGGTGCCGGATAAAGGAGATAAACGGTTCGCCGATATACATAGAGGGCAGAAAAGGCGAGTTTAGGACTGACGGCATTATGACAGAGATACGTGGAATGGCAACGGCGACATTCGGAACCGGATACAAATACGACGGTATTCGGGTGTTGGGGTATAAAGAGCCGAAAACGGCAGGCGGACGCAACGCGTACGAGATAAATCCGAGTGATAATAAAATCGTATGCGATATCGATGATTTTTGGGCAAAGACAGATGGACTGAAAATTTCGATAGATTATTATGACAGCGGCAGCGGAAACTTTTATATAAGCTACCGCGGCAAGGATGGGACGATGAAAAGAACCGAGCTGATTATGGTCGGAACAAGCAATACACTGAAAACAGCGAAGTTTTCAACGGAGGGGCTGACGGCAGATAATTCGATGGACGGCGGCGACTTCATAATAACAACCGATAGTACATCGACAATCAGCTTTATTGCAGTCAGAGCGGAAGAAAAAAACTACGGAACTCCGATTTTGTCGGCGGATTTTGAGAACAGCGGGTTTAAGAATTTGAATAGTATAACGGGCAATTACAGTGTACAGTTCGACGGAATTGCAGTATCGGCGGCAGCTAATCCGAACGGGAAGTTCAAGTATGTCGAAAAGGCAGGCAGATATGGGGTTTATGTGCCCGCCGTTGATGACGGATATTATTTGCAGGCGGATATTGATGACGGGATTTTGTATGGCGGTCTGAATGACATTACCGTTTTTGTGGATTACTATGACGAGGGCGGCGGCAATTTTGACATTGCTGTTGACAAAGGGAAATACTCTTTTCAATATCCGACCGGGAAGGTTGTTTATTTGCAAAATACAAAGACATGGAAAACTGCGGAATTTCGTATTAAGGATGCGTGGCTTGAAAATTATGGCTGCGACTTCAGAGTGGCTCTTTGGACCGGGTGGATGACAACAAGTCCGGAGGGAATCACTTTCGGCGGTATACGGGTGCGCAACAATACGAGGATTCCTGCGTTTAACATCGATTATGACAATAGTACAAAAGCGGTGAAAATAAGCGGATATTGCACCGGGAACACAACAAAACCGGTAAGCATTCAGATTATAAAGCCGGGCAAAACAGCGGCAGAGGGAATAGCCGATGTGAGATATCTGGCGGAGGCAAAGGCTTCGGAGGACGGGAGTTTTTCAAAGGATTTCAAGATTGATTCCGAAACGGGAGAGTATTTGGTAAGAGTGTGGTTACCGGATTCGGGAAAGGTCTCGGAAAGATATTTTTATTTTTACAATCTTTATGATTTGAAAAATATAACTGTTCGCGATAAAGACGGAAATGTGCTTGATAAAGACAGCATTGCCGGAGTGGATATGATTAATATCGAATCGGAATTTGTAAGCAATTACGACGATACCGAGCTTTGTGTTGCTGCGGCGATATATGGTGTTGACGGTGTCATGCATGCTGTTGATTTTACCGAGACAAGGGTATCGGCAGGAAAGACCTCAACGGCGGAAACAGAGATGGTTTTATCCAATAAGGTTCAATCGGGTGACAAAATAAAGCTGTTTGTTTTCAAAAATGCGGAGTTAATGACACCGCTGACTTCGCCCAGGGTTGTAAAGGTTAAATAAAAAAGCTGCGGCACAGAGAGTGCTGCAGTGTCTGTAGGGCTGTAAAAAAAGAGTGCAGAACGTTTCAAACGAACACGACGGTGTACTTGATACTCCAAGAGGTGTGTTTGAAATGTAGTTCAAGGGCAAAAAAACAGATAGAAATCCGCAGTTTTTCGGATTTCAACCTTAAGCAAATGCTATAATTTGTAATAGCATCTATGCCATTGAACGGTCGGTGCATTTTTTGCAGCCCTTTTGTTTTATAGGCTCTATAATAAATGTTGGGGTGTCTAACAAATAGAGCTTAAAAATTTTTAAAAAAGTAGAGCATATTTGTTCA
>CAKSQL010000030.1 GCA_934486735.1 uncultured Clostridia bacterium | reverse complement strand
AACGGGAAAATATCTGTAACTTCGCACTGAGAAATATTTGATATTTTAATGTGCGTAATCATACCTTTGACACGAAACGTCCAACTGTTGACACGAAAGGGTAAACAATTGACACGAAAGGTCGGGGTAAAATTTTGCGGTTTCATTTTTTGATTGAAACGGATATTTTTAAGCAATTCCGGCATAAAAAATGTGCTGCCGACAATGAGAAAACATAATCGCTTGGCAGCACTTTTACACGATGTATTCCGAAAACCGCACAGGCAAAAGGTTTATTTGAAACTAAAATAAAAGAGAAGAACCTCAAGGTTTCTATCAACCTTGAGGTTCTTATTTGGCTGCGGGAACAGGATTCGAACCCGTACAGAATGAGTCAGAGTCATTAGTGCTACCATTACACTATCCCGCATCGTGTGGTGCGAGGGACGAGACTTGAACTCGCAAGGTATAACCACACGCCCCTCAAACGTGCGCGTCTGCCGATTCCGCCACCCTCGCATTAACGACATCATTTATTATACCAAATTCCGCGGCATTTGTCAATACATTTTGCAAAAAAAATTTTCTTTTTTTATATCCTGTTAAGTATGGACAAATTATCAAATTCATATACTTTTTATTTTAGGCACAAACACCCAATAATTCATACCGCTCCGCACACAAAAACGGCTCACAAACCGTTTTGGAATGTGAGCCGTTTTTTACTCAGATATTTTAGTCCTATTTGGAAATTTCTATTGTAAATATCTTTCCTTTTTTAACATCGGCAAAGATTGTATTATCGGCAACCTTCAAATCTTCAATCGGTTTGCCGTCAAGGCGAATAGATTTTGCCGACTTGATATCAAATCCGACCTTTATCTTACCCGATATTGTTTTTTCGGTCGGGTTATAAACTCTGATGAGCATTTTATCATCATCCGACCTTGTTACCGAGCTCAAAATCAGATTATCGCCGTCAATACTTACAAAGCTTTTTTCGATATCGAAAATACCCTCCTGTTTACCGAACTGGCACACATGCATAGGCGCATTGAAAGCCAAAGCTTCATTATAAAGCTTTGCCTCCTCCCACTTGCCTGTATGCGGCATGAATGCATAGCGGTATGTGAACTCTCTGAGCGACTGACTGCTTTCGTCTCCCGGATATTCCATCCAAAGTCTGTTGTCGCATGCAATTCTGAGTCTTGTTCCGCGCACCAAGCCCATTGCGAGGGTCTGATCGTCGCAGTCCTCCAAAATTTCATAGTCCTTTGTGGCATCGGTCAGAACTGCAAAGCCGTTATTCTCATCAGCCAGGTCATACCACAGCTGAGCCGGGTGACGGGCAAGCTCGTTTCCGCGAACTTCATTATTCACAGACGGCTTAACCGGGAAGTCTGTTACCATAAACGATCCTTCCGCCCATGTTCTCTCTGCCTTTAAGCCGGTCGGCATGCAAACCTTGAAATAATGATCCTTAACTGTATTATTGATTGTTGTTACAACCTCAAGATGCTTTGAGCCTTTCTTCAAGGTGAGTTCAACGTGAATCGGCATTTCCTTATACACGTCGCTTCTGACCTGCTTTGCAAAATCATAATCGCGCGGCAGCTTCATCGAAAGGTCTATTGAGAACTTCACTGCCAGCGGTCCGTTTACGGTCACAGCCGTCTCTGCCTCAGCGCCGAGGCTGTTGATGATTTTATCGCATGGGATATTGTCATACATCCACATATTTCCGCGGTCGCCCAAATCCATGAAATAGTTCAAGCCTTTATAGCTCTTGCCGGTTTCCTTATCGGTCACATCGACTGTTCCGTTCGGATTCACTTTCACTCTCAAATACTCGTTTTCCGCCTGATTAACGCCCGAAAGCATATTATTTGCAAGGATTCTCGGAGCGTCCCAATCCTCATGCGGATACGGATATTCATTCTTTTCCGCCCATTTCAGCTTAAAGGTCTTAAAGCCCATCGGAGGAATGTTATCGGCGCGGAAATACAGATGCACCTTTGTGCAATAAAAAGGCATGTTTCGGCTTCTCGGATGATAAATTCCGGCACGTGTATTTGTCGTTCTTTCCACTTCCTGAACCTCAGCACAGTTTCCGTCGCAGTCCTCAATCACGATATATTTCAGAATTACATCGCGCGGAATATCGACATAAGCTTCAACAACCTCGCTGCGCTCAAACGATGACGGATTATGAACCGAAATAAAGTACTCCGAATCCTTGATTTTTGAAGTATTGATTTCCTTTGTGATATTTTCAAGACCTTTTCTTTCAAGACCCTCTGCAATTATCTTTGCCTGCGAAAGTCTTGCCATTTCGCCCTCTCCCAGGGTCTTGGGTCCGAGTCCGTGCATTGAGTCATGCGCATGGCTTTGGAACAGGAGTTTCCATGCCTTTTCAAGATATGTATCCGGATATGGCGCTATTCCGAAATTCCATGCAATTGCCGACATCGGCTCTGCATAACGTGTTATTTTGTTCTCCGCATGGCTGTTTTCGATCATAACCTCCGGATGAGACGAGAACACATCGGTGTGTATACTTCCTACCGGGCCGTCTCTCATAGGTCCTTTAACAGTATCGAGATCCTTTACCTTTTTAAGTTCTTCCTTAAGCTCGGTGAGGTAGTCGGTCAAAGTTGAATGAACAATCTCCAGCTCGCCCTTGTATTCCTCTTGGAGTCCCTTAATCATTTCGGGAGTGAGCGGATGCGGCTCGGTGAAGTCGGTTCCTTCAAACATAAGCACGCAATCGGGTGCGGCTGTACCCTTGACTGTATCGAGGGCGCGCTCCATACCCTTTCTCAGATTCTCCGGGTGGAATGATGTCTCGGGATCTAAAATATCATAGAACCAGCCGTAATTATCGGCATCGGCAGTGTGGAACACCTTGCCCAGGTCGCCCCATGTGTACTGCCAATCCTTGTGCCATGCGTCCAAATCGTACACAATAGGAATATGCGCAGCAAAGAAGAAATTCCATCTTGCTTCGCGTCCCAATCTCGACGCAAATGCCTTTGTTCCGTCCGGCGCCTCCCAGATAAATTCGTGATATTTTGACTTTGACGGATCCATATACTTATAGAATATGATTGTATCAATATCAAAATCGGCATAAATCTGCGGCAGCTGTCCGATTTGTCCGAACGAGAATACGTTGTATCCGCACTTTAAGGGCTCGCCGAACTCGCGGCAGCGCTTAACTCCGTACTGGATATTTCTCACAACGCTCTCGCCCTGAATCGGTGCGCAGTCGGGCAGTGTGAACCATGGTCCTATCTCCATTCTGCCGTCCTTGACAAGCTTTTTGATCTGTTCCTTTTTCTCGGGGCGGATTTCGAGATAATCCTCTATCAGCGTGAACTGTCCGTCAAACAAAAATGATCTGTAGTCCGGCTTTTCCTCCATGATTTCAAGAAGGTGGTCTATGCAGTCCACAAGTCTCATTCTTGTGCGTTCAAATTCCCATCTGAACTCTCTGTCCCAGTGAGTATAGGTCACAATATGTACCTTTTTCATTTGCTTTCCTCCTGACAATTTTATTTTTCAAGTTAATTTTAGCACAAGGCAAAAGCAAATTCAATATAGTTTTAATTTTTTCCCCAAAAGTCGTATAAAAGTTCAATAAATCTTTGAATTATTCAATTAAAAAAACTTTTGTGCGCCCACACAGGAATATGGCAATATTTTTTTACATAATAATCCGCAAGCAAAAATATGTCAAAACCGCCGCAAGCCACGCAAGGAGCAGCTGTCTTAAAATAAGGCGCGCAAGTCTGCTGCGCGAAAGTTCGGCACGCATCGCGGACAGAGCCGCCGCGCATGGCGGATAAAGCAGGACAAACACCATGAACGCCCCTGCCGATGCCGGAGTGAACGCCGACAAAAAATTATCTGCTCCGTACGCAACGCTCAGCGTGGATATGACAGCCTCCTTTGCCAAAAGTCCGGATATCAAACTCACCGCCGCCTGCCACATTCCGAAGCCGCACGGCTTGAATACCGGTGCGAAAAATTTGCCAACCGTTCCCAAAATGCTTTTCTCTGCGTTATTCGTCATCGCGAGCGAAAAGGTGAAATTTTCAAAAAACCAGACCGCCGTCCCGGCTATAAAAAGTATACTTCCGGCGCGCTTTGCAAAATCCAAAAGCTTTTCGCGCAGCTGATTCAGAGTATTTCTCGCAGTCGGTCTGCGATAGGGCGGCAGTTCAAGCACAAACGCACTGTCGCACCGTTTTTTTCCCGTCAATGCCATTACAAAAGCTATCGCTATCGACAGAGCATACAAGGCAATCACAGCGTAACTTTCAAAAAATACGGACGAGAATACTATAAACACAGGCATTTTTGCGCTGCATGGGAAGAATGGCAAAAGTTCCGCCGTCCTTGCGCGCTGCTCCTGTTCATCAACATTGCGCGCCGCCATAACCGCCGGTACGCTGCACCCAAAGCCGGTCACAAGCGGCAAAAACGCTTTTCCGTTCAAGCCGATGCGTGACATGAATCTGTCCGCCGCGAATGCCGCGCGTGACATATATCCCACGTCCTCCAAAAGCGAAATGCACAAAAACAGAATCATAATCTGAGGAAAGAACGGGATGACACTTCCGACCGATTGCAAAATTCCGCCGCACACAAGGCTTTTTAAAAAGCAATTCACGCCGCCATTGTCCAAAAGTTCCTCCGTACGCTCGGAAATCCATCCGAAAAAAGCCTCTCCCTGCTCGCCGAGACTCTTTCCGACCGTTCCGAATGTCAGCCAAAAAATTACACCCATTATCGCCATAAGAATCGGAATCGAAAATCTTCCGAGCAGGATTTTATCAATTTTTATGCTCCTTTCAAGCGGAATATTCTCCCCGATTCTCTCCAAAGTCTCCGCCACCGTCTGCCTTATCCATTCTTCGGAATCTGCTATTTTTTTAGGAATTTGCGGCTGCATAACCGAGAGCAGTTCGCAGCCGTCTCCGCGTGATGCGGATATGAGTGCAACCGGCACACCGAGCCGTTCGGCAAGCCTTTTCATATTTATTTCAAATCCGCTTATTTTAAGCTGATCCGCCATATTGAGCGCAATCATCATCGGCAAGCCAAGTTCGGCGAGCCGAACGGTCAGCCAAAGACTGCGTTCCAAATTCGATGCGTCTATTATATTCAATATCGCATCCGCTCTGCCGCTTGTCAAAAATTGTTTTGCCTCGCGCTCCTCGGCGGCAGCGCCGTCAAGCGAGTATATCCCTGGTAAATCTGCCAATACGCGTCCGCCCCACTTTCCGCTTTTCACCTCGACCGTTACACCCGAGCGATTCCCGACCCGATATCGGCTGCCGGTAAGCCGATTAAAAAGCGTGGTCTTTCCGCAATTCGGATTTCCGGCAAGAGCTATCATTTGTCCGCCCTCCTCTATGAAATTTCGCGGTGACAAGCTTTTGCAATTCCACAATTGCGAGCGGCGCAACTGCCAATGCCGTCACAATCAGCCACTGTATTCCCGAAAGCGGAGTCACCTTAAAGAGAGCCGCAAGCGGCGCTATCGACACGACCGAACATTGCAGCAGCACGCCTATTAAAAATGCGCCGACAAGATATTTATTCGAAAGCAATCCGACAGAAAAAACCGAGTGTTCGCTCCGCATATTGAACGCATGCACAAGCTGAGACAGACTCAGAACCGAGAATGCCATTGTGCGCGCGGTGACTATGTCGAAATACACTCCGCCGATTATAAAAGCAAGCAGCGCCAATGCCCCGATCATTGCGCCCTCCAGCGCTATCGCAAGCCAAAGTCCGTCCGCAAAAATGCTTTTGTCCCTGTGGCGCGGCGGCTCATGCATGATATACTTATCCGGTGGATCGACCCCAAGCGCAATTGCCGGCAGCGAATCGGTGACGAGATTCACCCACAAAAGCTGAATTGCCAAAAGCGGCGTCTCCCAACCGAACAGAAGTCCCAAAAACACTGTCAGAATCTCGCCGATATTGCTTGAAAGCAGGAACTGAACCGCTTTTTTTATATTCGAAAAAATTCCCCTGCCCTGTCTGACCGCCTGCACTATCGTTGCAAAATTATCATCGGTCAGAATCATATCCGAAGCGTTTTTTGCCACATCCGTTCCTGCTATTCCCATGCTGCATCCGATGTCCGCCGTCTTTAAAGCCGGCGCGTCGTTCACCCCGTCTCCTGTCATTGCAACAACCGCTCCGCGCCTTTGCCACGCCTTGACAATTCTGACCTTGTGCGACGGAGTCACGCGCGCATAGACCGCGTAATCCGAAACCCTTTTTTCCAATTCATCATTGCTCATGCTCTCAAGCTCGCTGCCGGTCATAGCCTTTTTGCCCGGCGGCAGCATTCCGATTTCTGCCGCAACCGCCTTTGCCGTAGCGAGGTGGTCACCGGTAATCATCACCGGGGTTATCCCGGCAGAGCGGCACACCGAGACGGCATCCTTAACTTCCGCACGCGGCGGATCCTGCATTCCAATAAGCCCGGCGAATACAAGTCCCGTCTCCGCCGCCCTGCCGTCCGACACATTTTTATATGCCACCGCAATCACGCGCAGAGCCGACTCCGCCATCTTCTCATTCTCGGCAATTATCTTCTTTCTTTCAGCTGACGACATCGGCACTGCCCTCTGTCCGTCATACGCATATCCGCACATTTTAAGCACCACGTCGGGTGCGCCCTTTGTAACCAAGCGCGTCACACTGCCCTCGCGGCAGACAACACTCATATACTTTTTCTCCGAATCGAATGGGACTTCGGAAATTCTTTTAAATCTCGAATCAAGCTCCTTTTTGTCACATCCGTTATTTTTTGCATATTCCAGAATTGCCGATTCGGTCGGATTTACACTCTCCTCGTCCGAGCATACCGCCGCGAATTTCACCGCCGTTTTTTTATCCGCTCCGTACACCCTTGTCACCGTCATTTTGTTTTCGGTCAGCGTGCCTGTCTTGTCCGAGCATATCACCGACGCGCTGCCGAGAGTTTCGACCGACGGCAGATTTCTGACTATCGAGCCGCGCTTTGCCATGCGCTGAACGCCTATTGCAAGCATGATTGTGACAATCGCCGGGAGTCCCTCCGGAATCGCCGCGACCGCCAGGCTGACAGCCGTCATGAACATATCAAACGGTTCTATATTCCGAAAAAGTCCTATCACAAATATAACAGCGCATATCAAAAGCGCGGCAATTCCGAGCGTTCTGCCTATCTCGGAAAGCTTTTTCGAAAGCGGAGTCTCTCGCGTGTCTGCCGATATTATCATCGTTGCGATATGTCCCATTTCTGTATTCATTCCGACCGAGCAAACAATCGCCTCGCCCTTGCCTGCGACCACCATGCTCCCCGACCACAGCATATTTTTTCTTTCGGCAAGCGGCGAGTGTGTGTCGCAGACCGATTCTCTTTTTTCGGCAGGCAGCGATTCACCGGTCAGCATCGATTCATCTGTCATAAGACCGGTGCTGCTTAAAATCCGGCAGTCCGCCGAGACCTTATTCCCTGTTTTCAGCACAACTATATCCCCCGGAACAAGCTCCCTTGCAGGCACGCTTATGATTTTGCCGTCCCTTTTTACAAGCGCGGTCGGCGACGAAATTTTTTTGAGCGCCTCTATGGATTTTTCCGCCTTATTCTCCTGAATCACGCCTATGATTGCATTAAAGACCACTATGCCGAGAATAATCACAGGGTCGACATAATCCGCATCTCCGTTCATCAACGAGGTGACAAACGAGATTGCCGCCGCGGCAAGCAGGATCACTATCATGAAGTCCTTAAACTGGGCAATAAATTTTTTGAAAAATCCGTCCGGCTTTTTTGTAACTATTACATTTTCGCCGTATTTTTTAAGTCTCTGCCCTGCCTCCTTTTCGGAAAGTCCGTTTTTCATATCCGCTGAAAGCTCATGCTCGATTTCCTTTATGCTTTTGTCGTGCCATATCATAAATGCATCTTTCCCTTCAATTGTAAGTTTATATATTTCTATTATGACATGTCCGTTTTTATAACCAAAATTTTATCGCACTCACTCATTCTCAGACCGAGCAGGGTCTCGCCGATTCTGTACTCGCCGAGATTTGAGCCGCTCAATATAAAATCCGTTCTCATTCCCTCGCGATATCCCATATCGGCAAGCCTTGCCGCCGTTGCATCGTCCCTCGGCAGCTTTTTTATGATTCCGCCCTTTTCGCGAAATTCGGATAATTTCACATATCATCCCCCCAATTAAAATTTTCTGCGCTCCGCCTGCGGGCATATATCGGCGTTTTTTCGATTTTCGTCATCATGCGCGCAATTTCATGCAAACAAAAAAAGACATCTGTAATTTATATTACAGATGCCCGAAAATTATTATTCCGATTTCGCCCTTGATTCGCAGTAAATACAGCGGTAAACCCTGTTTTCACGCTCGGTCAGCTTGAAAATGTGCGGAATATCCGTCTCCTGCGAGGTGATACAACGCGGATTTTCGCATTTTATAACATTTTCTATCCTATCCGGCAGCTCGGGGTGACGCTTTTCGACTCTCTCGCCGTTTTTGATTATATTTATCGTTACGTCCGGGTCGATATATCCGAGAACATTCATATCGATATCCAGTTCATCATCGATTTTAATGATATCCTTTTTCCCCATTTTCCCGCTCACCGCGTTTTTGATAATCGCAACCGAGCAATCAAGATTTTCCAGATTCAGAAAATGGTATATATCCATTGATTTTCCTGCCGTAATGTGATCGATAACAATCCCGTTTTTAATTTCGTCTATCTTCACTCTTTTTCACTCCTTACTTTATCCCCAAAAGCTTTAATATCAATGCCATTCTGATATATTTTCCGTTGAGTACCTGCTTAAAATAGCACGCGCGCGAATCGTCGTCCACTTCGGTTTCAATCTCATTCACCCTCGGCAGGGGGTGGAGTATGCAGAGCTCTTTTTTGGCATTGGCAAGCTTTTCAAGGCTTAATATATAAGTATCCTTTAATCGGATATAGTCTGCCTCATTGAAAAATCTTTCCTGCTGTACTCGGGTCATATACAAAATATCAAGCTGCGGCATTGCCTCTTCAAGATTTCTCGTTTCGGTAAAGGGTATATTCTTTTTCTCAAGCACATCGTGTCGGATATAGTCGGGGAGCTTTAATTCGTCCGGTGATATCAGGACAAAGCTTATTCCCTCATATCTTGACATCGCGCTTATCAGCGAATGAACCGTCCTGCCGAATTTCAAGTCTCCGCAAAGTCCGATTGTCAGATTCGAAAGCGAGCCTTTTTCTCTTTTTATCGTCAAAAGGTCTGTCAGCGTCTGCGTGGGGTGGTTGTGTCCGCCGTCGCCTGCGTTTATTATCGGCACACCGCTTTTTAATGATGCCACATACGGCGCGCCCTCTTTGGGATGGCGCATTGCTATTATGTCGGCATAGCAGCTGACAACTCTCACAGTGTCCGAGACCGTCTCTCCCTTTGATGCCGAGCTTGACGCCGCCTCGGAAAATCCCAAAACTCCGCCGCCAAGTTCCATCATCGCCGCTTCGAAGCTAAGGCGCGTTCTGGTGGACGGCTCAAAAAACAATGTCGCAAGCTTTTTATATCTGCACTTTTCGCGATATTTCTCCGGGTTCGCAATAATATCGTTCGCGGTATCTATAAGTTCGTTAATTTCGTCAATATTCAAGTCCATTATATCTATCAAACTTCTCATACAATCTCCCTTTCCAAGCTCCTGTATGTTCAATTACTTTATCCAGCTTTCATCCGACGGATTATCTCTGAAAGCAATAAGCTTTTTTATGTCCCCTTTTTGGATATAACCCTCCTCCGCCGCAGTCTCGGCAACCGCGTCAAAATCGGTAAGACTCACATTTTTCACATTTGCGTCGGCAAGTCTCTTTAAGCCTTTTGCCATGCCATAAGTAAAAATGCTGACAATTCCGAGAACCTCCGCACCTGCCTCGCGCAGTGCGTCAACAACTTCGATAACACTTCCGCCGGTCGAGATCAAGTCCTCGACAACAACGGTTTTCTGTCCCTTTTCCAGCTTGCCCTCTATTCGGTTCTGTCTGCCATGGTCCTTTGCGCCCGAACGCACATATCCCATAGGCAGTCCCATAAGATGAGCGGTGATAGCCGCATGCGCTATCCCGGCTGTGCTTGTTCCCATTAAAATTTCGCAATCCGGATATTCTCTTTTTATTGTAGCCGCAAGTCCCTCCTCCACATGATTTCTCACCGCCGGGGCGGTCAGCGTCAGTCTGTTATCGCAATATACCGGACTCTTTATGCCGCTCGCCCATGTGAACGGCTCCTCCGGGCGCAGGAACACCGCACCAATCGACAACAAATCCTTTGCTATAATTTTTTTCATTTCCATTTTTTCAATCTCCTTTCCGTAAGGCACGAGAGAATTACAATCATGCCTATCCGCATGTGTCAAATATTATCTTCCAAAAGGGACACAAAATTCCCATTTATCAGCCGCAAAATTCAGCCACACAGCGCCTGTACGCCGCAACAGGGTCATCCGCCTGCGTTATCGGTCTGCCGACTACTATATAATCCGACCCGATTTCCTTTGCCCTTGCAGGGGTTGTTACTCTCTTTTGATCGCCGACATCGCCGTCCGCAAAGCGAACTCCCGGGGTTACAGTCAAAAACTTTTCGCCGCAGATTTTTTTAACCTTGCCTGCTTCAAGCGGCGAGCATACCACGCCGTCAAGACCTGCATCGGCTGCATTTTTCGCATAGTGCATAACAACCTCGTCTATCGGCTTATCTATCCAAAGTTCCTTTTGCATGCTCTCCTCATCTGTCGATGTAAGCTGAGTTACCGCAATTAAAAGCGGTCTTGTTCCGTCGGGACGTGTCAGTCCCTCAAGTGCAGCTTTCATCATTGCTTTCGTTCCTGCCGCATGAAGATTGCACATATCCACATCCAGTCCCGAAAGCACCGCCATCGACTTTTTAACTGTATTGGGGATATCATGAAGTTTTAAATCAAGAAATATTTTATGTCCCCTGTTTTTTATTTCCTTTACAATTTCCGGTCCTGCCGAATAAAACAATTCCATTCCTATTTTGACATACGGCTTTTCCTCGGTGAATTTATCCAGAAAATTCATAACCTCTTTTTTACTGCTGAAATCACATGCAATTATAACATCTCGTCCCATTAGTGTGCTCCTCCCGTCAATTCCGATAATTTTTGTATATTATATTTTTTCATTGCCTTTGGCAATTCATTTATTATATCTCGGCATGCGTACGGATTTACAAGGTTCGCCGCGCCTATCTGAACTGCCGTTGCGCCTGCCGCCATCATTTCGAGAACATCTTCCACGCTGCTTACTCCGCCCATTCCTATAATCGGAATTTTCACAGCCTCATAGACTTGGTAAACCATTCTGAGCGCCACAGGAAATATTGCGCTGCCCGAAAAACCGCCCATTTTATTAGCTATTACAGGCTTTTTCGTTTTTAAATCAATTCGCATCCCCAAAAGCGTATTGATTAGGCTGATTCCGTCCGCGCCCGCGTCCTCGCATGCCTTTGCTATCTCACATATATCGGTGACATTCGGACTTAATTTTATATATACCGGTTTTTGTGTCACCTTTTTAACCGCGCGCGTTACATCCGCTGCCGCTTTGGGACTTGTGCCGAAGCTCATGCCGCCGTTATGCACGTTCGGGCAGCTGACATTTACCTCTATTATCCCCACATCGGGGCAGGCATCGATTTTCTCGCAGCAGTATGCATATTCATCAACCGAAAATCCGCTTATATTCGCTATCACCGGCTTATGAAAACATTTTTTCAGCTTTGGCAGCTCCTCCGAAATGACCTTTTCTATCCCCGGATTCTGCAAGCCGACCGAATTAATCATTCCGCCGGTACATTCGGCGATTCTCGGTGTCGGATTCCCGAACCGCGGCTCTTTTGTCGTGCCTTTGAACGAAAAGCTGCCGAGAATATTTATATCGTAAATTTCGGCAAATTCATATCCGAAGCCAAAGGTTCCGCTCGCCGGAATAATCGGATTGTCAAGCTCTATGCCGCTCAGATTCACCTTGGTATCTACCATATAATCTCCTCCTTTTCCAAAACGGGTCCGTCCTTGCAGATGCGCTTGTTTCCATACTTCGTTTTACAGCTGCACCCCATGCACGCGCCGAAACCGCAGCCCATTCTTTCCTCAAAGCTGAACTGTCCGCTCGTTTCGGATTTTTCGTACACCGCTTTGAGCATCGGCAGCGGTCCGCAGGTGTAAACGTAACTGTAATCCTCCATGTCCATCGCATCGGTCACAAAGCCGCGGATTCCCTCGCTGCCGTCCGCTGTTGTCACATATGTTTTTATCCCAAGATTTTCAAATTCACCCTTGCAAAAAATTTCTTCCGATGTGTTAAATCCTAAAATCACCCATGGCGAACACCCTTTTTTTATAAGCTCCTTTGCCAGCTTGTAAAGCGGCGGCACTCCTACTCCTCCACCGATTAAAAGCGGTCTTTTTCCGCTTTTTAAAATGTCATATCCGTTTCCGAGTCCGAGCAGGACATCAAGTGTTTCTCCCCGTTTCAGTTCCGACATTTTTTGTGTCCCTTTTCCAACAACCTTGTATATAATTTTCACAAAATTCGCTCCGCTGTCATACACCGATATGGGACGTCTCAGATAAAATCCGTCAAGCAGGATATTTATAAACTGCCCCGGTGCGGAAATTGTTTTTGTGTCCCCCATCAATTTCATTTTGTATACCGACGGCGCGATTTTTTTATTTTCCGAAATAGTTAAAATTTGTTTTTCCACCCAAAGTCCTCCCTTTTATATACTGCCTTTCCGTTCGCAGCGGTAAGCAGGCATTTTCCGAAAAACTCTTCTCCGTCAAACGGCGTACTTCTTCCCATCGACAGGAAATTTTTCGGATTCACCTTTTCGCATGAGTCAAGGTCAAAAATCGTGAAACAGCCGTTTTCATATCCCGCCGGCAGATTAAACCTTTTTGCCGGATTTATCGCCATAAGTTCAATCAGCTTTTCAAGAGTTATGATATTATTTTTCACAAGCTTGGTATAAAGCGCCGCAAACGCAGTTTCGAGTCCCACAACACCCATAAGACTGTCCTTTAAGCCTTTCGATTTTTCCTCCGCGCTGTGCGGTGCGTGGTCGGTTGCAATCATATCTATCGTCCCGTCCGCCAGTCCCTCACGCAATGCCTCGCGGTCGCTTTCACTTCTGAGCGGTGGATTCATTTTGAATCTGCCGTCCTCTTTTATGTCCCCGTCCGTCAAAATCAGATAGTGCGGAGCAGTCTCGCATGTCACATTCACGCCCTCGGATTTTGCTTTTCTTATAAGTTCCACGCTCTCTTTTGTCGATATATGGCACACATGATAGGCACAGCCGGTTTCCTTTGCAAGCCTTAAATCTCGTTTTATCTGTCCCCATTCGCTTTCGGAAGATATTCCGCGATGCCCGTTTTTTGCGGCATATGCTCCGTCATGGATATATCCGCCGTTTAAAAGCGAATTGTCCTCGCAGTGAGCCGCAATAATTTTCCCGAGTTTTTTTGCCTTTTCCATGGCGCTGCGCATCATGCTTTCGCTTTGTACTCCCCTGCCGTCGTCGGAAAAAGCGACTGCCAACGGTGCCAAATTTTCAAGGTCGGAAAGCTCCTCGCCCCTCTCGCCTTTGGTAATCGATGCATACGGGAACACCGGAACAACAGCCGTCTTTTTTATAATTTCCAGCTGCACACTTATATTTTCAACCGAGTCGGGAACGGGGTTTAAGTTCGGCATTGAGCAGACCGCCGTATATCCGCCATGCGCCGCCGCCATCGTTCCGCTTTTTATTGTCTCCTTGTAGAAAAATCCCGGCTCCCTCAGATGAACGTGAACATCCGAAAAACCGGGAAATACAAATAAGCCGGAAAGGTCGATAAAATCGCCGTCCGCCGAATTTACCATATTGAGAACGCCGTTTTTTAATTCGGCGTTCCCTTTTTCTATTTTGCCTTTATTGTAAATACATGCTCCTTTTAAGTACATGGCTTTTCCTTTCCTGAAATTCTCAAGGTCTTTAAATACTCTTTTGTTTCCTTTGGAATCCGATAGCTTTCCACTGCCTTTTGTATGGTCTTGTTGTGTACCCATGGGCTGAGCCTTTTTTCGGTCAAGTATATGACAGTCTCATCGTATTGCTTTGCCAGTGCGGTCGCAAAGTACCACGCGGTCATCATGTTGACATAATATTCGTCCGATTTTATCTCCGCTGCCCACTTTAAGTACTCCGGCTTGAATTTGTCGTCCAGATAAAGACGCATTAAAAGTCCCTCGGCATATCTTATCGTATACACATGCCCGCTCTTGAGCCATATTTTGATTTTAGGCAGCAGCTCATCGGTATGCTTTTTGAATATTTTTGGCATGAACATGTCGCAGGTCGCCCAGTTGTCTATGTATGGCAAAAACCGCTCCAGTTCGTTTAAAGCCTCGTCATAGTCTTTTATCCCCTCAATCAGACAACCGTGGAGATTATTCTCCTCATAGTATTTGTGGGGCAGCTGCTTTAAAAACTCTGCTCTTTCCGGAGTTTTTGCAAATTCCTTTGCAAATTTTCGCAGCATGGGCGTTCGCACACCAATGATTTTGCTCGGATCAACCGTTGGCATGAGCCTGCTGTGAAACTCTCTGTAGCCGATGTCCTGCATTGAAAATAGCTTTTCTTCTATGTTCATGGCATTGTCTCCCGTTTGTAATTTTTGCAGCTTGACACAGTTTTTTGCGAGCCTAATTTGCGCGTAGATTGCCGTTATAAAGAACTCATGTCTACACGGGTACGTCATGCTTTCTTTTTCATGTTTGTGTGCTTTTTGCTTGTGGGCTTTAATTGCGCGCAGATTGCCGTTATAAGGAACGCAGTCGTACGCGGGTACGTCAAGTTCCGCATAATGGTGAGATACGCGCAATTTAAGTTCACAAAGATACACGAAATTTAAGTTCACACTATGTCTTCCACTGCGATAATCTCTGTGCTCTCCGGTGTGTGCTCCTCCTCCATGGCATTTACCAAAGCGCCTATGGTGTCGAGCGAGGTCATGAGCGATACAGAACATTCTGCTGCGCAGCGTCTGATTTTGAAACCGTCACTGCTTTGATTGTTGCCCTTTTGGGGAATATCTATAATCAAATCGAGCATTCCGCTGCGGATTGCATCAAGCACGTTGGGAACACCCTCCGATACCTTTTTCATCGGCTGTGCTTCGATTCCGTTTTCGGCAAGAAATGCTGCCGTTCCGGATGTTGCGACAAACTTACAGCCGAATGCCGCAAAGCGTTTTGCTATCGGCAGGAAATTCTCTTTATCGGCATTACGCACCGAAACAAGAATATTCGACGAGCGGCGCGGAATGGTTATTCCGGCTGCAACAAAGCCTTTGTACATCGCTTCGGAGAAATTGCGTCCCACACCGAGAACCTCTCCGGTTGAGCGCATCTCGGGTCCGAGACTCACTTCAACCTGCGGCAGCTTTTCAGTCGAGAATATCGGCACTTTAACCGCCACCGTACCTGTTTTCGGTGCAATTCCGGTTGTGTAGCCCATGCTCTTTAAGCTTTCGCCGAGCATGATTCGGGTTGCTATATCGATAACCGGCACATTTGTTACCTTTGTTATATATGGCACAGTTCGGCTCGAACGCGGATTTACTTCTATTATATAAAGGTCGTTTCTGAACTCTATGAACTGAATATTTATCATTCCGATTACTTTCAGTTCGAGAGCAATCTCGTATGTTACCTTTTTAATCTTCTCTATTATATCGTCCGGCACATTTTGCGGAGGATATATCGAAACCGAGTCTCCCGAGTGAACGCCTGCACGCTCGAGATGCTCCATAACACCCGGAATAAGCACATCCGTTCCGTCGCATATCGCGTCTACCTCCAGTTCACGTCCGCCGAGATAACGGTCTATCAGCACAGGGTTGTCCTTATCCTTGTGAAACGCCTCGGTCAGATAGCGCACGAGGTCATTTTCATTTAAAGTTATCTCCATTCCCTGTCCGCCGAGGACATATGACGGGCGCACAAGCAGCGGATATTCCAACTTTTCTGCCTCGGCAATACCCTCCTCAACGCTCCACACCGCTTTGCCCTTCGGTCTCTTTATGCCAAGTTTTTCGAGCATTTCGTCAAACTTTTCCCTGTCCTCCGCCTCATCGATATACTTCGGCTGAGTACCCAAAATCGGCACTTTCTTTTTATCGAGGAAGTTGGCAAGCTTAATCGCGGTCTGTCCGCCGAATTGAAGAATTACACCGTCCGGCTTTTCGAGTTCGATTATATTATACACGTCCTCCTCGGTCAGAGGTTCGAAGTAAAGCTTATCGGAGGTATCAAAGTCTGTCGACACCGTCTCGGGGTTATTATTTATAATTATCGTCTCGATTCCGGCTTTTTTGAGCGAGTACACGCTGTGAACGCTGCAATAGTCAAACTCAATTCCCTGTCCGATTCTGATAGGTCCCGAGCCGATAACTATTACCTTTTTCCTGTCGCTTGCAAACGCTTCGGTCTCGTCGTCATAGGTCGAGTAATAATACGGCGACACCGCCTCAAACTCACCTGCGCAGGTATCAACCATTTTATACACCGGAGTCACGCCGAGGTCATTGCGCTTATCTCTTATCTCGCCCTCGGTCACGCCCATAAGCTGTGCCATGCCGCGGTCGGAAAATCCCATTTTCTTATATCTTCTCAAGGTGTCATAGTCCAAATCCGACAGAGTTTTTGCTTTCAATTCCTCCTCTGCGTCCACGATATTCTTTATCTTTTGCAGGAAGAACGGATCCATACCTGTGATTTCGGCAAGCTTTTCCATGCGATAATTGCGGCGGATAAGCTCTGCCAAATCAAACAATCTTTCATCGTCCGGAACTACAACTCTGTCTTTAAGTTCGATTATGCTGCGGTTTTTGGAGCTTTCGCGCTCCAGTGTGAACTGACCGATTTCGAGCGAGCGTATGCCCTTTAAAAGCGCCGCCTCAAGATTATTGCCTATCGACATTATCTCGCCGGTTGCCATCATCTTTGTGCCGAGGTTTCTTTTCGCCGTAAAGAACTTATCAAACGGCCACTTCGGAATTTTTGCCACAACATAGTCGAGAGCAGGCTCAAAGCAGGCATATGTCTTGCCTGTAACCGCATTTTTTATTTCGTCCAGGTTATAGCCGAGTGCGATTTTTGCGGAAATTCTTGCAATCGGGTATCCTGTTGCCTTTGACGCAAGCGCCGATGAGCGGCTCACACGCGGATTTATCTCGATAACCGCGTATTCAAAGCTATCGGGATTCAAAGCAAACTGGACATTGCAGCCGCCCTTTATTTCGATTGTATTTATGATATCGATTGCCGCTTTTCTGAGCATCTGATATTCCTTATCGGCAAGTGTGAGCGCTGGGGCAACGACTATCGAGTCACCTGTATGCACTCCGACAGGGTCGATATTTTCCATGCTGCACACCGTTATGCAGCTGCCGACTCCGTCTCGGATAACCTCAAACTCGATTTCTTTCCAACCCTTTATCGACTTTTCCAAAAGAACCTGTCCCACGCGCGAAAGGTGCAGACCCTGCGCCAAAATCTCGCGCAGCTGCGGTTCATCGTCCGCGATGCCGCCGCCCGTTCCGCCGAGGGTATATGCCGGGCGGACTATAACCGGATAGCCGATATTTTTTGCCCATGCAACGCCTGTTTCGACATCGGTAACGATTTCACTCGGCGCGACAGGCTGATTTGTCTTTTGCATAAGTTCCTTAAAGCTTTCTCTGTCCTCGCCCTCTTTTATCGATTCAATCGACGTGCCTATTACATTTATCCCATACTTATCCAGGATTCCGCGGTCATAAAGTTCGCATGTCATATTAAGACCTGTCTGACCGCCCATTCCGGCTATAATGCTGTCGGGGCGTTCCTTTTCTATTATTTTTTCAAGATAATCTATCGTGAGCGGCTCGATATATGTCCTTGTCGCCATGCCGCGGTCGGTCATGATTGTCGCAGGGTTGGAATTTACAAGAATAACCTCGATTCCCTCCTCGCGTATCGCCTGACACGCCTGCGTTCCGGAATAGTCAAATTCAGCTGCCTGTCCGATTACTATAGGTCCCGAGCCGATGACCAAAACTCTTTTTATATCTTTATTTAAAGGCATTTTTCTACTCCTCCGTTACTATCATATCCAAAAATCTGTCAAAGAGAAATCCCGTATCGAGCGGTCCGGGTGACGCCTCGGGGTGGAACTGAACGCTTTGTATCGGCAGCGTATTGTGCGCTATTCCCTCGCATGTGCCGTCGTTCACGTTCACAAAGGTCTGATGCACATCCTCCGGCAGGTCGGAAACGATATAGTTATGATTCTGAGATGTGATATACACTCTGCCGGTCACAAAATCCTTAACCGGCTGATTTCCGCCATGGTGTCCGAATTTCAGCTTTTCGGTCTTCGCCCCCAGTGCAAGTCCTATTATCTGATGCCCCATGCAGATTCCGCAAATCGGCATTTTGCCGATCAGCTGCTTCACCGTATCGACTGTCCCCGGAGCGTCCAGAGGGTCGCCCGGTCCGTTCGACAAAAAGACCAGTTCGGGATTGATTTTTAATATTTCATCTGCCTTTACGTCCGCAGGGAACACTGATATGCGGCAGTCTCTTTTTTCAAGGTCGCGCAGTATTCCGTCCTTTGCTCCCATATCGATAAATGCGACATTCTTTTTTCCGCGGCGGTTTAAGATATATGGTTCGGGAGTTGTTGTATCCATGATAACATTGCTGTTATCCAGTTCGTTTATGAGCTTGTCTGCCTCCGCATCCGATATCTCGCCGACTGCGATAACTCCGCGCATAACGCCGCTGTTACGCAAAATTCTTGTGAGCGCTCTTGTGTCAATTCCCTCAAGACCAACAACATCCTGCTGCTTTAAAAAGTCATCAAGAGTCATTTCGTTTCGGAAATTCGAGGGATAGTCGCACTTTTCACGAACGATAAATGCTTTCAGATTCACCTTATCCGCTTCCATATCCTCCAAGTTTATGCCATAGTTTCCGATGAGCGGAAATGTCATTGTTACAATCTGTCCCGCAAAAGAGGGATCGGTCAGCGTCTCCTGGTACCCGGTCATACCGGTGGTGAATACCACCTCGCCCACAATATTCTTTACAGCTCCAAAAATTTTGCCGCTAAATCTTGTCCCATTTTCCAATATCAGCTGCGCGTTCATTATATATACCACCTTAGCCTTTCTGCCATTATCGCTCGGTAAAAAAAAGACAATGTAAAAAGTAAAAATACTTTTCCCATTGTCATTGTAAAAACAAATATAAACTCAAAAGAAAAGGAGCATTGAATACGAACCATATTTTAAACTTCCCTACTGTCTTTAACATAGCTGCTCCTCCTCTTCTTTTCTAATCTTCAAATTATTATACCACAGTTTTCACATTTTGTCAATATCATTTTTCAAGATACGGCGAATATACTTCCGATTTTGGTTAAATTCAGCGTTTTATATACAAAAGTTCCGAAAAATGCAGCTGATATCCAACAAAATCATTCAACCGTCCATTCGATTTTCCCTGCAACGCCGCTTGTCATGCCCTTTCTGCTCTCGTCAACGGCAAAAACATTTTTAAGTGCCGAGCCCAAGCTTCTGAACACAGCCTCCCATATGTGATGCCCGTTCACGCCGCGGAAAATATCTATTTGCAGAGTGCATACCGCGCCCTGTGCAAAGCCGTCCAAAAATGTCTGCAAATCCTCCGAATCCATGCCCTCGACCTGCTTTACAAGCTCTGTGCCATGGCAATCGACATCCGTAAAGACGCGGCTTTCAAAACTTATTGCCGTTTCCGCCTTTGCTTCGTCGATTATTCCGATTGCGTCCCCGAACCCGTACGCGCCGTCGGTACGCCGTATATACTCGGCACATGCTTTTCCGAGCGCTATTCCCAAATCCTCACAGATAACATGTGTGAGCGTGAACTGCGCCAGCTTGCAGCTAACCTCTATATTAAATCCGCCGCGCCATGCTATATGCTCAATCATGTGATTCAAAAAAGGCAGCGGCGTATTTATTCTTTCTCTGTAATCGGGTTTTATCGGCGAAAAATCCAGTACAACGCTCATTTCCGATTCGGTGGTCTTTCTCGTTACCTTGATATTTTCCATAAATGCTCCTCATTTCATATATTTTTCCGAAACCGCGCAGGGAGCCGCACCGAAATGAAACCATTCTGCCGCGACTCCCTGTTAATTGTTATTTACGTTCTTTAACCGCCAATCCATGTGTGTCAAAGCCTTCAAATTCCGCGAATTTTGCGGCATATCCGCGCACATTTTCAAAGCCGTCCTTAGACGCATAGCCAACAGACGAGCGTTTTAAAAAGTCCATAACCGACACACTTGAATATGTTTTTGCAAAACCGCCGGTCGGCAGAATCGCATTCGGACCGAGAACAAAATTGCAAAGCGTTACCGGGGTATAGTCGCCCAGGAGTATCTCGCCCGCGTTCTTGATTTTCGGCAGAGTTTCAAACGGATTCTTTGTCATAACTTCCATATGCTCGGGGGCATATTCGTTCACGAAATTTATGGATTCTTCCAGCGAATCTGTCAGAATCACGCCGCCGTAGGTCTGATAATTGGTTGTGATAAAGTTTCTTCTCTGCTCGGAAATTTTCTCAAGCTGACGGTTCATTATCGGAATAACCTTGTCAACAAGCTCCTTTGAATGAGTTACCAAAAGCGCTGCGCTGTCCGGACCATGCTCCGCTTCGATCATCCAGTCCAAAGCCGCTTTTTCCGGGTCTGCAAATTCATCGCAGAGAATGATAACCTCGCTCGGACCCGCCGGCAGCCCGGCATCGATATGGCTTGCAAGCACACGCTTTGCCGCCGTTGCATAGCTGTTGCCCGGGCCTATTATTTTGTGGCACTTGGGAATCGTCTCTGTTCCGTATGCAACCGCCGCAACAGCCTGGATTCCGCCCACCTTATAAATCTCGGTGATGCCTATTATCTTTGCAGCCGCAAGAATTGCATCGTCAACCTTGCCCTCTTTGTTCGGAGGAGTAACGACTACAATCTTGGGGACTTTGGCAACAACCGCCGGGATTGCGAGCATGCACAAAACCGACGGAAAACTGCCCTTGCCATGAGGAACATACAGGCAGACATCTACAATCGGGGTGGTTTTTTCGCCGACCATAAGTCCCTTATCCACCATTGTGAACCACATTTCCTCCGGCAGCTGCTTTTCGTGAAAATCATAGATGTTTTTATATGCATATTCAATTGCCTCGCGCGTTTCGGCATCGCAGTTTGCATAACCCTGCTCTATTTCCTCCGGTGTAACCTTCATCTCTGCCGGAGTGAGTTTTACATGGTCAAACTTCTCGGTATATTCCAAAACCGCCGTATCTCCGCGCTTTTTAATATCGTCCGAAACCTCTTTTGCCACCTTCATCTGCTCGGTTATGTCAAGCTCTGCACGGCGCATAATAAAATTATACTTTTCCTTTGTCATTTCAGACAGCTTGTAAATGTTTGGCTGCATATTTCATCTATCCTTTCACTGCAAGGCGATTAGCCTATGTATTCTGTGCGCGGTCTATTTGAAAAGGTCGCGCATTTTATCTAAAAAGCCTTTTTGCTTTTTATAATTTTTTCCCTCAGACAGAGCCTCAAATTCCTTTAAAAGCTCTTTCTGCTTTGCGGAAAGTCCTTTCGGCACTTCGACATCCACCGTCACATATTCATCGCCGCGGTTCTTTCCCCGGATATAAGGAATACCCTTTCCTCTCAGGCGGAACACCGACCCCGGCTGAGTTCCCTCCGGTATGTCATATTCGACAAGTCCGTCGAGCGTCGGGACTTTGACAGTCGCACCGATTGCCGCATCGACAAATGTTATCGGTAAATCGATATAAACGTCATAGCCCTCTCGTCTGAACATCTGATGCGGCTTTACGCGCACCGTAATGAGCAAATCTCCCGAGGGACCTCCGCGTTCGCCCGGCTCGCCCTTGCCTGCAAGCTGCATTGTCTGACCGTTGTCAATTCCTGCCGGGATATCTATCTCTATTGTCTTTGTCTTTCTGACCTTGCCCGTTCCATGACAATCGCGGCATGGGTCGCTGACAATGCTGCCCGTTCCGTGACAGTCGGGACAGGTTGTCACATTTGTCATATAACCGAGAGGTGTACGAGTCTGCGTGCGCACCTGTCCGCTGCCGCCGCACTTTTTACATGTCACCGGCTGAGTACCCGGCTTTGCGCCGCTGCCGCCGCAGGTATGGCATTTCTCCTGCTGAGTCAGCGTGAGCTTCTTTTTACAGCCGAACGCCGCCTCCTCAAAGGTTATATCAATTACCTGACGTGTATCGCGTCCTCTTACCGGGCTGTTTCTGCGTCTTGCACCTCCGCCGCCGAATCCGCCGAATATATCTGAGAATATATCCCCGAAATCAAATCCGTCAAAACCGCCGCCGAAACCTCCACCGCCTGCGCCGTAATTTGGATCTACTCCTGCGTGTCCGTACTGGTCATATCTTGCTTTTTTCTCCGCGTCAGACAAAACTCCGTACGCTTCATTTATCTCTTTAAATCTTGCCTCCGCCTCTTTATCACCCGGATGAAGGTCGGGGTGACATTTCTTTGCTTCGCGGCGGTATGCTTTTTTTATCTCATCATCGGACGCTCCCTTTGATACTCCGAGCGTCTCATAATAATCTCTCTTTTCAGCCACTTTGTTCACCTACCAGATATTTTTATTATATCAAAAAAACATGTTATTGTAAATAGCCATTCTATACAAATCAAATAAAATTTGTTAATTTATCTTATTGCAAAAAGGCGGCAGCCGCCGCCTTTTTTTGCTATCACGATGATTATTTGTTATCGTCGTCAACTTCTCTGTAGTCTGCTTCATACACATTGTCCGGCCCCTGCTGCGCTCCCGCGTCCTGACCTGCCTGTGTTCCGCCGGCAAAATCATTCGGGTTGAACCCTTGCGCACCCTGTGCGCCCTGCGGATTTGCCTGCTGATAAAGCTTTTCCGAAACCTTATAGAATGCCTGCTGCAAGCTCTCCGTAGCCGCCTTTATCGCCTCGGTATCCGTACCCTGCAATGCAGTCTTAACCTTTTCGATTTCTGCTTTTACCGGAGCTTTATCGTCCTCGGATACCTTGTCGCCGATTTCATTCAAAGTCTTTTCAGACTGGTAAACAAGGCTTTCGGCATTGTTTCTTGTCTCAACTTCTTCTTTACGTTTCTTATCTTCCTCGGCATACTTTTCAGCTTCTTTAACCGCGCGGTCGATATCCTCGTCGCTGAGGTTTGAAGACGCTGTAATGGTAATCTTCTGCTCGTTGCCTGTGCCCATATCCTTTGCCGATACATTAACGATACCGTTTGCATCTATATCAAATGTAACCTCGATTTGGGGCACACCGCGGGGAGCCGGGGCAATTCCCGTCAGACTGAATCTGCCGAGTGTCTTGTTATACTGAGCCATGTCACGCTCACCTTGCAGAACGTGAACCTCAACGCTTGTCTGACCGTCTGCCGCGGTTGAGAATATCTGCGACTTTTTGGTCGGGATTGTTGTGTTTCTGTCGATAAGTCTTGTGAACACACCACCCATTGTCTCGATACCGAGTGACAGCGGAGTAACATCCAGCAACAGCAAATCTTTTACATCGCCGCCGAGTACGCCTGCCTGAACAGCTGCGCCGATTGCAACGCATTCATCCGGGTTGATGCCCTTATGCGGCTCTTTGCCCATTTCATTCTTTACAGCTTCCTGTACTGCCGGTATTCTTGACGAACCGCCGACAAGCAGAATCTTATCAACATCATCTTTTGAAAGCGATGCGTCTCTCATTGCATTTCTGATGCATGTGATTGTCTTTTGAACCAGGTCGGCTGTCAACTCATCGAATTTTGCCTTTGTAACTGTGATATCCAAATGCTTCGGACCTGTTGCGTCTGCTGTTATGAACGGAAGATTTACATTTGAAGTTGTCATTCCGGACAGCTCAATCTTTGTCTTTTCGGCAGCCTCTTTCAGTCTCTGCATAGCCATTTTATCACTTCTTAAGTCTACGCCCGTTTCCTTTTTGAACTCCTCGATCAGATAGTTCATGATTCTTTCGTCAAAGTCATCGCCGCCGAGGTGAGTATCGCCGTTTGTTGACAAAACTTCAAATACGCCGTCGCCGATATCGAGTATAGATACATCGAATGTACCGCCGCCGAGGTCATATACCATTACCTTTTGGTTTGTATCCTGCATGCCATATGCAAGAGCAGCCGCTGTCGGCTCGTTTATAATTCTCAAAACTTCAAGACCTGCGATTTTACCTGCGTCCTTTGTTGCCTGTCTCTGCGAATCGCTGAAATATGCAGGAACTGTGATAACCGCCTGGCTTACCGGCTCGCCCAAATAGTTCTCGGCATCTGTTTTCAGCTTTGTAAGAATCATTGCTGAAATCTCTTGCGGTGTGTATGCCTTTCCGTCAATATTTACCTTATAATCGGTACCCATATGTCTCTTTATCGACATAATTGTACGGTCTGCATTTGTTACCGCCTGTCTTTTAGCAACCTGACCGACAATTCTTTCTCCGTCCTTTTGGAATGCCACAACCGACGGAGTTGTTCTCGAGCCCTCGGAGTTTGCGATAACTGTCGGATTGCCGCCCTCAATTACAGCTACACATGAATTTGTTGTTCCCAAGTCAATACCTATAATTTTACTCATAATACTTTCAATTCCTTTCTTCTATATAAGCTTAATTTGCTACTTTAACCATACTGTGGCGGATTACACGATCGTTTTTATATCTGTAACCCTTCATAAATTCTTCAACAACGGTGTTGTCATCAACCTTTTCATCATCAACATGCATTACCGCATTGTGAAGATTCGGGTCAAATTCTTCACCGACAGCAGCAATTTCCGAAACTTCAAGCTTGTTTAAAATCTCGGTCATCTGCTTTTTAACCATTGCGACGCCCTCCAAAACCTTTTTGGCGTCCTCCGACTCAACCTCAATCGCAAGTGCGCGGTCGAGATTATCGGATATCGGAAGAATCTCTGCAACAACATCGACAACCGCATCCGCATAGCGCGCGTCTTTTTCGCGCTTGCTGCGCTTTTGATAATTGTCATACTCGGCATAAAGCCTCATATATTTATCTTCCCATTCCTTTATTTTTGCTTCAAGCTCGCCGATTTTATCGTCCTGCTTGCTTTCCTCGGTCACCTCCGGAGTTTCTTCCGCAGTTTCCTTGGTTTCTTCTTCGTTTTCTATTTTCTTTTCCTCTGCCAATTTTATCCCCCGCTCTCTCCCATATACATCTGATAAAGTATCTTATCTATATGACTCGATATACAGTCCAGATTTGCTATCACCTTTGCATAATCCATTCTTTTCGGTCCGATAACGCCGATTTTGCCTGCCGTCTTGTTATTATCAAGTGAATAATTCACTGTGACAAGGCTGCAATCCTTCAGCTCCTCGAACTCGTTTTCTTTTCCTATCTTGACGCTGACTCCATCCTTGGTATCTCCGTCCTTTATAACCTGTTTAAGCTTTTTTTCGTCCTCCAGAAATTCCAGCATCGTCTGAGCCTTTTCCAGATTGCTGTACTCGGGATATCTCAAGAGCGACTTTGTGTTTTCCACATACACTCTTGTCTCATCAAAGGATTCTATCGCTTCATACACAAAATTCATGATTTTGATAAGTATTTTCGGCTCAATCCTAAGAGCGTTCTGAGTCTCCTCCTGGATATTCTGAATTGTTTCAAAGCTTATCTCGCTTGCCGAAAGCCCGTTTAATCTGCGATTGATTATTTCACTGAGTGCCGCGATATTTTTTTCGTCGATTCCCAGTGTGAGCATCTGATTTTTCACAACCCCCGCCTGCGTCACAATTATCATCATCACATTTCCGCCGCCGAGGGATACCAAATCAAATTTTTTAATCTTTGACGAATCCGCCTCCGGCGTTGTGAACACCGTTATATAATTGGTCAGAAGCGAGGTTATCATTCCGGCTTTTCTTATGATATGCTCAAGCTGATTCGCTTTATTCTCCAGAGCCTCGCGAAGCTTTTCTATCGCCTCTACGCTCACCTGGTATTTTTGCATCAGCGAGTTGACATAAAATCGGTATCCGCTGTCCGACGGGATTCGCCCCGCCGAGGTGTGCGGCTGAACCAAAAAGCCCATGCCCTCCAAATCCGCCATCTCGTTGCGTATCGTTGCACTTGAAAGTCCAAGCTCATTCTTTTTGGAAATCACCCTCGAACCGACCGGCTCGGCAGTTCCCAAATATTCATCGATAACCGCTTTGAGAATTTTTTGCTTTCGTTCGCTCAATTCCATTACATTCACCTCGAATTTAATCATATCAAGCATTTATTCTTTGTTAGCACTCGTCATTATTGAGTGCTAACAATTATAAAATACCACTATTATCATCAAATGTCAAGTGTTTATTTGTATTTTTACAAATTATTCATAATTTTAATCATTTATTTTCAATTTAATAATGCAAATTCACACATTATTGAGTTCGAAACCGAAACACCCTCATCGGAAAGATATATATTTTCACCTTTTTCTTTTAAATATCCGTTCTTCAAAAATTTGTCAAGTTCGGCGTGGTAAACGCTGTCCATATCGACCCCGAAACGTCTTTTAAACTCCAGTCTGCTCACTCCGTCTCTCATTCTCAGCCCCATCATCATAAATTCTTCTATCATATCACGCCGCGTCAGCATCTCGGTTTCTCCGATTTTGCGATTTCCCGCAAGATATGCCGCCAAATCCGAAGTGTTCGAAAATCTCGCGCCGCCGAAATATGAATGTGCCGCGAGACCGAGTCCGATATACTCCTCGCATTTCCAATACTTGATATTATGCCGCGATTCCATCCCCGGCTTTGCGAAATTCGAAATTTCGTACCGCCTGTACCCGTTCTTTTCAAGATAGCGGCACGCATATTCGTACATTTCTCTCTCAGTGTCCTCATCCGGAATATCCAGTCCCGATTCCTCATACTCACGCCAAAGCGGCGTATTTTCCTCCAAAATAAGGCTGTAGCACGAAATATGCGCCGGCTTCGATTCGACCGCTGTTTTTAAAGTTTTCTTAAAGCTTTCCGGAGTCTGCCCCGGCAATGCCGACATAAGGTCGATATTGAAGTTGTCAAAGCCTGCTTTTTTTATCCGTTCTATCGTCCCGAGCGCCGTTTCGGCATTGTGGATTCTTCCTATTTTCAAAAGTTCCGCATCGTTAAAGGACTGTACACCTATGCTTATCCTGTTCACTCCGCTTTTTTTCATCAGCGCAAGCTTTTCAGGATTGAGCGTTTTTGGGTTTGCCTCTATCGTAAACTCGACATTTTCCGATATCTCAAAGCAGTCCGAAACCGCCGTCAGCACCCTCTCAAGCTGCTGCGCGCCGATGCAGGTCGGAGTTCCTCCGCCGATAAAGACAGTGTCGGCACATACTCCTTTATATTCTCTCATTTCACTTATCAAAGCGTCAATATATGCGTCGGTGTATTCACATCTGTTATCAAAGGATATAAAATCGCAATAGCGGCATTTTTTCACGCAGAACGGTATATGAATATAAATTCCGGGCATTGCCTAACCTCCTCAAAATCTCAATAAAAAAGCTGCTTAAAGCAGCTTTTTAATCAATTACTCATCGTCATGATCGTGACCGCATCCGCAGTCACAGTCGTCATCGTCGCAATCGCAGTCAAATTCAAGCTCGATTTCCTGATTGCAGTTTGGGCAGACTATACCATGCTCCTCATCAAGCATATCAAAGTCAACCAAAACATCCTCGTGACAGTTCGGGCATTCAACCTCGAAATATCCGTCATCATCGTCAAAATCGTAATCGTCGTCATCGTCATGGCCGCAGCCGCACTCATCGTCATCATCTTCATAGATGATTTCTTCAACGTCTGCCAAATCCTCGTCGATTTCGTCAACCTTTGCTTCAAGCTCGTCATGTGCATCGATAACATCATCGAGAGCCTCTGCCATTTCGTCGATAACCTCGATAAGCTTCTTTATGATTTTTCCCTCATCGCCGCTCTTTGAAAGATCCGTCGCATCGGCAAAACCTTTGAGATATGCAACCTTGTTGGAAATGTTCTCCATAATTACACCTATTCCTTTCAATCCGAGTCTGTACAGGAATTAAACTCTTTCCATGTACTCCCCTGTTCTTGTGTCTACACGAATGATATCGCTTCCGTCAACAAACAGCGGAACCTGGATAACCGCACCTGTTTCCAGTGTTGCAGGCTTTGTTGCGCCTGTTGCCGTATCGCCCTTGAAGCCAGGCTCGGTCTCGGTGATTGCCAGCTCAACAAATGTCGGCGGCTCAATTCCGAACACACTGCCCTTGTAAGACAAAATCTTACATACCATATTTTCCTTCACAAACTTCAATGAATCGCCGACCTGCTCCTTGCCTATCGGAATCATATCAAAAGTTTCCTGATCCATGAAATAGTAAAGGTCTCCGTCTGTGTAGGAATACTCCATATCCTTTCTTTCGATATGAGCCTTGGGCATTTTCTCTGTAGGTCTGAAAGTTCTTTCAACCACTGCACCTGTGATAACATTTTTAATCTTTGTTCTTACAAATGCCGCACCCTTTCCCGGCTTTACGTGCTGGAACTCGACAACCTGGAATACATTGCCATCCAGTTCGAACGTAATACCGTTTCTGAAATCTCCTGCTGAAATCATATTTTTATCCTCCGTTATTTTAGATTTATCCTCCGGATCTGTTACCTCCCCGGAACATCATTCGGGCAATTTTAAAACTGTCGTTTTCCAATTCCAATTACCCATATACTTATATTGTAATATATTTTTACGCAAATTACAAGTTTTTTTTAAATAATTATTAAATCTTTTTCAGATTTTGTTATATTTTCCACAAAATCCGCCCCGATTACGACGATATCTTCTATCCTTACGCCGCCAAAATCCTCAATATAGATACCCGGCTCGACCGTTATAACATTTCCGGCTTCGGCAATATCGCGGCTTTTTGGCGAAAAATTGGGCGACTCGTGAATTTCTATCCCCACACTGTGACCCAGGCTGTGCGAAAAATATTTTCCGTAGCCTGCGTCCGCTATGACCTTTCTCGCCGCGGCGTCGACATCGCAGCACCGCGCGCCGTTTTTTGCCGCCGCGATTCCTGCCCTCTGTGCCGCAAGCACAACGTCATACATTTCTCTTTGGCGGCTGTCGGCATTTCCGAACACAACGGTTCTTGTCATGTCGGAGCAATATCCGTCAAGCACACATCCGAAATCAAGGGTCAGAAAATCTCCGCATTCGATAACCTTTTCGCTCGCTGTCCCATGCGGCATTGCCGATCTCTTTCCCGATGCCGCTATCGTTTCGAACGAAAGTCCCGACGCACCGTTTTTTCGCATGAACATTTCTATTTCAAATGCCGCCTCTTTCTCGGTCATGCCCTCATGCAAAATTTTCAGAGCATGCTCAAACGCAGCGTCTCCCAACGCCTCTGCGCAGCGTATTTTCTCTGTTTCCGACGGTTCTTTTATGCGCCTTGGCTTGGATATTTCCTCCCCAGCCGCAAAAAACTCCGTTTTGGGCGCGGCTTTTTTCAGCTGCTCAAATGCGCCGACCGTAATCCGATTTTCTTCATATCCGATTTTCCCGAGCCGTACCGATTCGAAAAGTTTGCCGAGTCCGTCTGCTATATTATACATTTCAAAGTCCGGCGCCTGCTCCTTTGCCTGAACAATGTAACGCGAATCTGTTATTATATAAGACTTGTCCTTTGTTATCAGCAGTGCGGCATCCTCCGAGGTGAAACCGCTGTAATAAAATATATTTGCTTTGCCTGTGATATAATATCCGTCGCAATTCTTCATATTAAGCTTATCTTTTCTCATTTTGAAAGTGCCTCCAAAGCGTACAGATATCCGTCCGTTCCCAGTCCGCATATCTGTCCCGTACACTCCGGTGCGGTTACGGATACATGCCTGAACTCCTCGCGCTTATGTACATTTGATATATGCACTTCCACAGCCGGAATTTTGACCGAGGCAAGCGCGTCGCGGATTGCATAGGAATAATGTGTGAACGCACCCGGATTTATGATAATTCCGTCCGCTGTGCCGTAGCATTTGTGTATCTCGTTCACTATCTCTCCCTCTATATTGCTTTGAAAAAAAGTCACCTCTGTGCCAAGCTCCGCCGCTTTTTCAGATATTTTTTTATAGAGGCTTTCGAGGTTCTCGTCTCCGTAAATCCCCGGCTCTCTTATTCCGAGCATGTTCAGATTTACGCCGTTTATAACAGTTATTTTCTTCATTTTTATAACCATTCCTTTCCACGCCGCAAGGCACAAAACTTAAAGTCTGAAAGAAAATCGTTCGCGAGCAGCTGCTTTGCAGTGAGCGGCTGCGCCCGAGTCTGAATTTTTAATTCGGCAACGAGTGCCATTTTAGCAGCGTTCCGAATCTTTGATTCAGGTAACGCCACTGCTCTGTACATATGCACTTCTCACTGCCGTTAAGCCGCTTCGCTCCCCCGAACAAAAAAGTAGTGCTGTGGGTGATTTTATTCCACTTTAAAGTCTGAAAGAAAATCGTTCAGAGTGCTGCTTTGCAGTGAGCGGTGCTGTACTATCGTACCGCCCCGAACAAAAAGTAGTGCTGTGGGTGATTTTATTCCACCTTAAAGTCTGAAAGAAAATCGTTCAGAGTGCTGCTTTGCAGTGAGCGGTGCTGTACTATCGTACCGCCCCGAACAAAAAGTAGTGCTATGGGCGATTTTATTCAGACTTTATTCCTCCCGTATCTGCAATACCTTAGTGCCCTCTTTCCGAACACAAACGGATAGCACACCGCCGACAGGATTATCGCAAAAAAGACATCAACTATTGAATGCTGTTTCAAAAAGACCGTTGACATGCTTATAAGCACAGTCGACACCGCGAAGAAAAGTCTCCATCCGAATGACGAAAAATTATCGTCATTCCATGCCGCAAAGCACACCGCAAGCGAACCTATGACATGTATCGACGGACAGACATTTGTGTTGGTATCAAAATTATACAGCTTTGACGCTATTATCGTAAATATATTATGCCTTTCGAAGGTGAGCGGTCTCAAATTCTGCTCGGTCGGAAAAATAATATATATAACAAGCGTTATCGAATAGGTTATGATTATGTACATCATATATTTTCTGTATGTGTCTATATTGAACAGAAGTGAATACAAAAGCATTCCTATCAAAAACGCAAACCAAAAATAATAAGGAATAATGAAGTATTCGCAAAAAGGAATATAGTCGTCCAGCCTTGAGTACACATCGATATATTGCAGGTTAAGCACTCTTTCAAGCACAAAAAATACAATTCCGTAAAACGGCCAGTAAAGCAGCAGCCAAAGATGCGAAAACTCCGGCGTATTTAGCTTATTAAGCCGAAATTTCTTGTAATCGGCCGCAAGTTTTAAGTTTTTCATAATATATAAATTAAGCCTCACTTCTTTTTTCTCTTTTCAGCATTTTCTCCTTCAATTTCCGGAGGTGCGGACGGTTGTATCTCTGCACCAAAATAAAGGGCATATTGCCGATTATGCACAAAAGGGTGATAACTATCCCCTCCGCACTTTTCCGCCATATCCAGAAGTTTTCTACAGATACCACGCACAAAAACCAATGCACCGCTTCTGCAACACAGGTCTCGGCTATAAGACTTTGAACATCGCCCGAGGTTGCGGAAAGCGGCAGCTTTTTGGGAAGAATTATCGTCATGATTTTACTCATGTCCAGTATTTCACCCTTCCACTTCCTTATATTAAGCTTTTCGTAAATTTTTCCGTTGTTTTCCCACTTAAATGGCTTAAAGGGCGCTTTGTCGTCATGAAACCACTTTCTCGGCAGTATTGCGCCGGTGTAAAACGAAAACAGCCCCGTCAGACCTATATAGCAGATACTCCAAAGCAATTCGGTCATTTTCCGCGCTCCTTTCCGATGCTCACCAAGTCACCCGAATGCCTTGCATAAGCGACTATGTAACTTACAAATGAAAAAACCATGAAAAATGCGCTGAGAATTATCAGAGTATTTACCATATGAGCAGGCATTTTGGGGAACATTATAAGCAGAATCATGCAGATAAAAAGCACCGTTGTGCAAAGCTTTCCGCTGAATTTTGCCCCGCTGAGCATTCTGCCCTTTTTTAAATTTATAATTCCCATTATCGCCATAAAGCCTTCCTTTATCACAAAAAATGTGAACAAGACCCACATGTTCGAATACCTCAGCCCGAGACAAATCATCAGCACGCCCTGTGTTGCCTTGTCGGCAATGGGGTCGAGGATTTTTCCGAGCCTCGAAATCATGTTGCATTTTCTTGCTATTATTCCGTCAAGCATATCGGTCAGTGATGAAATTGCCAAAACTCCCGCCGCAAGAAAAAAATCGGACGGCTTGTCCGCATGCAGGTAAATGTATACATATACCGGTATAAGCAAAAGCCTGAAAATGCTCAAAAAGTTGGGCACCGTTAAAATTTCTTTTCTGTCCACGCCAGCTTCTCCTTTTTCCTTTGATATTTTTACATATTTTATTATACTCAAATATTGCCTCATTGTCAATAGCTGTCATATTATTTTGAAGAAAATTTAAATCTTGAAACATAATGCCCGCAGGCGGGACTTTTATCGGGAACATTTTATTGCAATTTATTAATTTTTAAAAATTTTTAAAAATGTCTTGCAATATAACAAGATATGTGATATAATATGAAATGGTTCTTTGTGAGCCGAAAATATCTTATAAGGAGGGAATGAATATGAAAGAAGGAATTCATCCTGACTATAAGCAGACAACTATTAAATGCGCCTGCGGCGAGGTGATTGAAACAGGTTCAACCAAAGAGAATATCCAGGTCGAAATTTGTTCAAAATGCCATCCGTTCTACACCGGCAAGCAGAAGCTTGTTGATACAGGCGGTCGTGTTGAAAAGTTCAACAAGCGTTTCAACCGCAAATAATGTTTGCTTAAACACACAAAACACAATGTTAAACCTACGCTTAGATGACCGAATCACCAACGGTTTCTCAGCATACGGGGATTATTTGAAAATAGGAGGTGAATTTGCATGACTAAGGAACGCAAGCAGGAGATTATCACTACTTTCGCAACCCACGAGGGCGATACAGGTTCTCCCGAGGTTCAGATTGCATTACTGACTGAAAGAATCAATCATCTGAACGACGAGCATTTGAACGTTCACAAAAAGGACCACCATTCAAGACGCGGTCTTTTGATGATGGTTGGTAAGAGAAGAAGCTTATTGAACTATCTTAAGAGCCAGGATATCGAAAGATATCGTGCTTTGGTAAGCAAGCTGGGACTCAGAAAATAAGCTTTTCGCTGACTTTTAAAAAAGCAATATAAAGGCAGGCGGAATACTCTTTCGTCTGCCTTTTAAAATTAAAGGCGGAGGATTTATTCTTAGCAAATAAGCAGAGAGCTTTTAACAAATACAAGCTTTGTGCCTATCTGCTAATGTAAATGTTCTGCCGAGAAAAAAAGGAGAATATAAATGTTTAAAACTTTTGAAACCACACTGGCAGGCAGACCGCTTGTCATAGAGACAGGCAAAATGGCATGTCTGGCAAACGGACATTGCCTCGTTCGCTACGGCGACACGGTTGTTATGGTAAACGTAACAGCATCAAGAACTCCGAGAGAGGGCGTTGACTTCTTCCCTTTGAGTGTTGACTACGAAGAAAAACTTTACGCCGTTGGTAAAATCCCCGGCGGATATATAAAGCGTGAGGGCAAGCCGTCCGAAAAGGCTATTCTTACAAGCCGCGTTATCGACCGTCCGATAAGACCTTTGTTCCCGTCGGATTTGAGAAATGACGTATCGGTTGTCGCAACCGTTCTTTCGGTAGAGCAGGACAATCCGCCCGAAGTTGCAGCAATGATAGGCACATCCATCGCAATTTCCATATCGGACATTCCCTGGAACGGACCGATCGGCGGCGTTTGGCTCGGTCTTGTTGACGGCGAATATGTTATCAACCCGACAGTTGCCCAGCGCGAAAAGTCGGACATGCTCGTAACCGTTGCCGGCACAAAAGCCAAGGTGGTTATGATTGAAGCTGCCGCAAATGAAGTTGAAGAAAGCGTTATGCTTGAAGGAATTAAGTTTGCTCATCAAACCATAAAAGAAATTTGTGACTTTATCAGCGATATTCAAAAAGAGATAGGAAAAGAAAAATTTGAATATGAAGCACATACGCTCAATCAGCCGCTTTGGGACGCTGTTAAAGAAATGTCATATGAGAAAATACAGCATGCTCTCGATACAGACGATAAAAACGTTCGTGACGAGCGTCTCGGCGTAATAACGGATGAATTGATTGAAAAATTGGGAGAAACATTCCCGGATATTTCGGATGAAATTCAGGAAATTCTCTATAAAATGCAGAAAGAAATTGTTCGTAACTGGCTTGTACAGGGTCGCCGCGTAGACGGCAGAAGTCTTGACCAGATTCGTCCCCTTTCGGCAGAGGTTGACCTCCTTCCCAGAACTCACGGCTCGGGTCTGTTCACAAGAGGACAAACTCAGGTTCTGACCGTTGCAACCCTTGCTCCCCTTGCCGAGATGCAGCGTCTTGACGGCATCGACGATGAGGAAACAAAGAGATATATGCATCACTACAACTTCCCGTCATACTCTGTCGGCGAAACAAAGCCGTCCAGAGGTCCGGGCAGACGTGAAATCGGTCATGGTGCGCTTGCAGAGCGTTCACTCGTGCCTGTACTCCCGTCCGAATCAGAGTTCCCTTATGCAATCAGAACAGTTTCGGAGGTTTTAAGCTCCAACGGTTCAACATCACAGGGCAGTGTCTGTGGGTCAACTTTGGCACTCATGGCTGCCGGCGTACCGATTAAGGCTCCGGTTGCAGGTATCTCATGCGGTCTTATCACAACTGAGAACGGTTTCACAACCATGGTTGACATTCAGGGTCTTGAAGACTTCTACGGCGAAATGGACTTTAAAGTTGCCGGAACAAAAAAAGGTATTACCGCAATCCAAGTCGATATAAAGAACGACGGTCTTCCCTACGATGTTATCGAGGAAGCACTAAGAAAAACTCGTGACGCAAGATACTATATTATAGACGATGTTCTGCTTAAGGCTATCCCTGAGGCAAGAGACCACCTGTCTCCGTATGCCCCCAAGGTAAGCACAATGCACATTGACCCGGATAAAATCCGCGAGGTTATAGGTCAGGGCGGAAAAGTTATTCAAAAAATAGTTGCAGATACCGGTGCAAAAATAGACATTGAAGACGACGGAACAATTCATATATTTGCCGTAACTCAGGAATCGGGAGAAGCTGCAATCGATGCAATCGAGCTGATTGTTAAAGAACCCGAAGTCGGTGAAATCTACACCGGACCGGTAAAAACAGTCACTGCATTCGGCGCATTTGTTGAAATCCTCCCCGGCAAGGATGGCTTGTGCCACATTTCAAAGCTTGCAGACAGAAGAATCGCAAAAGTTGAAGATGTTGTAAATGTCGGTGACATGCTCACCGTCAAGGTTATGGACATTGACCCGAAAACAGGCAAGATAAGCCTTTCACACAAGGATGCAATCGCAAAAGAAGACGAGTAAAATTTTAAGGCTCTTTGTCAATAGTTGGGGTAGAAAATCCTATATGGAATTTTTGAGGCAGTTTTAAGCTGCCTCATTTTCTT
>CAKSQL010000029.1 GCA_934486735.1 uncultured Clostridia bacterium | reverse complement strand
GAAAATATTCGCAAGCGACAGCGGCAAGGAATTGATATAATGCCGATTGTAGACGGTCAAAGAGTGTCTGCTAAAACCGGCAGACCGACAGGACGACCGCGAGCTGTCAAGCCCGATAATTGGGGTGAAATATATACAAGCTGGAAAAACAAAGAAATTACCGCCGTAAAAGCTATGGAAGTTTTGAATTTAAAGCCGAATACTTTTTATAAGTTTGCGGCAAGTGAAAAATAAACATAATAATACACAAGGAGTAACAGCTATGTATGCAGTAATTTACGCACGTTACAGCAGTGACAAACAACGTGAAGAATCTATTGAAGGTCAAATAGAAGTATGCCGCAAATACGCCGAGGACAACGGCTACGAAATTATTGATACGTATATTGACCGAGCAAAAAGTGCAAAAACAGATGACAGACCAAATTTTTTAAAAATGATTAAGGACAGCACAAAAAAGCATTTTCAAGCCGTAATTGTATATCAGCTTGACAGATTTTCACGTAACAGATATGACAGCGCAAAATATAAAGCTATATTAAAGAGAAATGGGGTTACACTTTATTCAGCAAATGAAAATATTTCAGATAATGCAAGTGGAATATTGCTTGAAAGTGTTATAGAGGGAATATCAGAATATTACAGTGCCGAATTAGCCGAGAAAGTTAACCGAGGTATGAATGTTAATGCTGAAAAATGTCTTTCAAATGGTGGTATTACTCCCCTTGGCTACAAAATCGAAAATCATAAATATGTCATCGACAAGCAAATGGCACCTATTATAAAAGAAATATTTGAAAAATATGCTGACGGCATGACAATAAAGGAAATATGCACCGATTTGAACGATAGAGGTATTAAAAAGCCAAATGGAACTACATTTAATAAAAATTCATTTAATGCGATATTAAAAAACAGAAAATATTTAGGAATATACATATTTAAGGATATAGAGAAGCCAGGTGGTATGCCGCAAATAATTGATGAAGATTTGTTCAATAAAGTTGCAGAAAGACTGAACGCAAACAGATTAGCCCCTGCTCGAACCAGAGCAAAAGCTGAATATTTGCTTACAGGCAAACTATTTTGCGGTTACTGCAAAGAAATGATGATAGGTCACAGTTCCAATAAAACAAGTAAGAACGGCATAATATATAATTACTACAAATGTAAAAACAGCGGCAGAAATAAAACATGTCACAAAAAAATGGTAATGAAAGATTATATAGAGGGCGTTGTCATTGATGAATGTCGTAAAATTCTTTCGTCCCAAAATATAAAGAAAATAGCAAAGGAAGTATCGAAAATATCAAAAAATTATGATGATACCACAGAATTGAAAAGACTTGAGATGTGTGTGAAAGTAAAAGAAACTGAAATAGAAAACCAAATAAAGTCACTTCGCCTTTGCAGTGTTGACTCAATACGTGACATGATTTTTAGTGATTTGGAAATTCTATCAAAAGAATTAGAAAATTTAAAATTACAGCTTACCAAAGAACAGAGTCGCCATAAAATTATAACTCCCGAACAAGTTGAAATGTTTTTAAACGCTTTAGCAAAGGGAAATATAAAAGATATAGTATACTGTAGAACACTTATTAAAGTATTGGTAAATAAAATTTACTTGTATGATGATAAAGTCACAATAACATTCAATTCGGGCGATGAAGAAGTGACAATCACTGACAAACTGCTTTCAAAAATAGAAACAGGATTAAATAGTGATTCAGTTTGTTTATTAAACCATGAGGTGTACCAAAAAGATTTTCCGCATAAACGCTTAAAAGTATAGTGTTTATGCGGTTTTTTCGTGTTTTTAGACATTGCTGATTTACGACGCTTTACTGTAATTTATGGCATAAACTGTTGTCAAACTGTTGTCAAAATAATCGGTGCATGTGATACAATTAGCAAGGGCGGATTTCTCCGCCCTTGCTAACTGTATCACATGCACCAAAATGTCACATTGTTGTGTTAACGTTGTCAATGGTGCGAGAAATGACTTGAATCCTACATCTTTATGGGGGTATTATCCCCCTATTCCACCGAAATCAGCCGCACATCGTTTTTTGCAAGTGCGCTTTCCCATTCCTCGTCCAAATTTATATCGGTTATCATGCAATCGATTTCACTTAAATTGGTCAAAACCGGCACGCCGAGACGTCCGAGCTTTTTATGGTCACAGAGAAAAATCGATGAATCCGAGCAATCCATCATCGCTTTTTTTATCTCAGCTTCCGCTTCCGAACGCTCCGTCAAGCCACGTGAGAGAGTTATTCCGGCGCACGAGAAGAAAAACTTATTCGCATAGTAATATTTTCTTATCGTGTCCTCCACCATTCTCCCCTCATATGAAAGATTTTTATTTATCAGCCTGCCGCCGGTGGATATCACCTTTATATTATCATACTGGCACAGTTCGGCAACAACACGTTCGGCATTGGTTATGACCGTCACCGAGCGTTTATCCTTGATATTGCGCGCCAAATGCAGGCATGAGGTACTGGCATCCAAAAATATCGTCTCGCCGTCCTTTATCATTTCCGCCGCTTTTTTACCAATCTTCTGCTTTCCCTCGAAATTGACAGTATCACGCTCATGCGTGCTGAGGTCGGCGTCGTTGCTGTCCTCCACAAGCGTCGCTCCGCCGTATGTTCGGATCAGCACACCCTGCCGCTCCAGTTTTTCCAGGTCGCCGCGGATTGTTTCGGTCGTCACATCGAACATTTTTGCAAGCTCCAAAACAAGCACGCTCTTATTTTTTTGAATCATCTGCTCGATTTGACTTCTTCTTTCTACAGCTAACATATCACTAAATTTCCTTTACTAAAAATTTTTCTGAGGCAGCTGCTACAGAACGGCGTCCCAAAGCTCCGGATGCGGATTTGCAATTACCTCTGTATTTATCAGCACTCCGTCCTCCGCTGCAAGTCTTGCACCTGCTTCGACCGCTGCCTTTACATCGGCAACCTCGCCGGTCATTGTCACAAAGCACTTTCCGCCCATGCCGCGCGCAACGCGCACCTCTATCAGCGAAACCATCGCCGCTTTCACAGCCGCATCGGCTGCGAGTATAGCTGATGCTGCCGTAAATGTCTCAACGATTCCAAGCGCCTTTTTTTCCTTTATTTCGCATGTGCCGTACAAGGCTTCAAATACCCTTTCGCCCAGGTTGCCTATCACAAACTTGTCGATCAGCGCATCCTCGGCACATTCCTCGGCATGCTCCACCGCCGCCTGAATCGACGACAGGTCTCCGCCGACAAGCGTGACATACTTCCCGGGACATACCGAACCCGACTGAATAAGCGATATTCCTGCGCTTTTCAGCATTTCATCTGTGATTTTTATTCCCTTGCTTATATTTTTAACTTCAACCAAACCAATTGCGTTCATAATCTGCCTCCGTCAACCTTATTATCGGACAAATCAGCCTTTTTCTATTACTATATGTCTTTCATCGGCTTCTTTTACAACTCCGTCAATACTTGCATGAATTACTGCGCCAAGTAGATTTTCGTCCGTCTTTGCTATCGGCTCTCCGACAGCGACTCTTGCGCCCTTTTGCACAATCGGAGTTGCCGGCTTTCCGACATGCTGCGACATCGGAATCGAAACAAACTCCGGCACAAAATCAATATATCTGCGTTCTGCGCTGTCCTTTACATACTTCCTTATCCCGAGACGGTCTATAAGCCTTGACGATGGCACAAGCCTTGACGCGCGTTCCGGGCGCACTTCTTTCGGCGCTTTATTATTCTGCCGTCTGAATTTATTTTTGCCCAATACGCGTTTAACTTCCATCGAAACCGCCTGGGGATTCAGCATCTGCTGACAGCCCATAACGGTACAGACACCGCAGCCGCAGCAAAGTGCGCTTTGCAAAAAGCTCTCGGTGTTCTGAACCTCGGAATGTGCTACCGCGCGGATTGTCTTATCCACGCGCAGGGAATATCCCAAAAGATATCTCGGGCACATATCCGAGCACATGCTGCATCCGCAGCACGCAGCCGACGCACGTTTAACCGTCGTTGACAGCGGCATTTTTTTTCGCTGAATGACCGAATGAGTCTCGGGAAAAAGCAATATTCCCTTTGTGGTTTTTGTAACAACCGCCGTTTTGGGGTCGATAAGTCTGCCCATCATAGGACCGCCGTCTATCACTCCCATGCCGTTATAATCTATATTGCACGTATCGAGCAGCTCGCCCACGTTCATTCCTATCGGGGCTTTAACAGTTATATATTCCTTTGTGTCGCCGCCGATTGTCACATATTTCGATGTGACCGGCTCGGCATAATTCACCGCTCTGTATACGTTATACACAGTCTCCACATTCATGACCATTACGCCGGACATAATCGGAATACTGCCCTCCGGCAGAATTTTGCCGGTGGTTTCGTAAACGAGCACAACCTCGTCTCCGGCAGGATAAATATCGGGAATTTCATGAATCTTTATTTTTGTTTTTGAAAGCGACTTGACAACATCCAAATCCAAAAGGTGCATATTCTTGCCCTTTATCCCGATTATTGCCTCATCGGCTTCCAGAGTATCGACAAGCACTTTCAGCATATCGGTGATTTCCTTAAAATGCTTGTTTAAAAGGTGGTGATCCACCATCATCAAAGGCTCACATTCGGCGGCGTTCACCACAATCTGCTTAACGTCCTTTGAATATTTTTTATGCGTCGGAAAGCCTGCGCCGCCCGCGCCGACAATTCCTGCATCATATGTAATTTGATAAAGCTCGTCAAATGTCATATCAACCATTCTTTCCGTACCGAATACATACAAATTTTGCTCTTTTTATCAACCCTGTTTTTCATCAACAATGCCGACAATCGCCGCATCGACGGGCGCGTCCGAGCGGCTTATTCCAAGTCTTGCCGCGCTGCCGGTTGCTATAAGCACCTTTTCGCCTATACCTGCGCCGACTCCGTCCACCGCTATCAAATGCTTATTTACAAGTTTATCATTTTCGATAAGCTGCACTGTCATAAACTTATAGCCGACAAGCTTTTCGTTTTTGCTTGTGGACACTATGCTGCCAGTAACCTTTGCCAAGAGCATATATTTCAATCCTTTCTTCCGAAACGAAATTTTTCTCAAAATTTATTTTGTCAATATTTCAACGCGGTCGCCGTTTTTTATTCCTGCGGCATTTGCATCATCGGTATCTATATGCATTTCCGTATTGAAATCCTCACGCACGCGGACCTGAACGTCATAATAACGTGTAGGCTTTGCGTTTTGTATCTCTACATCAACCAAATCATTATCCGAAATGTTATATTTTGCGGCATCCTCCGGAGTCATATGTATATGTCTGTTGGCTATTATGCAGCCCTCGTTTAAGAACACGCTGCCTTTGGGACCTACCAATGCCATTGCCGCGCTGTTTTTTATTTCACCCGACGGTCTGACCGGCGGACTTACCTTCAATTTAAATGTATCTGTCCTCGAAATTTCAATCTGCGAATGTGAGCGGACAGGACCCAAAACGCGCACACCCTCGATTGTTCTTAAAGACGGGCTTACCAATGTTACACATTCCTCTGCCGCGAACTGGTCTCCCATGAGTTGTTTCTTGGGGGTCAGCTTATATCCCTTGCCGAAAAGCGTTTCCAAATCAGACTGTGACAAATGCACATGTCTTGCCGACACGCCCACCTTGATATCACCGCTTTTTCCGCCGGTTTCGTTCAATGCGCTTATTACATTTTCGCAAATCAAATCAATCAATCTGTTATCTGACACTGTCATTGTACAAATCTCCATTCCGTTGTTTTACTAACGAATCAAATTATCATTTTTTCGGGAAGTCCTTTGAGACTTCCCGAAAAAATATATTCTTATTGGATAGACGGCAGAATCTTTTCAACATCGCCGTGCGGTCTCGGAATTACGTGTACCGAAACCAGCTCGCCCAGCTTTGAGCCTGCTGCTGCGCCTGCGTCTGTTGCAGCCTGAACAGCGCCTACGTCACCGCGAACCATAACGGTTACCAATCCCGAACCGATTCTTTCAGTTCCGATCAAAGTTACGTTTGCAGCCTTAACCATTGCATCGGCAGCCTCTATTGCAGCCACCAAACCTCTTGTTTCAACCATACCCAATGCTTCTACAGCCATGATATTAACCTCCTGTTTTTATACTTGTTTTGGTTTTCTGCCCCGTTTTCGGGGACTTTCTTTATCTGAAGCCGTCTCTTTCGAAACAGCCTTAGAACGTGTTGATTTTTTCAAAGCTTTTGGCTTATCTTCGGCTTTTTCAGCCGTTTTTTTCTCTGCCTCGTCAAGATGCAGAAATTTAAGTATTTCGGGATGCGGATTTGCGATAACCTCCGCAGCCTTTAAGCATCCCATGCTGCTTGCTGCGGCTTTTCCCGCCTCAACCGAGGCTTTCACCGCCGACAGCTCTCCGCGCACAACCACTGTGACAAGCCGTCCGCCGAGCCGCCGCTCTGTTGCGACAAATTCAACGTCCGCGGCTTTTAGCATATCGTCCACCATGGCAATCGCATGTCCCAGGGATTGAACCTCTACCAAGCCTAAGGAAAAGTTCACGTTAATCATCCTTTCAATATGTGTCGGGTGACACCGGAACACTGTTCCCTAAATCTTATATGGTCGGCAAAATCTTTTCAACGTCGCTGTGCGGACGAGGAATTACATGCTTTGCGACCAGCTCGCCCAGGCGGCTTGCTGCCTCTGCTCCCGCTTCAACAGCTGCCTTTACCGCTCCGACATCGCCGCGTACAATTACGCTTACCAGTCCCGAGCCTATCTTCTCTGTTCCGACCAGTGTTACATTTGCTGCTTTTGTCATAGCATCCGCAGCTTCGATTGAGGCTGTGAGACCTCTTGTTTCAATCATTCCCAATGCTTCCATTTTTATATATCCTTTCTTCATTTACGCGTTATTCTTTATTTTACCAAGCACATCCCTGCCGACACTTGTTCTCAATGCCATCTTATTGGAATCCTCGGTGGGACGTGCAATGATATGCGTCTGTATCAGTCCGGTACAGCTTTTGGCAGCTCTTGCGCCTGCTTCAACAGCCGCTTTCACCGCCGACACACTGCCTTGAATTTTTACGCACATGATAAGCGGAACTTCAACAGTTTCCGCATGCGCCGGCTTGTTTGAATCTATCGCTATTATCTTTACGTCTGCCGCCTTTGCCGCGGCATCCGCCGCCTTTATTGCACAGACAAATCCGTAAAGTTCAATAATACCTATTGCATCCATTCACTAATTCTCCTTATTTACATAAGCAATCTTAAGTCCCTTTTGCGACAGGTTTGTATTAAGCGCCTCGTTCATTTCATCAAGTCCGAACCGATGAGTGATAAGCTCCTTAATCGGAAGTCCTATCCCCTGCGCTCTCTTTAAGAAATCAAAGGTTGTTACATAATCTCTCAAGGTATACACCCACGAGCCAACCAATGTTATCTCCTTTGAGCAAAGGTCAAAATGCGGATTGATTGTTGCGTCTCCGCCGTTTATAAAAAATCCCAGTTCGCAAAGTCCGCCGCCGTTTCTTATGAACTTATATATGTTGCTGTGTGCAACCGGCGAGCCGGTACACTGGAATGCAAAATCGCAAAAATATCCGCCGAACGAGTCCTTGACAGCCTCTGTAAGAGCCTCTATGCCCTTATACTGCATGAAGTTAACAGTGTGGTCTGCACCCATCTTCTTTGCAAATTCGAGTCTCTGCTCATTTCCGTCAACAGCTGTGATATGCTCGATTCCCATTGTTCTGAGAACAGCTATGCAGATAAGACCTATCGGTCCGCAGCCCTGCACAACCACGCGGCTGTTGAATCTCAATATATCGGTCTGTTTTGCGCGCTCGACAGCATGTACAAGCACTGCGCACGGTTCAATCAAAATTCTCGAATCGAGATCCAAATCGCTTACGTTAAATACGCTTGAACCTTTTCTGATAAATATGTAATTACTGAACCAGCCGTTTAAGTGAACATCGTCATCCGGCAAAAGTCCGTAGACATCCGCACCGCCGACATTCTGCTTATTCAAATCGAACATTGTTATATCCGGGTTATCCTTAAAAATCATGCAGGTAACAACCTTATCGCCTATTTTAAGCGGCTTGCCTGCACTGTCTTTTTTCACATTCTTACCCATTTTAACAATTTCGCCTGTTCCCTCATGCCCCAATGCAACCGGAATGAGAGAAAACGGGTCACGCTTAAATTCATGAGCGTCTGTGCCGCACACGCCGCAGCCCTCAACTCTTACCAATATATCATCATCGCCGACTTCGGGAATCGGAAATTCCTTAACCTCGAATTTTTCCTTAGCAGTGAGCATTGCAACTCTCGCTGTCTTTGGAATCTCCTTTGAACCTGCCGATGCTTTGGATGCTGTGCCGATCTCTTTTAAGACTGCCTGCACCAATTCTTCAATATGTTCCTCACTGAAGTTCATTAGCTTTAACCTCCTTATTTTGCGAAGATACGGAAAATGTTTTCGTATCTCTATTTTATCATATAATTGACAGGCTGTCAACCAGTACGCATCTGCGCTGACGGGTATAACTCCTTGCCGAGGTTATACCCTCGCCGGTCGGACCCGCAATCGTGAATGTTGTGTGTCCCTCACTGTTAAATCCTATTCCTGCATAACTCGGAGCATTTTTCACAAATATAGTTGTGCAGACAGCCTTTGCATAGCTCGTCATATGATCCACATTCTTTGAATGCAGATGTGCCGAGTGTCTGTTGCCATGCTCCGCTTTGACTGCCATTTCCATTGCGTCCTCAAAGCATGCACATCTTACTATCGGAAGTATCGGCATCATAAGCTCGGTCTGCACAAACGGCTGACTGAACTCGGTTTCGCATATAATACATCTGATATCATCCGATGCATTCACACCAATTTGAGCCAGTATCTTCTTTGCATCTCGTCCGACCCAGTTTTTATTTATAACCTTCTTCGGAGCGTCGCCCGGATTCTTGCCCGGAACTTCCTGCAAAACAACCTTTTCAAGCATTTTTACCTGCTCCGAATTTATCATATATGCGCCGTTTTGGAGCATGTAATGAATAAGCTCGTCCGCAACGCTTGATACTGCAAAGCACTCTTTTTCCGCAATACAAGGCAGGTTATTATCGAATGTACATCCATCGATTATATCCTTTGCCGCCTTCGGAATATCTGCAGTATCGTCAACGACAACCGGCGGATTCCCCGCTCCCGCTCCGATTGCCTTTTTGCCGGACGAAAGCAGCATTTTGACAACTCCCGGTCCGCCTGTTGCAACCAGCATACGCACCGACGGGTGATTCACCATCATATTCGACGATTCCATCGTCGGATTTTTAACTGTCGCCACAATATTCTCCGGACCTCCTGCCGCCAAAACAGCTCTGTTCACCAAATCCACAGCGTATGCGGAAATTCTCTTTGCATGCGGATGCGGATTGAACAATACTCCGTTTCCTGACGCCAACATGCCGATGCTGTTGCATATGATTGTGCAGCTCGGATTTGTGCTGGGGGTGATTGCTCCGATGATTCCGTACGGCGCTTGTTCTATCAGCGTGAGACCGCGGTCTCCCGAAAGCGCTCTTGTCTCCAAATCCTCCGTACCGGGGGTTTTATCGGCAACAAGGTGATGCTTTAAAATCTTGTGATAGACATTACCCATTTTGGTATCCTCAACAGCAAGCTTTGCCATGGTTTCGGCTTCCTCATGAGTAAGTTTTCTGATTTCCTTTATGATATTCTCACGCTGTTCCTTATTGTAATATCTGAATGTTTCATATGCCTTATTGCAGGCAGCGATTGCTTCTTCCATGGTATCAAAAACGCCTATCTGATGCCTTTCGCTTGTCTGCTTAGGCTCTGCCTTCATTTCGGCAAGGACGTCCTTTACCATTTGTTCAATCATTTTTTCATCCATCTGAATTATTCCTCCATTCCGCTTTTTTTGCGGTTCAGAACGAATTATTTATTCTGAAATCTTTTTTCCGTATATAATGCACCTATTTCGGCAAATTGCGTATCCTCCTCGGCAGTGCCTCCCGACACGCCGATTCCGCCGAGCAGCTGCCCGTTTGCGACAAGCGGATATCCGCCGCCCAAAAGTGAAAGACGGTTTGTATCGGTCACATCAAGTCCGTCAAGCTTTCCTCCGCGCGATTCCGCCAGTGCGACATGAGTCGGCATTTTGAGTGCCGCCGAGGTATACGCCTTATCCTGCGCAATCCGACAGCTCGCTATATACGCGTCGTCCATAGAGTGGAGCAGTATCAGATTGGCGCCCTTATCGGTTATCGCCACAACGATTCTTTTATTCATCTGCTCCGCTGCGCTTTCGACTGCGTATGCAATCTCCTTTGCCATATCGAGCGTTATCACGCCCGAGCCGCTGTCTGCACCCTTTATCTCCGGTGTTTGCTCCTTTGCCGCATACTGCGACATAGCATACATCACATCGCTCAATCGGTTTATGTAAACAAGCAATGTATTCTTAACCCGACCGGTCTGCGCCGCCTTGACAGCAATGCGTTCAGCACGTCTTACAACCGTTCTTGCGATATCAAGCTGTGCCGAAACGATATTTTTCCCGGGCAGCGTAAACTCTCCGAGCGCGCCGCTGCTGTACTTATCGCACATCTGCTCAAGCCTTGCCGCGCACTCCTCGGTCACCGACTGTGCTCCGCCTGCAATCTCGCCCATTACCGAAATAAGCTTTTTTTGGATCTGCTCTATATCAGCCGCAAGCGCGTTATCGGAAGTATACGCCTTTGCCGCGCCGAGCTGCGAGGTGAACTCATCAACTGTGCCAAGCAGTTCGATTATAGTATCCGATTTTGATATATGGCGGCTGTTGGCCGTCTGAGTATATCCCCGGTCACCAAAGCCGGTATAAAGCTTTCCCATGCTTATATCTCCATTCTTATTTGTTATATTGAGCCAAAACTCTCTTTGTTACCTCTGCAACGATTTCCTCTACCGACTTGTCATTTCCGCAGCCGCAGGTTTTTTTGCCAAATTTTTCGTCAGCCTCAGACGGGGACATATTGTCGGCCGCACCGTCACCGTTGTAGCATCCCGGACAAATTTTTTCCATCGGGTGCTTTCCGGGCACGCCGAAGGTTTTTCTCAAGTCGATAAGCTTTTTAACTTCCTTGCAGGGGATTTCCTTTTCGCCGCCCAAAAGTCGTGAATACATAAGAAGCTTTGCGTAAAATTCGGTCGATTCCATTCTGAAGAACGCTGTGTTCAGATCGCAGCCGAAGCTGAGTGCGCCATGGTTTGCAAGCAAAATTGCGTCATACTCCTGCAAATAAGGCATAAGCGAATCGGGAATTTCCATTGTTGACGGAGTTCCGTACTCCGCAATGGGTACTGCGCCGAGGAATATTACAGCTTCCGGCATGATGAGCTTATCGAGCGGAATGCCTGCAATCGCAAAAGATGTTGCAATCGGAGGATGAGCGTGAACAACTGCATTTACATCCGGGCGCTCTTGATAAACTCTCAGATGCATCTTAAACTCGGACGACGGTCTCCACTTGTTCGGCTCCTTAAGATTGCCCTTGCCGTCTACCTTACAAATCATATCCGGAGTCATATATCCCTTGCTGACGCCTGTCGGTGTTGCAAAAAATGTGTTGTCGTCTACCTTGACAGATATATTTCCGTCGTTTGCGGCAACAAATCCGTCATTGTAAATTCTTTTGCCTATTTCGCAGATTTCTTTCTTGATTTCATAATCTGACTTTACCATTGACTTTACCTCCTGTAGCAAACAAAAAATTTGTTTTCCTTTGTTTTATTTGGTTTCTTCTTTGATTATACTCCAAAAATACAAAAATGTAAAGGGTTTTTTCAAAAAAAATATATTTTTATGTAATTTTTTCAGATCATATTGTAGTAACGCCTGCGATATTCACTCGGCGACACACCGGTGTGCTTTTTAAAAAAGCGTGAAAAATAATTCAAATCGGAAAATCCTGCCGATTTTGCTATGTCAGACATTGAATCCTCGCCCCTGCAAAGCATGCCTTTTATATAGTTTATCTTCAGCCGATTATAGTATTGCAGCAGCGAAATCCCGTATACGCTTTTGAATTTATGCCGCATGTAATCGGGAGTGACTCCCAATATTTTTGCCGGGACATTCCAGTCTACAAACGAATCGCGTACGTGTTCTTTCATATATTCTATAGCCGCATCCGTTTCCCCCGCGCCGTTTCGGCTTGCAAGCGATTTTTCGAGCAGCGCAAGAATGTTATAAAAAAGTCCCGTATACTCAATCATGCTTTTATCCGGTGCATTGTACGCGCCGCTCAGCCTTAATGACAGCTTTTCCACATCGCTGCTGTTATGCTCAATCAAAATCGGCTTTGGCGGCAGCGGTCGGTCGGAATCAAAAAATATGCATATTCCCTCGCTTTGTTTTATAAATTTTCTGCGGTAATCTATATCCGCGCTTTTTTCTTTTGGCAGATACAAAGCACTTCCGCCGCAGAAATCAAAGCTTTCGCCGTCGTACCAAACCTTTGTCAGTCCGCTGAATTTTATTCCAAGCTGATATTTATCGGTGCTGCACCTGTCCTTGATTTCCGTCCCCTCCTCTCTTTTTGTGCAGCTTGTGTTGAATACATCTATAATGTCCGTTTTGTTCCAATCATACAAATTAAAAATATTTTTCATTTTTCTTCTTATTCCTTGTATTATTATACTTATAATTATATTACCATCCCATACATATTGTCAAGCACAAATATCCGTTTTGTGCTAACCATCCGTATTTTCCTATTGAAATTGCGGCTCAATCTGATATACTGATTACAGGAGGAGATAGATATGCTTTTAAAAAATACGGATATATTAATGAAGAAAAAGCTTGCCGACAATGATTTTGATTCCTACGGAATCCTGGTAAGCGCAAACGGCGAAGAGGCGTTTATACACTCGGACAATGTTGACCTTGACACATATTTTGACATTGCAAGCATGGGAAAGGTGCTTATAACCGCTCAGCTTATCTTAAAGGCGGTTGACCGGGGTTGGCTCACAATCGACGACACTCTTGACATGTTTTTCGATAACGTGCCGCCCGAAAAGAGAAAAATAACTGTAAAACAAATGCTGACTCACACATCGGGGATAATAAGAATATTTATTCCGCGCGAGATTGCCGACCAAGGGCGCGACGTGATTGCGCAATATATTTTAGCCGAGCCGCTTGCGTTCGAACCCGGCTGCGGACAAATATATTCCTGTAATGCTTATATTCTGCTCGGATTTATTGCGGAAAAGCTGTATAAAAAACCGCTCGACGAAATTTTTGAGGAAGAAATTAAAAAGCCGCTCGGACTGACAAGGAGCAGATTTAATATCGCGGTTGATGAGCCGAACGCGGCGCATTGCTACAAAAGAGAGCATGTCGGCGAATATCGCGTCGACGACGAAAATGCCTACAGTATGCGCGGAATCGGCGGAAACGGTGCGCAATTCTGGACAATGCGCGACATCAAGATGTTTATCGAAGCAGTACTTGATAAAAGCGAAAAGCTTTATTCAAAAAATATTTTTGATATGGCTGAAAAGAATTATGTCGGCTCGCTCGGCACAGGCTGGGGGTTGGGATATCTCGTTGCGGACGGGAAATATCCGCAGGTCGGCAGGCTTTTTAAGCCCGGCAGCTTTGGGCACTGCGGTCACACCGGGACATCCTTTTTTATAGACCGCGAAAATCGGATGTATGTGATTATTCTTACAAACGCAACTCGTTTTTTGAATAAGAAGAATAACTTCAACGGATACGACTACGATATTATCGAAAAAATGCGTGCGGATATTCACAACGAAATATTAAAGGATATAGAAGCAAAATAGAAATATAAAAGCAATCCAAGCCACCCAAAAGCGCGCCGCTTAAAGCGGCGCGCTTTTAATTTACTCTGTGAGATAACAGTATTGGGACTTTTTTGTCCTGCTATTTAATTATATTAATAAAATTTTTCATAAACGCAGGCAAATCGTCCGGGCAGCGCGAGGTCACGATATTTTCGCAAACGACCGCGTCCGAATCCTCATACAGTGCGCCGCTGTTTAAAATATCATCCTTTATTCCTTTATAGCACGTTGCTTTCTTTCCCTTTAGCACGCCTGCCGAAATCAAAATCTGAGGTCCGTGGCAAATTGCAGCAATCGGCTTTTTGGAATCATTAAAATTTTTTACAATATTCAAAACATCATCATTAATCCTAAGCTTTTCCGGAGCGCCGCCCCCGGGAAGAAGCAACGCACAATAATCATCCGTATTCACATCGCAGACGCTGCAATCCGATTTTATTTTCAAGTAATGCTTGGCTTCCGCATCCTTTTTATCAATCGTGGCGACATCCACCGCAAAGCCTTCCTCAATCAATCTGTAATACGGGTAGAAAAACTCGGAATCATCGCATTTATCTCCCGTAATAATCAATATTTTTTTCATTTTTATATCCATTCCTTTCTGTAAGGCACAAAACTTAAGTCTGAAAGAAAATCGTTCAGATTGCTATTTGAAAAAGTGATTGCGCCCGAGTCCAAATTTTTAATTTGGAAACGAGAGCCATGCAAGAGCGTTCTAAATCTTTGATTTAGGTAACGCCACTGCTTCGTACGAGGGTACTTCGAGCTTTTGAAAATGGTGAGATGGGCAATTTTATTCAGACTTACTCATCCTTTCCTAAGTCAGTTCTTTCAAATCCTCCGGCAAATCAAATTGAACAGCCTCGTGCCACAACGCCGGCTTTTCCGAAATAATATCAAGTGTCGTGTCATCCGCCATAACAAAAATCTCATGCGAGGTATTGTTAAAACTCAGGCTTGCATATCCGTTATTATCGGCAGTTATAAATATCGGAAATCAGCCTGTTATTATTCACAAGACCTGCCTTAAGGAGGGGTTTGAAAATGACAGCCTGTAAGGCGATTCTTTGCATTGACGCAGGCGGAACTTTTTTTAAGTATACTTGCTTTGACAGGGACGGAAATCAAAATCGTTTGACCTAAATAAAATAAGGTTTAAAAGCTTAACAGAGCCGCGTCTGCTGACGCCGGATTTAAGGATTTGAGCAGCAAAAACAAGCAGGTTCGGCATTGAAAACATGCCAAACCCGCTTGTTTTATACTGAAAAAGTTTTTTTATAATATTCCCTCAAGCTCCAAAAGCCTTTTTTTATTTTCTATTCCGCCGCCGTATCCCGTCAAGCTGCCATTTGAGCCGACGACCCTATGGCACGGAATAATTATACAAATTGGATTTGAAGCAACTGCACCGCCGACAGCTTGCGCAGACATTTTTTCAATTCCTCTGTCATTTGCAATCTGCTTTGCTATATCATTATATGTAACCGTCTTTCCGTATGGGATTTTATTCATTATGTCTATAACCCGACTGCGGAACGGTGTTATGTTAAAAACTTTATACTTCGGCATAAAATCGGGAAGTTCCCCTCCGAAATACATATCAAGCCACTTAATTGTATCGGCAAACACGGGCAGTATTTCTTCTTTGCCATCCGATTCAACCTTCAACATGTCGCATGAGCCCAAAAAGCACAGTGACGTTAAATATTTGCCGTCGCTTGTCATCACCATATCACTCATATCATCGGGTGCTTTATACGTATATTTATAGTTCGTCTTAATCCCTAACTTTACTTTAATTTTGCCATTGCCGCATAATGCAAAATATCAAAATCAGACGGCATTATCTCTTACGGCATTTGGTGCTATTTTTCCTCTTTGCAAATTTCCGCATCTGAAAGAGAGTCTCGGATTCTGAGATGCCACCCAAAGTTAAACTTTTGGGTGGCATCTCATTTTACGGGACTTTTTACAGCCCCATTTAATTGTATTTTCTGACAACCACAGTCTCGGCAATGCCCCTTGAATTGACATGCATAAAGGATATTACGCTGCCCAATTCTCCTCTCGGGTCGGCGGTTATATCATCTATCCCCGATTTCTCCACCTTATTTCCGTCATAGGTATAAAAATCGGTATCCGCAGTTATCTGAGCAATGCTGCTCTCATACGCGCTGTTGCCGAACGACAAATATCCGTTTCCTTTTCTTATAACCGTTCCGCAAGTGAAGGTATCACCTCGCTGTGAAACTTCTTTATACTCGTTTCCGTCAAGTTCCGAAATTATTTCCAGACCTACAATTTCGTCCTTACTATATTTAATCTTCGCATAGCAATTCATGCAAGCTGCCGCATCGCTCCCTGCCAAGGACTCGCTCAGCTTATATGTGACCTTTTCGCCGTCGACATATCCCGAAACGGTTATTCCGTCGTTTTCGGTCACTATCATATTTTTTTGCTTGCTCAATTCACTTGTGAAGCATACCAGCTTAGGATTGATATTATTATCATCGTCAAAGAAAACAATCGCGCTGTATTTATATCCGTCGGTGCACAGCTCTTTAAGTTCCTCACGCGTATAATGAACAGGTGCATTTTCGCGGAGTGCGAAAAATCCGGCAGTTTCATCTGTAATTATACCGTTCGTGCTCAGCTGTCCTATCGCAGAGTTATACGAAAGCGTTGCTGTGATGCCCGTTTTAAATATAACGCTTGCATCTTCGTCCTCCGGCATATTCGCATAAAGCGGCTCAGAGCCGTATGTGCTAAGAAGGGTCTCGGCACTCACACGCTCTCCGTTCATTGCCGCCTCTCCCGACATCCGACGCTTTATCAAATTTCCGTCTACAGTCATACAGTCGGCATAAACAACATTGTCCTCGCTGTATATTCTTGTTACAAATCCGGGCTTATATGCTGTCATATCCGGAACTGCTTTGACAACGTTTCCGAACATATCCAAATATGCAGTCACCGCACTGTAATAGCTCTTGCAGGCTATCACTGTATCATACCACAGATATTTTCTTCCGCCGACTGTCAATCCGTCATCTTCAAAAGACGCTTTTCCCGAGGCTTTATCCCGGCTTACACATATCTTATATCTGTCGCAATACGAAATTACATCTCCCGGCTTAATATCGGCAGCCGATATTATTTCGCCGTCTAAAACTATTTCGGTATGCGGCAAAATCGTGTCAAAATAATCTGTTTCTCCGCGAATCGTTCCGTCATTGCTATAGTCGACAATATCCGAGCGATAAGAGAGAATATTGACTATGCTCCAATCCTCATCACCGGTCCGACGGGATAAAATATATTCCGAATTGCCCGGAAAATCTGCCACTGACATCAGCGAGCCGTTACAATAAAATTCGATTGACCGCGAAATAGGATAAGCTGTCCCATTCACTCTTATTTCAGCCGGCGATACCGATTCGATATCGGTTGACTTAAATTCCACGGTTTCATATTCCGCCGCGTCACTTATTTCATACACATCATTATACAAAGCTGTGATTTTTACACGATGACCTATATATCGGTAAACAGGGAAATCGGCATTAAAATTCATCGTTTCTCCGCCGTCCGTATCAAGAGAAATGCTTTCTCCGCTTATATTAGATACAACGCCTTCATAATCCTTTATATTCGCAAGATATTCCGATATAATCATCTTATCGCACACGCCGTTCGGAATCAGATTTTCAAGGCTTTCAAGGCGAAAGAGCTTTATAACTCCATCAGCCGAAAGCTTTGCGGAAATTTCACGATAATCGTCTGTAACGCCGCTTTGCGCAACATTTGTCATTCTGCCGTCACCGTCATACGCTGCAAAAACCACGACACTGTCGTCTCTTCCGCCGCAATAATATTCTATTTTATATTCTTTATTGCCGTCGATTTTTCTCGGCAGAGTTCCGTCCTGCTCATAGATGCGAATCCCTCCGCCGCCACCGCTGCCGCTGTTTGTATTACTGCTCATTGCATTTGCAACAGCTTTGTCAAAAAATGTACGAAAATCATTTAGGTTTCCATAATCACGCGTTTTGCATTGTTTTAAAACGTAGTTTCTGTCATCATCACTAAGTCTATTATACTTTTCCTTTACGTCATCTCCAATAACGCCCCACATAAAACCGCTGTCGAGATATGCTTCCAACACGCCGATCGAGTCAGAAGTTATTATACACGCAGCTGCGTATTTGTCTGCCATAATCCGAGGATTATCATAATTTTTTCCTGTAATGATTATCGCCGTTCTTTCGACCGCCGTACAGCCCCTGTCGTATCCGTTGGTCATTGAGCACAGCTCGTCCAGTCTGCCCGATTCGATAAGCGAAATAACAGCCGGCACATCGCCGCTGTTGACCGTTGCAATCACTTCGTTCCATTTATTGATATCGGTTTCCGGCTCATCGGCAAAAACCGCCGGAACAGCAAACAAAATCATAAAAATCAAAATACTTGCTATTCTTTTTATTGCTTTCATATGCACTTTCCCCTTTTCATCAGTCTATCTGTCCTCGCGGAAGTATGAAAGTCCGAGCGATGCAGGCGGCTGATCCTCTTTTTTATTTCTCAGACTCACCGCTATAAGAACCACAATGGTTACTATATAAGGCAGCATCTGAACCAAGTCTATCGCATAGTTCGGAATCACTATATTCATGATATTCGGCAGGAATCGATAGAGCCAATACAAAATGCCGAAAACATATGCACCCCAAATTCCGTTGAGCGGTTTCCAGGTTGTGAATATAACCAGTGCCACCGCGAGCCAGCCGAGGTTTTGAATATTATCGGTAGTCGCCCAAATGCCTTTATTATAATCAAGTACATAGAACAGACCGCCGAGTCCCGATATGCCTGCGCCTATGCAGGTTGCGAGATACTTATACTTCGTTACGTTTATTCCGGCTGCATCCGCCGTTGCCGGATTTTCGCCGACTGCACGCAGATTAAGACCCGCGCGCGACTTATAAAGGAATATATGCATCGCAATCGCCAGGATTATCGCAAAATATACCAAAAATCCATGCGAGAAAAACATCTTTCCCACCGTTCCGAATGCGGACAGGAACGGAATCTGTTTGCTTATCGCAGCATTCGAAAGAGGAGCTGCGGTATAGCTTGCGCCGTTTAAGATGAACAAGCCGAAAAAGTTTGCGATACCCATTCCGAATGTTGTGAGCGCAAGACCGGTCACATTCTGATTTGCTCTGAGAGTTGTTGTGAGAAAGCTGAAAATCAATCCGCCGAGCATAGCCGCCAAAAACGCCGTCACTATCGGGATGAGAGCCAACAGCACCGGGTTTGTGTTCGCGGCAAAGTTTTCGTAATAATACGCACTCGCAAAGCCGGCAAAGCCGCCAAGGTACATTATTCCCGGGACACCCAGGTTCAGATTGCCCGATTTCTCCGTAAGTATTTCGCCGAGTGAGCCATACATTATTATTGTGCCGAATGCTATCGCACTCGTTATCCATGCAATTAAATTATCCATTATGCGAACCCCCCTTGCGGAATACAAGCTTATAATTAATGAAAAATTCACATCCGAGAATGAAGAACAGGATTATGCCCGAAACTATATCTGAGGCATAGTCGTTCATTATCGGGAATGACGATGCAATCTGTGACGCTCCTCTTTCCAGGAATATCAAGAGGAAGGATATCAGCATCATGAAAAATGTATTGAACTTCGCCAGCCATGCAACTATAATTGCAGTAAAGCCCTGTCCACCGGCAGTAATTGTCGATATGGTCTGATCCTTTCCCGATACAATCAAAAATCCGCTTATTCCGCAGATTGCGCCGGATATTGCCATTGTTCTGAGCGTAACCTTTTTCACATTTATTCCGGCATAGCGTGCGGTATTTACCGATTCGCCGACTACCGAAATTTCATAGCCATGCTTTGTATACTTCAAATACACGAACATCAGAACTGTAAAGGCGAGAATTACAAAAATATTTATCATATATCTTTGTCCGAACAGCATCGGAAACCAGCCTATCTGAGTGTCTATGTTAAGCTTTCCGAGCGATGACGCCTGTCCTCTCCATATGTTGGTACAGCATGCAACCAGCTGAATCGCAACATAGTTCATCATAAGCGTAAACAAAGTCTCGTTAGTGTCCCAGTTTGCCTTGAAGTACGCCGGAATCAATCCCCACAGACCGCCGGCAACTATACTTGCCAGTGTTATCACGATGAACAAAAGCGGTGTGGGCAGAATATTGCCTAAATACAGCATACAAACAGCCGTAGCAAGCGCGCCCATAAGAATCTGTCCCTCGGCACCTATGTTCCAAAATCTCATTTTAAATGCAGGTGCAAGCGCTACACCTATGCACAAGAGCGTTGTCATATCACGAGCGCCCCATATAAATCTCATTTTGTTTCCGAATGTTCCCATAAACATTTCCTTGTACACCGCCAGCGGATTTAATCCGGTAACAAAAAAGATAAATAATGCATCAACCAAGAGTGCCGCCACAATGGCAATTGCACGCACATAAATTTTCTTTGACAGCGGTATATTGCTGCGTTTAACCATTCTTAAAAACGGTTCTTTATGAGTCTTATTTTTCATTTGCTGCTCCTCCGTTTTTCAGATTTGTCATCATAAGTCCGACCTCTTCCTTGGTTGCCGTCCTTGCATCAAGAACTCCGTTAAGCTTGCCTCCGCAGAGTACCAATATACGGTCGCACAATGCCAAAAGTACGTCTAAGTCCTCGCCGACATAGATGATTGACACTCCCTTTTTCTTCTGCTTGTTAAGCAGTTCGTAAATAGTATACGAAGTGTTGATATCCAGCCCTCTCACCGCATATGCCGTCAAAAGGACTGTCGGTACTGCCGCAATTTCACGTCCGACCAAAACCTTTTGGACATTTCCGCCCGAAAGCTTTCTTACCGGAGTTTGGATTCCCGGAGTTACAACCTCAAGGTCATCTTTTATCTTTTCCGCCAGCTCTTTGGGCTGATTTCTCTCGGTAAAGAATGATTTTCCTTTGTTATAATCCTTGAGCATCATATTTCCTGCCATTCCCATTGAGCCGACCAGTCCCATACCAAGACGATCCTCCGGCACGAACGACAGTGAAATCCCGTAATCTCTTATCTCTCTCGGAGTTTTGCCGATCAGCTGCACTGCCTCTTTGCTGTCCGGTCCGAGATATTCAACGCTGCTTCCCTCCTCCGGCATACAAAGTCCGGCAATTGCGTCAAGCAGCTCTTTCTGTCCGCAGCCCGAAATACCCGCTATACCGAGTATCTCGCCGCTGTAGCTTTCAAATGATATGTTATCAAGCACAATTGTTCCGTCCGTATTTTTGCATGTAAGATTTTTTACTTTTATCCTTACTTCCGGATCAACCGGCTCGGTGCGTTCAATATTAAGTGCAACCTTTTGTCCTACCATCATCTCTGTCAAGGACAACTCTGTTGCCTCCGATGTCTCCACCGTATCTATGTACTCGCCTTTTCTCAAAATTGCAACGCGGTCGGATATCTCCAAAACCTCGTGCAGTTTATGTGTGATTATTACAATTGATTTTCCGTCCTTGCGCATATTTCGCAGGACATCAAAAAGGCGTTCCGTCTCCTGCGGAGTCAGAACCGCTGTCGGCTCGTCCAGAATCAGAATATCCGCACCGCGGTAGAGAACCTTTATAATCTCCAGCGTCTGCTTTTCCGAAACCGACATGTTATAAACCTTTTTATACGGATCCATCACAAATCCGTATTTTTCGCATATCTCATTGATTTTTGCCGCAACCGCCTTTATGTTGAACTTTTTGTTCTCTTCATTAAGACCCATAATGACATTTTCCGCTGCGGTAAACACATCTATCAATTTGAAATGTTGGTGAATCATTCCTATTCCCAACGCATATGAGTCTTTCGGCGAACGGATTGTTGCCTCTGCTCCGTTGATGAATATTTCACCCGAATCGGGATAATAAATTCCCGAAAGAATATTCATAAGTGTTGTCTTTCCGCTGCCGTTTTCCCCCAGCAGTGCCAGTATCTCACCGCGGCGCACATTCATACTGACATCACGATTTGCAATAACGCTGCTGCCGAATGTTTTTGTTATATTTTTCAGTTGAATTGCATATTCCATACCCGAAAAAACTCCTTAAAAAATTTTTTAACGGGCAATTGTAAAACTAAAATTTTACAATTGCTTAATCTTTTTATAAAAGCGATAAAAGGGAAGCCGGTCGAGCCTCCCTTTATCTCTATGTATTTGTGAATTATTTCTCTGTGATTCCGTCGATTCTGAGCGCAAAGTACGGAGCGGCTCTGAATGTTGATTCCTCAAATTCGCCGTCCTTTATTGCTTCTACTTTCTCGCCCTGGTAAATAACCTTCGGGGGATCTGCCGTAAAGTCGCAGTATGACAAATCGATCGGAGCTGTTGTTACCTTTTCGCCGCCGACTGTGAACTTCTCTGTATCGAAAATCTTCAAAGAACCGTCTTTAATTTTTGCGATAACATCGTCAACATAAGCCTGAGTTCCCTCTGCGCAGGATGAACCGAGCTTTGTGATTGCAACCGCATCCTCGGAATAACCCTTTGACCAATCTGTTGCAATTTCTTCGCCGTTAATCGCAGCGCCTATTGCATACTTGTAGTATACCTTCCAGCAGTTTGTTGCCGAAGTAAGAGCAGCTGTCGGAGCAGTATCGAGCATGTCGATGTTATAGCCGATTGAATATACAATCTTGCCTGCCTTATTCTGAGCTTCAGCCTCAGCGGGAGCGCCTGTTGAATCAGCATGCTGACCGATGATTACGCAGCCGTTTGAAATCAATGCTTTCGCGGTCTGACCCTCTTTGTCTATATCAAACCAAGAGTTTGTGTAATTAACTTCCATTGCAACATTATCGATAATCGATTTGATACCGAGGAAGAATGCTGTGTAGCCCGAAACAACCTCTGCATAGTTGTATGCGCCCACATAGCCGACCTTAATGTTGCCGTCAGCGTCAAAGTTTTCCGGATGAGCTTCTTTTGTAAGTGTTCCGTTGTCAACCAGTTCTTTCAGCTTCAAGCCTGCAACAACACCCGATACATAACGTGACTCATACACGTTTGTGAAAGCGTTCTTCAGGTTCTTGATTCCGCTTACTGCAGCAAAGTCGCCTGTTACCGAAACAAATGTAACATCGCCGAATTCCTGAGCAGCCTGAGCCATGAATGTCTGATGACCGTAGCTGTTTGAGAAAATTACGTTACAGCCGCTGCCAACCAAGTCAGCTGCAGCTTCGTAGCATGCTGAGGTTTCGGGAACTTTGTACTTCCAGATAATCTGATTATCCGCAACATTCAATTCCTTTGCTGCCTCTTTGATACCCTCGATATGTGCCTGTGTGTAGCCCTCGGCATCATCGCCTACCAAAATAACACCTATTTTGATGTCCGATGCAGCCTTCTTTTCGCCTGCCTGATTGTCAGACGTTTCTGTCTTTCCGCATGACGAAAGTGCCATAGCCGCACAAACGGTCATGGTAAGCGCCAAAACGAGAGAAGTTAGTTTTTTGAACATTTGAATGTCCCTCCTGAAAAATTTTTATTTTTATTCAAAGGTGCTCCCCTTTAAATACTAAAAAAATAAGTGCGATACGAGCAAATATTTCAGTTTGTCCGAATCGCAGAAAAATTTACAAATTCTTTACTATCTATTAACTATTATATAACATATTTCGCAATTTTGCAATTGCCGTTTTTTATAAAAATATATGTATTTTTGTCGTAATTTGTATAAAATATATAAAAAAATCAGTCTCTGAAGACAATTCCGCTCTCCGGACTCATGCTTTCGATTATGGCAAGCGACTCAATTCTCAGTCCCTTGCTTCTCAAAAGGTCTCCGCCGCGCTGAAAGCCTTTTTCGATAACTATGCCCGCTCCGACAAATTCCGCGCCCGATTCTTCTATAATTTTCGAAAGTCCGATAAGTGCGCAGCCGTTTGCAAGAAAATCATCGATTACCAAAACTTTATCGGTCGGCTTTAAAAAGTCCTTAGACACAATGACATCGTACACCTTGCCGTGCGTAAACGACTTTACTCTGCCCGTATACACGTCTCCGTCAATATTTTTTGACTGACTCTTTTTTGCAAAAACAACCGGGACATCAAAATATTCCGACGCAATGCACGCAATGCCTATGCCCGACGATTCTATCGTCAGAATCTTATTTATTTCGCTGTCGGCAAAACGGCGCTTGAACTCTTTTCCGATCTCTTTAAAAAGCGAAATGTCCATCTGATGATTCAAAAAGCTGTCCACCTTGAGGATATTTCCCTCGCGCACAATTCCGTCTTTTCTTATTCTTTCCTTAAGTAATTCCATTTTTATAACCATTCCTTTCTGTAAGGCACAAAATTTAAGTCTGAAAGAAAATCGTTCAGATTGCCATTTGAAAAAACGACGACGTACGAGGGTACTTCGAGCTTTTGAAAATGGTGAGATGGGCGATTTTATTCAGACTGTAAGTCTGATAGAAAATCGTTTAGATTGTGCTTTTAAACGAACGACGCGTACTTTGCGTACGCGAGCGAGCGCAAAAGTGCGAGATGGGCGATTTTATTCAGACTTTATTATTCTCCATTCTCACAAGTCCTTTTATATCCGAATTATTCATAATTCTATAATATTACAAAATCCGACGTATTGCAATACTATTTTTAAAATTTTATGAAAAACCTTCAAAAATTTCAATTGCGGCTCGTTATTTCTTTATCATATCATTATTTCTGAAAAAGGTTCCGCTTATCGAATTTGTGCCGAACGACGATATTTTTTTGCCGTCCACCAGGAACTGCACGTTATTCACATTGTCAAGCTCGGTCAGCGAGTTAACAATCGAGTAAATCGCCAGATTTTCTTTTTCGTTTGTGCCGGAATTACGGCTTATGAAATTTGCTCCGAAGTTGACAAAGCATGTCCCGTCTGTAGTCTCGACCGAAATGACGGATGTGTCCGATGAAAGCGTTGCCTTTAAGCCGTTCCGCTCCGGACCTTTTACAAGCTCGTTTATCACATATTGCTCCACCGGCTGAGTATCGGTTATCTTTATTGCTCTTATCTCGCTTGACAAAAGTCCGCTGTCACCGTCGGCGAAATAGAGAACAACGTGCTTTTCCTCCGCGCTGTCCTTATCCTTTTCGAGGTTGATATCATCGCCCGAAAGAAATCCAAGGCGGCTTCCGTCGGGGCCCAAAAGCTCCGCCGAATCGACAGTAACCTTTACCGAGTGCACGCCCGGAATCTGGCACAGAGTTTTTACCACAGCATACGCCGCAAGTGTATTTTTTGTCTGATCACCCGACAAAAACTCCTTTGAAAAGTCAACCACTATGCCGCTGCCCTGTTTTTTTATCGAATTGAGCTTTGTATTTTTATCCATGATACTCACGCTTTTTGAGCCGGATGCCCCTTTTATGAGCGCCTCAGTCACCAAGGTTATGATATCCTCGTCATTATCATACTTTATATTCTGCTTCTCTGCCGTCAACGACGACGATGTCTCATTGAGAAAGTACATATTTACTTCAAATGCATTGGCATGGCTTTCACGTTTCAGCGACCTGATGCCGATAACTATTCCAACAGCCGCTGCCAAAAATACAATTATCAAAGCTATCTTTTTGTTCATTTCAACCCCTCCTGTACATACTCCGAGCTTTCGAAAAATTGACATGCGCCGTATACTTTCCTCATCCGACCTATTCTATCCCTTGAACCGGAGTATAAACCAACAAATAAAATTATACACGATAATTATTACAAAGTTGTTAAAGTCAGCGAAAGTTTACAAATTAAACTAAAATTAATTAACCAATTATGCGCTTTTTATGAATTTACACCAACGTTTTTGGCAGCGGCAAGAAAAAAGGGGCTGTAAAAAAAGAGTGCAGAACACTTCAAGCGCACCGCTTGGAGTATAGTTCAAGGGCAAAAAACAGGTAGAAATTCGCAGTTTTGCGGATTTCTACCTAAGCTTCTACATTATTTAAGCAAGCGCTATAACTTTGCAATAACATCTATGCCCTTGAACGGTCTGTGCTTTTTTTACAGCCCCTTCGGGTTTATACTAATTTTATAGTCTCCATAATCTGCGGCTCTATCGGCTCATCATACAGATTCGTTGCTGTGCAGGCAATCTTGTCGAGAACATCGAGTCCCTCAGTTATCTTTCCGAACGCTGCATACTGTCCGTCAAGGTGCGGCGCGTCCTTATGCATAATAAAGAACTGGCTCGACGCGCTGTTCGGCATGGAGGTTCTTGCCATTGACAGCACTCCGCGCGTATGTTTCAAGTTATTTTCAAAGCCGTTGGCGGTAAATTCGCCCTTTATCGCATCTGCCTCTTTGTGCGCACCGTTTCTTTCAAAGCCACCGCCCTGAATCATAAAATCCTTTATAACGCGGTGAAATACCAAACCGTCAAAAAAGTTTTCATTTATAAGCTTAACGAAATTTTCAACCGTTATCGGTGCAACGTCGGGATAGAGCTCGCCTTTCATAACTCCGCCGTTTTTCATTTTAATTTCAATATTCATAATCTTTTCCTTTCCTATTACTATAATATTTTTCATGAAGAACAACGGCGGCATTTTGAAAAGTGCCGCCGATACTTATTACTTCTGAATCGTTATCGTCTTTATAACCTGCATTTCTGTCGGAACATCGTCCATGCCAAGCTCCGGCTTGCTGCCCGTCTCGGTCTCGGCTATCTCATCGACAACATCGAGTCCCTCGGTTATTCTTCCGAATGCAGCGTACTGACCGTCAAGCGAGGGCGAATCCTCATGCATGATGAAGAACTGGCTCGATGCACTGTCGGGTACAGAGGTTCTTGCCATCGAGATAACTCCGCGTGTATGCTTCAATTCGTTTTTAAATCCGTTCGAGGTAAATTCACCCTTTATCGAATCTGCTTTCTTCTGCTTGAAGTCCTTATCAAAGCCGCCGCCCTGAATCATAAATCCGGGAATTACGCGGTGGAAAATAAGTCCGTCATAAAACTTTTCGCCCGCAAGTTTTACAAAGTTTTCAACCGTTTTCGGAGCTACATCCGGATAAAGCTCGCCCTTCATAACTCCGCCGTTTTCCATCTCGATTGTGAAATTGATTTTGTTTGCGTACAAGTCAGCAGGAGCCTCTGTTGCTTCCGCCGTCTCTGCCGGCGCGCTCGGCGACGGGCTTGCCTTTGTGTCATCCTTAGTTCCCGAGCATGCAGCGCAGCCCAGTACCAGCATAGTCAGCGACAATACCATTGTAATAATTTTTTTCATTTTCTTTCTCCTCTTTCCTTATATTTCAAATAATTGTAAAACTGCTCGGGTTTCTGTCGGAATTATATCATCCGAGTCAATTTACAGTCTTTTATTTATTCCTCCGGGGTTTCGCTCTGAACCTCGGTCTCCTCAGCGTTTTCCGCATTCTCGGCACTTTCGGCTGTTTCCCCGTTCTCGGCTTCATCGTCCTCATGCTCTGTCTTTGCCATGCTGACAACAGTTATGTCGTCCGCAAGGCGCATTATGCGCACACCTTGAGTCTGTCTGCCGAACGTGCTTATCTCGTTTGCATGCATTCTTATAAGCACACCGTCGGATGTTATGAGCATAATATCATCCTCATCGGTAACGGTTGAAAGTCCGGCAATCTTGCCTGTTTTATCGGTTATCCTGTAAGTGTAGATACCCTTGCCGCCTCTCGACTGCACCTTATATTCATCGAGCGCCGTCTTTTTGCCGTAGCCGTTCTCGGTAACAACAAGCAGCTTGGCATCCGGGTCGGCAATACATGCGCCTACCACATAATCGCCATCTCTTAGGCTTATGCCTCGCACGCCGCGCGTTGTTCTGCCCATCGGACGGACATCGTTCTCCGAGAATCTTATCGCCATACCGTCATGCGTTCCTATAATGATATTCTGAGAATTGTCAGTCAGCTCTACCTTTATAAGCTCATTGCCCTCAACAAGCTCTATCGCGCGCAAGCCCCCCGAGCGAATCCTTGAATAATCCATAAGATCTGTCTTTTTGATTGTACCGTTACGCGTGATAAATGTAAGGTATTTACCCTCCTCAAACTCACGCACCGGAATCATCGCGGTTATCTTTTCTCCGCTTTCAAGCGGCAGCAGGTTCACTATCGCCGTACCCTTTGCCTGTCTGCCAGCCTCCGGAATCTGATATCCCTTCAAGCGGTAAACCATTCCGCGTGTGCTGAAGAACAGAAGTGTATCGTGAGTAGACGTTGTGAAAAGCTGCTCCACAAAATCCTCCTCGCGCGTTGTCATGCCCGAGATTCCTCTGCCGCCCCTATGCTGCGACTTATAAGTATCAACCGGAACACGCTTTGTATAACCGTTATGCGTTACCGTTACGACTATCTGCTCCTCGTCAATCAAATCTTCCTCATCAATATCCATGCCAATCATGCTGATTTCGGTACGGCGTTCGTCTCCGTACTTATCTCTGATTTTGATAAGATCTTCCTTGACAATTTTGAGAACCAGGCTTTCATCCGAAAGAATTTCGCGGAACTCCTCTATCTTCTTCATTGTCTCGGCATAATCTTCCTCTATCTTGCTGCGCTCCAAGCCGGACAGACGTCCCAAAGGCATCTGAACTATCGCTGTCGACTGCACATCGGTGAGTGTGAAACGTTCCGACAATGCCGCCTTTGCATCCGGAATAGACTTCGACGCGCGGATTATGCTTATTACCTCATCGATATTATCTATCGCGATTCTGTAGCCCTCAAGCAGATGCGCGTGATCCTCGCATTCCTTTAAATCATGCTTTGTACGCCTTGTGATAACATCCTCCTGATGTGCGATGTACTTATCGATTATCTCTCTTAAATTAAGTATCTTAGGCTCTTTATCAACCAGTGCAAGCATGATAACGCCAAATGTCTCCTGCATCTGAGTATACTTATAAAGATTATTCAGCACCACATGTGCATTGGCATCGCGCTTTAAGTTAATAATAAGGCGCATTTTATCGTCCGATTCGTCCCTTGACGAGGTGATTCCGTCGATTTTTCCGTCGCGCACCATCTCATTGATATATTTATTGAGACGCGCTTTGTTGACCTGGTAAGGAAGTTCGGTCACGATGATTCGGTTCTTGCCGTCCTCATCCTCAATTTCCGCCTTTGCGCGGACAATTATTCTGCCGCGTCCGGTTGTATAAGCGTTGCGTATTCCGCTCTTGCCCATGATAACGCCGCCGGTCGGAAAATCCGGTCCCTTGATATATTCCATAAGTTCTTCGATTGTAATTTCCGGGTCGTCAATCGTGGCGATTATTCCATCGATTGTCTCGGTCAGATTGTGCGGAGGAATGTTTGTTGCCATACCTACCGCGATACCCGACGAGCCGTTTACTAGCAGGTTCGGGAAACGCGCCGGCAATACGTCCGGCTCTTTGCGCTTATCATCGTAGTTGGGGACAAAATCAACCGTTTCCTTTTTGATATCGGACAGCATTTCAGCCGATATCTTTGCCATTTTTGCCTCGGTGTATCTGTAGGCTGCGGCAGGGTCTCCGTCGACCGAACCGAAGTTACCTTTACCGAGTACAAGCGGATATCTCAGTGAGAAATCCTGCGCAAGACGAACCATGGCGTCATATACCGAGCTGTCGCCGTGCGGATGATAATGACCCAGAACCGATCCGACGGTTGTTGCCGATTTTCTGAAATCATTCTCATAAAAAAGATTTGATTCAAACATATCATATAATATACGTCTGTGAACAGGCTTCAAGCCATCGCGCACATCGGGCAGCGCACGGCTCACTATAACGCTCATTGCGTAATCAATATATGACTTTTTCATTTCCGAATTAAGCTCGACATCCACAATCTTTTGATTGTCTATGACCGACATGTCGAACTCTTTTTCCTTTGACTTTTTAGCCATTCAGTCTGTTACCTCTCTTTCATTATCGGCAAAATTGCGCCAATAATCACATAATATAATCATTATAACACAAAATAAGCGAAAAATCAAGTGTTTTACCAATTTTAACACAATTAAAAGGGGGAACACGAGTTATAAAGAGCGCTGTTCTGAAGCGATTTTTGCCTATATAAAAATTTTTTTGAAAAATTTTAAAGTTATGCTTGACTAACCGCTGTTTGGAATGATATAATATTAAACAACAATTAAATCCCCGGCTTGAGGGAGTAGTTTGCGCGAGGAAGTTTTCTCTTGCGTGGCAAGTCAACAACCTGACCGATTTCGGTCTGGCTTGTCTTAAAGAACGAGACTCATGTATGGACAGTACGCCATACGTGGGTTATTTTTTTACCCTGTGTATGGTAAGCGTTACCGCTTAGACCTGCACGGGGTTTTATTGATTTTAAAAAATTTTTAAAGGAGGGTTTCCATTGAAAGACTTTATGGAAACACGTGCCGAACTCATTAAAAATCTCGGTACGAACGCCGAATCCGGGCTTTCTTCCGAAAAAGCGGAGGAAAATAGGAATCGGTACGGAACAAACACACTGACGCGGCAAAAGCCCGAGTCTCTCTTAAAGCGCATTTGGGACGCTGCCACCGAGCCGATGATCTTAATGCTGATTGCGGCGGGTCTGATTGCTCTGGCGGTCAACATCACGCGCAGTCTGACCGGCGGCGAGGCGGATTTTTTGGAATGTATCGGGGTTTTTGCGGCAATTTTTCTCTCCGTTGTAATCAGCGTTATAATGGAAGGAAAGAGCGCAAAGGCATTTGAGGCATTATCAAGAATAAGCGACAACACCGTTGTGAAAGCTATCCGGGACGGAAATGCCGTAATGCTGAATCAGAACGAAATTGTTGTCGGAGACATACTTCTGCTTTCGACCGGCGACAAAATCCCGGCGGACAGCAGGCTTTTGGAAAGCGTCGGTCTCGCAGTGAACGAATCGGCACTCACCGGCGAAAGCGTCCCGGCAAAAAAAGATGCCGAGGCTGAGTTCGCCGACGAGAAAACTCCGCTTGCCGAGCGTTCCAACATGCTATACAGCGGCACATTCATAACCGGCGGTCACTGCAAGGCGGTTGTTACATCGGTCGGCGATTCGACAGAGTTTGGGAAAATCGCGCGCGAGCTGGGGGCGGCAAAAAAGACAAGCACTCCCTTGCAGGAAAAGCTTGTGCGGCTTGGCAAAACCATAACCGTTTTGGGCATTATCGCCGCTGTGATAGTTTTTATTTCTCAGCTGATATCCTTTGCAATGCACGACGGTTTGGTATTGGAGGATATAATGGAAGCGTTTGTTACAAGCATTGTCCTGATTGTTGCGGCAGTGCCGGAGGGACTTCCGACAATTGTGGCGGTTTCGCTTTCAATCAACATAATCAAGCTGTCAAATCAGAATGCGCTTGTTAAAAAGATGATTGCGTCCGAGACAATCGGCTGCATCAATGTGATATGCTCGGACAAGACCGGAACGCTGACCGAGAACAAAATGACGGTCGGCGCGTTTTACGACACAAAATATCACACAAACGTATCCGAACTTGATTCGGATTGGCTGATTCACAACGTCTGTCTCAACACCACCGCCGACATTGCCGCCGACGGGACATTTATCGGCAATCCGACAGAGTGCGCAATGCTGAATTTTTACGAAAACTCGCCTGCCAGATCAAAGAGCGGAAAGTCGTACAAGGACGAGCGCGGCGACCACGAAGTACTTTGCGCATTTCCTTTTTCCTCCGAGCTTAAGCACATGACGACAATTTCAAAGGTTGACGGAAAAATAATTTCCTATGTAAAGGGAAGTCCCGAGTGCGTTTTGGAAATGTGCAGTCTGACCGACCGTGAAAAGCAGCAGGTGCAGGAGTATATTATGCAGGCGCAGGAAAAGGCGATGCGAGTTATCGCATTTGCGCACAAGGAGCTTGAATCCATGGAGGACTTTGAGGAGGAGACGCGTCACCGCGAGTTGGAAAACAATATGGTATTTGACGGCTTTGTTGCCATCTCAGACCCTCTGCGCAGCGATGTGTATGACGCTGTCAAGTCCTGCCGAAGTGCGGGAATTGCTTTAAAAATCCTCACCGGCGACAACATTGTCACAGCGTCGGCAATCGCAAACGAGCTGCATCTTTTGGACGATAAGCATATCGCGGTTGAGGCAAGCGAAATTGCCGATATGAGCGATGAGGAGCTTTCGGCAAAGCTGCCCTCAATCAGCGTAATTGCACGAAGTACGCCAAGTATAAAGATGCGTGTTGTAAAGCTTTTGAAGGCTGACGGGAATGTGGTTGCGGTTACCGGCGACGGAATCAACGACGCTCCGGCGCTCAAAAACGCCGATGTCGGAATTGCGATGGGCATATCCGGCACAGAGGTCTCCAAAGAGGCAGGCGACATTGTCCTTTTGGACGATTCCTTTGCGACAATCGTCAAGGCTGTTGAATGGGGCAGAAACATTTACGAAAACTTTAAGCGGTTTATCAGCTTTCAGCTGACTGTCAACCTTGCATCGGTAATAGTGGTATTTGTTTCGATACTTCTCGGTTTCAAAACGCCGTTTACCGCACTGCAGCTATTATGGATAAATATAATTATGGACGGTCCCCCGGCGCTCACTCTCGGTCTTGAGCCGAACTATGCTGACCTTATGAGCCGCCGTCCCACAAAGCGCGGCGAGAATATCATATCAAAAGCAATGTTCAGCCGTATCGCTCTGACCGGAGTATATATGTCGGTTGTGTTCCTGTGCCAGTACGCGTTCAATTTTCTGCATGCGACAAGCGAGGAAATGCCTACAGTTCTGTTCACGCTGTTTGTGCTTTTCCAACTGTTCAACGCATTCAACTGCCGTGAGCTGCACGACGAGAGCATATTTAAGCATCTTTTGAAAAACAAGCTTATGCTTTTGGTGGTGGGCTGCACATTACTTTTGCAGATTCTGATTATTCAATTTGCCGGCGCATTCTTCACCACGATTCCTCTCGGAATAAATATGTGGCTGAAAATTTTTGCCGTCTCGGCAAGCGTAATCGTGCTGTCAGAGATAATAAAGCTTGTGCGCAGAATTGTGAAAAAATAATATAGTTAAGAGGTACAATATATGATTATTTCATCCGCAATTGAAAAAATGATTGATTTTTATGAGGGCAATCTTCATGATATTGCTCATTTTATGAAGGTTTGGGCATTTGCCAAAACTATCGGGGAGCAGGAAAAGCTTGATTCGCACACCATGCAAATTCTTGAGCTTACGGCTGTTATTCACGATATTGCATGTCCGCTTTGCCGCGAAAAATATGGGAACACCAACGGGAAAAATCAGGAAATCGAAAGCGCGCCGCTGGTCAGAACGTTTTTTGCGGATTTGCCCGTATCCGAACAGGATACGGAACGCATTGCGTGGATTGCCGCACATCATCACACTTACGAAAATGTGGACGGGCTTGACTATCAAATTTTGCTGGAAGCGGATTTTCTTGTCAATGCCGATGAAAGCAAATATAAACCCTCCGCCGTTGCAAGCGCAAAAAAGAATATATTCAAAACAGCGGCAGGAACTCGTTTGCTTGAATCGATGTATTTGAAAAATGTTTGATGAAACCGGTGGATAAAAATGCTGAGAAAAGTATTTACGGCATAATCTTGTGCATTCGAAACTGTCGCATTTGATAAATATTATTATGCTCAAAAATAATACTAATTGAAAAAAAGGACTGTAAAAAAGATAGAAATCCGCAGTTTTGCGGATTTCAACCTAAATTTGTACCTTTTTAAGCAAATACTATAACTGTGCAATAGCATCTATGCCCTTGAACGGTCTGTGCCTTTTTTACAGCCCCTTTTTTCAATATATCAATTCATCTATACACTTCTCGGTCTCGGATACGCTTGCTTTTCGTTTCATATAAAAATCCTTGCCGCCCTCGGAGATGATTGTTCTTCCGCTCAAATCAAAGGAAATATTCATTCCGCCGCTCGGCTCGAACAATTCGTTCTTATCCTGCATAACCGCACAATAGACGGTTATCGGGTCCCAGCTGAAATTGACAAAGGTATCCGGCTTATGCACCGAATAGGCATAGTGCACCGGATTTGACTTATCCTCTTTTTCCAGTTTTCTGCCGGTTATGATATCTCTGCCGGTTTCTGAACCGCAATAGAAAACAGGAACGGGGCAATGCTCGGCGGTATATTTTGCGCTTTCCGCATCATTTTTCACATTGAACTCAGGCTCGTCCGTATCCTTGAAATTTCCACCCATGATATAGACCTTTTTCACCCTTTGAGCAACCAGTTCCGTTCCCGAAAGGGGACTTATCTCGTCCGGCTGTGATTTTAACAGCAGCGCTATATTATTCATCATGCCTATGACCGCCATGACGACATTATCGTTTTCCGCCAGAGCCTTTCGCATGACCTTGACCGCGCTGTCAAATTCGGGTTTCGGATTTTCTGCAAGATACTTATCCATAAGCGGCTTTGTATACTGACGGCATATATCGCTTTCGAGAAAAACCGATTTGTCGTATCTCCCCACCGGGATATCCGCACGTCCGTAATATTCATTGATAACTCTGACCGCGTACGGACCGCTGATTTCCGACGCACAGTGTGTTACCGCAAGTATTTGTGCCTTGCCTTCGTCTGCAAGGTGGTGCAGCATCGCAAGCGCACCGGCATCGTCCGAATCCGAACCCATATCGGTATCAAGAATTATTTTTTCTTTTTCCATAAATTTCACCCTCTGTCCGATTACACAAAAGTCGTGTATGGCGTCGAAATATTCTCTGTCATACACGACTCTTCGTCAGTGCATATTATTTTTCGTATGTTTTGAGCCATTCGCGCTTGATAAGCTCATGTCCGGCAAGTGTGGGGTGAACTCCGTCCACGCTGAAGCAATGTGCCGGATTTTTTGCAAGCTCCCTGTCAAAAGCAGCCTGCAAATCGATATATTCCAAACCAAGCTCATCGGCAAGCTTTTTCGTGATATCGCGTCTTATCTTGACATCGGCGTAAAAGCTGTCCCATGCCGCTCCCTCCGCAGCTGTGCCATGGAGAAGATACGAACCCATGAGTATGATTCTGACGCCCGGAAGCTTTTGCTTTGTTTCTTCCAAAAGCATTCTGTAGATTTTTTCATACTTCTCCGGCTCAACTCCGTTTTGAAAATCGATTTCATGCCACACATCGTTTACGCCTACCATAATTGTGAGTACATCAGGCTTGAGATTTATGCAATCCTTTTTCCAGCGCGCATATAAATCAACAACCCGGTTGCCGCTTATGCCGCAGTTATATACAACATTTTCGGGCTCGTCATATGTAAGCTGTGATGCAATCAGATTGACATATCCCTTTCCGCACAGACTCGGATTATCGTAGCTTTCGCGTCCTGCATCGGTTATTGAATCACCTTGAAATAAAATAGTTTTCATTTTTATAGCCATTCCTTTCTATGCTATAAAGCACAACAAAACTTAAGTCTGAAAGAAAATTGTTCACAAGTAGCTGCTTTGCAGTGAGTGGTTGCGCCCGAGTCCAAATTTCTAATTTGGCAACGAGTGCCATGCAATAGCGTTCTGAATCTTTGATTCAGGTAACGCCACTGCTCTGTACGCAGGTACTTCTCACTGCGGTTCGGTCACTGAATGGCTCTGACAATTCACCGAATTGTCAGAGCCATTCAGCCGCTTCGCTCCCCCGAGCAAAAAGCAGTGCTATGGGCGATTTTATTCAGACTTTTCTCCCGATTATTTATCTTCATTATTCCACGAGTACATTGCTCTGATTTCCGCTCCGACCTTTTCAAGCTGATGCTCTTTTTTGATACGTCTTGTAGCATTGAAATGCGGTCTGTTCATCGCATTTTCCGCAATCCAGCTCTTTGCAAAGGTTCCGTCCTGAATCTCGGACAAAACTTTCTTCATTTCCTTTTTGGTTTCGTCTGTTATAATTCGCTTTCCGATTTCGTAATCGCCGTATTCGGCAGTATCAGAAATTGAATATCTCATTCTGGAGAATCCGCCCTCGTAAATCAAGTCAACTATCAGCTTCATCTCATGGATACACTCAAAATATGCATTTCTCGGGTCATAGCCTGCTTCGACCAGGGTTTCAAAGCCTGCCTGCATCAGAGCTGTTACACCGCCGCACAAAACTGCCTGCTCTCCGAAAAGGTCTGTTTCGGTCTCGGCGCGGAAAGTTGTCTCCAGTACTGCCGCTCTTGCGCCGCCGATTCCTGCGGCATATGCAAGACCGATATCCTTTGCCTTGCCGCTTGCATCCTGATGAATTGCGATAAGGCAGGGAACGCCCTTGCCTGCAAGATATTCCGAACGGACTGTGTGTCCGGGACCTTTGGGGGCAATCATGATAACGTCAACGTTTTCGGGCGGTATGATTTGCAGGAAGTGGATATTAAAGCCATGCGCAAATGCCAAAGTCTTGCCCTCACAAAGGTTATCCTTAATGCTCTCTTCATAAATCTTTGCCTGCTTTTCGTCCGGCACGAGCATCATGATAACGTCTGCCATTTTTGCAGCTTCGGCAACTGAGTAAACCTTAAGTCCTGCTTTCTCAGCAATCGCTTTCGACTTGCTGCCCTCGTAAAGTCCGACAACAACATTAACGCCGCTGTCCTTTAAATTAAGCGCATGCGCATGTCCCTGGCTGCCGTAGCCGATAATCGCTACCGTCTTTCCTTTGAGCAATGATAAGTTACAATCTTCTTCATAATAAATGTTAGCCATAATTAATAATCTCCATTCCGCCGCCCTGCACCGGCTTTAATATTTAATAATTTATCTCTTATCCGCAGGGCAAGGAATGATAAGAGGTTATTTGCCCATACGCGTTTCCGAGCATCGCGAGGAAAATTTCGCATGGGCGATTCAATCCGCCGGAGGCAGACGTGAAAGAAACTTTCAC
>CAKSQL010000028.1 GCA_934486735.1 uncultured Clostridia bacterium | reverse complement strand
ATAACAGTTTTAGCAATAAGATGGATATATACATGACCGGTTGCCATGTATTTTACCCATAAATCTATTATAGTAGGTGATAAGATTGAAAGTGAAAATAATTGAAGACGCTAAAGTAATTTGCTCGAACAGAAACAGTATTCATAACTACTTTGCATGGCCGACTGTCACAAAGCTTCAGGACGGCACGCTTGCAATGGTGGCGTCGGGATTTAGAATGAGACATATATGCCCGTTCGGCAAAGGAATAATTTGTTACAGCAGGGATGAGGGTAAAACATGGTCAAGACCGGAAATACTGATAGACACTCCGCTTGACGACCGCGATTGCGGAATACTTGCATATGGTGAGAAAAATGTCATTGTTACTTCGTTTAACGACACAATTGAAGTGCAAAGACATTGTGCTAAAGAACATGAAAAACTGAATTGGAAGAATTGGCAGACAGATAATCCGTATATAGATGCGTATCTTAATACAATAGAGGCACAGGGGCTTGAAGATAAGTACATTGGTTCGACTTATGTACTCAGCAATGATGGCGGATATACATTCGGAGATATCAGATACTGCAATGTTTCCACTCCGCACGGACCTGCGGTATTAAATGACGGCAGGCTTATTTATGTAGGACGTACATGGAACAAGAAACTTGCAAAATCGTGGCCGCCGATAAATGATGAAAGCGACAGACTTGAATGTCATATTATGAATGAAAACGGAGATTTTGAATTTGTATCCGTTATTGACGATATTTTTGCGGACGGTGAAAGAATGTTGTCCTGCGAGCCGCATACAATTGTTTTACCGAACGGAAAAATCATTGTGCATATAAGGGTGCAGAGTTATACCGGAGGAAACAATATGTGTATCTTCCAGTGCGAGTCATGCGATAACGGAAAAACATTTACAAAACCGCATCAAATCACAGAATTTAAAGAGGGCGGTCCGTCATACATTTTGAGATGCTCTGACGGAACTTTAATTACAACTTACGGACACCGCTTCGACCCTTGCGGAATAAGGGTCATGATAAGCCGTGATGACGGTGAATCATGGGAAACCGGAATTAAGCTTTATGACACAATAAAAGGTAATGATGATCTTGGCTATCCCTCATCTGTTGAACTTTCCGACGGAAGTATATTAACGGTTTTTTATGCTCATAAGGATAATAAGTCTCCTTCTGAGATTATGCAGATAATCTGGAGATTGGAATAATTAAGAAAGAGGGAATAAAAGCTATGCTGAATAAAATAAAAGGAGTTATGCCGGCGCTTGTCACGCCGCTTGATAACGGCAGCGTAAATACGGAGGCTTTAAAAAAGTTAATAGAATTTCTGTTAAAGCAGAATGCAAGCGGGTTTTATATAGGCGGAGCAACCGGAGAAGGCTTGCTGCTCTCATTGGATGAAAGAAAAAAATTGTGCGAAAAAGCTATAGAATACATAGGCGGAGAATGTACAAAAATTGTACATATAACAGATATGAATTACAGCAATACAATAGAACTTGCAAAGCATGCCGAGGCATGCGGTGCGGACGCAATTTCGGCAATACCTCCGATATATTTTTCGTATGATGATGAAGACATATATAATTACTATAAAAATATTGCGGCAAGCATAAATATTCCGGTTATGATTTACTACGCTTCGTCTGCTAACAGAATCATGCCGACAAGACTTTTCAAAAGACTTTTTGAGATTGACAACATAACATCGGTGAAATGGACAAACTCGAATTATTATAAAGTGATAGAATTAAAAAGCGAATGCCCGAAAGCATCTGTAATTAACGGTCCGGATGAAATGCTTCTTTGCGGACTTGCAGCAGGTGCGGATGGCGGCATAGGTTCTACATACAATATAATGCTTCCGACGTATCAAAAAATATATGAGCTATATAAAAAAGGAGAAATGAAAAAAGCTCTCGCAGAGCAAACAAAAGCAGACAAAGTGATTTCGGTTATGTTGAATCATGTTGTTATTCCGTCAGTCAAGCTTGTGCTGCGAGAGATGGGCATAGATGTAGGAGAGGCTGCAAGCCCTCAAAAACAATACTCAAAAGAGGAACAGGCTGCTATTATAAAAGAATTAAAAGATGCGGGACTGGAAATATGAACATTAAAGATGTAGATAAAAATTTTAATATTGAAACCAAAATAAAAGAGAAGAATTTAAGATTTATTTCAGCACTTGAACCTCCGTTTGATTTGTACGGAACTTGCGGCGACGGGTATTTGAGACTTCCGGATAAAACAGCCGAAAAAGTCTCGGAGGGAGTAAAGTCACTGGCAGCAAATACCTCCGGTGTTCGGATACGATTTAAAACAGATTCGGATTTTGTTGCAGTATCGGTAAAGTATTCCGAGGTTTGCAGGATTGAACATATGTCATTGGCAGGAACTGCGGGACTTGACATGTATGTATATGAAAGCGGAAAGTATTTGTATAAAACACTGTTTCTTCCTCCGATGAATATGAAAGACCAATTTGAACAAATTCAATATTTCGGCTCGAAAAAGATGCGCGATATTACAATTAATCTTCCGCTTTACAGCAGCGTTGAACAAATTTTTATAGGGCTTGATAAGAATACAATACCCGAACACGGCGAACGTTATGAAAACAAAAAACCGATTGTATTTTATGGCTCATCAATAACACAAGGCGGATGCGCTTCAAGACCCGGAAACAGTTATCCTGCAATTATTTCAAGAAAATTAAATCTTGATTTTTTGAATCTCGGTTTTTCGGGGAATGCAAAAGGTGAAGAAGAAATGGCGGAATATATTGCATCTCTTGACATGTCTTGTTTTGTCATGGATTATGACTTCAATGCTCCGGATGCGGATTTTTTGAAAAAAACGCACTTTCCGTTTTTTGAAGCAATAAGAAAGAAAAATCCGGCATTGCCGATTATAATAATGTCAATGCCGTACAACAGCTGGATGACAAATGTAAAAGAGCGAAAAGAAATAATTAAAAAGACATATGACAAGGCGATTGAAACAGGAGATGAAAATGTATATTTTATTGACGGGGAAAAAACATTTGATATTTTTGGCGGTGAAAGCGGAACGGTTGACGGAACGCATCCGAATGACCTTGGATTTATGTGTATGGCGTACGAATTGGAAAAATATATTGTAAAAACAGAAAGACGGAAAAAAGATGAAAAATAAGTATACATATTTTTTAATGGCAGCTTGCTTTGTTTTGATAACTTTTTTTGGCGTGAAGTATTCACAGGATTTTCTGCGGATATTACCGCTTTATATATCAATTGTTGTAATGATTTTACAGCTTAAAGTAAATCGGTACGCATTCTTGCTGGGAGGGCTTAACTCGGTACTTTATGCGGTGGTATATTTTTACTACAGACTGTATGGCAGTGCACTTTATTCAATCACGGTGTCATTTTTGATGCAGATAGCGACATTTATAAGCTGGGGAAGACATTCGTACAAAAAAACAGCAACTGTATTTAAAACGATTGGAACAAAAAGATTTTTAATTTTTTCGGGAATTTTTGCAGTTATATGGCTCATTTGCTATGTTATATTCAAAAATCTCGGGTCCAGCCATACTATGCTCGATAACTCGGTAATGCTTCTGGGTATTGTTACGACAATTTTGACAATGCTATCGTATGTCGAATGGACATATATGCAAAATTTGGGCTGTCTGATAAATGTAATATTGTATGCACGAATGATAAGAGAAACTCCGGAAATGACTACATATCTTGTTTCGATGATTTATTCGCTGATATGCGCAAATATAACATTAATCAATGTGATAAAGATGTATAAAGAACAAAAAGCGGAAAGAATTTCCGAATAGGAGAAGCTATGAAATATTATTATATTGACAGAAAAACACCGATAAAAAAATTTGATGATTTGACGTTTTTGGATAATTACGAATCCGGTACAAATTTCAGCATAGAGTTTTCAAAGCATGAGATATATTGTCTGCAATTGGCATGCATCAGCGGGAAGGATGAGAAACTTACGTCGGTAAAAGTGTCCGGAAACGGAAAATTTACATGTATCAATACAGAGGGAACGGACTGCAAGGGAAAAAAATTTAATTTAACCCCTCAAATTCACAAGGGTGTTATCAAACCAATCTTTATCATGCTTGATTATACCGGTGCGGATTTAAAAAATGACAAAATAACAATAGAAGTTTGTACGGATAATAATATTGATAAAATTATTATTGATGTAAAGTTAACAGATGATTTTGTTGAAAATAATGGATTTAATGATATAAAAAAATTATCACGGCTCGTTTGGCTCAACTCGGATAAAGCCATAGACAATAACATTCCGAAACCGTTCACGCCGATAAAAAATGACGGACTTGTCTTCGAAATTTTAGGAAGAAGAATAACCTTCGGTGAAAATGCACTTCCTCAAAAAATTGAAAGTTTTTTTGATGAGGCTGTTAATTTATCTGAAGAAAAGCAATGTGATTTGTTGCGGGAACCGGTTTTATTTGATATCGATAATGCTGTCTTTGAAATTAAGGATATCCGCAATAATAAAAATTTTTCGGAAATAATATCTGAAGGAATTTCGGGAAACTGCATTATTCGGATAAAAACGATATTGAAATATGACGGAAGCATGGAATTTGATGCGGCAGTAAAAGCGAAAAAAACAATGATTTTTGATAACGTTTCATTTTCGTATCGTCTGACAGATTATGCTGCGCGCTATATGAACGGTTTTTCTGAATTTGGCGGTAAATACAAGAATTTCACCGACAGTTTTCAAAAAGGAAAGCAGTTTGACAGTCTTTTCTGCGGCAATGTGAATACGGGAATAAGAGTTAAATTCAAAGCGGAAAATTATATAAAACCGTTGTGCAATATTTACTATCATAACAGAGAACTGGTTATACCGGAGGAAACCTGGGATAATCATGGAAGAGGAAAGATAAAAACAAACGGTACAAAGGTTTCGTTTGATACCGGTAAATATTCTATGTCTGAGGGTGAGACAAGAGTTTTCAGGGGCGAAATTCATATTACTCCGTTTAAGGCGATTGATTATAAAAAGCATTTTAACACGAGGTATTATCATGATGAGCATTTAAAAAATGTGGATGCGGATATAGAAGAAGCCGCAAAGCTTGGATTTAATTATATAAATTATCATCACGGAACACCGGTAAATCCATATATAAATTATCCGTTTGCAGAAAATGATGCATTGAAAAGCGCAGCGGATAAAGCGAAAGAAAAAGGAATAAATACAAAAGTTTATTACACAATCAGGGAATGCAGCAATCATATGGCTGAGGTGTTTGTATATAAGGCTCTTGATAATGAGATAATTATCCGGAAAAAAGGTGACGGTGCGACTTGGCTCGGCGGTGAACTGACACCATGGATAAAGGAATATTTCGGAGAGAATGTAATTCCGGCATGGAAAGTGCATTTCGATCCTGAAATTTATAAAAGTGACGATGATGCGGCAATGATTGTTTCGCCTGAATCGAGATTGGAAAACTACTATATAGAGGGACTCGACTGGCTTTTGAAAAATATCGGCATCAAGGGCATTTATATTGACGATACCGCACTCGGCAGAGAAGCTCTTGAACGTGCAAGAAAGATACTTGAGCCTTACGGCGGTCTTATAGATATGCATACATGGAATCATCACAACGATTGGGCAGGCAATGCAAGCAGCTTGAATCTTTACACTGAAATTTTGCCTTTTATCGACAGTATGTGGATTGGCGAAGATTTTGATATGTCAAAAAGCAGTGCTGATTTCATAATGACCGAAATGTCTGCAATACCATACGGACTTACAAGTGAAATGCTTGGCGGCGGTGCGAAAAATTTATATGCCGGGCTTTTATATGCAATGAATTTCAGGTATAAATGGTCAGATTATATTTATGAAATGTATCGGCTTTGGGATGATTTTAATATAGAAAAAAGCCGGATGCTGGGATATTGGCACAGTAAGAATCCGGTAACAATAAATAATGAAAATATTAAATGCACCGTTTATTTGAAAGAAAATGCGGCGATGATTTGTATTTATAATTTTTCGGCGAAAAAAGAAAGTATCTGCCTGAATATAAATAAGGAACTGCTTGGCTTTGATTATTCCGACATATTGGAGATACCGGAAATTAACAACTATCAAAAATGCGGCAACATGTTAATTTCGGATAATATAGAGTTGGACGGCAGAAAGGGAATAGTTCTATATATTCAACCGAGGTGAAATATGAAAATTATAACAAAAAAAATTAATAATGAATATAAGTTTTTCTTGAAAAATGATTCTCCGGAAACCATATATCCCGATGAAGTAATTGTAATGAAAGGAAAAATGCCGTTTAAGAAGAATACCCGAGCATATTGCGACGGATTTAATATGCTTAGCCAATATATCGGAACAGTCGGAAATATGGAATGTATGGGACCGTATTCGGATGGCGGACACTACAAGCTGCCGCAAAAAGTCGGATATTTTACAGGATACAACTATGCGCTTTTTTTCGAAAAGCAAACAACATTATGGGGCTTTACTTCCTGCAGAAGATTTTGCGGCGAAATTCGTTTTAACTCAGATAAATATGAAATCGCTGAAAGATTATATAATATCCCCATAAATAGCGGGGAAATTATAGAACTTGAAAGTTTATGCATTTTGACAGGAGAAAAAAACAACGTTTTGAATGTTTTTGCAGAAACAATTCAAAAAAATCATCCTGCGAGAAAAACGAAAACCCCTCCGTCGGGGTGGTGTTCGTGGTACTGCTTTGGTGCTGATGTTACCGAAAAAGATATAGAGAATAACATGAGTGCAATGAAAGAAAATTTTGATTTCATGAAATATGTTCTCATAGACGACGGCTATCAGAAAAAAATGGGTGACTGGCTTGAAGACAGTATAAAATTTGGAAGCATGAATAAAATATGCAGCAAAATAAAAGCGTCCGGAGCATTGCCGGCAATATGGGCTGCACCGTTTATTGCCGAAAAAGATTCGGAAGTATTGAAAAGACATCCGGAATATTTCATATACAATGAAAAGGGAGCTCCTCTTGCGGCAGATAAAGTGAGTTTCGGAGGGTGGCGCTGTGCCCCGTGGTATATGCTTGACGGTACAAATCCGGCGGCTGTAAAGCATATAAAAAATGTATTTATCGAAATGAAAAAAAGATATGGATGCAATTATTTTAAGCTTGATGCAAACATGTGGGGAATATTGCCGTTCGGAAAAAGGTACGACAGTACCAAAACACCGATAGAAGCATACCGAAATATTATGGAAGCGATTTGCGAAGCGGTAGGAGAGGACGGATTTGTTTTGGGCTGTAATGCTCCTATGTGGGCAAGCCTGGGACTGGTAAACGGAATGAGGACAAGCGGAGATGTTTCGAGAAATATTAACGTATTTGAACTTTCCGCAAAAGAAAACCTGTTTCGTGCATGGCAGAACAATAAACTCTGGCTTTGCGATCCGGATTGTATTACCATAGCGAATAATATAAAAAATATGGTTGATGGCGGCGGAAACACTGCTGAAAATGAATTTTTAAGCGAAACGGACTTTTGCTATTGCGCAGCATATTTATTCGCAAGCGGAGCAAGTATTTTGTTCTCGGGAGATGATATGACGCTATATTCAAAAAAGCAAACAGAGACTATCAAAAAAATAAAAAATTCGGATAATGATAATATTTGTTTTGAAAATGATAAATTCGAAATCAGTAAAAACGGAAAATACATTGTAATATTAAATGATTCCGATAAAGAAAAAAGCTTTAATTTTAACTGCGGAAAAATGAAGGATTTTCTTGATGATCAGGATATTGTAAATCCCGTAAAAGTATCTGCACACAGCGGAAAGATAATTGAATTTTCGCATTGACTTATGAATAGATTTAGTAAATCTATATATAAAAACAAGAAAATGGAGGAATGAAACATGAAAACAAAAAAGAGTATAGCGCTGTTTTTAGCTGCAGTGCTGATGGTAGGCACTGCATCGGGATGCGGAGGAAAAAATGAAAATGATGACGGCAAAATAAGCTTGTCGGTCGGACTTTGGCCGGACGAAACAAATCCGAAAAATCTCGAAGCAATGAACAAACAAAAGGATGAATTTATGGCTGCCAACACTGACATAACAATAATTCCGGATACATATAAGTATGACACGAAAACCTTTACAATGAAAGCGGCAGCAAATCAGCTCCCGAACATGTTTAAACCGTGGTTTACGGAAATAAAACAGCTTATAAAGGCAGGATATGTTGCCGATATAACGGATACGATGAAAAAGTATAAATTTGATACCGGACTGAATCCGGAGCTTATAAAGCTTGTAACCGGTGATGACGGGAAAATTTACGGAGTACCTACTGATGCGTACGTTCTCGGAATATTCCTGAATAAAGATTTATATAAACAGGCAGGATTAATAAAGGAAGATGGAACGATTAAAATCCCGGACACATGGCAGGAAGTCGGAGAATATTCAAAAACCATTAAAGAAAAGACAGGCAAGGCGGGATTTATTTTCCCGACAACAAATAACTGTGGCGGGTGGTTATTCTTAAATATAGCATGGAGTTACGGCGTGGACTTTTGCAAGCAGCGAGATGACGGAAGCTGGGAAGCAACATTTGATACACAAGAGGCAAAAGACGCACTTCAATATATAAAAGATTTGAAATGGAAATATGACGCATTGATGGATGACACTGCCATCGACCAGGATATGATGTATAAATATTTTGGAAGCGGTCAGGGTGCTATGATAATTGCAACGCCGCCTATCAGTATGGCACCGTGGGGCATGGATAATTCAAATGTATGTGTAGCCCAAATGCCGAAAGGTCCAAAAGGAAGATTTGCTCAGATGGGAGGAAATCTTTGGATGTTCTCGAAAGCGTCCACGCCCGAACAGATTGACGCAGGCTTCAAATGGCTTGAATTTACGGGCTTTGCTCCCGAAATGACACCCGAAATGGAAGAACAATACAAAGTATCTTGTGAGAAAACCGTTGATTCGGGCAGTATTATAATCGAAAGAGAATCTTATGATGTATGGACAAACCCGGAAACGCTTGAAAAAAGACGCAGCATCAGAAAGCAATATTCAAATGTTGATTATAATGACTACAAAACATATTTCGAGCCGGATAATCTTACAATAAATCTTGAGCCTGCCGCTTGTGCTCAGCAATTATATGCGGTTTTGGATAAATGTATACAGGAAGTTATCACAAATGAAAATGCTGATGTTAGCGAATTAATCAAAACTGCATGCGAAGATTATCAAAAAAATCATCTTGACAAAATGTAATCACGGATATATAATAATTGTCATAGTTGTTACAGTGTACATAACAGCCGCGAATATTCAAAACAGTTTGCGGCTGTTGTGATTTTTTAATAATAACCAAAACTTAAATATGAAATAGGTGAAAACATGGAAGATTTTTTTGGGTTTGAAAAAAAAGAGTTTGAATTTGAGGGTAAAAAAGCAGTTGTTGTATTTGCGGATAAAAAGAACAGGACAAATAAATGGCTTTTGAAAACAGAGTATTTCGGAGCATTTCCGGAACTTGAGATTATGATGCTTAAAAGAGGATATAATCTTGCACATGTTGAAAATGAAACCCGCTGGTGTTTGGATTCGGATACCGAAAGACAGGGGAATTTCTGCGAATTTCTTGAAAAAGAGTATGGATTTTCGGAAAAATGCGTCCCTGTGGGAATGAGCTGCGGCGGTATGCAGGCGGTATTTTTTGCGGCAAAATACCCAAAGCATACGGCGGCATTGTATCTTGATGCACCGGTTATAAATTTTTTAAGCTGTCCCGCAGCTCTGGGGAAGAGCGAAATCAAATCAATGGATGAATTTGAACATGCTCGTAAAATTAATTTAATTGAATTGCTGTCTTTCAGAAATCATCCGCTGGACAGATTTTCGGATTTGACAGAAAATAAAATACCGATTATTTTGGTAAGCGGTGACAGTGATACGATTGTTCCGTTTGATGAAAACGGAAAGCTTTTGTATGAATTTTACAGAGAAAACGGCGGAGAAATTGAATTGCATATAAAAAAAGGCGGAGACCACCATCCGCATGGTTTGGAGAATAATGAAGTTATAGCGGAATTTATTGAAACGCATTATTAGGATATAGCGGATATTACCCGAAAACACAAAAGAAAGAAGGTATTTGCAATGAAACCGAAAATAGGTATAAGACCTGTAATTGACGGAAGATGGGGCGGAGTGAGAGAAAGCCTCGAGAAACAGACGATGAATATGGCAAAAGCTGCGGCAGAGCTGATTTCCGAAAATGTGTATTATCAGGACGGAACTCCGGCAGAGTGCGTTATCGGCTGTACAACAATCGGAGGAGGCGCAGAAGCCGCTATAGTTGCCGAACAATTTTCAAAAGAAAATGTCGTTGCAACTTTATCGGTAACGCCTTGCTGGTGCTACGGCAGTGAAACGATGGATTTGGACCCGAAAACGATTAAGGCGGTTTGGGGATTTAACGGGACCGAAAGACCCGGAGCGGTTTATCTTGCGGCTGTTATGGCAGCTCATGCACAAAGAGGTCTTCCGGCATTTTCAATTTACGGACATGATGTTCAAGAAGCTGATGACACTGCCATTCCTGCTGATGTTGCTGAGAAAATTTTAAGATTTGCACGCGGGGCAGTGGCGGTAGGTCAAATGAAAAATAAATCATATGTAAATATCGGCGGAGTGGCAATGGGAATTGCAGGCTCGTACTGCGATGCGTCATTTATGCAGAAATATCTGGGCATTCGAGCTGAATGGGTTGACCTTACCGAGGTTTTGAGAAGAATCAAACTGGAAATATACGACCATGATGAGTATGAAAGAGCACTCAAGTGGATAAAGGATAACTGCAAAGAGGGATTTGATAAAAACGCAGGCAAGAAGTTCCCTGAAATAATAAAAAAATCAAAGGTTATCCCGGCGGATAAGGATTGGGAATTTATTGCCAAGTTTACTATTATTTTAAATGATATTCTTCATGGAAATCCGAAGCTTAAGGAGATGGGCTGGAGTGAAGAGGCACTCGGGAAAAATGCTGTTGCAGGAGGTTTTCAGGGACAAAGAAACTGGACAGACTGGCTGCCGAACGGCGATTTTACCGAGTCGATTATGGCGTCAAGCTTTGACTGGAACGGAAAGAAAGCACCGTTTCCGCTTGCAACGGAAAATGATACGCTTAATGGAATTGCAATGATGTTTGCAACCTTGCTTACAGGAAAAGCGCCTTGTTTCCATGATGTCCGCACATATTGGAGCCCCGACGCAGTTAAGAGAGTGACGGGAAAAGAGCTTTCGGGAAAAGCTGCGGACGGAATTATTCATCTGATAAATTCGGGAGCAACGGCAATGGATTGTACCGGTGCGGCAAAGGATGAAAACGGCAGCGGAACAGTGAAGAAATGGTGGGAAATGACAGATAGGGATATAAAAGCATGCCTTGATGCAACCGACTGGTGCAGAGCTGATTATGAATATTTCAGAGGCGGCGGTTTTTCATCTCATTTTAAAACGCTTGCCGAAATGCCGATGACCATGATAAGAGTGAATATTATTGACGGTGTGGGACCGACAATTCAAATTGCTGAGGGATATTCGGTTATTTTGGATGATGATATGCACAAAAAGCTTGACCAAAGAACCGACCCGACATGGCCTACCACATGGTTTGCGCCGATTTTGACAGGAAAAGGCGCATTTGCGGATGTATACTCCGTAATGGCAAATTGGGGAGCAAATCATGGAGTAACCGTTCATGGGCATATCGGAGCGGATGTTATAACATTGGCGTCAATGCTGCGCATACCGGTTTCGATTCATAATGTGTCTGCCGATAAAATTTACAGACCTCATTCATGGATAGGCTTTGGAAAGGGCGATGATGATACGTCGACCGATTACAGAGCCTGCGCGGAATACGGACCTTTATATAAATAAAATAACTGTGGCAGCAGTCAGCGTAGCTCAGCAGCGGAAAACTTTCGGCTGAGGGGATTATTCGATTTACAGGATGATATTGTAAAATTTATGAATTTTTGATTTACTGTTCAAAAAAGACGATTAAAGATGTCCTGTGGCAATTGTGCGTCATGTATAAAAAGACCTCTTGCAAAAAGAGGTCTTTTTATACATTTTTTAAAGTCTTTATTATAATTATTTCTGTAGTCAAGCGGTGTTATCCCGTACTTGCTTTTAAACGCATGATGGAAATGCTTGGAATTATTAAAACCGAAGCCGCGCGTGATTTCGGTTATTGGGGCGGAGCTGTGTATCAGCATATGACATGCATTTTTAAGACACATATTATTTCTGATATTCCGAGTACGTCTGACCTATTTTCCGGAAGCGCTCATGAGAGTGAAAAATTACGATTGGAAAATGTATCGGTAACCTAAAAATAATTCAAACAGCCGAGGAATACCCGGCTGTTTTGCAAGAGCGGTAAAACCGATTTTCGGAGCATGGAAAGCATAAAAAAATATTTCGAATCGGTGTGTTTTCAAGGATGAGTAAAAGGCGATGCTGTTATTTTGCGTCATCTTTTGCGAAAAATTTTCGAAAAAAAAACTATTGACTATTATAATTTTATGTGATAAAATACCCGTTAATCTATTACTCTGGCGAAAGGCGGAACATGGAAAATGAAAAAATTATTAAACGGAATGTGGATTCTTTCGGGCGAAAACAAGGACGGAGCGGCAATTGAGATTGAGGCTGCCGTCCCGGGATATGTTATGCCCGAGCTTGAAAAAGCAGGGATTTTACCTGATTTATTTTATCGCGACAACAATAAAAACTGTCACTGGACAGAGGACAAAACATGGGTATACACCAAAAAATTTACTGTCCCCGATGTGGATTTGACAAATGCATATTTAAGCTTTGACGGAGTTGATACATATGCCGATATAATTTTAAACGGAAAAACGGTTTACAAAACAAGCAACATGTTCCTGCCGTTTTGCGTGAGCGGCGGACTTAAAAAAGGCGAAAACGAATTAAAGGTCGTTATCCGTCCGTACAAAGAATATGTCATAAATCCAAAAGAGAGGACCTCCGCGTTCGGAATGTTTGACAGACTTTATGTACGCAGAGTACAGTGTACATTTTTCTGGGATTGGGTCGACCGCTTTGTATCGGCAGGAATATGCGGAGATGTGAGTCTTGTTATTCCCGAATCGGGCGAAATTGAGAACGCTCATGCCGAAGTTGCTTATATAAGTGACAAGTCGGCAGGGATATCCTTAAGGCTTAAAACAAAAAGAGCGCTTGAAAACGGCTGCCGATTCAAAATCAATATAAATGCGCCGGACGGAAAGCTTGTGTGGAATGACGGCGGCAGAGTATTTCTCTCGGAAATCTTTATGCAGGCAGGAATAAGAAATCCCGAGCTTTGGTGGCCCGCCGGCTACGGAAAACAGCCGCTTTACACAGTTTCGTTTACGCTTTTCGATAAGGACGGAAAGGAAATTGACAGCTGCCGAAAGCGAATCGGAATAAGGATGGTTGCGGTCGAAATGCTCCGGGATGAACCGGGGAGCATCGAGGAGGAATACAGCAAAGATTTATCGGGCGGAAAAGAGGGACATGTCGGCGAGAGCCTGACAGTTCTTGTGAACGGCGAGCGGATTTTTGCCAAGGGCGGAAACTGGGTACCGCCGTCACCGTTCCCGGACAGAAGTGAAAAATATAAAGAAAAAGCGGTCGCGCTTGTTAAGGCGGCAGCGGATGCGAATATAAATATGCTGCGTGTATGGGGCGGCGGAGTGTATGAGCCGGACGAATTTTACGATGCATGTGATGAGTATGGAATACTTCTCACTCACGATTTCATGTTCGCCTGCGGTGACTACCCGTTTGAGTTGCCGGAGTTTTGCGAAAGCGTGAAAAAGGAAATTGAAGCAAATGTCTTAATACTTCGTCATCATGCGTGCATAGCTTACTGGAGCGCCGACAACGAAAATATTTCGAATTTTGCATGGGATGACCCCAAAACGCCAAATATCGGAATAATGAATGACATATATCTGCCTATTTTGGACAGGCTTGATCCCGGACGGGTATTCAGAATATCGAACCCATACGGCGGAAGAACGAACGATGACTATACCGTCGGTGAAAATCATGGCTTCGGGTGGTGGCCCGGTGCTGAGACTCTCACTCCCGATTCCTTTAAAAGGACAGGGCGGTTTATTGCCGAAAATCCTGTCGGAGGTTATCCGCCCAAATCCTCGCTGAAAAAATTCCTGGCAGAGGAGGATATGACCGATTACGGGGGTGAAGTTATCGAATATCATATCAAAAACAACCCCCACTTTACGGAGGTTATGCATTGGCCGTCGATTCATGGGAGATTAAAAAAGAATGCGGATGTCATGGTCGGCGGAAGTGACGAGCTTTACAGATATCAATATATCGAATATGAGTGGATTCGCCTGCTGATTGAGAATGCAAGGCTTAACAAAAACTACACCTCGGGCGTGCTGTTCTGGATGTACAACGACTGCTGGCCGGCGCTGGGATTTGCGATGATTGACTACTATCTGACTCCGAAGTCCGGTCTTTATGCCATGAAACACACCTGCTCTCCGATTGCGGCAGCGATTCGGAAAAAGGATGAAAAGCTGTGTTTCTCGGTTCTGAATGACAGCCTGTATGAGGGAGGGGTTGAAGTAAAGCTGTTGTCGGCAGATAGCGAAATCGGTAAAGTGTCAGAGCTTTACAGCGGCACCGCGGAGCTGAAGAAAAACAAAAATACAGAGCTTGATTTTGTAATTTCTTCCGATATCGGAGACAAAACTGTTATTTTCGCTGATGTTTACAAGGACGGCAAGCGCGTGAGCCGCGCAAGATATTACAGCGGCTGGCTTGCCGATGTAAAGCTTGCCGGATCGGAGCTTAAATGGAGCGTCGGCAGGGATTCAATTTGTGTTGAGTGTGTTTCGAATATTGCAATCGGGGTTTCGTTTGACGGAGAATTTGTTTTGGAGGATAATTTCTTCGATATGCTCCCCGGCGAAAAGCGGGAAATAAAGCTTACAGCGCGTGACGGCTTTGACGGAACGGCGGAGTGCGCGGTGTACCAAAATTAAAAATATGTCACAAAAGGCATTTAAATTTTGATTTTCTCAAAATTTAAATGCCTTTTTGCTTGTTTGCAGGAAATTGCACATGCCGAAATTATGTCGGAAAAATCAAAGATGCCGATTTATACGGCCTCGACAGACCGCCCTGAGCACGTTAGTCCGCCGTTAGAGCGTGTTTCGGCTGTTCAAAATTTTTGCGGTTCCTCAGCCGTTTATATTCAGCATATGCTTATTTTCCTCCCATTTATTTTTTGTCAGAACAATCTTTTCGGATTTTCGAAATTCCCTCGGACTGGTCAGAGTGTGCTTTCTGAATATTTTCTCAAAATATTTCACATCGTCATAACCGACCGCGTGCGATATTTCGGAAATGCGCATATTTGTCAGCGCAAGCAGGTGGCACGCATTGGTGATACGGGTCTTTTGATGATACTGGACAAAGGAATAGCCCGTTTCCTTTTTGAATTTCGAGCACAGATATGTCGGATGAATATGAAATATTTCGCCCATTTTTTCAAGAGTCAAATCCTCGTTGTAGTGCTGTTCGATATACGAAATTATTTTGTCCGATGTGGAGGAAATATCCGTTTCCATATCCTCGGGAGTGAGATATCTTGCTATGTGAATGAGTATCGATATCAAATCGCAGCGGAGCTTTTTCTCATATCCGAAAAGCATATATCCGAATTCTTTTTTCATGTCAAGCAAAAGCTGTTCTATAGCTCCCGAATCATCGTGATAGACGGTGTTTGCAGGCTTTCCTCCGCGCACTTTTCCGACCAGTCCTATATTTTTACTCGCGAGGACCTCGGCGATCGTTGCATTGTCGCGGAGAGTATTGTCAATTGCGGAGGGCTGAAACAGAACATTTATAAGGCTGCAGGGGACATTTTCCATTTTCTCCCCCCCCGAGTTTTGTCAGCTTGTGGGAGGTGCCGAAGTCGACCAAAAAGAAGTCGTTTTTTTTCATAAGCACCGTCTTGCCGTTGATAGTGTTATATATTTCGCCGGACATAATCATGCAAAGCTCAAGAAAACTATGCGTATGCGACGGTGTTCCCGGCTCATCGTTCTGAACATTTATTACTATTTTTGACGCAATATTGTGATACATTTCAATACTGCTCAAATCGTCTGCGTTTTTATACAAAGCTATCACCTCACTCATAATTTTATTATATAACACAGCGGGGATTTTGTCAATTTATTTAATATAAATAATTTCCGCCTTTGGTATGCGAAAAAAATCAATTGCCGACCGGGGCGGACGTGTGCGAAAAGGTAAAAAATCTCGTGAATTTAGTGCGTTTTGTTCAATTTTTTGAGCTTCTTTTACAGGGGATAATTTCCTGCAATAAAAAATCTTAATATTGTCCCCCAAAATTAACGAATATTGTTGGTTGATTTATTGCCCGAGTGGAGTTATGATATATATATAGTGTGCGGATTATATATCATATAGTTCGCCTGCTAATATAATTTTGGCAAATATGTTATAAATTAGGGATTTTTTTGGCAAAAAGAGAGAGTATTAATTTAATACGTACAGGAACTGCCGAAAAGGATTATCCGAGAAAGGAAAGATAGTCATGAAACGAAAACAAATTATGTCATTGGTTATTATTGCAGCAATGATGGGCAGCGCCGATGCGGCGGCATACAATGTCGATTACAATCCGGAAAATAAAAGCGCTGTTATTTCGGGAACGGCGAAGGCAGGCAGCGATGTTGCGATCGAGATTCTGAAACCGGGAAAAACCGAGAGCGACTTGGAGGAACTCACCCCGGAAAATTATTCGGAGGTTATATGGCACGCTGATCAGACCGAGGCAGGCAATGACGGAAAATTTTCATTTGCTTTCGGAATAGACGGCGATTACAGTTCATCGGAATATATTACCAGAGTCACAGTCGGAGACGGCGAAGCGGAGAAAAATTTGCTGATATATATCAACGCCGCGGATTTTGAAAAAGCATTTGCTGCAATCAATTCCGCCGCAACGGCTGCCGAAATGGCAAAAGCCATAGAGGACGGAAAAAATTATCTCGGCTTGGACAGAGAGTATTATCCGCTGCTGACCGACTCGCAAAAGCTTGCGCTTGCGGACGAGGTGCTGAAAAACCGCGGCGCGAAATATGAGAATCTGGAAAGCTTTCGGGCGGCATTTAGAAATGCACTCGCAGCGCAGGCTGTCAACCGCGTTTCGGGCGGAGGTATGGATATAAGCAAAACGCTTGCGGATTTTGAAGATATTCTAAAGCTTGGAGAATTGGAAAGTAATGACACATACGAAAAGCAGGCAGACGAGGTTAAAAAGCTTATTCTTGCAGCCATGTCAAAGGGCGGTTTCGGCACAGTTGAGGATGTCAGAACAGCTATGACGGAAAATACAATTTTGACCGCTGTTTTGAAAATTGAAGGCTATGACGGAGTTTATGATATATTAAGCGGCAACAACGAATATTTGAAAATTGACTTTTCCGCGTATAACGCGCTTTCGGACAAGGCGGCAGTGCTTAGAAAAATCGCGGGAAAAACATATTCTTCATGCGAGAGCCTGAAAGAAGATTTTAACAAGCTTGTTGCAGAGGGCAAAAAATCCAACGGCGGCAACGGCGGCGGTGGAAGCGGCTCGGGAGGAGGATCTTCCTCCGGCAAAAGTAAAAATAATACGGTTTCTCTTCCGGTTACGGATACTGGCAGCACAATCACGCCGACCAAAACCGAACGGTTTAACGACCTGGCAAATGCAGCATGGGCAAAAGAGGCAATTGAAGCGCTGACGGAGAAAGGCATTATCAGCGGCAAGGGCGACGGCAGCTTCTGCCCGGGCGACAATGTGAAGCGAGAAGAGTTCATCAAAATGCTCGTGTGCGGACTGGGACTTTACAATCCCGATGCCGAGACCGATTTCACCGACGCACAAAAGGGCAGCTGGTCGTATTCTTACATAGCCTCGGCGCAGGTGAATAATCTCACGAGCGGCAGAGGGGACGGCAGCTTCGGAGTCGGAGAAAATCTGACAAGACAGGATTTGGCGGTTCTTTTCAAAAGAGCTGCCGAGCGTGAGGGAGTGACGTTTGGTTCGGACGAGGTGGAAAGTTTTACCGACGATGCCGAAATTTCGGAATATGCAAGGGACGCTGTTTACGAAATGAAGCACGCAGGGCTGATAAGCGGTATGGAGGACGGCTCATTCCAACCCAAACGCACCGCGACAAGAGCGGAAGCGGCAAAAATTCTTTACGGTTTTTTACAGCTTTTAAATAAATAGGTGATATAAAATAAAACGAGGAGGACAACAAAGTGAAAAAAATATTAGCGGTTATGATTTCGGCGGCGATTGTTTTTTCGATGGCGGTAATGCCGGTCTCGGCAAGCGCAGGCTATGAAAAAGAGCTTGATATTTTAAAACAGCTCGGTATCGCCGATTCGGATTACGGAGAAATTGACGGCGATATAACAAGAGGAGAGTTCGCGGCGCTGCTTGCCGGAATTATGGGCTACGACGGCGGAAAGATATCCGGCAGCTATAAGGATGTTGAGCAGGAGCATTATTTGGCGGATAAAATCAACTATGCTACCGAGCGCGGAGTTTTCAAAGGCTATTCTGACGGAAGTTTCCGAATGGAGGAAAAGATCACTTGGGAGCAGGCGGCGGTTTCGGCTGTGACCGCGCTCGGATATGAAAAATATGCCGAGGCGAACGGTGGATTCCCGACCGGCTATGTCAGCATGGCGTCTTCGATGAGGCTGATTAAAGGCTTGGGCAACGACAGCACAATTTCGTACGGACAGGCGGCAGAGATTGTATATAACATGCTCGATACCGAGATCATGTCGATTGACATGGAGTCGATAGCGACTGACCGGCCGACATTTTCAAGCGGCGGCAAAACTCCGCTTTCCGAGTGGCTCGACCTGGAGAAAACAGAGGGGCTTGTAACCTCGGTTGACAAGAGCTATCTCACCTCGAACGGCGAAACTCCGAACGAGCTTGTAATCGGCGGCAAGGCATTGGGCATAAGCGGCGATTATGCCGATCTGCTTGGCTTTTGGTGCGAGGCATACTATGGGAAAAACCAAAACAGCAACGAGCTTGCAGCTATTGCAATCATGCCGAACAAAAATGACACAACCGTAATCGACTGTGACGATGTTGTCGGATACAACGGCGAAATGCTGCAATACGAGGACGGCGACAGAGTCAAAAATATTAAAATAACTGCCTCCGACGAGGTCAGCAAAAACGGAACGGCGGTAAAATCCGGGGACAGAAAAGCGGCACTTGAAAACACAAGCGGAACCATAACCGTCAACAGAATCAGCTCGGGTGACATATCTGTGGCAGTGATGATTGACGCGTACGAAACATATTTTGTCGGCGGCATAAATGCTATCGACATGCTGATATATGACAAAATCGACAGGACAAGAAATCTCACGCTTGACCCGGACGACACCGATGTTGTTATTTCGGACAGTGAGGGCAAGGCGGCGGAGTTTGCCGATATTCAGCTGAATAACGTTTTGACGGTATATGCAAACGGCGACGGAACAAGGGTAAGAATAATAATTTCAAAGGAAAAAACATCCGGTACATACGAGGGTAAAAATACTGGGTACGGTAAAACAAAATATTCCGTAGACGGTACGGAGTATACTCTTGCAAACGATTATGCAAATGTAAATCCGACCGATCCGATTATTAATACGGACATTCAGCTATATCTTGACAGCTTTGGCAAAGTCGCTTATGCCGAAGCGGTGCAGGGCAATGATTTTACATACGGATTTTTGTGCAAGGCGGTGCAGGACGAGGATTATGCCGATGATGCGATTTTCTCTTTGAAAATCTATACCGCATCGGGACAGTTTGTTCGTCTCAACACAGCGAAAAAAGTAAAGATTGACGGTCAGAGGGTGAAACATGCTCCCGAGTTCACAGCTTATCTCGAACGCGGAAATGACGACGTAAACACATATCAGCTTATAAGATACAAAACCAATTCGGCAGGCGAGGTGTCGGAAATCGACACAACCTATAAAGGACAGAACGAAAGCGAAAACAGCTTAAGATATATCTATAAAGGCTATTCGGCAACCGGGGCGGAAAAGGAAAAGCTCACATTTAAGCTGGACAATGACTTTTCGCACCGAGTGCTGATCAATGGGAGTACCACCCTTATGACGGTGGCAAAGACATTTGCCGGGAACGAAAAGGTGTTCAAGCTCGGCAAGGGCTTTATAAACGGTTACTCATATGCGATGAACGCGTATTGCGCGGACGAAAATGCGATAGTCGCCGATTTGCTGCTTTTCTACAGCGATACGGCGGAGGACAGAGACGGTTCGGTATACGGCGTGGTAAAGAAGATAAATCATACAATCGATTCGGACGACCGGCCGATTGTTCAGATTGTCCTGAGTACTGACGAGGGCTTGGAGACTACCTATGTCACCACCTCGGAATACAAGCTTGACAACGTGATTGCGGCAGGCAGCACAGACGGCAAAACATACGAGCTTAAAGCAGGCGACTTTGTAATGCTTGACATAAATGTCTTAAAGGAAGTTGTAAATGCAGAGATACTTTACTCGAATGAGGAAAGCAAGTGGGTGTCTAAGGATAACTGGTACGGCAGTGTTCATAATGAAAATGTGTCATGCGGACTGGTATATCAGAAATCCGGAAACGCGCTCAGAGTTCTTAAAGACGGCGTGACGCCTGTTGCCGAACAGAGCAAAATTATAGACTCGCTCTACAGCTACAGCTTAAACCGAGCAACGTTTTATGTTTGTGAATCAAAGACCGGCAAAATATCGGAGGCATCTTTGGCGGAGATCTGCGACTATAAGAGCGGCGGCTCGGGTGCATCGAAGGTTATACTGTATGCAGACGGCGGATGGGTATACACAGTGGTAATTTACAGATAAAGATTTTAAATAAGCCGATTCCGGCGGAAAGGAAAATTTATGAAAAGAAAAATTGCGGCATTACTTGCATCATCTCTTTTGATAAGCTCGGTTCCCTCGTTTGCTTTTTCCGATGTGGACGGGGACATGTCGGGCGCAGCGGATTATCTTTACAATTTGGGGATAATATCCGGTACGGACGGAGTGCATTTTTATCCGAACGAAAATATTAAAAGAGCAGATTTTGCAATTATTATGGATAAGGCGCTTAATTTGCCCGAGGCCGGAGAGAATGTCTTTTCGGACGTTCCTGAGGACGCGTATTACAAAAAAGCGGTAAACAGCGCTGCGGCGGAGGGAATACTTTCGGGAATGGGAGACGGTCGTTTTTGCCCGGACGAATTTATCACAGCGCAGCAGGCGGCGGTGATCCTGACAAAGGCATACGAGAACAAGGTCGGTATAAAAATAACCTACGGGAATTTTGCCGATGATTTGACCGATTCCGAAAATGTTGCCGCCTGGGCAAAAACAGCGGTGAATAAGGCGCTTACAATGGGCTTTGTCGAGGGCGAGGACGGATATTTGTATCCGGATAAGCCGATAACGAGAGGCAGGGTCGCAGAGGGAGTGGCAAGATTTTTAAACTCCGCTGCCGAGCCGCAGGACTGGAACGACAGTTCGGAATCATACATAGAGCAGATTAACAGAGGAAACATATTCACAAGTGACGAAAAGGCAGGCTTTATCCTGCACACAGAGTACCCCGTTGTGGAAATGCTCGTGAAGGATTTCTGGAATGAGGAAGTTAAGCACGAATATTTAAGAGTGACGGACAAACAGCTAAAGCTTGATTTTTCCGACTTCGACAACGGATATTATCTTGTTGAGTTTTATGCAGGCAACAAAAAAGGCTTGTCCGGTCTTATTGCTCAGACAACATTTTGCATTTTGGAAAAGACCGATTATTCCGATGTTACGGATAAGCGTTTCGGCATGAACATGCATTGCGACAGAAGTTTTGCCGGATGGCGGTACGACTTATATGCAGAAGCCGATAAAATCGGTGTAAAGATGATTCGTGACGGTACGGAATGGCCGGCAACCGAGCCTCAGAAAGGCGTGTACAGTGATTCGACTTACCGCGATTTGCTCAAATATGGCAATGAGTACAAAATGGGCTTGCTTACACCAACCAATTACTCGAACCGATATTATGACAACGGCGCAACCCCGTATACGGACGAGGGAAGAACAGGCTACGCAAACTATACAAACGCGGTATATGAAATGTGCGGCGAGGACACATACATAGATATGTTCAATGAGTGGTACGGACCGCAGTTCGGTGACAGAGGAGACGGAGACGCCGATTCTTTGCCGTCGACCTATGTACCCCTTTTGAAAAAGACCTATGAAACAATCAAGGCAAAGCATCCCGAGGCACATCTCGGCGCGGTGCTTGCAGGCTGCAACGACTGGGATAAGGAAGTAATTGCGCTCGGCGGTGCAAATTATTTTGACTATGCGTCTTTCCACAGTTATACCGGACTTTTCACAAATCAGAACCTGGTGGAAAAATTCAAGGAGCTGCCAGGCATGGCTGATAAGGAATATATGCTGACCGAGACCGGCTGTGCAACCTCGACAAATATGTACGGACGTCCGGAATATATTCAGGCGTATTGTGTCCCGATTCTGCATATGATTGCACTTAATCAGGGAGTTTCTCAGATTTATTGGTATGACCTGATAGACGACGGAAATACCGATACCGAGCACGAGGACAGATTCGGAATACTTCATGCATTCGGCAGCAAGTACGGAAATTACACTCCGAAGCCTGCATATGTCGCTTACGGCACAATGACGAGAATGCTTAAAAATAAGATGTTCGCAGAGCAGCAAAGAAGTGATGACGTGCGTGCTTACAAGTACAGCGGAAACGGTGAGGACACATATGTGTTCCTGAAATTAAAGAATGAGGATGAATACGGACTTGAGTCGGGCGGCGCACAAACCGATATTAATGATGATGAGGAAAGAAATATTGTTATTTATGCCGACAGCCCGGTCAGAGTGACAGATATGATGGGCAAGACAAAGACATATACGCCCAGGAACGGAAAACTGTATTTCACTGTTTCTATGGAAGCTTTCTATCTCACAGGAAACATTTCCGGCTTTGAAGTGACCGATGAAGTTTCGGTAAAAGAGCCGGATTGGACAGTGGCAGGCGGCTCTTATGCAATAGATGTGAAGCTGCCGGAAAGCGGAGCGGCATTTGCAGCCGACGGCAGAACAAGCACCGATACAAGCGTTGTCATAAATCCGTCAAGAGTATCCGAAAGACGCGTTGCGGTTATTGACGCATCGGACGAAAACGGAGCGTTTGCAAGATTTTCAAGACCTGTTTATGTAAATGACAAATACACCGTAACGATTTATCCGACAGTAGAAAACGGAAAGGGAATGGAAAACGGCGGCTTTAACATCCGTCTTAAAAACAAGGGCAAGGAGGATATGACAGTTAATTCCGTCAATTGGTTCTTTGCCGATAAAAACGGAACGCTGGATGTCAATAAAAAGATATCCGCAGATTCGGAGGATATTATTCCTGTTTATGTCGGAGCGGTTGAAAGCGGCAAAAAATACAATACTCAGCTGCAGCTGACACTCGACGGCGAGTCGACGGGCAAAATCGACGCGGATGAAACTATAGAGTATAATCTGCTGAGACGTAAAACCGTTGAGGTCGACGGCAAAATTGATGAAGATATGCCGAGTGACTATGCAATCGACTTGACCGACGGCGTTGTTGTTGCCATTGCTACCGACGGCAGCCGATACGGCGGCGCGAACGATTTGTCCGGATATGCTTATCTGACTTATGATGATGATAATTTGTATTTGTCGGCTGATATCTTTGATAATATGCATGAAGCGACCAGCGACGGCGAACAGATTTGGCGAAACGACTGTTTGCAGTTTACAATCTACGCGCCGGAGAATGACAACTATGACAATACTTCAAGATATTTCGAGCTTGGTGTTGCGGATTCGCCGAGCGGTCCGACAATGTGGCAGTGGTTTGCGATAAACGAGCCGGAGGACAGAAGCAATCTGCCGGGACACAAGCTGGCAATCAATACCGTCGGACAGCATACCTATTATGAATTTTCCATGCCGTGGGCAAGTCTTGGAATCGACCCCAAAACACAGGGAAATATTTCTATGTCAATCGCGGTAAACGATGAGGATAAGGGCGTGAGAGTAAGCGCGCTTTCGTGGGGCGAGGGAATCGTAACGGGTAAAAATCCGGATAAATTCAAGAGCTTTATAATTGCAGGAGGTGAAGCTGATGAATAAGAAAATAATTGCGCTGCTCGGCGCGGCAGTAATGGTGTTTGCACCGTCGGCAAATGCCGCACCGTTTATATCGACCGGTCATCTTCCGGAAAATTCGCCGAGGGAAAATGTGTTCAGTGTGGACGGGCAGGAATTTGTTCTTTTGGATGTTACGGATGACAAAAAGTCAAAATACTTCGTTTTTGCAAAGGGAATGTTTGCAAACCGTTCGTTTGATTCGTCAAACAGCAATGTATTTGACCCGACAAGTCCTGCAAGTGTTGCATATTTTCTCAATCATGATTTTGTGGAGTATGGCATCCAGGACAGCTTTACCAAAAGGGAATACAAGCTTCCGCAAGGTGTGCTCGACCACATAGATTTTAATCATGAATGGCTGACCGAGGCAGGAACTTGGACGAGCGAGTATAAAGTAAAATGCGGAGTGGCTCTGTTGTCTGCAGCCGAGATTACAAAGTACGGAAGTAAAATAGGTTATTCCGACGGCTTGGACGCGCTGACAACGGCTGTCGGCGGCGGAAACTGGTGGCTCAGAACCTCCGCCCCGAACTCACTGGAGGCACAGCGTGTCAACAGCTCGGGAAGAACTCTCGGCTGGACACCATCCGATCCCGGTATAATGATAAGACCCGCATTTTGGCTCGATTCCGATTTCTTTGCCGATGTGGCAATTGACCTTAAAAACGCGGGGAAAAACGTAAAAGCGGTGTTTAAAGAAAATTATTCAATCGGCGAGCTTAAAAAGATATACGCCGCAGCTGACATATATGATTATCTGGACTACACTTCGGAGGTAAAGCTTTCAAACGCAGTTTTCTCGGGAAAAAACGGAGCGGCATACTCGGGAGAAAAATTGGATATATCGGTTAATATGGCGGCAAGAGAAAATATTGACGGAATGCTTGTGGCGGCGGTCTACAGACAAAACGCATCCTGTAAAAAAGTTGTATCGAAAAGAGTCAGCCTTTTAAAGGGCGCTGAAGTTTCCGAAAATATATCTCTCGATTCCGTTTCATATGAAAGCGGCGACTATGTGAAGCTTTCTTATGTGGGAATCGGCAATCCGCTCGAAACAATATCAAATTCTGTCAGAGTATATTAAATAGGAAAGGAGACGGGCAGCATGAAAAAAACAACATCATTCATTTTGTCGGCAGCGATTCTTGCAGCGATGATTCCGTCGGCTTTTGCCGCAAGTGAAATGGGAACCGTAAGCGGAGAAGTACCTGCTTACGGCGAAACACTTACCTTTGACTGTGCGGACGGTGCGTCGGTTGAGTGGCACAGGGTGTCGGAATCGGAAGATACCGTTGTCGGTACGGGCAGTACGTATATTGTCACCGAAGCGGATGCCGGGTACGGGCTCAAAGCGGTGGCAAAATCGGCGGACGGTACAACGCTTGAAGAATCAAACACCGCCGCCATAGCAAGCTGGGTAAGCGCAAAGGAGCGCAACACAGCCTACAGCGGAAATGCCGATGCAAATTCCGACTATACCTTTTTGATGGACGGAAAGAGCTTTACGATAGGAAATATTTTTAATAATGACGAATCAAAATATTTGGTTATCGCAAATGATTTGTATGGCAAAAGAGCCGTCAGCGATAATAAAATCGTTAAATTTGACGGAGAGGACAGCACAAATATTCAATATTGGCTGGATCATGATTTTGCCGACAGTATTCCGTCGGGAATAAAGGACAGCATTAATTTTGACCACATATGGCTCACCGAGCCGGAGTATACCTCCGCAGAGCCGGTCTGCTACACCTTTAAGGGAGGAATCACACTCCCGTCCGTTTCGGAATTTATCAAATATCCCAACATGGGTACAAAGGCGGCGGATACATACTATACAAGAACGCCGGTATTTTTCTTCCGCGGCAAAACTCAGCTTTTTGCGATAGAACCGAGCAAAGCCGGATTGACCGAGTTCACTCCGTCCACAACAAGCGTGGATAAGGAATGTGCCGTAAGACCGATATTCTATTTAAAGGAAGGCTTCTTCAAAACGAATGCGATCGACCTCGAAAGAGCCGGAGCGGCTGTCAAAAAGGAAATCGCAAAATATTCGACCGAGGAGCTTATGAATATTTACTCGGTTTCCGATATAATTAAATATCTCGGGAAAAATCCTCCCGCAGGCTTCTTATTTTTGGAAAATGCAAAGGTTTATGCAAAGAGCGGCGAGAAAATAAAAAGCGGCGAGACGCTCGCGGTAAGCTTTGACTACAGCGAACAGAACACCAATGAAATGGCGGATTGGCGCGTTGAGTGGTATAAAAAAGACAGCACCGAGACAAAGCTTATCGGTGAGGATAAGGAGTATATCGTAACCGACGCGGATGCCGGATGCGAAATTTATTGCAAAATTTTCGTGACCGATACAGAGGGCGGCAGCGGCGAGACGCAATCGGACGCGGCAGCGGTCGAGAGCATTTCGAATGAAGCAAAAGGTCCGAATTATACAGTGAGCATGAGTAAAGAGGCGAACAGTAAATATAAATTTACCGTTGACGGACAAAGTTTCACTTTGCTTGATACGCTCAACAATTCAAAATCCAAGTTCTTTGTGATTGCAAATACAACCTACGGAATGAAGATTTTGTCATCAAACAAAATGGATACAAATGATGATGCAAGTATTCAAAAATGGCTTGACAATTCCTTTGCCCGGACCGGAAACAACGGTCAGGCTCTGCCGGCGGAGCTGGTGAAGTATATCGATTTTGACCATATTTGGCTTGCCGAGCCTGCTCCGAATGCATCTAAACCGCTTGAGGCTTATTCATTTAAGGGCGGAATAACACTTCCGTCAATCAGCGAAATGGAAAAATATAAAGATATAATGGGATGGGACGAGACCAGAAGCAGATACTGGACCAGAACCTGCGCAAACCATTTTGAAGCGGGAAAGATTTTCATTCTCACAATCGGTCAGGATATCGGTTCGGGATTTTTGGCAAACCACTGGGATATCCCGTCCCAGGCAAATGTCTGCCCCGAATTTTACTTAAATGAGGATTTCTTCAAAAATGTAAAAATAGATTTGGAGTCGGCAGGCAGTGCTGTTTTGGACACAATGAAAAAGAACTATACAATTGAGGATTTGTCGGCACTTTATTCCGAGGGAGAATTAAGAACGCACGGATTCCATCGCAGCTATGAAGCGGAAGTAAGCTTCGACACACAAAGCCTTGAGGGAATCGGTTCGATTTCTGCCGATGTGACCTTCAATTCGTATAACAAAATCGAAAAAAGCGGAGTTGCAATCATGATTTTGTACGATGCAAACGGACTCAGTGTGGGTATGACCGCAGCGCCTGTGAAAACGGGCGAAACAAAGACGCTTTCGCTGGATAATCTTTCGGACGTTACCGACGGGTATAACGTAAAGGTTATGATTTGGAATGACGCACTCAACATGAATGTCATTACAAAAGCGGTCGGCTTTAAATAATTTAAGTATATAATATCATGCCGGCAGGAACTGAATCCCAAATGAATCGGCGCGTGATAATATATAAATTTTATACTATTTTATAATAGAAAGGAAATGGTGATTTTATGAAAAAATTATTAGCATTGAATCTGGCTTTGACCTGCTTTGCCACAACGCTCGTCCCGATGACGGCAATGGCAGCCGGCGAAACGGCTTCAATCGGAACACTCAGCGGCGAGACACCCGCATACGGAGAAACTCTGACAGTTTCGGTAACGGGCGCATCTCAGCAATACGCGGTCGACAAATGGATAATCGGCGATACCGAGGTTGAATCGGACGGCAGCGATACATATATCGTTACCGAGGCGGACGCAGGCAAATCGATTTCGGCGGTTGTGGCTTTTGAGGACGAGAGTACAATCACAACCGATGCGGTTGCAATTCCGAAAAGACTTTATTATGACAATGTCCCGATGTTCACTTATGTGAGTGATATAGCAAGTGACCCTGCCGCAGCGTCAAAGTTTACATATGAAGGACAGTCGTTCACACTTGCCGATACATTCAACAATGAAAAGTCGAAGTATTTCATTATTGCAAATGAAACATACGGCGTAAGACTGCGCGACAAAAACAAACTTGATGAAAACTCGATTATCAATACATGGCTCAACGGAGATTTTCTTAGCTACGGAAATGAAAACGGAGTAAAGCCGTTAAGTTCGGTTATTCAAAAACATATTGATTTTGACCATTATTGGGCAACAGAGGGCAGCAGCGGTGACTTCCAATTCGACCCGTATGCATATAAGGCAGGCGTTTCCGTTCTTTCCGCAAGCGAGCTGAAGATGTACGGAGCAAAAGCGGGCTATGATATGCAATGCATATATATGCTCAGAAGCGTTCTCAACGGCAACAGCGTTCATTATCTGGTTGTGCCGGCAAAGGGTGCGGAAGAAACATATGACACGACTGTAAGACTTTCAAACTGGGATGCTCCGTCGTCGTGCAATATCAGACCGGTATTTTATCTGGACGGTGGATTTTTCAAGGAAGCGGCAATCGATTTGTCCACTGCCGGCGATGAAGTAAAGGAAGCTGTAAAAGCGGTAGGCTGGGACGCGCTTAAAAAGATTTACTCCACGCAGGATTTGATTGCATATCTCGGCATGGAAGCCGGTGACGATGTTATGGACATCAGAGATATGAAAATTAATACTGTAAGCGGAGAGGAACTTAAGTACGGCGAAACCGTTAAAGCAAGCTTTAACTATGCCGATACCACACCGCTCGCAAGCTATACAATCAACTGGAAAACAGTCGGTTCGGAAGAGATTCTCGGAACGGGCGACGAGTATGTAATAACCGAGGCTGATACGGCAAAGACGCTTTATTATACTATGATTGCAACCGATACGAACGGAAAAACGGTTTCGATGGATTCGGAAAGCTATGCTGTTCCCGAGAGATTGGTAAAGAACAGAATTGTATATACAGATCCGCAGCTGTGGAGTTGTAACAAGGACTCCAATCCGGATTATACGTTCACATACGGCGGCAAAAAGTATGTGCTTGCAGACGTATTGAATAATGAAGCATCGAAGTATTTCATTATTTCGGATGAACTTTACGGCACAAGAACAAGAGATAAGTTAAAGCTTGACGAAAGTTCGGCACTTCAATCATGGCTGAACGGCGATTTTGTCAACTACGGAAATGACGACGGCGCAATAACGCCTTTCCCGAAAACGTTGACAAAACATATTGATTTTAATCATTTGTGGAAAACCGAGGGAAATGACAACAACTTTGAAAATTATTCTTTTAAAGCCGGCGTTACGGTTCCGTCATGGAATGAATTGAAGATATATACAGATAAAGCAGGATTTAATCTCGGCAGCACGTATATGCTCAGAACCACTCTTAACGGTAACTCGAGTAACTATCTTGTTTTGGATGCCGGAGGTTCTACAGATACTATGGGTAAAATCGGTTGGTGGTCGGTTCCGTCGGCTATCAACATCAGACCTGTATTCTACTTGGACGGCGGATTCTTTGCCGATGCGGCAATCGATCTTGCAACGGCAGGCAGTGCGGTTATTAACGAGATTAAAAAGTTAGACGAGGAAACACTCCTGTCAATCTATTCGATGCAGGATATGGTTAAGTATCTCGGCTACACCGCTCCGGAAAACTACATATATATAAACAATCTTGCAATCGGTGCAAGAAGCGGTGCTGATACGGCTGCATACGGCGATACTCTGGAGGTTTCGTTCGAGTACGGCGAGGACAACACAGCTCCGCTTGCGGACTGGACAGCCGATTGGAAAGCAGACGGCGTTAAGGTCGGCGAGGGAAAGAGCTATATAGTTACCGAAGCGGACGCGGGAAAAACAATCACAGCGGATGTAATCTTTACAACCACAGACGGCAAAACGGACAGACACACAGCGAATGCTTTGGCAATTCCGACAATTCTTATCCAAAACTCTATCGTAGCAGGCAGTGAATTCGGAAGTATAAAGAATACAGCCGATGCAGATAAGTTTACTGTAGGCGGAAAGGAATTTTCACTTATCAAGCAATATGACAATGATAAGTCAACTTTCTTCGTTGCGGCAGAAGAAGTTTACGGACTTGTGGAAAACCGTTCAAACAAGTTTGACCCCAACAATGATTTGAGCATGCAATACTGGCTCAGCAACAGCTTTGCCAAAGGCGATGTCGAAAGCGGCGATACACTCCCCGATGACATTACAAACTATATCGACTTTGATCATATCTGGCTTACAGAGGGCGCACCGTCGGCAACAAATCCGATTGAAGCTCCGTACACATTTAAAGCAGGTGTGACCGTTCCGTCAATCAGCGAGATTAAACGAAATGACAATATGGGTTATGCAGTCAATGACAGTTCAACCTATTTTGTAAGAACTCCGGCTGACTATTCGGAGAACGGAAAGACATTCTCATTCGTATCTGGAACCGATAAGGAATGGGGCGGTGTACTCTTTAATCACTGGGATCTGCCGTCTACGGCAGGTGTAAGACCGGTATTCTATCTGTCAAGAGATTTCTTTAAGAATGTCAAGATGGATATAGAAAATATCGGCGACAATGTATTTGAAATGATGAAGAATACTTACAGCCTGGACGAGATTGCTCATCTTTACACAGCTGACGAAATTGCGCTGCTTGAAGAGGGCGGATTCAAATGGAATCTGAAAACGGATGTAAGCTTTAAGAACTATGACGAATCGGCAGATGTTACCGAGCTTGCGGGAGCAACAAGCCTTAAGGCAATCATTACCGTTGAAAATAATACCGGTGCGGCTGTCAATACAAAGGCATATATCGCTTTGTATGACGGATTCGACAGACTTGCAGGCATTGATATTGCCGATATCTCGGTTGGAAACGGAAGTTCGGCAACGGTTAAGCCGGGCTTTGAAACACTCTCGGGTGTGGACGCGGGATATAAAGCAAAGGTAATGATTTTCGGCGATGACATGACTCCGCTGTTAAAGAGCGCAAAGACCCTCGGAACAACCGGCGGTACGGCAGCAACCAAAGCAGCTTTGTCAAGTGCGGCTGTGGGTAATAATTTTTTCGCAGCGAGCCAATTGTAATAAATGTTAATGCGGACGGCGACTATTTCTCCTATGAAGTAAAGGACTATTGGGGAAATATCGTTCAAAAGAGAAAAAATCAGCCGTCAGGCTCTGCTTCGGTGGAGCTTGACGGTCTCGACAACGGCTATTATGAGCTCACCGTTTATGATACGGACTCAGGCTCGAGAGTACAATTGGCAAAAACTTCATTATCGATATTAGAGGACTGTGAGTTCGCATCATCGGATAAGTCCTATTTTGGCGTAAATATGCACATGCACAGGAATAACGAGGTTGGCTGGAAAACCGAGCTTATAAAAAATGCTTACGCAATAGGCGCGATGAATATTCGTGATGGCAAGGAGTGGCCCGATGTTGAGCAGACCAAGGGCAGCTACAATTTTTCCTTTGCCAACGTGAAGTCGTTTATGACGGAAAAGGGCATGGATTACTTGTACCAGGCAGGGTTTACCAACAAATATTATGATGACAACATGTCTCCGTATACCAATGACGGACGGCAGGGCTATGCAAATTATATCAAGGCGGCTTACGAGACATATAAAAACAGCTTTATCAAAAATGTTGATGTTTACAACGAATGGTTCGCGCAGGGCGGCAGAAACGGTTCTCCGGCAGGCGGAACGCCGGAATATTTTTATGAGCTTATCAAGACAACTTACGAGACAATCAAGGATTCGAAATATCCGGACAGAAAGCTTTTTGTGAACTTGGGCAGCGAGGATTTTAACAATAGTTTGTACGATTTGGGCGTATGTAATTATATGGATGTGGCGTCGGTGCATTTTTATCCCGTTCACTTTGACAAGTCATATCCGAGCGATTTGCCGGAAAACGGAACGGCGGAACATGTAACCGATTATCGTGCCGAGCTTGATAAACATTCTCCGGATAAGCATATCCCAATTTGGGTGACCGAGACGGGATATTCCACCACAATCCGAGAAAACGGAGTAACCGAGTCGACTCAGGGCAAATATCTCCCGAGAACATATCTTGAGTATATTTCGCATGGAGCCGAAAAGGTGTACTGGTACGACCTTTTGGATGATGGTGTTGTTGACTATGCCGACCGGGGCGCAACTCATGAATATCATTTCGGAATCATGCGCGCGGTTGGCAACAGCATGGGCGGATATACGCCAAAGCCTGCCTATGTCGCATTCGGAGTTATGACAAGAGCCTTAAACGGTCTTGAATTTAAGTCGGTCACAAAGGACAACGGATATTACGATTATGTATTTTCCGACGGTGAAAGGACGGTTCATGCAATGTATGCGCTAACCCCTGTCGCAGCAGAGTTTGAAACGGACAAGGCGGTAACTGTTACCGACTTAATGGGCAGAAAAAAGACAGTTTCGCCGGCGAACGGAAAAATCCGGCTTGATTTGACAGACGAAATAATATATGTGGGATAAAGCGGTTTGGTTTATGAATTTGCAAATTTTTTAACTGACACATATGTTGCATATAGTTATTTTGGCGGAAATTGAACAAAACACGCCCGATGATGTATATAAGAACATCATCGGGCGCGTTTTGTTTGTTCCGCATATATTTTCAAAATTGTGCACTGCCGAAATTTCGGATGGAGAAATAAGCGGAATTTATTTTGCCCTGTCAATTATCATGTCCTGCCATTCCTTATTCATTGTGACGAATCTTGCGCTCCAGCCCGAAACACGAACCGAGAGCGTTTGATAATTCTCGGGGTGCTTTTGCGCTTCAATCAGCGTTTCGGCATTCATGGTGTCTATCTGCATAAAAAATCCTCCGAGACTCACAAAACCGCGGATAAGTCCGCTTATTGCCCGGATTGCATTTTCACCGTCCATATTTGACGGTACAAATCCTATGTCAAGAGCCGCACCGGTGTGCTGCTTTTTCAAATCAGCCTTGCAATAGGACTTGATAACCGCAGCAGCTCCGTTGTGTTCTGTCCCGGGAGTGGGGGACAGATTTCCGGACAATACTTCGCCCTTTTTTCTTCCGAAAGGCGTTGCCGGACGCGACGGTGCCCAGTCTATCTGCCTGCCGAAGGTGCTGACGCCGCTTACAAATCTGACAGGAGTTTTCTTGTCATACTCCATACATGCATCGGCAAAATCATTCAATATCCGTACCGCAATCTCGTCCGCCTCGTCATTGTCGTTGCCGAAATATGAGTAGCTGTTTAAAATGTGCCGCCGCAGAGATTCTTCGTTTTCCCAGTTATTTTTTAACACTTCCATGAATTTGCCGAATGATATCAGCTTGTCATCGAATACAGCCTTTTTTATTGCATACAGACTGTTCACAACATCGGGAAGTCCGCCTATGTGCGGAGACCTGACGATATACTCCGTTCCGCCCTCACGGTACGACAGACCTTTTTCTATGCATGGGTGCTCGAACAGTGAAACAACGCTGCATGGCTCGGCAGACTTAAATTCGAATGTACCGTCTTTAAACATATCAAGAACCGAACTTTTAAAAATTGCCTTTACCTGCTCTTTCAAGTCCGACTGATAGGCGTGCAGCAGTTCTTCAAAGCTGCCGAATGACAATGTGCTGTCATAACCGTTCAGAGTTATATCTTGAAGCAGTTTCAATGAATCAAACGAAATATAGCTGAAATTGGTTTTCCCCGGGATCTGAACTTCCCAGCAGCCGTCATTTGCAAATTTTGCCGCCTCACTCTTGGGATATCCCATTTCTTCGAGCGATTCGAGTATCAAATCCTCGTTATATACCGCGACAATGCCGCCGCCGAAACGAATAACTTCCGATACGCGGCGGAGAAATTTCTCATCGGTATTTTTATTGATTCTGACCGTTGTCGGAAAGTCGCTGATACCTGTTTCTTCGATTATTTCAAGAACAAGCATTGTCACATCGTTTGTTACGTCTTTACCGTTTTTGTCGGTTCCCGACAGAACAATATTCTGATAGTGCTGCGCATCACCGCTTACAGTGGGCTTGCCGTCAACCCATTCGCAGCCCTTGATAAAGAAGTGAGCGAGGATTTCTCTTGCTTCGTCTGTTGTGAGCCTGCCTGCGTTTAGGTCGTTTTCAAGATATTTGCCGAGCAGGACATCTATTCTGCCGATGCCCGGCCATGCCCCTGTAAGACGCATAAATGCAAAACAAAACCAAATACTCTGTACCGCTTCGTAAAAGTTTCTTGCAGGCTTGAACGGAACTTGTTCAAGATTGGCGATGACTCTTTCAAAGCCGTCACGCTTTGAAAGCTCCGCGATATACCTTTTGCGCCAGATGTCCATGCAATCTATGCAATGCAGACAGCTTTTGATAAAATCTATCTTTTTCGGGTCGGTGTGCCCGGCAAGGCTTTTTTCCGCTTTTTTGCGTATCCCGTCCATGCCGATTTCGAGAACTTCAAAAAAATCTGCTGTAAAATGGCTTACTCCGGTGTTGTAGTCGCGTGCTATGTCGTTGTGCATAGCCGGAAATGCGTGATTTTTTGCGTCGCTCAGCGTTGCCGCGCCGCTTATCAGTTCACCGTCGCAAATTCGTATCGGCGCTTTTGATACAATCTCGGATACTCCGATTCAAAAAAATTCAAAAAAATTCAAAAAAATATAAACAAATGTTTGATTTTTTGAAAAAAGTATGATATAATAGAATTAAAAAAGGCATAGCTTGGCAAAACACGTAAATTAAGAGCGATATACAGAGCATATGTTAAAAATCAAACAAAGAAAGGATGAGTGGTCACATGGCTGCGTTGTCACCCAAAGATTATGAAATAATGGACTTTATATTGAGTCAGCAAAACGAGAGGGGATATCCCCCGACGGTAAGGGAAATATGCGACGCGGTTGGACTTTCGTCAACCGCAACGATTCATGCACGTCTCAAAAAGCTTCAGAAGCACGGATATCTTATAAAGGAGGATTCGAAAAACCGTTCAATCAAGGTTGTGAATTATAAAAACGCGGATCTGCCGTCCAAAATCGAGTATAATGACGACAAATATCTGACGGTTCCGGTCTACGGCAAGGTGACGGCAGGTCAGCCGATTACCGCAATAGAGGACATATCCGAGACTTTTCCTCTGCCGATGAGCTTTGCAAGAAACAAGGATTTGTTTATGCTGAGGGTTCAGGGAGAATCTATGATCAATGCCGCGATTCTTGACGGAGACTTTATCATAGTGGAAAAAACTCCGACAGCGCACAACGGCGAGATTGTGGTTGCATTGGTCGATCACGAAAACGCAACGGTAAAGACTTTCTATAAAGAGGACGGACACTACAGATTGCAGCCGGAAAATGATACTATGGAGCCGATTGTTGTAAAAGAAGTCGAAATTCTCGGTAAAGTTGTGGGAGTTTTCAGAAAACTGTAGACATATCGGTAATTTGCTGATATAATATATATAGCGCTTGGAAAAGCGTCCTCAATTTACGAAAGGATTTGAAATTCAAATGACAAAAATGCTTTTCACCTCGGAATCGGTTACCGAGGGACATCCGGACAAAATCTGCGACAGGATTTCTGACGCTGTTCTGGATGAAATATTAAAAAAAGATCCGCAGGCGAGAGTTGCCTGCGAAACAACGTGTACAACGGGAATTATCTCGATAATGGGAGAGATAACAACCTCATGCTATGTGGATTTTCCAAAGGTTGCAAGAGATGTTGTGCTCGAAATCGGATATGACAGAGCAAAATACGGCTTTGACGGGAACACCTGCGCGGTGGTGACATCGATAGATGAACAATCGGGTGACATTGCCATGGGCGTCGATGAGGGCTATGAGGCAAAAGCCGGCGACGCCGACAGCGAAAACTCAATCGGAGCGGGAGATCAGGGCATGATGTTCGGCTATGCGTGCACCGATACGCCCGAGCTTATGCCGATGCCGATATCGCTTGCACACCGTTTGGCAAAAAAGCTGACAGAGGTGAGAAAAAACGGGACTTTGCCATACCTGCGTCCGGATGGAAAAACACAGGTTACGGTGGAGTACATAGACGGAAAGCCGGCTGCGGTCGATACTATAGTTATTTCGTCTCAGCATTCGCCCGATGTCGAACTTGAACAGATTAAAAAGGATTTGATCGAGTATGTTGTAAAGCCGGTTATTCCGGAAGAACTGGTCAATGAGAATACAAAATATTTTGTAAATCCGACCGGCAGATTCGTAATCGGCGGACCTCAGGGCGACAGCGGACTCACCGGCAGAAAAATAATTGTTGATACCTACGGCGGCTGGGCAAGACACGGCGGCGGCGCTTTCTCGGGAAAAGACCCGACAAAGGTGGACCGCTCGGCGGCATATGCCGCACGCTGGGTGGCTAAGAATATCGTAGCCGCAGGACTTGCCGAAAAGTGCGAGATTCAGCTTGCGTACGCTATCGGCGTTGCTCACCCGGTGTCGATTATGAGCGACACATTCGGAACGGGCAAGGTGTCGGACGAAGTGCTTTCAAAGGCGGTTGAAAAGGTCTTTGATTTAAGACCGCATGCGATTATCAACACGCTGGATTTGAGACGTCCGATATATAAGCAGCTTTCGGCATACGGACATATGGGCCGCGAGGATCTGGATGTTCCCTGGGAAAAGGTGAACAGAACCGAGGAACTTTTAAAGGCGGTTTCGGAAATTAAATAGATATCGGTTCGGGGCTTGACATACGATAAATGTGTCAAGCCCTTGCAGGAGATGAGAACATGGCAACAACGCAGGAATATATAGAATATGTCTGCGGACAAATCGGCAGCGAAAAAAATATTCGGTATAAAAAGATGTTCGGAGAATATATGATATATATCGATGACAAGCCGGTGATTTTGGTCTGCGACAATATGGCTTTTGTAAAAAAGCTTCCCGAGCTTGCGGAGCTTATGCACAATGCGGACTGCGGATTCCCGTACGACGGCGCCAAGGAGCACTATATCCTTGATACAGAGGATTCGGAACTGACCGAAAAGATACTTGAAATCGCAAAACGGGTAATCCCGCTCCCGAAGAAAAAGAAATGATATTTTGGAAAGGAATGAGTGAACAAATGAATAAAAAGCTTTCAAAAGCAGCTGCGGCAGCGCTGTGCTGCGCGGTGCTGATGCCGAGTGCGGTTCTTGCACAAAGCGGCAGTGCTGTGATAAAGGCGGCATATAAGGATATAAAAATATATATAGACAATGAAAAAACAACTTTAAAGGACGCATCGGGGAATATAGTTGAACCGTTTATATGCGACGGGACAACCTATCTGCCGCTGCGTGCCGTTGCCGAGACTCTGAATATGAATGTCGGCTGGGACGGAGAAAAAAATGTTATAACTCTGGACAGCGGAGCGGACGCAAAGGAGAAAACCGCCGAGACATATAACGCGTATATCGGCGAAAAAGAGCTTGAAATAAACTACCGCGATATCAAAGTGTTGCTCGATGGCAGCGAGCTGACTTTAAAGAGTGCCGACGGAAAGGTTATCGAGCCGTTTATATATGACGGGACAACCTATCTGCCGCTGCGCGCTGTTGCCGAGACTACCGGAGCGGAAGTGGAATGGGACGGAGCGACCAACAGCATATATTTAAGCGTTGAGGATGATGAGCCTGCGTCGGAAAAATCGACGTATGATTTGTCAAAGACTTCGGACTGGACCATAGAAGAAGCCCAAAAATACGGCTATACGCTCGATTTTGACGCTATGGCAGAAAAGGACTACGTTAAGCTTGTAAAGTACGAGGGAGAGGAAAAAAACGTGCTTATTCCGGCAAAAATAGCCGGCAAGAGCGTTTATATGATAGGCACAAGCGGAGATGTAAAGACGGAACTTTTTGCCGGTAATACCAATATAGAATATGTCAGCTTTGAAAACGGTGTGGTGCTTGGCGGGCTTAATTATATGTTCTCGGGCTGCAAAAATTTAAAAGGCGTGTATAATGTTCCTGCAACTGCCGGGATTGCAGCGTGCTTTTACGGCTGCGAAAAACTCAGTCATATCGACGGCGATTTTTCAAGAGTGACATCGGCATCAAGCGCGTTTTACGGCTGCAAACGCATTGAATCGATTCCGGAAATGGGGCGCGAGGTGAGAATACTTTCGAATGCGTTTGTAAATTGCGAAAACCTGTCGGGGGATATAAAAATTAATTCGGCACAGGTTTCCAAAGCCGAGAATATATTCAAGGGAACAAAAAAGCCGATAACGGTCAGCGTTTTGTCCCCGTCATCTTCATATGATGCACTGACGGCAGAGGAACTGCCGGAGAATGTCACATTAACCGAGACGGAAAACAGGATTGCGTATCTTCCGAAAGAGATAGATGTTGCAAGCTTTACCAGCATTAATTTGTATAATTACGGCGTCGCTCCCGAGTATCTCGATTGTGATATAAAATGGGACTGCGAGGTGGGAACCGCGTCAAATGGCAAATTTACCATCACAGGCACCGAGGAAAACGTCGGGAAGTATCCGATATCGGTCACAATATCAAAAGACGGCAGAGACCTTTATACCGCGAAATCGACGGTTAATATAGTCTCCACAAAGAATATCCCGGGGAAAATGGTTCTGACATGCGTGGGCGATCCGTATACAACCAGAAAAGAGTGGAGAACGCGAATCGGAAGATATTCCGAGAGAATCAGCTTTGTCGGAACGCGCTCGTCAACGCACGAGGGCAGAACCGGCGCGAATACCGAGTACTATCTGAATGCGTTTACCTATACGGCGGATCAGAACGGCTTGGATAAGGAAAATCCGTTCTTCAATCCCGAGACCGAGACCTTTGACTGGAATTATTATAAGCAGCATACCGGTCTTTCGCCGACGGGAGTTCAGCTTTTCTTCCAGAATTACACTTCCAAAACGACCGATGAAAATGTTGCAAATATAAAAACTATGGTCGACTCAATTCAAAAAGACGCACCCGATATGCGCATATTTGTGGTGCAGCCGGCGTGCCTTGCTGCATACAGTGATATTTGGCTTAAGAAGAACTTTGAATATGCAATGGCGCTGGAGGATGCCTTTGCCGATTATGAGAATGTTTATATGATTCCTCTTAATATGACATATGACAGGGATATAAACAGGGCGGCAAACAAAACGCCGAATGATGATGGTTATAATCAGTGGGGAGACTGCATGTTCGGAGTATATGCGGCGGCATTGAGCAAGTAAGCATTTAATGTCAAAACAACTCAGTTTGCAAAACAACTCAGTTTGCATAAACTGAGTTGTTTTGCATAGATGAAAGAAAGGAAAATAAAAAAATGTACAGATACGAAACGCATCTTCACACATCACCGGTCAGCAAGTGCGGCAAAGCGTCGGTAAGAGAAAGCCTGGAATTTTATAAGGAACAAGGCTATGACGGCGTTTTTATAACCAATCATTTTCTTGACGGTAATATAAATATCAAAAATTCTGCCCCGTACGCGGAGAAAATTGAGTTTTACTTCTCCGATTATGAGGAGGGGGTTAAAATAGGCAGAAAAACCGGTTTAAAGGTTTTTGCTGGTATAGAAATGTCGTATAAAGGCACCGATTTTTTGGTGTACGGACTTGATAAAGAGTGGTTTTTGAAAAATCCGCAGATTATGAATATGAAAAAAAGCGTTCAGCTGCCCTTTTTGAGAGCCAATGGCGCATTGGTTGTGCAGGCGCATCCTTTCAGACAGGCGGATTATATTGACCATATACGGCTTTTTCCGGATTGCGTTGACGGGATTGAGGTTGTAAACGCGAACCGAACCGAACTTGAAAACAGGATGGCGGAAATTTATGCCGACGAATATGGCTTTTTAAAAACGGCGGGAACTGATAACCATATCGGAAAAAAACAGGTGCATTTGGCAGGGGTTGAAACCGACACTCCGATTGAAAATGAAAAAAATTTTATTGAAAAAATTAAAAATTTCGAGGTAAAAGTCTTTGTGACGGAGGCAAAAAAGGCCTGAAAAACCGAGGAAAAATCACGTTTTTCGGGTTTTTAAAAAATTTCTTAAAAAAATTTTAAAAAAAGTATTGACAAACTGAAAGTTTTCTGCTATAATAGTCTATGTTGTCACGCAATGACAGTATGGGAGTTTAGCTCAGCTGGGAGAGCGTCTGCCTTACAAGCAGGATGTCACAGGTTCGAGCCCTGTAACTCCCACCAACATCTTTTTAAAAAAAGATGTGTCTGTATTGTTGGCATGGTTTGCTAAAAAGATATGGCCCGGTAGTTCAGTTGGTTAGAACGCTAGCCTGTCACGCTAGAGGTCGTGGGTTCGAGCCCCATCCGGGTC
>CAKSQL010000027.1 GCA_934486735.1 uncultured Clostridia bacterium | reverse complement strand
CTTTAGAGTTCGTCGGTAACTACGCCTCGGTGGACTTTCACCACAGAGCATTGATATGCCCGTCATACTAAAAAATCGGAACAAGCGTAACTTGTTCCGACGTGGGTGCAGGGGCCGGATTTGAACCGACGACCTCCGGGTTATGAGCCCGACGAGCTACCAGACTGCTCTACCCTGCGATATAAAATTCTATGAGTGTTTGGACATTTGATCATCTCTCACAACTCTTTTTCTATTATATCACATAAATCATCGCATGTCAATACTTTTTCTTTATTATTTTTATTTTTTTGGTTTATTATTTTTATTTTTTTATAAAAAAGTAAATGCAGTCCAAAATTCACATGGCTGCATTTACTTTTATATATCTTTTTTCTATTTCGCATATGGCAGATTATTTTGTTTCATCCGAATTTGCCGCTTTCGCCGACCTTGACAGCGGTCTTATCATATCATCTATACCCCACCAAAATGCTTTAACGTTCAGACTGCCCGATGCCTCGGTGTCAAACACATGCTCAACGCTTTGTGCGTTCTCATTATTCACCGATACCTCCTCGGCATACACTCCGAGAAGCCGATTATTTTCATACAAGCCAAATGCCACTTTTCCTCTCTGAATATCTTCCAATATTGTGCTTGCAATCACCTTGACCCGAACCTGTTTATCGCCAAATTCGGCTGTCTCAAAATTCAATTCCCGCAGCGGTATCACCCTTATCGGAACGACAATTTCGATATCCGAATCGCAAACCTTTACATGTATTTCCGCATCTCCGCCGCCAACTGCCGTAACCGCGCCGTTTTTGGCATCGGCAACGCTCCTGTCGGTCGAGAACCAATCCACCGTTGTATTCGTGGTATTTATCGGAAATATCTCTATTCCGATTGTCTTTGTTTCGCCCTCAATCAAATTCAAGCTGTCGCAGGAAAGCTCGGCGCTCTCCGCTCTGACATATTCGTCATTGCTTTTTTCCACGTACTCCTTATAAACATCCGCCGCTCCGTCGCCGTCGGTGTCAACGCTGAATTTCTCATCATCTGCATATATCACATTTCCATTGTCAACAAGCAGCTTATCGATTGCCTTTATATTCTCAGCGTCCGCCGAGCTTGATTGATAATCAACCAAGCCGTCCCCAACAGCCGACAGCTTTATTTTAAGCTCATCGTTCGTGCTTTGGCAGATAATCTTTGAATACTCGCCGCTGTAGGATTCCCGAACCACCGCAAAACGACCGTATTCATTGGTTATGTCCGATTCAATACCGTCTTTAAGTTCGGCAATAAGGTCTCCCGACGAACTGTAGACCGCCACATCGACCGGGCATTTCACAACGGATTTTTTCACATATTGAACCGACTTCGGAATCTCAATTCCGTCCGCAATGCTAAATTTGCATTGCTCCAGATGCGCCAATGTATCGCTCACAACTTCATTTTTCAGCTGATAATTAAATGTTTTCACCCTTGCAAAAATGTACATTTTGATTTTGTTCATATCAAAATATTGCTGCTCTCCGCGATAGCGCAGATTCCAAAGAATTGTGTAATCCTCAAAGAATGTCCATGCATTCTCGGCAGACTTGTCTGCAAGAAACGCCTTTTTATCATCTTCAAGCTTCATTGCGTACAGCGCCGAAAGCTCGGCATATCCCTGCGTATACGCCGCCTGCTTTACAAAATCACCGGCATCTGCTACTATATTTGAAATAAACGCCGCAAGTTTCAGGGTTGCAAACGCATCGGTCAAAAGACCGCTGCCCGATTCCGAAACTCCCATTTGTTCGAGAGCGTATCTGATTTTTGACTTATCTGTGTATATAAATCCGTCTGCCAATTCGAACACATTCCCGAATATAGGCACAACACGCTTATAATAACCGTTGTTTATATCGTCCAAAAGCTGATATGCCGCAATACGCATCTCAGCCGAAACGTCTTTGTTACTGTAAATATAAGTCAAAAACTTCTTGTTTTTCTTGTACGTTTCGATGTTGTCATTCATTTTTATCATTTCGGCAATGTCGCCCGCGGTCGCGCCTGCAAACGAAATGATGCTTGCCGATGTACTCAACGCATCCGAAAAATTTTCTCCGTCAAGATACACCTTGTCGCCGCTGTTGATTTTGATTTGATATGCTATTTTTTCCGCAAATTGATTTTGCAACACTTCAAGCCTTTCCGGCGACTTGCAATTCATGATTTGATTCATCAGACTGTCCATCTCCGCGTCTTCGGCAATATTGTTCAGCTTGATGATATTTTTCATATACTTAGCCGTCTTGTTCGTATAATCAAAAATATCGTTCACTGCGCTGTCATTGCCGGACTCAAGAAAATTTTTAAGCATTGTCTTATTCTTTTTAACACCCGGGTATTCGCTTTCGATATATGTCGCCGGGTTGAGATAGGCAGACACTTCATAATTAAAAATAAGACCGTCCGTATATAATGCCGACCGCGCTGCCAGTCCCGTTTTTGTCGAGTAAAGCCAGTCGTAGAAATTGTATGCGCAATAAATTTCGTTCGTGGTCAGATAATTGTAGTCGCTCCTGTACGATGTTGTCTCGCTCAGATACTTTATTCCCTCTTTCACATCGGTGATACCGTTGTTTGCGAATAATTCGTTCAAGCGGCGGAATTTTTCTTCTGCCGACGCACCCGATGACATAATTCGATTAAGCTGCGTGTATTCTCCGTCTGAAGTGTACTTTGAAACCTCCGCTATGATGTAGTCGTCAACGCTGTGGTCCTTTGGTTTGTATTGGTAATGAATTGTTGCATTTGTCAGGCATTCGTTGTTTGCGCCTATGTTTATCTTTTTCCAGTCGTCCTCACTGCCGGAATAATATACATCGGTCAAAGCTGTGCAATCGTAAAAAGCATAATCGCTGATTGATGTTACATCACTATATAACACTATTTCCTTGAGCGCGGTACATTTTTGAAATGTATTATTACTGATTATTTTAGAAGAAAGAACTATTCTTTCCAGACTCCCACATTCACTGAAAGCATAACCGCTGATATATTCCATATTTCGTGGCAGTGAAACATTTTTTAATTTAGAACATTTTTGAAACGCCCAACCTCCTATAGATTTTGTTCCATCCGGAATTATGATATCTTCAAGATTTTCACACCTGTAAAAAGCAGCTGTATCAACAAAGCTTAATGATTGAGGAAGTTTTACATTTGTCAGATTTTCAAAGCAATAAAAAGCGTTGTCACTGATTTTAGTTATCCCCTCATTCACAATAACTTCTTTTATATTCTTTCCAAATGAACCCCATGGAAAATTTACAATATCACCATACCACGTGCTCTTAATCGGCGTTATCATTTCTCCATTTCCGGTGAGAGTGAGTATTCCGTTGTCAAATGTCCATGTAATGTTATCTCCCAGGATACCGTTTGTTGCTGCCGATGCAATCTCCGGCAAAGCCGTCACCATGCCAAGCACCATACACAGAGCCAAAAGCAGGCTCAAACCTCTTTTTTTCATTTTTTACATTCCCCTTTCAATTTTAAAAAATGCGCCAATCCACAGACCGGCGCACAAAAAATGCACATATCTTGTGCAAGTCAATTACTATTTTTGTTTGGCAATAATATCATATCATAAAATTTCCAGTTTGTAAAGGTCTTTTTCGAATTTTACATAACAAAATCGGCGGAAAAATTCCGCCGATTTTGTTACTGTTTCAATTAAAATTCCCTGTACATTCTCTCCGGCTCTGCTCCCGCTTCAAAGTAAGGAACAAGCTCAAATTCAAAGCTGTAATCCTGCGCTTTTACTCTGTAATGCTCGAACGTCTCCGGTCCGCAGCTACCTGTTCCAACTCCCGAAACGCGCCAATCCAGGTTCAGCACGGTTTCATCGATTTTTTCAAGCTCATTTGTATGTTCTGCCGCAATCATATTTGCATCGGTATAATGTCTTGCCGAGAAATTGAACTCTCCGCTGCTCTTTACAAACAGTCCTCTGCCGCCCTTATCGGACAGGCTTACCCAGCGGATTCCACCGCGGTTGCCATTTTCCTGGGGTCTAATATGATTTTCCCACAACTCGTTCACTGTCTTATCATACAAGCCGACCATTGCACTTTCGCCCTTGTCGGGATAATTATCATGCGGCCCTTTTCCGTACCACACTGCTCTTTCGAATCCGGGTTTGAGAATCATCTGCAAGCCCACCTTAAAGAGCGGCGGCATTTCCATATCGATTTTACTTGCTCCGAGTTTTGCATCGGTTTTCAGTGAAATTCTTCCGTCCGCAAAGACAGTATATGTATACCCGATTCTGAATGCAGGCATAAGCGACGGTTTTGCAAGCACCGCATTTATCTTCACCTTAACTTTATTTTCGCCGCACTCGCAAATCTCTGTATCCCTCACATAATGACGCATTTTATCATAACCTGCGTCATACAGCTTCTGCATCCATGGTACTTCGTTATCAGTCGGCGCATGATATATATTAAGCTCCGGACCCTTTTCCACCATTTCAACTCCGTCATAGCAAAGGCTTTCCAGAGTTCCTGTCAGCTTGCTGAACTTATAGACAAAATTCTCGCCGCTTACGATTATGCACAGCTTTGAATCCTCAGCCGCAAGCTTTCCTTGTGCAGCTTTTGTCTCAAATTTCTCCTCTGTCGGAATCCTAACCTGGGCAACGGAGGTTTCGTGTCCCGTTTTCGCCCACAGCTTATCCGACTTTATTCTGAAGCTTAAGTTTATGAAATATTCCGCTCCGCCCTGCAATTTGCCCGAGTCAATCGGAATTTGGATATCCCTTTTTGCATGCGGCGCGGTGGTAACATCGCATATCATGCCGCTCTGCACCGACCTGCCGTCGGCTGTCACACTCCATACGCAATACATATCCGAGAGATCAAGGAAATCGTACTTATTTTCTATCGTCACAACACCGTTTTTGCTATCATTATCCGAAACCAAAACCGGCTGAATAACAGCCTTATACTCGATAAGTCCGGTATGCGGAGTACGGTCGGGGAAACAAAGTCCGTCACAGCAGAAATTACCCGAGTGAGGATAATCGCCGAAATCGCCGCCGTATTTATAAAATTTCTCCCCGTTCTCATCAAATTCCGGGACAGCATGGTCTATCCATTCCCAAACACAGCCGCCCATAGCCGAGTCATGGCTGTAGAAATAGTCCTGATAGTCCTTTGCTCCTCCCGGGCCGTTACCCATTGCATGAATGTATTCGCAGAGGTAATACGGCTTATCACTGTCCAAGGCAAGGATATCGTCCATACTTTTGAAGTCCGGATACATACTTGATATCACATCGTAAAAATCGGTCGGTATATCTTTATTGAAAACATCGATTCTCTCATAGTGAATAAGACGCGACGGATCGAATTTTTTAGTCCAACGTCCCATTTCGTAAATATTTTCACCTTTACCCGACTCATTTCCAAGCGACCACATAAATATTGACGGGTGGTTTTTATCTCTTTCCACCATGCGTTCCATGCGCTCAAGATGCGCTTTAAGCCAAGATTCATCCGAAGAAATCAGCTCCCAATTGCCGACTACGGCCATACCATGACATTCCATATCACACTCGTCCACGACATAAAGTCCGTACTTGTCGCACAAATCCAGCCAGAACGGGTCGTTGGGATAATGCGATGTTCTGACAGTATTTATATTATGCTGCTTCATAAGAGTTATATCTTGAATCATCGACTCACGCGAAACGGCATAGCCGAACAGCGGATGCGAATCGTGGCGGTTCACGCCCTTAATTTTAACCGGCTGTCCGTTAATAAGGAAAATGCGGTTTTTGGTCTCGATTTTTCTGAAACCGGTATTGATTTTGTACACTTCCGCAATCTCGCCGTCCTTTTTCAATGTCAATATAAGCGAGTACAGATTCGGAGTCTCGGCTGTCCACTTTTTAGGCTCTGACACCTTGCTTTCAAAAGTCAGCTTTTCAGCCGCCGACTTTTCGTCCGAAAGAATCGGCGAACCGCCGTCATAGAGTGACATTTCAACCGAATAACCTTTCTGCGGCTCTGTCACCTTAATTTCAACATTCAAATCGGCATCCTTGTAATTTTCATCAAGCTCGGCATGCACAAATGCATCGAAAATGCTTGTTTCTTCCTTTGAAATGATATACACATTTCTGAAAATTCCGTTAAATCTCCACATATCCTGGTCTTCAAGATAGCTTGCCCAACTCCACTGATACACTTTCACCGCAAGCAGATTTTCGCCGTCTGACAGCTTATCTGTGATATCGAACTCGGACGGCAGGTGACTGCCCTGTGAAAATCCCACCTTTTCGCCGTTGAGCCAAACCTCGAACGCAGAGCACACGCCGTCAAACACAAGTATATTGCGCTTATTTGTCTTTTTTTCCATATTGAAAACTCTGCGATAGCAGCCGACATTGCTCTCATTGGGGACATACGGCGGATCAATCGGGAAAGGATATTCCACATTTGTGTAGTTCTTTATGCCATAGCCGAAGAACTGCCAGCACCCCGGGACTGTGATTTTGTTCCAGCCCGATATATCATACTCCTTTTTGAAAAAGTCATCCGGCGCCGAAAGCGCATATTCGCAGAAAAGGAAATCCCATTCTCCGCTCAAATTTTTCACATACGGCGATCCTGCCATATCCTCCGACATTGCTTTCTCCATACTGTCGTACGGAATAAGCGTTGCATGCGGAGCAACACGACCGCGCTCCGTCACCTGTTGATTTTGCCAATCCGGCAGATTTTTACTCATAATTACCATTCCTTTCTTTTTTTGATTACCTTGCATCCGAACGGCTCTAAGGCAATTTCGGATATTTCCTCATTTGTGAACATATCGCGGTATCCCGAAACGGGAAGAATATACTCGCTGTCAGTGTAGTTTTCCACAAAAATATATTTCGTATTTTCGTCCTCTCTCGCATGAGCGGTCACGCCCTCAGGCATTGGCACATCCCAAGCACGGTTCAAATCCAGTTCGCTTATAAGCTGAATATAGAAGTCGTGCTGAAAATCCTCTTCATTTCTGAATGCAATGTAGTACGCACAGCCCTTGCCAAAGTTGTTTTTTGTAAATGCCGGTGTACCTCCGTAGAAGTCATGCTCGTAACATCCGAGAACCTCCGCGGTCGACGGATGAATCACCTCGCAATAATCGACGGCACTGTATACCCTGCCGTCGTTCAGCTTCACGCTGTTTCGGTCGCTCGGGAAAAGGGTATCGGTCTCCTCCGCCCAAATTCCGAAAACGTCCTTAAGTTCCATCGCCGGGAAACCGCCGAGATAACAGAGATCATGCTCGTCAACCCAGCCGGTCACATATGTGCCGACCAATATTCCGCCGTTTTCCACATATTCTTTAAGCTTTGCTATAAGCTCTGGTCTCATCATGTACATCATCGGCATAATGATAAGCTTGTAGCCTGAAAAATCAAATTTTGGTCCGATAATATCGACATTCACGCCACGCTCCCAAAAAATCTTGTAATGCTGCTGAATCGTCTTGTAGTACTTTTTATCGGACAAGTGCAGTCCGCGTGCGTCGTTCAGCGCCCAGTGATTCTGATAATCGTACAAAATCGCCGCGTCGCTGTTTACATACGTTCCGACAATATCGTCCATTTTTGCAAGCATGCCGCCAAGCTTTGCAACCTCACGAAATACGCGCGTGTTCTCGTGACCGCAGTGGTCCACAACCGCACCATGAAATTTTTCCGATGCACCGCGCCCCTTTCGCCACTGGAAATACTGAACGGTGTCCGATCCGTGCGCCACTGCCTGCAAAGACGACAATATGTGCATGTTCGGACGCTTAAGCTTGTTGTAGTCGCGCCAGTTTACGCAGCTCGGTGTAGATTCCATAAGCATAAACGGCTTACCGCCCTTCATGGAGCGGTACAGGTCGTGCATAAATGCCATATGGCACGCCGTCACGCGATCGGGTGTCTCGGAATGCCACTCGGGATAGTTGTCCCACGAAATAACATCCATCAAATCCATTATCTTGTAATAGTCGAGGTAGTGGAAATATCCCATAAAATTGGTGGTGACAGGGATATCCGGGGTGATTTCTTTCAGCGGCTCAATCTCGTTTTTAATAAAGTCGTACGTCTGATCGGAGCAGAAACGTTTCCAATCAAGCGTAAGTCCGTGCGTGCAGGTTTCGCCGAGCGGTGACGGAGGGTCAATCTGTCTCCAGTCGGTATATGTATGACTCCAGAACGCCGTCCAGTATGCCTTGTTGAGTGCGTCCAAGTCGTTGTTGTACTTCTTTTTGAGCCACTCGCGAAATGCCTCTCGGCATAGCGGGCAATAGCATTCGCCGCTGTACTCGTTTGAAATATGCCAGCCGATGAGTGCAGGGTGATCCTTGTACCGCTCCGCCAAAAGCCGGTTTATTTTGCCGACCTTTTTGCGATAATACGGCGATGTGTAGCAGTGATTGTGCCGCGCGCCATGAGTCAGACGTCTGCCCTCGCGGTCGCATCTCAAAACCTCGGGGTGGTCATAGCTCATCCATGCCGGTCTTGCACCGCTCGGTGTTGCCAAAAACACCTTTATTCCGTTCGCGGCAAGCTTATCCATCATCATGTCCATGAACGAAAAATCGAAATTGTCCTCGCTCGGCTCAAGCATCGTCCACGAGAATATCCCAAGCGACATCGTGTTGCAGCCCGAGAGCTTCATCAGGCGCATGTCCTCGTCCAAAATTTCGGGACAGTCGCGCCACTGATCGGGATTATAGTCTCCGCCATGGAGCATATGCGGAAATTTTCTGCTTATCGGCTCAAATTTTTTTGTTCTCTTCACATTATCACCATCCATTATTTTTCTATTTTAAAGAATTGACATTTTAATCTTTCTATGATATTATATTATCATACATTTATACTTAAATCAAGATATAATCTATTGACATTCAACTACAAAATATTGACATGCAAGGAGCAGGAAAATGATACACGAATACCGATTTGCAAATATATCGGAAAAGGATAAGGCGCTGCCGTTTTTGATAAATACAGCAGGAAGAGAGGAGCAGGCTTCTTTGTACCGCGAATATGGAATAGAGCATCATCAGTTTTTGTTCACCACCGGCGGGCAGGGCGAGACCGTTATGAACGGCAAAAAAATCCCTGTCACGCCGGGGACGCTCATGTACCACGCGCCAAACACGACACAGCGCTATTACCCCGTCTCGGAAAAATGGGTAGTTTACTGGATAACCTTCACCCAGGCAATCAATCTTTTTTCTGCAAAAAACGGGGTGTATCAGCTCGGCGAGATTGACGAGTTTATCGACCCGATAAACGAGATAATCGCACTCGAGCCGGGATTTTTGTATTGCGAACAGGCGTCCGCGCTACTATATAAAATAATTTTGAGCGCCAACAGACGGATAGAAAATGTGAGATATGATGAAGCGGCACATAAGCTGCATGCCGCGCTTGAATATATAAATAAGATGTTTTACCGCGATATCGAGCTTTCGAATTTAAGCAGAATGTGCGGCATTTCGGAGGAATATTTCTGCCGCCTGTTCAAAAAGACATATGGTGTGAGCGCGTTTTCATATATACGCACTCTCAGAATGCAGGAAGCAAAAAAAAGACTTTTGCTTTATAAAAAGCAAAGTCTTTCGGAGATAGCCGAGAGCGTCGGCTATCACAGTGTCAATTATTTTCTGACCGATTTTAAAAAATCCGAAAATATCACCCCGACCGAGTTCCGCCGACTCCATCAAAGCGACGAATCAAAGGTTTTTGACGATACAAAATAAAGCGCAAAAAATCCGATTATCGCCATTATTGCACAAATCGGCAGCTCGGCGAGCGTCGGCACTCCGGGGAAAAGCTCTTTAAGCGAACCCAGCACAAATCCGAGAATAATCAGATATGTTGTCTCCGGATAAGCGTGCATCGCTTTATCCATTCCCTTCGCTGTCGCAAGCGTTCCGATCAAAACGCCTATTCCGAGAGGAATTATCGGCAGAATATTGAGCGTTCCTATCGCCGACATAACAATTTCGTAAAGTCCGAGCATCCAAAGCATCTGCGAAACGCTTATTCCCGGCAGCACAAACGCGACCGCGACTATAAGTCCGCCGAGCAGCTGAATGAAAAAGCTCTTCACGTCCAGACTCTCCGACGGTGCAAAAACCCCGTTCGGCAGCAGCGTTATCATCAATACAAGCACAATTCCGAGCAGCGGATAAAGGAATGTGCTCGCCCTAACCTTTTTGACATGCGCCGAACGATAAATCAGCGGAGTTCCGCCGGCGACAACGCCCACAAAGAAATAGCGCATCGGCATTTCGAATCTGTCCAAAAGCCAAAGCAGCGAATTTGAGAACAAAAACACGCCGACAAGCGCACCGGCAAGACATTCGAGCAGGAACAATATGCTCTTTTTGTCAAGCTTAATCGCCTTGTTGACCGATGAAATCATCCTTTCGTAAATGCCGAGAATCATCGCCATCGAACCGCCGCTTATGCCCGGGACCGTCATTGTTCCGCCGATAAACATGCCTTTAAAAAAATTTATAATTGCGTCTTTTTTCACATTAACCTCCATATTCTGCCGCATCGGGCATAAAAAATTACATAAATAAGGCGGTGTAAAGCGCCGCCTTATTGTATTTGGAATCATGAATCATCACCCGTCAAACGGGGTCGTTTTCATTCCTTAAAAAAGTTTTTTCAAGAACCATTCATACATAATTTCCCACGAATCCGGAAATCCCTCATGACCGAAATCGGGGTAGATAATCGATTGCTTATTGCATGTCATCTTATTATACGCCGCAAACTGAGTTGACGGAGGACACACATCGTCCATAAGTCCTGTGAACATCATCACGTCCGCCTTAATGCGCGGTGCAAGATACTGCAAATCTATGTAGCCGAGCTTTGTGAAAATCTCATCCTCACGCTCGTGTCTGGGGTCAAAATCTCTGAAATACCTTTTCAGCTCTGCATATGCACGCTCTGCCATATCCATTTCCCAAACGCGCTTGTAATCACAAAGGAAAGGATACCATGCCGCCGCACACTTAATGCGCGGCTCGAGCGATGCACACGCGATTGTGAGCGCTCCGCCCTGGCTGCCGCCGTACGCCGCAACTCTTGTCTCGTCAACCTCGTCCATATCCATAACGATTCCGGCAAGCTGCGCCGTATCAAGGAAAATGTCTCTGAAAAGAAGCATTTTGGGGTCGTCATTTTCAAGACCTCTTATAATCTGACCGTTCAAGGTGTTGCCTATATGACCGCCGACATCCTGCGATTTTCCCGCCTGGCCGCGCGCATCCAGTGCAGCCACGACAAATCCGCTTGCCGCCATACCCATATATGCTCCCCACGCTTCGCTCCTGCCCGAATAGCCATGAAAATTCACCACTGCCGGGCATTTTCCGCTTATATTCTTGGGCTTTAAAAGCTTTGCATACACTCTTGCGCCGTGTGCGCCGGTAAAGTACAAATCAAAACAATCTACTATCGGTGTTTTAAATTCTGACGGTATAATCTCAATCTGAGGGTCGATTGCACGCATTTCCGCAAGCGATTCATCCCAATATTTATCAAAATCCGCCGGTTTGGGGTTGATTCCCCGGTATTCTTTCAGTTCCGCTAAAGGCATATCCACTAATGGCATTGTAAAAAGTCTCCTTTAATAAAAATTTCCAGTTTATTATATACCATTTAAGTGCATATGTCAAGGGTTTTCCGAATATTTTTAGACTTTTTAAGTGTCTAATTTCAGCACCGACATAAATGCCTCCTGCGGCACTTCCACGCTGCCCACCTGGCGCATGCGCTTTTTGCCCTCTTTCTGCTTTTCGAGCAGCTTTTTCTTTCGAGTGATATCGCCGCCGTAGCATTTTGCAAGGACGTCCTTCCGGAGTGCTCTGACCGTCTCGCGCGCGATTATCTTGTTCCCTATCGCGGCTTGAATCGGCACTTCGAACAGTTGGCGCGGTATCGATTCTTTAAGCTTTTCCGCCATGCGCCTGCCGCGCGAATATGCACTGTCCTTATGCACGATGAACGAAAGTGCGTCCACCATCTCGCCATTTAAGAGCATATCGAGCTTCACAAGGTCGGAACGGCGGTATTCTGTCAACTCATAATCAAAGGATGCATAGCCCTTTGTGCGCGATTTCAGGGCGTCAAAGAAGTCATATATTATCTCATTTAGCGGCAGTTCGTAGAAAATCTGCGCGCGCGTCTCCTCCATATATGTCATATTTTTAAAGATTCCGCGCCGCTCCTGGCAAAGCTCCATAACATTTCCCACAAAATCCACCGGAACCATTATATCAGCGTTCACCATCGGTTCTTCCATGTACTCAATCTCGGTCATGGGCGGCAGGTTGGTCGGATTGTCAACCATGACCGTACTGCCGTTTGTTTTGTGAACTTTATATATAACGCTCGGGGCGGTGGTGACAAGGTCAAGACTGTATTCCCTCTCCAAACGCTCCTGGATAATCTCCATGTGCAAAAGTCCCAAAAATCCGCATCTGAATCCGAAACCGAGAGCGACCGAGGTTTCAGCCTCGAACATAAGCGACGCGTCATTTAACTGGAGCTTTAAAAGCGCGTCACGCAAATCGTTGTACTGCGCGCCGTCGGCAGGGTAAATTCCGCAATATACCATCGGATTCACCTTTTTGTAGCCGGGCAAAGGCTCGCTTGCCGGTCTTGCGGCGTTGGTTATTGTGTCGCCCACGCGCGTGTCGCGTATGTTTTTTATGCTCGCCGCGATGTAGCCGACCTCGCCTGCCGAAAGCGAGCTTGTCGGGATAAGCTCGTTCGGGCGCAGGATTCCGACTTCGACGACATCAAATTCGGCTTTGGTCTGCATCATGCGGATTCTGTCGCCCGGCTTAACACTTCCCTCTTTAACTCGGATATAGACGATAACGCCGCGGTAGCTGTCGTAGTATGAATCAAATATTAAGGCTTGGAGCGGCGCGGACGCGTCCCCTGTCGGGGCCGGGATCTTTGTTACTATCTGTTCCAGTACCTGCTCCACATTGAGTCCCGTTTTTGCCGAGACCTTCGGCGCGTCCTCCGCCGGGATGCCGATTACATCCTCAATTTCGCGGATTGCATTCTCGGGCCGCGCGGACGGCAGGTCGATTTTGTTTATAACCGGGACAACCTCTAAGTTGTGGTCGATTGCAAGATATGTGTTCGCCAGAGTCTGAGCCTCGATTCCCTGTGATGCGTCGACTATAAGTATAGCGCCCTCGCAAGCCGCCAGGCTTCTCGAAACCTCGTAGTTGAAGTCTACATGCCCCGGAGTGTCGATGAGATTTAAAACATATTCCTCACCGTCGTTTGCTTTGTATTTGAGACGGACCGCATGCGCTTTTATTGTGATTCCGCGCTCACGCTCAAGGTCCATATTGTCCAAAAGCTGGTCCTCCATGTCCCTCTCCGAGACCTCGCCGGTAAGCTCCAAAAGCCTGTCCGCTAAGGTTGATTTACCATGATCTATATGTGCTATTATACAAAAATTTCTTATTTTATCCTGTGACATAGTTTTCTCCCAATTGTTATTTGTGTGTTTTATCTGAATCTGTAGTCAATTCCGCATTGTTTCAAAATTGCATTGGCTGTATGCCTTGATTTAATGCGCGTGTCAACCGTTACATGTCGTGATGTGACAGGACTGTACCAAATGTCGTGATCGCCTTTTCCGCGGCGAACAAATGAACAGTTATATTTTTTTAATATTTCGCGTACCTTTTTCTCGTATTCAGCCATTATAATACAACCCTTTCATGACGATTGGATACAAATGATAGAATGCATGAGGATTTTTCCGAATTGTTTAATTCTATCAATTCGGGGGCAGCAAAGCGAACACGCTCCAAAAGCGCGTCAAACGAACCCGATTCAAGAACCAGTCCGGGAATATCGTCACTTGTGGCAATCCAAACATTTTCGTCATTGTCCCATGTTAAATTAATGATATATTCCATATTGATTTACCTCCCTGTATGCATGCCTTTTTGCATTTTGAATTTCCTGCGGTAATACTATTTATATCGAATAATATTGTCCAATATAAATATTATACCACAAATTTATCGAATTGTCACTTATTTTTTTCAAAGTTTAGCAATTAATCTCAAAAAATTTACGGTTCAAAGGTTATATATACATTTTTTACTTATTGTGATTGTGCTGATAACTTAATCGTGAGTATCTGAGATAGTGACTCACTCAGAGCCGGAGCCGTATGCCCCTTTCGCCGAGGAGGGTGGCATTTTCTAAAGGGAAATGGCGGGTGGAGTCGATTGGTTGAACACCCTAAAGCAAAGAAAAACTCCCTCAGTCAGCTGCGCTGACAGCTCCCTCGGAGATGGAGCCTAACAGCAAAAAAGCTATGCATTTCTGCATAGCTTTTCTGTTAATACATTACAAGTGCTTCAAGCCCAAAATCCGTACAGGCTCTAAAGCAATTCTCCCCAAAAGGTTTTATTTTTGAAGTGAGTAAAAATAAACCTTGAATTTTGAATAATTCGTCTGACAATTATTCTGTTATACAACTAATATAAACTATTGTGTCGCTTCAACTTTTTCCTACCACTGGAATGCTACACCTGCATAAGCTGTAGCGTCGTCTCCTGTTATCTTCTGGAAAGCTTCTTTATCTGTCGAGCTAAAGCTTCCGCTTTCATACATAACATCTTCCACATCAAATGTTTTGATGTCTACCAAAGGTTTTTCATAAATTTTCATAGTTCAACGTCCACCTTTCCTTAATTATTTAACCGGAGCTTCAACAGCGTGATCGTCACCGTCATTAACTGTGAATGTAGCCTTTGTCAGCTCTTTCTTTGTTTCCAAACCGATGTTGAACGAAACTTTACCTTCACCATCGAACTTAGAAGTAAGATCAGCAATGTTCTTAATCTGTCTCTCAGCAACAGCTTCGCCTGCTTCGAACTTAGCCTTGAAGGATGCGATATCCTTTGTGCCCTTTGTCAAATCAGCTGTCCAAACGTAACCGTTGTCAAACTTACCTGCCAAATCTACATTAAGTGTTGCACATGTTTCAACAGGTGCGGGTGTGCCGATTACAAGAGTATCCTGTACATTTCCTAATGTAGCTTCTGTATTTACCATATTTACAGTATATGCAATCTGTCCTTTAATGCTATCAATTGTGATTGTTTCACCAGCAGAAACTGCTACAATAACATTCATATCGATAGAACCATTTTCCATATACATTGCAGAACCCTTATCATCATAATACGGATACGGATTCTTTGTATTGGATATATTGTAACTAATCTTAAACGCATCTACATCCTGATTAGCTGCTAAGTTTCCACCAGCAATTGATGTTGAATCTACATAAAATTCTGACAATGCTGTTGTTCCTAGCTCAACTTTAAACAAGCCCAAACCTGCCTGTGCTCCCTCATATTCTGTGTTCATACCGTTGTAAAGACCACCCAGATTAGAAGCTGTGAATGTCAACTTATATACATCATACTTTTCAATTTTGTGTTTTAAAGACCATGCCTTAGTAGTAGCAGCTAATACATCATCTTGAGTTGCAAGTTTAGTAGCTGTAACTGCAACATCCGGTCTTCTTAATTTAAGTTCTTCCGTTGTAGGCAAAGTAACAACAACTTTGTCGCCCAAGTCCTCATCATCTCTAACTGTCAATTCAGCATTAGCAATCACGCTTGACAGCATGAGAGTCGCAGAAAGACCTAATGCGAAAATTTTTTTAATTTTCATAATAACATTCCTCCACTATTCATTTACCACTACTGTGACTTCTTCATCAATAGCATATGTTCCTACTTTGTTTAAAGTAGAATTTACTGAGTAAGATAAAATATCAAGTGCATCAATACCATCTGTCGCACCACTGCTATTTACATCGCCAAAAATGATTGTATTACCACTCTTAGTTGCTAATGTATCACCCATAGCAAATGCACCTACTTTGTTCAAAGTAGAATTTACTGAGTAAGACAAAATGTCAAGTGCATCAATACCATCTGCTGCGCCACTGTTATTTACATCACCGAAGATAAACTTAATTTCCTTACCGCCTGCATCTTCAGTAACGATAATGTTACCAACCAACAGAGCTGTGAGTGATGCGTCATCACTGCCAACCTTTACGGGATATGTACCTGCGGGCAGAGTTGTTACATCAGCGGGCATCTTAAGACCCATATCCTGGAATATTTTTGCTCCTGCTTCCGGAGCTGCATCCTGGTCAATGTACAGAATTGTATCAGAAGTAATCGCACTTGCGTCCTTGTCCAATACAAGTAATGTCATCTGTCCATTGTATGTTGATAAATCTGTAGTAACAGATACCTTGTTTGTAGCCGGGTCATAAGTAACACCGAGTGTATCGTTCTCGCCATAGCTTACTGCAGCGAAAGCCGATGTAGAAATTGCCATGGCAGCTGTCAAAACGCCTGCCAAAAATAATTTTTTCATACGTTATAAAACTCCTTTCTAATTTCAAGTTTTTTTCGAGGTCTTTTATTTTTGCTTTTTTCAAAGCGAAAATATAAAATTTACGTAAATTTTATATAAGTTAGGATAGAAGATTAAATTTCGGATGTATTATCAGCGCACATGAACAATGTTATGAGACCTCCGCCCTAACATCAATCGGATGAAATCGCCGATAACTAACCATATAATTTTAAAATGTACGAAGATTTTACGCCTCTTTTCACCACAATGTAATTATAACGTAACACGAATGAAATTTCAATGCTTTTTTCCTACATTCTCTTTTTTTTGTGCAACCTGTCACTTTTAAAACAACCGTTTTTGTATATTTTGTAATCCAAGCCTTTTTTACCATATTTATTTTGTGAAATTTCGACAATTTTTTTAGTTTATCAAATAAGGTCGAATATGTGTTTTTAACGATTTTTCTACTGAAAAAATGCCCACAAAAAATAGCGGCCGAAAAAAGGCGAACACGCAAAACCGCCAATACGTATATCGGGACGCACAAAAAATAGGGCGGACACACATGTCCGCCCCTACGGAGATACACCCATATTTTCCTTAAACAAACCTGAATAATTGTATGTACTTTACATTGTCTTCATCAGAATATCTTTCTCCGAATCTAATAAACTGATTTGGCGCAGAAGAATAAAAATTTATCAATTTTTCCTTATCCTCGCATTCAAGATATACAAGACCACCGCCAATATCATGTTGAACCGCACTCAAAACATCAAAAGTAAAATCCATCAATTCACTGCCGCTCAAGCTTTTATCGGCAACGAAACTATCACTTTTTCCAAACTGTGCAATCAAAAATGCGGATACATTAAAACTGTTTGTACTTTCATCAAGCCTTGAATAGCGCTGCACTTTTTTTCTTGTTGTATTAGATAAAACATCATTACGCAATTCAAGTGCTTTATGCGTTAATGTAAATATTCCTGCAATTTTTCCGTTATCGCCATATACTAAATAGGTAATTGACATTTTCTTTTTTGCAAAATCTATCGCATTTTTTCTGACAAAGTTTTCGATTTCAGGGTTTTTCGAACATGAAAATTTGGAGAGGGCGGCATTTACCACATCCTCTCCTACAGACTCAATCATATCTAAAATATTTATAACATCATAATTTATCATTCATCAGCCAATCCTTTTTTTATCAAAGCTCGTATTGCTTCTTTATCCTTCAACGGAGGATTAACTTTTGATGTTGGCACTCTTTTCGGCAATTTACTCGCCTTTTCAAGTGCATCTACAAACATTTCAGCACTCTTTCTGTCTGTGATTTTCACATTTGCAAAAATACTTGAAGTAGCCATTTCAACTCGCCTCCTTAAATAGTTTGTGTATAAAATCAATTCTTATACTACATATATACTATAACACAAAAGCCGCCAAATGTCAATCCCTTGCATTTTGTTTTAAAATTTTTTCATCGTTTTTTCGTATTCCCTCAATATATTATATTCTCAACCGCAAAATTTGAGGCATACCAAAAAAAATGGCGGACACGCAGGTCCGCCCCTACGGATATATCGCGGCATATTCCAAAAATACCGGGGTGCGCGCAAAAAGAGCGGCCACGCAGGGTCGCTCTTTTTTTGATGTCCTATTATTTACTTTGCTTAATAGCTGCCTGAGCCGCTGCCAATCTTGCGATAGGTACTCTGAACGGCGAGCAGGATACATATGTCAATCCGATGCTGTTGCAGAACTCAACAGTTGAGGGATCGCCGCCATGCTCTCCGCAGATGCCCAGTTTGATGTCCGGTCTTGTCTTTCTTCCGTCTTCAGCAGCCATCTTAACCAGCTTGCCTACGCCGATTTGGTCGAGTTTTGCAAACGGGTCATTCTCGTAAATCTTAGCGTCATAGTAAGCGCCAAGGAATTTACCTGCATCGTCACGCGAGAAGCCGAAAGTCATCTGTGTAAGGTCGTTTGTACCGAATGAGAAGAACTCTGCTTCTTTAGCGATTTCGGCAGCTGTGAGAGCAGCTCTCGGAATCTCGATCATTGTACCAACCTTATAATGGAGGTTTGCGCCTGCTTCTTTGATTACCTTATCAGCTGTCTCAACAACAACTTTCTTAACGTATGCAAGCTCTTTTACCTCGCCTACCAACGGAATCATGATCTCGGGAACGATATCGATGTTCTTCTTCTTTGATACGTTGATAGCAGCCTTAATAACGGCTCTTGTCTGCATTGCTGCGATTTCCGGATATGTTACTGCCAGACGGCATCCTCTGTGACCCATCATCGGGTTAAACTCATGCAACGAAGCGATGATTGCCTTGATTTGGTCTACAGTCTTGCCCTGTGTCTTTGCCAAAAGCTCGATATCCTTTTCTTCTGTCGGAACGAACTCATGAAGAGGAGGATCCAGGAATCTGATTGTTACTCCGTAGCCTTCCATTACATCATAAAGCTTTTCGAAGTCGCCCTGCTGCATCGGCTCGAGCTTTGCAAGAGCTGCTTCTCTCTGCTCAACTGTATCCGAGCAGATCATTTCTCTGATTGCCGCGATTCTGTCGCCCTCGAAGAACATATGCTCTGTTCTGCAAAGACCGATACCCTCTGCGCCCAGCTCTTTTGCGCGCTTAGCGTCTGCCGGTGTATCTGCGTTTGTTCTGACCTGCATTGTTCTGAACTCGTCAGCCCACTTCATGATTCTGCCGAACTCACCGCCGATAGATGCGTCAACTGTCGGGATGATTCCGTCATATATGTTACCTGTTGAACCGTTGATGGAAATTTCATCACCCTCGTGATAGGTCTTTCCGCCGAGTTCAAACTTCTTATTTTCTTCGTCCATAACGATATCCGAGCAGCCGGATACGCAGCATGTACCCATACCGCGGGCAACAACCGCTGCGTGCGATGTCATACCGCCGCGAACTGTCAGGATACCCTGTGAAGCTTTCATACCCTCGATATCTTCCGGAGATGTCTCCAAACGAACCAGGATAACCTTTTCGCCTCTGTCTGCCCATGTCTTTGCGTCATCGGCTGTGAATACAACCTTACCGCAAGCAGCACCGGGCGATGCAGCCAATGCTTTTCCGATAGGCTCTGCTTTAGCAAGAGCAACCGAGTCAAACTGCGGATGGAGCAATGTGTCCAGGTTTCTCGGGTCGATCATCAGCACTGCCTCTTTCTCGGAGATCATGCCCTCGTCAACGAGGTCACATGCAATCTTCAGAGCAGCTGCCGCTGTTCTCTTACCGTTTCTTGTCTGGAGCATGTAAAGTTTCTTATCTTCAATTGTGAACTCCATGTCCTGCATATCTCTGTAGTGATTTTCCAGAGTATTGCAGATCTCAACGAACTGGTTATAAACCTCCGGCATAACCTCTTTAAGTTGGTCAATCTTTTGCGGAGTTCTGACGCCGGCAACAACGTCCTCGCCCTGTGCGTTCATGAGGAATTCACCAAAGAGCTTCTTTTCGCCTGTTGCAGGGTTTCTTGTGAACGCAACGCCTGTACCGGATGTTTCACCCATGTTTCCGAATGCCATCATCTGTACGTTTACGGCTGTACCCCATGAATACGGGATATCGTTGTCACGTCTGTATACATTTGCACGGGGGTTATCCCATGAGCGGAACACTGCCTTGATAGCGCCCATAAGCTGTTCTTTCGGGTCTGTCGGGAAATCTTCGCCGATTTTTTCCTTATATTCAGCCTTGAACTGAGAAGCAAGTTCTTTCAAATCTTCAGCGCTGAGCTCAACGTCCTGAGTTACGCCCTTCTTCTCTTTCATTTTGTCAATCAGCTGCTCGAAATATTTCTTTCCGACTTCCATAACAACGTCGGAATACATCTGGATAAATCTTCTGTAGCAGTCCCATGCCCAACGCGGATTGCCGGATTTATTCGACAATGTTTCAACAACTTCCTCGTTAAGACCGAGGTTCAGAATTGTATCCATCATACCCGGCATTGAAGCTCTCGCACCCGAACGTACCGATACGAGCAGGGGGTTTTCCTTATCGCCGAATTTTTTGCCTGTGATTTCTTCCATCTTAACGATGTACTCCATAATTTCCTTTTGGATATCATCGTTAATCTTTCTGCCGTCCTCATAATACTGAGTACAAGCCTCTGTCGAAATCGTAAATCCCTGCGGAACAGGCATTCCGAGTCTTGTCATTTCAGCCAGGTTTGCACCCTTACCGCCGAGTAACTCTCTCATCGAGCCATTGCCCTCCGAGAACAAATAAACATACTTTTTGCTCATTTGGTTTTTCCTCCCATGTATTTTGTTTTTTGAATGTACAAAACATTTGTACGCGAAATCAAAGCGAGCCTTTATACTTAAAAACCCACCATTTCTATTATACCATAAATCTGTAATTTGTCTATAATATTTTTGTAAAATTATTAAAAAATATTTACATCTGTATATATTTACAAATTTCTTTTGTGTTTATTGCCAAACAATTATTTAAAATTAATAACTGCCGCAAAAGTGTCTTTATTGTCCGCCTGCGGCGAACAGTGACGCGAAAATGTTTCCGTACCGCTCTTTACCGAAACATGCCGAAATCATGCTTTTTCAGGCAGTTTCGGATACTTTTTTTCGGCTATGTATTTCCGCTCTGTCGCAGCAAATTTTGCCCGGGCATCCGATTATTTTGCCGTATTGCAAATTTCGGCAAAAAAGCGGTAAACATAGCAAAAAGCAGCTGTACGGCTGTTTGCCGTACCGCCGCTTTTTAGCTTAGTTTTCAGAAACCTTAATTACCTCTTTACCATTGTAATAGCCGCAAGCCTTACAAACCTTATGAGGCATTTTAAATTCATGACACTGCGGACACTCTGTCATGCCCGGAACCGAAAGTTTCCAGTTCGCGCGTCTTTTGTCTCTTCTTGATCTCGATACTTTACCCTTAGGTACTGCCATCTTAATCGCACCTCCTATTTGGTATCAGTCATATTCTTCATGATTTTCTGCAAATCCGCCCATCTGGGATCTATTTCTTCTCTGTCGCATCCGCAGTCGCCCTCGTTCAAATCAGCTCCGCATTTTTGGCAAAGTCCCTTACAGTCCTCGCTACAAAGATATTTGCCGGAAACATTCATCAAAAAATTATTCATGACGATATCGGTAATATCCAATTTTTCGCCCGAAAAAACGACCGTTTCTTCATCTGTAATCTCAGCGTCATCTCTTGCGAGAATTTCGCTTATGTCAAATTCGACCGGCACATCGAGCGCTTTGCCGCATCTTGCGCAATGCGTTTTCATGCTGCCGCTCGCTTTCGCGCTAAGCTCCAGTGATTTTGTGTTATTTACAATAGTTCCTTTTAAAACAAGCGGTTTATCAAAAACAAACGATTCGCCCAAAAAGTCGATATCGTCCATTTCAACAGAGGCTGAAACATTCATCTTACCGCCGTAATCCTTTATAATATCGGACAGGTCAATAATCATGATTATTTCAACTCAACCTTAGCGCCTGCTTCTTCCAGCTTAGCTTTGATTGATTCTGCTTCTTCCTTTGCAACTCCCGACTTCAAGGGCTTCGGAGCCTCGTCAACAAGTGCCTTTGCTTCTTTCAAGCCAAGACCTGTGATTTCTCTTACAACCTTGATTACGCCAAGCTTAGATGCGCCTGCATCTGCAAGAACAACTTCAAATTCGCTCTGCTCTGCTGCACCTGCGCCGCCTTCTGCTGCTGCACCTGCTACCATAACCGGAGCTGCTGCGCTTACGCCGAACTCTTCCTCCATAAGCTTAACCAGCTCAGCTACTTCCAACAATTTCAATTCTTTAATATCATCTAAGATTTTCTGTACGTCTGCCATTGTTTTGACCTCCTGTAATTTTAATTTTTTCGATTTTTTAAATCGTTTTTTTAATTATTCTGCCGGTGTCTCTGCTGCTTCTTCAGCAGGAGCGGCCTCTTCAGCTGCCGGAGCTTCTTCTGAAGTTTCGGCTGCTTTCTTAGCTATCAAATCAGCGATTTCAACTCCGCCGTCAACAACTGTGCTAAGCAATCTTGCAAGTCCCGAAATAGGGGAATTCAAGCTGCCCATCATCTTTGCTATCAAAGTCTCCTTGTTCGGAGTCTTTGCCAGCTGTGTAAGTTCGTCCATAGACAGTACTTTACCATCCATAAATCCCGATTTGATTTCCATTTTTTCGTTATCTTTAGCAAAGTCAGCCAACACCTTTGCCGGTGCTACAGCATCCTCCGAAACTGCCAGAGCCGTAGGGCCATGGAGAATTTCATCCAATGCATCAAGACCTGTTTCCTTTGCTGCCAAACGAAGCAATGTGTTCTTTACAACGAAATAGTGCACGCCTGCTGCTCTCAAATCATTTCTGAGTTTTGTGTCCTCCTCAACCGTAAGACCTCTGTAGTCAACCAACACACCTGTTGTTGCACCCTTGAGAACTTCAGCGATTTCGGAAACCTGTGCTTTTTTCGCTTCCAATACTTTTTCACTTGGCATTTTTCGTTCACCTCCCATAAAGCTGTAAGCCTTCATAAAAAAAACGAAAGCTCTTTGCCGTAGACCGAGCAAAGAGCTTTAAAATCTATATCCTTAACACTACAAAGTAATGTCGTTTATGCATAGAGATTTCACAACCCCTCGGCAGGATTTACTTCTTTTTTAAGAAACCTGCTGTCTACGGAAGTTCTATATTATATGTGACACAAATCACACAACGTATAATATTATATCACACATAACAAGCATTGTCAATAGTTAATTTAAAAATTAACCGGAAATTTTTGCACTGTTCAATTTTATACCCGGTCCCATTGTTGAAGAAACAACAACGCTTCTGAGGTACTGACCCTTTGAGCTTGCCGGCTTTGCCTTAATAATAGCTCCCATGAGAGTATTGAAGTTCTCTGCCAGCTTGTCTTTTCCGAAAGAAACCTTGCCTATCGGGCAGTGAATGATATTGGTCTTATCGAGTCTGTACTCGATCTTACCTGCTTTAATTTCATTGACAGCCTTTGTAACGTCCATTGTTACAGTGCCTGCCTTAGGTGACGGCATCAAGCCCTTAGGACCCAAAACCTTACCGAGACGGCCGACAACGCCCATCATATCGGGAGTTGCAACAACAACGTCGAAATCAAACCAGTTTTCGTTCTGGATTTTGGAAACGAGTTCCATTTCGCCAACATAGTCAGCGCCTGCAGCGGCTGCTTCTTCAGCCTTTTCGCCCTTTGCAAAAACCAAAACCTTGGCTGTTTTACCTGTGCCGTGAGGAAGAACTATAGCTCCTCTTACCTGTTGGTCGGCATGTCTTGAATCGACACCCAGCTTCACGTGAATTTCAACTGTTTCGTCAAACTTAGCCTTTGCTGTCTTTACAACCAAATCCAAAGCTTCACCGGCATCGTATTGCTTAGATTTATCAATCAGCTTAACGCTGTCCTGATACTTTTTACCTCTGAACATATCTTTATATCCTCCTTATGTGGTCAGTCAAGGAATGAAAAATTCCTCTCCCACTGAATTAAAAAACTTAGTCTCCTACTACGATACCCATGCTTCTTGCAGTACCTGCGATCATGCTCATAGCGGCTTCAACGCTTGCAGCGTTCAAATCAGGCATTTTCTGCTCTGCAATAGCCTTAAGGTCAGCCTTGCTGATTGTAGCAACCTTTGTCTTGTTGGGAACACCCGAACCGCTGTCGATTTTGCATGCTTTTTTGAGCAATACCGCAGCAGGCGGTGTTTTTGTGATAAAGGAGAATGAACGGTCTGCATAAACTGTAATAACTACAGGGATTATAAGACCTGCATCCTTTGCCGTCTTTTCGTTAAATTCCTTGGTGAACTGTACGATGTTTACACCATGCTGTCCCAAGGCCGGGCCTACCGGGGGAGCCGGAGTTGCCTTGCCTGCCGGAATCTGTAATTTGATATAACCTGCTATTTTCTGTGCCATTTTATATGGCCACCTCCTTAAAATCCGCAGCAAAAAGCTGCTAAATGTGGTAATTAGCGGACATAACGTCCTCCCACTGTCACCAGAGGGATATATATAAACTCTTAAAAGAATTTATAACAAAGTATTTTTTGAAAATCAATCCAAAACTTCGATGTCTTTATAGTCTGCCTCGACCGGGGTCTCACGTCCGAACATGGATACGCGGACAGTGATTTTTCTGTGTTCGAGGTCAATTGCCTCGACTGTGCCCGAAAAGCCTTCAAGCGGACCGGACTTGATTCTTACCGAGTTTCCGACAGCAATCTTGAGATCCGCCGGGCGAACCTTTTCGATTCCCATGCCCTCAACCTCGGCATCGGTCAGCGGAACGGGCTTTGAGCCGGGTCCCACAAATCCGGTAACTCCGCGCGTGTTTCTGACAACGAACCAGCTTTCGTCATTCATTACCATTTTAATGACAACGTAGCCGGGGAACACCTTTCTTTTAACAATTTTCTGCGCTCCGTCCTTTTCCTCCGCAACGTCCTCCATAGGAACCTCAACGCTTTGGATAAGGTCGCTTATTCCGCGGTTTTCAACTGATTTTTCAATATTGGCTTTCACCTTATTTTCATAACCGGAGTAAGTATGAACAACATACCATTTTGCTTCCTCAGCCATTTAATCACTCCTCTTTATCAGAATTTTTTGGTGATTAACGAAAATAACCACGAAAATCCCACGTCAAGAACTGACAGGATAACTGTAGCTATTGCAATAAAAGCAATGATGATCATAGTATTATGAATCAGCTGCTCCTTTGACGGCCATGATACCTTTTTAAGTTCTGCCTTTGTTTCCCGGATAAACTTTACCAGACCTGTTTTTTTCGGTGTTGCCGGGACATTGTTTGTTGCTTCTGCCATTTCTTACACTCCTTTTCTTACAAAACCGTCAGCGGTTTTATTTTGTTTCCTTGTGAAGAGTATGCTTTCTGCAGAATCTGCAATACTTGTTCATTTCCAGTCTGTCCGGATCGTTTTTCTTATTCTTCATTGTATTGTAGTTTCTCTGCTTGCACTCCGAGCATGCCAATGTAATTTTAACTCTCATGGATGTTACACCTCCGTACTTTGCCTTTTATTACTGCGAAAAAACGACATTTTATAAACATAAAAAAAAGAAGTCATTTCTTCTCTATACATTATTATAACAGTTATCGGTTCATAAGTCAAGCTTTTTTTTGAAATTTTTTTTAAAACTTCTATCAAATCCGCAAAGAGAGGGCAAAAAGCCCTCTCAAAGCGTTATCTCTCTCAGTTTTTTTCTGCATTCTTTCCAGCCGGGGCAGGTTTTTAAAAGCTCGGCATAAAATTTTTTTGAATGATTCGCTTCAAAAAAGTGCGTAAATTCATGCAGCACAACATAATTTATACATTCAACCGGAGCATACATGAGATTTATATTAAATGTAAGAACTCCCCGAGCCGGCTGACAGCTGCCCCAACGCGACACCATTTTCCGAAATTTAATCTCCGGATATGCCACTCCGCGCTTTTCAAAATAAGGATACGCCGCGCGGCAGAGGCGCAGTATCACACCACGAATTTCATCTTCCGAAAAATAGCGGACATTTTGCGTACCGGCTCTTTTGCGGCAGTTTTCGAGTGCTTTTAAAATAAAATCCGCCTTTGAGCGCATAAACTCCTCCGCAAGCTCAACCGGTACTCCTTTGTTTGCCGAGACGTGAACCGTTCCGTCCGCTCTTATTCGCAGATTTATATTTTTTACGCGCTTTCTTTCAAATTCGTACGCTATCCTCTGTCCCCCAAAGCAAATGTGCCGTTCCATAATAATCTCTCCTTGCCATGCGTCAATATAAACCACACACCGTTCACTCCGTTTTCACCGGCATGGTAAAAGTGAATTTGCTGCCTTTTCCCGGCTCGCTTTCAACTTCCATTTTTCCGCCATGGCATTCGGCAATCCACAATACCATCGAAAGTCCGAGTCCCATATTCCCCTCCGCGCTGCGCGAGGGATCTGCCTGATAAAACCTCGTCCAGATTTTCGGAATATCCTCCTTTGAGATTCCGATTCCGTCGTCCTCCACACCGAGGACTATATTCCCCGATTCGCATCTGAGCGAGACGGTCACATTTTTTCCGCCGTAGGTATAAGCATTCGAAATTAAGTTAATCGCCAGCCGCGCAATCAAAAATCTGTCCGCGTCCGCAGTCACATTTTCCTCTATTTTCCTGCAAAGCTTTTCGTCCCTTATCTCGTCCTGTTCATCGCAGACAAAGCCGAGCAGCTCGCTTATATCGACCCTTTCGAATTTGGTCTTTATCGTGTTTTTATCCATTCTTGAAATTGTCAGAAGTTCGGATATCAGCTTGGACATGCGCTCCGCCTCCGCCTTTACCGATTCGGCGGATTCCTTCATTTCATCATAGGTTTTGGCATATGCCGTCATATACTCGCACGCCGAGAGCATTGCCGCAACAGGGGTTCTCAACTCATGCGACGCATCGGAAGTGAACTGCTTTTCCCTTTCTAAGGTCTGCTCGATTTTGTCGAGCATTCTGTCAAAGCTGTCGGCAAGACGTTGAAATTCATCATCGCCGCCCGACATATTTATCCTGCCCGAGAGGTCGCTGCTGCGGCTTATCTCATCGGCGGTGCGGCGGATTTTATCGACCGGCTTTAAAGTTTTTCTTACTATTATATATCCCCCGGCGGCGGCTATTATTATCATCACCGCGGCAAGCGCAATATTATACTTTGCCACCGAGTGAATCGCATATGCGCTGTCCGACACCGACACAAGTCCCTTTACCCAGTATACCTTTCCGCTGCGCGACATCGCAGTTTTGTCAAGCACATAGTACGCGCGCCCGTTATAGTTTTCCCGTCTGACTCCCCCGTCGTCAAGCTTAAGCTCGTCGGTTATGCCGAACGGAATCTGACCGCCCGCGACATTTTGATTTTCGTCATAGAGCGTCATATGCACGCCGCGGTCGAAATATTTAAACTCCGGTATCTTCCTCGCATCGGGCGAAATTTCAATCTCGCGCATCATGTCATTCACCGCCCGATTTAGCGATGCTATCGTGTCGCGGTTCAAAAGCTTTACGCTTATTGTCGTCATTGCCGCAAGCACAACCGCCGACACAATCAGCATTATGAGCGTATACCAAAGCGTTATCTTCAATTTTACCGACATTTTTTTCATTTGCAGTCATTCCTTTTCGTCAAGAACATAGCCGAAGCCGCGGATTGTGTGAATCAGCTTTTTTTCGTACGGGTCGTCTATCTTTTTGCGCAGGTATCTTATATACACATCGACCACGTTTGTTCCTCCGCTGTAGTCAAAGTTCCAGACATGGTTTTCGATTTTTTCCCTCGACAGAATTATACCCTTGTTGTGAATCATATACTCCAAAATCTCATATTCCTTGGCGGTGAGAGCGATTGTGTCCTCTCCGCGTCTGACCGCCTTTGTTTTAGTATTCAGCACCAATTCCCCGACCGAAAATTCATTGGTTTCGTTCCCGGTGCGCTTTCTTGTCATTGCTCTTATTCTTGCGAGCAGTTCGGCAAAGGCGAACGGTTTTACAAGATAGTCCTCCGCTCCGGCGTCGAGTCCCGAAACCCTGTCCTCTATGCTGTCGCGCGCTGTAAGAAATATAACCGGGGTCGCATCGTTTGCCGCGCGCATTCGTTTCACCACTTCAAGACCGTTTATCTTCGGCATCATGATATCCATGACAACCGCGTCAAATTCGCCCATTTTGAGATAATGCAGCGCGTCCTCTCCGTCAAAGCAGTTATCTACCGAATACCCCTCCTTGGCAAGAGTTTTTGTAATCATTTCGTTAAGTAATTTCTCATCCTCAACAACAAGTATTCTCATTGCGGACCCTCCCCGAGCCGTATAATAGGCAATCGCAAAGTGCAGGCTTTGCAATTGCCTATTATATTTTATCATATAACGATTAATTTGTAAATAGCATTATTTTGAATTGATTGTAATCAGCTTGGTGTCCGCATCCCATGTGACCTTCATCCCGAGTTCTTCCGATATAAAACGCACCGGAATCATCGCGGTGTCGGAGGATATCTCGGGTGCTGCCGCAAGTTCAACCTTTTCGCCGTTTACATATGCCGTTGTATCGCCTATTGTCAGCTTTATCTCAACATCGTCCTTTGTCGCGGTGACGGTTCGTGTGTCCTCGTCCCATGAAACCTTTGCGCCGAGCGCTTCGAATATCTTTCTGAATCCGACAAGGGTGGAATCGTTGGATATATACGGCTTGTTGTCAAAGCTTATTATATGCCCGTTGACATGCACCCTGATATCCTTGTTTTCCGATTTGCCGCCAAACCCTCCGTTCGGCGGTGTCGGGCGGTTTTGATTGTTTTCGTTGTTCGCACCGTTTGGCAGCTCGGGCGTCTGATTGTTTCCATCGTTCACGCTGTTCGGCAGTTCCGGCGGCTGATTGTTCCCATCGTTCGCACCGTTTGGCAGTTCGGGCGTCTGCACTCCGTTTCCGGGCATATTGCCGCCGTTTTCTCCGCGGTTCGGCTTAAAGCCACCAAAGCCACCGTTAGGGAATCCGTTATTCTCGCTGTTGTTTTCCGGCGGCTGCATGCCTCCGCCGGGGCGGTTGCCTTTATCTCCCCTGCCGCCGAAGCCGCCCTTTGTCTCGGTCGTTTTTTCCGCCGTTCCGTCAAACTGGGCCGCTATATTTTCAAGCCTGTCGAAAACGCAGTCTATAATCGAGCTGTCACCGCCGAACGGCTTTCCTTCGCGCTTATCCTCGCTTGCGCTGCCGGCTGTTTCACCGCCCTTTGAGGTCGCCTTATCAAATTCGTCATAGCTGTAAAAAGCTGTGGTGTCCTCCTTGACATACGGCGAAATTATGCTTTTAAGCTCGGCAACACGTTCTTCAAAATTCTCCAAAAGACCCGTTATTTCCTTTATGCAGTCGTAATATTTTTCTTTGTACTCCGGAATTGACAAAAGCTTGCCTATGAGCGGCAATTCATCCACACTGCCCGATGCAATCGGAGTGTCGATTCCCACCTCGGAATTATTTCCTCCGAAGCCGCCGAATGACATATTGAAATCCCATGGAACGACTGTAAACACGCCGTCCTTATCCTCATAAAGATAATAGTTGTGGTGCATATTTCCATTGTAGCTGTCATAGTTGCAGAGGACTGTGTTCGACGCGATATATTTAATCGCGCTGTCGACATTCAAAATTTTCTCGATATCCTCCGCACTTTCCGCATCGTTCAAAGCCTTGACAAACTCCTTAAAGCTTGAAAGGTCGTCGTCACTGCCCGATTTCAAATCGGCATAGATGTAATTTTCGTCCTCTTTATATTGAAGGCTCGCGCCCTCGTCCATCTTGTAGAAGTTGCCGTCCTTGTAATCGCCGCCGAAATTATCCTTTAAAAATGTGGAATTGAGTCCCTCTACGGCAAGATAAAACCCGGCATATTCATCATTTATATATATGCGGCAGAACGCCGTTTCGGGGACATTCATGCCAAGCTCGCGCAGGATTTCGCAGTGGAGATATTCTCTCATATACGACGGGTCGGAATAGCCGCTGTTCAAGCACAGTTCATCAAGCCCGAGCAGCTTGTTGCCCTTGACATATTTATTGAACTTTATCCGATAGCTGTATCTTTCCGAATCGGAGCTTGCAACGGAATTTAGGGTCATATTCCCCTTTGTTCTTATCCCTGCGTCCTCGACGGTCACTCCGTCAACGGTGATATCCGCCGCGTGATATTCTTCGTTCCTCGGATTCTCGCGAATATCCTCCAAATCGGCTTCATTGATATTGATTTTCACATCTATAATCTTATCCTTCTCAAAAATTTCTTTATAACTTTCCTTTTCCTCGCCGCACGCCGACAGCGCAGCAAACGAAAGTATGAGAGTTACGCACAATACCAATGATATTAATTTTTTCATAATTCATTACCTCCATGTATTTTTTCTGATCCGACCAAATAAAATTAGTGTTATACCGCTGCCTCTGACAACATGATTGTCAGATTCCCGTTTCTTGTCCGCAGCTCGTTCAAAAACTCCTGTTCGTTCATGTAGTCTTGTATCGGCGGCACTCTGCCGCTTTGTATAAAGCGATATGCCTCGTCAAGCTTTAATGTCGTCCGTCTTTTATTGACGATACCTTTGTATTTTTTCTTGATTTCCAAAAATACTTTTGTGTCCCTGTCCGACACGCCGTAGGCTCTCAGCCGCAGCTTTTCCTTATAGACCGGCTTTGAGAGTGACTTCCTTATTAAATAGTCGTCCGCGGTGTCGTAGTAAATATTTGCGATTGTGTACGGCTTGAGCCCTGCGTTGTACTTGTCAAGTTCCATATGCATATCCATAATTTCAATCACTTGCCTGTATGTTGCCCGATCCAAAATGTACTTGTGTTCATATCTGTTAAATACTTCGATTGCCATGACTGTCACCTCCTAATAACACAGCTTGTAGCCGACTGCTTTTATATCAATTATCTTCACCGCCGAGCATATATATCTTAGCATGCCGGTCAGTCTTTTTATGCAGCCGTAAATCTTTTCCTTTGTGTTGTCCTTTATCTTCGAAACCTCCAAAAGCTTTTCCGGAGGAATGATAACAGTGCTGTTTTTGATGAAATATTTCATCACTTCGCACTCGGTTTCGGACAAGGTTATTTGCAGCTTGTCGGTTGCAAGCTTTCTTGTCGAAGCTGTGAGAGTGAGGTCGGCATAGCGCATGATATCGCTTTCATAGTCGTCTATTTTGCTCCGCCTTGCGACCGCCTTTATCTTTGCAATCAGAACATCCGTATTGAAAGGCTTTTGTATATAGTCGTCCGCGCCAAGCTCCAGCCCCTCTATCATATCGCTCGCATCGTTTTTTGCCGTCAGCAGGATGACCGGGATTTTCCTGCCCTCTGCCTTGAGACGTTTCAAAACCTCATATCCGTTCATCTGCGGCATCATGATGTCGAGAAGCATTATATCGTATTCGTTTGAAAGAGCTTTCCGAAGTCCCTTTTGCCCGTCATATGCCACATCTACGCTGTAGCCGCAGCACTCGAGCGTCTTTTTAAGTATATCCGCAAGTTCCTTTGCGTCATCTGCAATTAATACATTCATCTGTATTCACACCCTGTCTTGTTTTGTTTATGGCATGATTATACCGCCCGAAAATTAAAAAAAGATTAGAACGGGAAAATTTTTTCAAAAAAAATTTTTATGTCATTATTCATAAAATTTGCCCTTATATCTTGCATTTTTTCAAAAGTATGATATAATATAATAGAATTATTATGATTTAAGGGAGGTATTCGGCTTGATACGAAAATCGTTAATCTCACTTATATATGAAGCGGCGTCGATTCAGCGCTGGAACGACCACATACGTCCGTGCGTCGGTTTTACCGAGCTTGACAAGCAGGCTCACAAAATGTTTTACGCATATGTCCTGGCAAAATGCGAGGGCGAGGGCAGCTATGACCCGTTAAAGCTTTTAGAGGGCGGAATTTTCGAATTTCTGCACCGAGTGGTTCTGACCGATATCAAGCCGCCGATATATCACAAACTGATGTCGGAAAAGGGCAGACAGATAAACGAATGGGTGCTTGCTCAGCTAAAGGGGCAGACAGAGGGCTTAAAGGGCGGCTTTTTCAAGAAAATGACCGAATATTTTTCCGATTCGGAATATGCAAAAAAGGAAAAGCAAATTCTGCGTGCCGCGCACTACTATGCGACCGACTGGGAATTTAAAATAATTTATCCGCAGAATCTGACCACCTACGGAATAGAGCAGGTGAAGTCTGAGGTGACCCGCGGACTTGCAGCATGCAACGCCTTCGACGGCTTTCAGAGCTTTGCCACCAATCCCGATTTGCAGGAATTTTTGTCGCTCATCGGCAAGCTGCGCTATCAGCAGCGGTGGTCGCGCGCTGTGAGAATGCCGCAGACCTTTGTTATGGGGCACATGCTCGTTGTCGCAATGCTTTCCTATTTCTGCACTCTCGAGGCCGGCGGCTGCGACGCAAGGCTTGTAAACAACTTTTTCGCGGCTTTGTTCCACGACCTGCCCGAGGTACTCACGCGCGACATAGTTTCGCCGGTCAAAAAATCGGTGCGCGGTCTGGACGATATCATAAAGGACATCGAGGACGAACAGATGCGAAATGTTATCTATCCCCTTTTGCCAAAGAATTGGCTTTCAGAGATAGAATATTTCACACGCGACGAGTTCACCTCGCGCGTTATAATCGACGGGGAAAGAAAAATCGTCACCTCCGATATAATAAACGAAAGCTACAACGACGAAAAATTCTATCCGATAGACGGCGAGATAATCCGCGGCTGCGACCATTTATCGGCATATATGGAGGCATATCTGTCGCTGCGCTACGGAATACAGTCCGAGCAGATACAGTCGGGATATCACAATCTATTTGAAAAATACGAGAATAAGGAAATTGCAGGAGTGGATTTCGGACAATTGTTTGACTACTTCCGCATATAAATAATATGGAAAAAAAGCTTAATGCAAAAGAAACAAAAGAAAAAGCGCTGCGGCTTTTGGAGTTCCGCGCTCATTCCGAAAAGGAACTGCGCGACAAGCTGCGCCGCGCCGGTGCGGAGGATACGGACATAGACTCAGCCATTGAGTTTTTGACCGAGTATCGGTTTTTGAATGATGAAAAATATGCAATTGCAAAGGCGCAGGATCTTGCACACTTGAAAAAATTCGGCAAAAAAAGAATAGCGTCCGAGTTGAAAATGCGCGGGATTGCTTCCGAATATATTGACGAGGCGCTTGAAAATATCGAAATTGATGAGCGCGAAACGCTTCTTCTGCTCGTCGAAAAAAAGCTGCGCGGCGATTTTGAGCGCAAGAGCATCGACCGCACAATCCGCTATTTTGCGGCAAAGGGCTACAGATACGAGGACATAAAGGCATGCATCGAGACTGTCCGCAGTGAGGAATTTTGAGATGCCGCAATTGAAAGGATATGGTTTTACATGGGTTATAATATAGGAATGGTTTCGCTCGGCTGCGCAAAGAATCAGACCGATGCCGAAACGATGCTCGGTATTTTGGCAAGCCGCGGACACAGGCTTGTTGCCGAGCCTGAAAATGCCGATGTGATTGTGGTGAACACCTGCGGCTTTATCGAATCGGCAAAGCAGGAATCGATTGACACAATACTTGAAATGGCAGAATACAAAAAGGGCAGATGCCGCCTTTTGATTGCATCGGGATGTCTTGCCGAGCGTTATCACGATGAGATTATGAACGAGCTGCCCGAGCTTGACGCGGTTGTCGGCACCGGTGACTACGACAAAATTGCCGATGTTATCGACAAGGCGTTCGGCGGCGAAAGACCCAATCTCAGCGGTCACATCGACCGCACTCCCGATGAGGGACTGCCGCGCGTGCTTTCAACACCCATGCACACCGCATATTTAAAAATTGCCGACGGCTGCGACAACCGCTGCACATATTGCGCCATTCCGCTTATACGCGGTCGGTTCAGGAGCAGGAAAAAGGAGGACGTAATTGCCGAGGCGCAGGCTCTTGCCGAAAGCGGCGTTAAGGAGCTTATCCTAATCGCGCAGGACACAACTCGCTACGGCGTGGATTTATACGGGCATTACGCACTTGCCGAGCTTTTGGATGAGCTTTGCAAAATAGACCAAATCCGTTGGATAAGAGTGCACTACTTTTACACCGAGGCTGTGACCGACGAGCTTATCGAGACAATGGCAAAAAACGAAAAAATATGCAATTATATCGACATGCCGATTCAGCATATCAACAATGATATTTTAAGACGGATGGCGCGCCGCACAAACCGCGCCGAAATCGAGGAAAAAATCGCTATAATCCGCGAGAAAATGCCGGACTGCACAATCCGCACATCGCTGATTGCGGGATTCCCGGGCGAGACCGATGAGCAGTTTGCCGAGCTTTATGATTTTGTCAAGAAAATACGCTTTGACCGCGCCGGAGTTTTTGCTTACTCGCAGGAGGAGGACACCCCCGCTGCAGGCTTTGACAATCAGATTGACGAGGAGACAAAGGCAAAAAGGCTTGATGCGCTCATGACCTTGCAGCAGGAAATTTCGCTTGAAAAGAACAAAAGCAAAATCTCGCAGGTTGTCGAGGTTCTCACCGAGGGTTATGACGAAACGAATTACATGTATTTCGGCAGAAGCCGCGCCGACAGCATCGGCGTTGATTCGCTTGTATACTTTGCTGCCGAGGACGAGGTCGAAATCGGCGAAATTGTGAATGTGGAAATTCTCGATGCCGATGAATACGATCTGACAGGCAAACAGATCTGAACAACACCCGAAAGGATTTGAATAAAGCCGATAAGAGAATATTACTATTTATGCCGGCGCAGGTCGGCGGAATGGAGATTATTATGAACACACCTAACAAGCTAACCGTTCTCAGAATGGTTTTAGTCCCGTTTTTCATGGCATTTTTAATGCAGGATGCCGCATGGTGCCGAACAGCCGCTCTTGCAATATTTGTGATTGCATCGATTACCGACGCGATTGACGGACATCTTGCAAGGAGCCGCAATCAGATAACCACCTTCGGCAAATTTATGGATCCGATTGCCGACAAAATGCTCACAACAGCTGCATTTGTTGTGCTTTTATCCTTAGGCAGAATGTCGCCCTGGGCGCTTATGATAATACTCGTCCGCGAATTTATCGTGAGCGGAATCAGACTGCTTGCCGCCGCCAAAGGGACTGTTATCGCAGCAAGCATGTCCGGCAAAATCAAAACGGTTTCGCAGATGGTTGCAATCATTGCGGCAACAGCACTTTTAAATCCGTTCTTTGAGGCAGGTGCGGCAAAGATTATCACCGAGGTTCTTATTTGGATTTCGACCGCCGCAACAGCATTATCGGGTGCGGAATATGTTATCAAAAACATAAATCTTTTGAAAGAATAGCTTTTTGACGAGGACTGCAAGAATTAATTTTGCACTCACGAAAAGCAGTTTCGGAAAGGATATTAATTATGGAATACATCGAAAAAGCGGCATTGTCGCAAAGTAAAAAGAGAAGAAACATAGTCAAGATTTCCGTTGTCGGAGCAATCTGTGCGGTCGGCTTTATTCTTGCATGCTTCAGCGTGTATCTCAAAAGCTACATGTACGCCGCACTGTATTTGGTTGCCGTCGTTTTGGGGCTTGCCTATGTCATAATAAAAATCAATACCGTTATGCCGGCGTATATCGCAGCCGACAGCGACACAATCTATCTCCAGTGCTGGGACAACGGCGCATTTCCTTACAAAATCAATTTCAAGCCTGCATTTTTGGCAGACTTTGTACCTGCAAAGGTGCAGAAAAGGGAAATACCGATTTCAGATATCAAGAGTATGATGATAGGCAGCAAAAATTATCTTGTGCGCAATTTGGAGGAGACCGATTTTGCAAAGCAGATTTCGGATATTGCAAAATCGCGTCACACCGAGCATGGCGCAATAAGAAAAATGGATTTTGTATGCATAGTTGACAAAAACGACAACGTTTTCTTTATGCCTGTCACCGACATGGAGCCGAATTCGCTCGCAAAGGTTGTGAACCTGGTGCATAGAAAAAATGAGGACGTGCAGATAAAATGCAATCTGCGCCAGATACGCAGCCGTCTTACAGTCTGACAGAAACGGAGGATTTTAAAAAAAATGCCGAGAACAAAAGAAGAAGTTGAAAATCTCACTCTTTTGGGGAACAAAAAAACCGTCTACCGTGACGATTATGCCCCGGAGGTTTTGGAAACATTCAAAAACAAGCACCCGGACAACGACTACATGGTGACATTCAACTGCCCAGAATTTACATCGCTTTGCCCGATTACCGGTCAGCCGGATTTCGCCGAGATTGTGATAAACTATATCCCGAACGAGCTTATGGTTGAAAGCAAATCTCTCAAGCTGTATCTTTTCAGCTTTCGCAACCGCGGCGATTTTCACGAGGACTGCATTAATATAATAATGAAGGACTTGAAAAAGCTTATGTCGCCGAAATATATCGAGGTAAAGGGAATCTTCACGCCGCGCGGCGGAATATCGATATACCCGTTCGCAAACTACGGGATGCCCGGGACAAAATACGAAAAAATAGCGGAGGAAAGACTTTTTTCCGCACTTTCAAGATAAAGCCGACAAAGCAGCTGCAACTTTTTTGTTGCAGCTGCTGCTTTTTACAAAAGCCATAACATATGCCTGCGACATGAGATTAAAGCATTAAGTTGGATTTTTCGCTATTTTGTAAAATGTAAATTCCTGTAAATTAAAAAATTATTCTCGCATACTATTGACAATTGCCTTTTATTGTATTATAATATACCTAACGAATATTAGTTAGTAAATATTTTAACAAACCGTCATTAAAATTTTGCAAAAGGGATAGACTGAATTTATGAACACAATTCCATATGTAATCGAACAGACCGGTCACAGCGAGAGAAGTTATGATATTTTTTTGCGGCTTTTGTCGGGCAGGATTATTCTTTTGGGCGAGGAGGTCAGCGACGTATCGGCAAATCTGATTGTTGCGCAAATGCTTTATCCGGAGGCGCAAAACCCGGGCAAAGACATTCAGCTTTATATCAACAGTCCCGGCGGCTCGGTTTCGGCAGGCTTTGCAATATATGACACAATGCAATATATAAAATGCGATGTTTCCACAATCTGCGTGAGTCTCGCTGCAAGTTTCGGCGCGTTTTTGCTTGCCGACGGAACAAAAGGCAAGCGTTTTGCGCTGTCAAACGCCGAAATTATGATACATCAGCCGGCAATCGGAGGAAACGGCGTTCAGAGACACGCGACCGACATAAGAATTGTCGCCGGCAAAATGCTGAAAACCAAGGAGCGGCTGAACAGGATTTTATCGGGAAACATAGGCAGAACTGTTGAAGAAATTCAAGCCGCAACCGGGTGCGACAACTTTTTGTCCGCATCGGAAGCATTGAAATTCGGCTTGACAGATAAAATTATAACACGCTGAAATGCAGACTTTATGCGGATGACACGCATCGTATCGTACACGTGACGCCACGATTCTTTATTTTTTATACGTCTTTTGATACTATAATTTCAAACGGATAAACATCCGAAAGAAAGGACGTATGAAAAATGAAAACAAACGAAAGAAAAACATTGATTTTAGGAATTGCCATGATTTTGGCATTTTCCCTTTGGACAATGCTGGTACAGACTGTTGACGTCAGACCGGTAGGGCAATGCGGAACAAATATAGGCTTTGCAGCATTTAACCGTTGGTTTTTTGAATGGTGCGGTGTGCATATGACACTTTATACCATAACCGATTGGCTCGGACTTGTGCCTGTATTCATCTGCCTGTTTTTCGGCGGCATGGGATTTTCTCAGCTAATCGGGCGAAAAAGTCTTTTTAAAATCGACCGCGATATCATTCTTTTGGGAATATACTACATTATCGTGATATCCGGATACTTGATTTTTGAAATGATTCCCATTAACTACAGACCGATTCCGATTGACGGGCATATGGAAGCGTCGTATCCGTCGTCAACAACACTTTTGGTACTCAGCGTTATGCCTACGCTTATTTTCCAGGCAAAGCGCAGAATAAAAAGCGCAAAGATAAAAAAATGTATTTGCATTATTTCAATTATCTTTTCAGTGTTTACAGTATCGGACAGATTGGTTTCGGGCGTGCATTGGTTCACTGATATTTTTGGCGGCGTGCTGCTGAGTGCCGGACTTTTTAACCTATATAAAGCCGCAGCACTGTTTTGTGACAAAAGAAAAAAATGATTCGGAGGTTTTGGGAAGTGGACTTTAACGAAAAACTCTGCAAGCTTAGAAAAAGCAGGGGGCTTACTCAGGAGGAACTGGCGGAAGCTTTGTTTGTATCGCGGACAGCAGTTTCAAAATGGGAATCGGGCAGAGGATATCCGAGCATCGACTCGCTGAAAGAAATATCCGCCTATTTCTCTGTAACAATCGACGAGCTGCTGTCGGGAGATGAGCTTGTCTCGATAGCCGAAAGAGAAAACAAAACAAATATAAAATCGCTGTGCGACCTGCTTTTTGGGATTGCCGACATATTTTACTTTATTCTGATTGTGCTGCCGCTCTACCCTAAAACGGTCGGAGAATACGTTTCCGCGGTAAACCTGTTTGAATATACTCAAACGACTCCGTTTAATCTTATTCTTTATCGGATTATCCTTGCCGCCGTTATGGCGATCGGCTTTTCAAAGCTGGTTTTGTCGCATTTTAAAATTTCCAAAGGTCAAAAAACACTGACTGACGCATCGATATTTCTCGGCATTTCGGCTGCCCTGTTTTTTGCTCTGACAAGAGAGGCATATGCCACATGCATAGCATTCTTGCTGCTTATAATAAAAGGAGCGCTGCTTTTGAAATATGTAAAGACATGAAGAAAGGCTTTCGGAAAAAACGCTCAATCCGGAGGTCGGCGGAAATGCGGATAAAATCTACAACATCGCCACAATCGACAGGCTGTCCGAACTGTTCCCGAGTTTCGACATGACACAAGTGCTTAGCCGAAAAAAAGTAATCCGAACTCCGATTACTTTTCTTCGGCTGAGCGAAAATGTTTCGGAACAAGGCGCGGGGAAGTGCGTGACCGAGGTTGCGTCAAGGCTTGAAAATCCCGATTATCAAAAGCTTTACCGCTCGATGGCAAACGCATGGGCAAGCACAAAAACGCGTGAGTATGCGCAATATGCGGCAGCGTCCGATGTTCATTCGGAGGATAAGCTGCGTGTGAACCGCATTGTGGTCAACTGCGATGAGTTTTACAAAACTTTCGGAATAAGCGAAAAGGACGGAATGCGGGTTGCATCCGAGGACAGGGTGCAAATATGGTAGCCGAACGACAGTGAAATGAGGGATTCGCATGAATATTACACTTATAAAAGCAACAAATCGAAGAAACAGCAGCACATACAACGCTGCGAAATATTTAATATCCAAGCTTGACACGGATGAGATTTTCGAGTTTACTCTACCCGACGACATGCCGCACATCTGCCGAGGCTGCTATGCCTGCCTGCATGGCAGCGAGGACAAATGCGGCGGATATGAATATTTAAAGCCGATTAACGAAGCGTTTTCAAAATCGCAGCTTATAATATTTTGCTGCCCGGTATGGTGCTTTCACGCGCCGGGACAGATAAAGTCATTTTTGGATCACTACGGTTTCAGATGGCTTGTCCACCGCCCGAATTTTGATATGCTGCACAAGCAGGCGGCGATTATCACAACCGCCGGCGGGGGCGGCTTAAAATCGGCTGCAAAAGACATAAAGGACAGCATGGACTACTGGGGCATCGCAAGAACGCATATTGTTACGCAATCGGTATGGGGTTACTTTTGGAACGACATGCCGGACAAGTTTAAAAAAAGCTTTGAAAAAAAGCTTGACAGGACTGCCGAAAAAATCAAAAAGCATGCAAAAAATCCAAAACCGTCGCTAAAGGTGAAAGGACTTCTCAAAATGTTTGCGTCTCTGCACTTAAAAGGCAAGCTGTGGGAAATCGACAACGAATATTGGCAAAAGCATCTTCATTAATATGTCCCGTATCGGCAATAAATTTTCGCTTATGAAAATTTTATTGCCGTTCAAAAGAAAGCAATCCGCGTGATACGACCTCCCGATTGTCAGCTTTCGGAGTCTGACTTTTTGGCGATACATCAACGTTCGGATTGCTTTTTTTCTATAAATAATTGCCCTCTCAATCTAATGCCCACAGGCGGCGTTTCCGGCAAAAACTTTTTATCGCCGTCTGAACTCTGTCGGACTCATTCCCCGATGATATTTGAAAAACTTATTAAACAAATTCGCTGAGGAAAGGCGGAGGATGTCCGCAATTTCGGATATCTGATAGGACGATGCGGTCAAAAGCGTTTCCGCGCGCCTCACCAGCTCACGGTCTATATATTCCTTTATTGTCATGCCGCAGTGCTTTTTGAAAATTTTACAGAGATAATCCTTATTATATCCCATTCCCTCCGCAACCCCGGCGACGCAAAGACGAGCATCGGCATCCGTTTTTATCTTTTTAATCACCGATTCCGCAATTTCTGCACCTGCGTTTTCCTCACGTTTTCTTTCCAATCCAATCTCGTTTAAAATCAAAGCCGTATACAAATCCGCGGAATGTTTATCCGTCTCACCTATCCGCATCAAGCCATCCCACATCAGCGCGGTGACGTACATATTCGAAAGCTGTCCGCACAAATTTGCAAATTTCGATTCATCAATCCCCTGCACCGAGAACCAAAGTCTTAAAAACTCCGTCTCGCTTTCACTCGGACGGCTGCCCTTGATTCGGCTACCCGGTCTTAAAATCAGATACATATTTTCCGAAACGGTGTACCCGTCGGCATATACCGGCACCGCGCCCTTTCTGACGAAAATAAGCTCATAATGCTCGCTCCTCCCGTCTCCGTACATCCAGCCGCGGCTTGCGCAGATTTTATCATATGATATATTTTCAATACTCACACTGCGCGCATTTTTCTTATACATAACCCGGCCAGCCGAAGAAAAGTAATCCGAACCCGCCTAAAAAGGCATAATTTCGGCATATTTCGGCTTGTCGTCTTTGAAAGGCG
>CAKSQL010000026.1 GCA_934486735.1 uncultured Clostridia bacterium | reverse complement strand
TATTCAAATATTGACTCAAGTAATACAAAAATCGGTTGCATCTTTGAGTTTGCAACCGATTTTGTCTACAGTCTGAGCAGCCGAGGTTTACCCTCGGCTGCTTTGTAATTTAAAAAAATAATACCAATCATATTTACGACAAAATATCCTCTATCATTTGTCTGCTCTCGCTTTCGCTGTAGCAGCAGCTTTCCCAAAGAACTTTGTTATAAAAATCGGTCAGAATCCTCGCCATCCGCTTATCCTCCAGCTCCGCCATCGTGCTGTCTTTCCACCAGCCCCAGATCGGGTCATATATGATAATATTCCTGTCGCCGAATACTATAAACTCGGTATCATATATCGAATAGTCCTTTTTTAAAAGCCTGCACCGAATACCCTCCTTTTTCAAAATATTTTTCAAGGTTATTCTGCACTCGTCCGCCGTCAGCGGTCCCAAAAGGCGGAAATAATCGCCTGTTCTGCCGTTCGCGAAAAAGCTTTTGAGTCCGTCAATTGTAAATATCATCTTTCTCGGCATAACATTTTTATCTATAAATTCCGCACGTGTGCGCAGCAGCTCAACAATCGGCTTTATGTACGGATGCTCTTTCCCCAAGCCGATGTAATTACAGTCCTCAAACAATCTGCGCTGTATATCAAACGGGATAAACATGTACGGAGGCGTCGAATTGATCTGCAATGCCGGCATCGGGTCGTAATATGCCATTATTTTGAGCGTTTCCAAAAGCTGCTCCGGCTTCATAGGCTCGCTGCGAAGTGCGCCGGAATGCTCAATCAAAATGTCACGCCTGCGCAGCAGGTGCTTGTAAAATATATCGTTTATCTCGGTATCGGTATAGTAAAGCTTGTTGACATCATAAAATTCTATCAGCCGCATGTACCTTTTTCCGTCCCGGCAGGTCAGAATTATTACCCTTTTTTCTATCGCCGTTCTGCGCCTGACTTCATATGCATTATACTCCATATATGTCGAAAGCTTCATAAGCGACAAAAGCTGCTTTCCCTTTGCCTCTATCCCCTCATCGGCTTTAAAAAAATGGCTTATCTGCGGTGAGAACTCTCTTTCCGCCGTTTCGTGAATTATCTTGTCCAGAGCAAAAACAAGCTCCTTTGTCACAATATCTTCAATTATGACATCGCTTTCATAATCAACGCATATTTTAAAAAGCTCATAAAGCGGAATTTTTTGATTGACCGGCTCGGCATTATACGTCGTGCATGTCATTTCCGCTTTGCTTCCCTCATCCTTTTTGAACAGCACAAGCAGGCTGTCCATTGCATTTTTCTGCGTCGGAGTAATGCTGTCGCCGGTTAAAATGTGCCGCATGCACTCGCTTTCTTCCGGAGTAAGCTCGATCACCCCTGCCAGGCTCTCGGCGAATTTCATAATTGTTTTGAGGCTGCTTTTATCGTTTAAGAGCCTCAGCACAGCCGTTTTGCTCTTGTTTCCGGTCAGCTCGGCAAGCTTTGCCGCACTCAGATTCCTCGTCTGCATAATTATATTTAAAAATTGTCCGAAGGTATTTATGTTCATTACTTTCATTCCTTATAAATATTTTTCGCCGCCCGGCGGCAACTAATATCTATATTTTACCACAAAAAGAACGAGAAAGCAATCATCTGCGACCACTTTCTCATTTTTGCACAAATAAAAAACGTTCCGCATCCTCCGCCCTTTGGGATGTGGATTGCTTTTTATCTCTTGATTTAATTTTTTATTTCGAATCTGACCGCTCCGTCCGATTCGACCGCGTCGATATAATCGATGCCTGCACTTTCGAGTGCGCTTAAATATTCTTTATACTTTTCGGCTGTCATTCCGAAAATACCGTTTTCCGAACTGCCGAAGTGCATCGCAAGATTTTTTGCCTCATTCAGCTTATCCGCTGTCACAATCAACGTTCCTACGGCGATATCCGCCGTATCTGACAAGCCTTTGCTTCTCACCGGCGATGCAGCAGCTCCTCCGCCCGAACCGCTTGCAATTCCGCCGTCGGCAGAGTCCTCGCTTTGCATTTTGGCGGCTGCTCCGGATTCTATCACAAAATCACTCTTCATCAGCATGATATCATTCGCGGATGTCTCGGCAGGCTCGCTGCTTTGATAAGCCGCCGCGCTGCTGTCCGCTTGTTTTTCCGTCACCTGCTCGTTTGCTGCGGCAGGCTCGGTTTTTTTAATTTCTGCCTCCGCAATTTCCTTTTGCGGCGGCACGGTCGGCGCTGCCGGTGCAATTTCTTCCTTTACTTCTTCCCGAGTGCCGTTCACAGTCTCGGTTTTTGTTTCAGCTTTTTTGCTCTCTTTTTTTGTCTGACGCGGTGCTGCTGTCGCTTCGGCTGCATTATCCGTTTCAGCCGTTTCGGCTTTTTCGGACGGCTGCGGAGTCGCTTGCTCAGTTATCGGCAAAGCAGTGTCGTTTGGAGTGTCAATATGCTTTCTCGAGCCTTCGTTAAGCTCCATCAGGTTGACACCGAGAAATGCAGCCACAACAAGACATGCCGCGGCAGCTGTCTGCCATCTTCTTGAAAATATCGGAAACTTTGTTTTCCTCGGCGGTTCAACCGCATTAAGTTCTTTATCCAAAGCCGCGTTTACTCTGTCGAGAAAATCTGCCGGAGGCTCGGGCAATTCGATTTTTCCTGCCGATTGTCTGAGCATTTTTGAAAATCCCAGCTCCTCGCGGCAGGCAGGGCAGGTCTTAATATGTTCTTCAAATTCAAGCTTTTTTTCGCTGTCAAGTTCATTATCAATATATTCTTCAATCAAGTTCTCAAATTCCTTGCAATTTTTCACTTTTTCCCTGCCTCCTTTCATTGATTTTTCAGAGTATCTGTAAGGCTGTCGTTTTCCGACTGCCCATTGATTTTTTTCTCTCTAGTTTATTAGACGTAAGTTTTACAAAAAAAGTTCTCTGTTTTCCGATAAAATTTTTTTTAATTTTTGCCGAGCCCTGTTAAGCCTTGATTTCACTGTACCGGTGGGGATTTCCAAAGCTGCGGAAATTTCCTCGTAGCTCATTCCCTCGATGTCGAACATCGTGATAATCACACGCTGTCCCTCGTCAAGCATGTTTATCGCCTCGCGCACCATGCGCACAGTCTCATTCTTCTCGGCAATTTGCTCGGGCGATTTTGAAGTATCTTCAATTTCAATTTTCGGCGCGTCGTCCTTTTGCTCGTCTATACTGACCGGCGCTTCCTTTCTTTTTCGGATAAAATCCATGCACACATTTCTTGTTATCCTGTATATCCAGGTTGAAAGGGAGCTGTCTCCGCGAAACGACGCTATGGAGCGGTAAATCTTTATAAAGACCTCCTGCGCGGCATCGCAGGCATCCTCATAATCGGACAGCATACTGTACGAAATGTGGATAACCTTGCTCTGATACATTTCCACAAGCTCGTTGAATGCATGTCTGTCGCCCATGACTATCTGCGCCGCAAGCTTTTTTTCGTCCATACGCCGCCCTCCTTTTTTACAGATTTTAGGAATAATCTTAACTTAAAAAGCCTTTATTCTTGCCATATATGCGTCATATGATGCCTTGATATCCTCCAGGCAGTCACCGCCGAATTTATCCAAAAATGCCTTTGCGATTTCAAACGCAACAGCCGACTCGACCACCACCGCGCACGCAGGAACCGCGCACACGTCCGAGCGTTCCACGCTCGCTTTTTTCTCGTCCTTATTATTTATATCCACCGTCCGAAGCGGCGTATACAGCGTCGGAATCGGTTTCATTGCCGCGCGCACCCGTATCGGCTCGCCGTTGGACATTCCGCCCTCTATTCCACCTGCGCGGTTGGTCATCCGCGAAAATCCGTTGTCAAATTTAATCTCGTCATGCACCAAAGAGCCGCTCAAATCCGCGGCTTCAAATCCTATGCCGATTTCCACGCCCTTGATTGCCTGAATACTCATGACCGCACCGGCAATTGCTCCGTCCAGTTTTCGGTCGTAGTGCACATAGCTGCCGATTCCCGGCACAACACCGCGCACAATAGTCTCCACAACTCCGCCGCAGGACTCGCCTGCCGCCTTTATTTTATCGATATATTCCACTGCCTTTTTTTCCGATTCGCCGTCGGCAAAGCCAACGCAGGAATCGGCGGCGCGTTCAAAAAAGTCTTTTTCCGATATATCCGCCGCATCGCTGACCTCGCCGATGCTCACAACGTGCGACAAATACTCTATCCCAAAGTTCTCCGTCACCATTTCGGCGATTGCCCCCGCAGCAACTCTTGCCGCGGTTTCTCGGGCGCTCGCGCGCTCCAGGACATTTCTCAAATCATGGTGATTATATTTAAGTCCGCCGCTCAAATCGGCATGCCCCGGGCGGGGGCAGTACACTTCGCGCCCCGGCTCGATTTCCTCCGAGCTCATTATCTTTTCCCAGTTTTCCCAGTCGCGGTTTTCTATCTTAATTGCAATCGGGCTGCCGAGGGAATATCCGCCGCGCACTCCCGAAAGAATCTCAGCCTTATCCTTTTCAATCTGCATTCTGCCGCCTCTGCCATAGCCTTTTTGGCGTTTTGCGAGCATTTCGTTAATTTTATTGACATCTGTTTTTACTCCTGCCGGAACGCCCTCGACTATAACCGTCAGGCATTTTCCATGAGTTTCCCCTGCCGTAAGATAACGCAGCATATAAAAATTCCTTTCATCATTTATATAATAAAATTTCGTCCTGTTGCCCATATTTCGTTTACAAAAGCCACACGCTCAGCTCTTTCTTTTTCTCTTGCTTCTGCGGCTCTTCTTTTATCTCGGTTTGTGGCGCTTTCTGCTTTGACGCCTTCTTTTTGCTATCCGCTTTTGGCGTTTTCTTTTTACTCTCAGCTTTGACCGCTCTCGGTTTCGGCGCTTTCTTTTTGGCTTTCGATGTTTCCTTTTTGTTTTCCGCTTTGGGTACATCAAGCGCCTTTAAAACCAAGCCTATTCTCACTCTTTTGCCGATGTCCTTTTCATGAAACACCGCTGCTTTTTCGCTTGCGCCGAGTTTATCGAAATCACCGCCGCAAACGTATTCGATCACGCTCAAAAGCTCGGCATCCGACATTGACTCATAATCGTCCATGCCCAAAACCGCCGCCGCATTTTCGATTTTTTTGCGGCTGAATTTATTTTTGATAAGCTCGTCCCTTTTATACTCGTCATAAGAGGCGCGGTAAATATATTTCAAAGCTGACAAAAGCTCGTCCTCGGTTTCGAGCGGCTCGCTTTTGTATCTGCCGCGGAACAGCTTTCCGTTCCCGCCGCGCGTCCTGTTGCAATATCTTGCATACGAAGTGCAAAGCGGCTTTACGACATCCGAAAGCGGCGCGTTTTCTTCTTTAATTATAATATGCACCTTGTTTTCAAGGATGCGCAAGCCCATACACTTATCACTTAAATATTTATCGGCAAGCATCCTGAAATATTCAATATCCGAATCGCTCCCGAAAAGCCTGTTATTTCCTCTCAGCATCACGTGATATATTCCGCTGCTGCCGAGTTTTCTCGCCGCACGTGCCATTTCAGCCTTTCCTCCCATACAAAAATTTTCTTACCGCCCCGGGCGGCATAAATCACAGCATAAAAAGACCGCCCTCCGTAAAATATATCGGCGCATTTGCCCGGTCCGTGCCATGTCTCTATAATATATTATCACAGCTTACAAAATATTTCAAGCCAAAACCCCAAAAAATATAAGAAAAATTAAATTTTATTATTGTTCTGTCTTATTTTTGACGGAGACATGCCCGTTTCCCGTTTATAAACCTTTGAAAAATATCCGCTGTCGTCAAAACCAAGCTCCTCCGCCGTCTCTCCGACATTTTTGCCATGTCTCAAAAGCTGCGTTGCCTTATTTATCTTTATTCGGAGAAAATATTTATGTACGCCCGTTCCGGCAAGCTTTTTAAAAACACGTTTTAAGCCGGTTGCGCTTATATGGCATTTTTCGGCGATATCCTCAACAGAAAAATTCATATTGAGATTTTCACTCATAAATCCGACCGCGCTTCCGAAAACTTCGGCATCGGCATCATCCGCGGTTTCGGCAATCCTGCCGTCTATGCAAAGCATCAGAAACAGCCTTGTTATGCAGCAGTACACCATTTGCGAATACTCGGGAATTTTTTCAAACTGAGTGATATAACTGTTATAATCCGATACTTCCTCCTCATATGCATGCATATAGTCAAGCAGCGACAAAACCGCTTTTTTCTGCTCATATGAAAGATGAAAAACACTCAGCTTTTTCATCAACTTTCCCTCTGCCGAAAAGGAAAAAATCAGGGCTCTTGCACCGCCGCTGCTCTCCACATAAAATTTATGCTGCTCCATCGGCTTGTGAAAAATAATATCATCCGCGCCGAGGCTGTACACCCTCTCGCCCCCGGACACCCTTATGCTGCCGTCAAGAACGCACATGCACTCCCAAAAATCATGCGATTCGCCCGGAAACGAGTACCCGTCACAAAAATGTTGCTCAAACAGACTGTACATGCATTTGATTTCTATTCCTCTTTTTATTCTATATTCGGGATAATACATTTTTACACGCTCCTTTGGTCTGAAATTACATATTTTAAGTCTGAAATTGCATAGACATGTAATTTTAATATGATATAATTATAGCATAAAATGCTTATTTTGTAAAGGAGAATTTAAAAATGAAAGATATAAGAATTGGCTATATCGGCCTCGGCGGCCGCGGACAATCGCTGCTTGACGACATAATTTTGGAACAGGGCGAAAACGTTACGGCAGTGTGTGACCTCTATGAGGACAGAGTAAAAAAAGGTGCGGATTCGGTTGAAAAAAAGTGCGGAAAAAGACCAAAGGAATATATCGATTACATGGATGTCATCAATGATGAAAACGTAAACACAATCATCATCACAAGCGCATGGGAAAGCCACACAGAGATTGCGGTCGCCGCTCTGCGTGCGGGCAAGGCAACTGCAATGGAGGTTGGCGGAGCCTATACTCTTGAACAATGCTATGAGCTTGTCAAGACATACGAAGAAACTCTCACCCCGTTCATGTTCCTTGAAAACTGCTGCTTCGGCAGACGCGAAATGATGGCGCTCCATATGACCGAGCTTGGCGTATTTGGCGAAATCGTGCACTGCGCCGGCGGATATCAGCACGACTTGAGAAATGAAATTTCATTCGGGAAAGAAAACCGGCACTACCGTCTGAGAAACTATCTCACGCGCAATTGCGAAAACTATCCCACGCACGACCTCGGACCTATTGCAAAGGTGCTGAAAATCAACCATGGCAACCGCATGCTGACCCTCACATCGACCGCGTCGAAATCTGCAGGTCTGCATGAGTACATAATGAAAAACAAGAGCGATGACGAATTTCTCAAAAATGCACACTTTGCCCAGGGCGACATTGTCACCACAGTCATCAAATGCGCAAACGGTGAGACGATTGTTCTCACTCTCGACACAACCCTGCCGCGCTTTTACAGCCGCGGTTTCACCGTCCGCGGAACAAAAGGCATGTATGAGGAGGCAACCGACTCGGTATTTTTGGATCGCGAGGAGGATATTAAGCACGACATCGACTGGAAAAAAGTATGCGCCGGCAACGCTGAAAAGTATCAGGATGAATACGACCATCCGATTTGGAAGAAATATATCGAAAGCGGTTTTGTACAGGGTAGTCACGACGGCATGGACTGGCTTGAATTTCAGCTGTTTTTCGAAGCGCTGCGCAACGACGAGCCGATGCCGATAGATATCTACGATGCGGCGTCGTGGATGTCGATAACCGCACTTTCGGAAATGTCGATAGCGCACGGCGGTGCTGTTGTGGATATCCCCGATTTCACCAACGGCAAGTGGCACATGAATATTATCGATTAATCAAAAAAAATTAAAAGCTCCGGAACGCTTGAACAAATTTTGTTCAAGCGTTCCGGAGCTTTTTATCTCCACTTTTTATTTCACAGTTATGATTTTTGTATTTTTGAACCGTCCGCAAAAGTCATCGCCAAACGCATAATCGGTGATGAGATAATCCACATCATCCACGCCGCACAGCACCGTTTTATACTCTATCCCCACCTTTTCATGGTCTACCAGGCAGCAGCTGATTTTTGAATTTTCCATCATGGTTTTCATCAAAAGATGAGTTCCGCCGGTATCGGTAACAATCGACGCTATTTTCCCGTCGTGCGACAGTGCTCCGATTGAAAAAAACATCTTATCCACCCGATACCGCCTTGCATTATCAATAGTGACCTCATCGGTCACCACGCTCGGAAATTCCCTGATTCTGCCGCCCAGGCAAATCGTATCTATGTTCATTTCGCCAAGACTCAGTGCAAGCGCAAGGCTGTTTGTGATAACGGTGATATCCTTTTTTCCAAACAGGTATTTTCCTATTCCCTCGGTAGTGGTTGAGCCGTCTATAAAAATCGTATCGCCGTCACCCACAAGCTCCGCCGCCTTTTTGCTCATCTTGTGCTTTGCACTTTTCATTTTATGATATCGGAACATCAGCGGTACGGTCTTTGCCTTGATTGTCTCCACTCCGCCGTAGCTCCTTTTTACAAGCCCCTGCTTTTCCAAAAGATTCAAATCGCGGTTTATTGTCGCATTGCTGTAGTGTACCTGCTCCACCAGATATTTGACCGTTACATAGCCGTTTTCCTTGATAATCGCGTAAATTTCGTCCATCCGTTCCTTTTGATACATGTAAAAATCCCCTTCCCGATTTAAGAATTGTTGAGAAATGTTCATAATTTTAAACGTACTTGATTTTTGTTGATAATTATACTATAATTATACATGATTTTCAATCAATTTTCAAGATAATTTTAAAAAGAAAGGCTGCCGAAATGAAAGATTTAACAAACGGGAACATTTACAAAACCTTTATTGTCTTTGCGATACCGCTGGTTTTGTCCGGACTGCTGTCGCAGGCATATGGAATAATCGACACGATGATTGCAGGAAAATTCTTAGGTTCGGAGGGCATTGCCGCAATCGGCTCAACCTATTCGTTCACCGAGTTTTTGTCGGGAATTTTCTGGGGCTTTTCCGCCGGTTCGTCCATATTTTTCGCACGCCTTTTCGGAGCAAAGGACTACAGGCAAATGCGCGTATCGATATGCAGCAACTGCATTGTTATGGCAATTGCAATCGTGGTATTATCAGTCATCGCGATTATTTTCACAAAGCCCGTTTTTGCATTTTTAAAGGTCGATGAAGCACTGTCCGCCGACGCCGCAATCTATTATTCGATATACACAGCCGGGCTTGTTTTTATGATATTCACAAACTGTTTTGTGCATATCATGAACGCTGTCGGAATAAGCGCATATCCGCTGAAAATGTCAATCATCTCCACCATATTGAATATCAGCGGCAATATAATCTCGGTAACCGTTTTTAAACTTGGCGTTGCCGGACTTGCACTTTCTTCTGTGCTTTCGGCTTTTGTGGTTGACGCCTGCTATTTCTTCAAGCTGAAAAAGTGCTTTCGTGAACTTAAACTCTCCAAAAAGGACAGCTTTTTCGACATTGTCTCCGTAAAAAGAGCAATGCGCTTTTCACTGCCCTGTATCTTCCAGCAATCGGCTATGTACTTCACTTCGTTCATTATATCGCCGCTGGTAAACGGGATTTCGGCAAGCGCAACCGCTGCATACTCGGTAATACTTAAAATATACTCGATAAACTCCAATATATATCAAAATTCATCAAAGGCGCTGAGCACATACACTGCCCAGTGCGTCGGAGCAGGCAAGCTCGATCAATTAAATCGGGGCGTGCGCGTAGGATTTTTGCAAGCCAACCTGTTTTTGCTCCCTGTTCTTGTGCTTTGCATGAGTTTTGCGCACAAAATATGCGCATCCTTCTTCCCCGACAGATACTCCGGTGATGCGCTCAATTTTTCGATAATATTTGTACGGTACTATCTCCCGTTTATAGTATTTAATCTTGTAAACAACCTGTTTCACGCATTTTATCGCGGAGTCGGAGCTATGGGATTTTTGCTCGTCGTGACCTGTCTCGGCGGCGCTTCGCGAATCGTTTTTTCGTGGATTTTCACTCCGATGCAGGGAATCGGCGGCATTTACCTCGCGATGGTGCTTTCCTGGATTTTTGAAGCCGTCATTACCGCCGGGATTTATTTATCCGGAGCCTGGAAAAAATCACTTATTTAAAAAGTTTAAATTTCAAATAGCATGAAAATAATTCATGCTATTTTTATATTTTTTCAGTTTTTTTGAAATTTCTATTGACAAATCATGATTTTTGTGGTATAATGCAAACATAGGTTCGAGCTGATTATTAATTTTGCGCAAAATTGCAAGGAGGAATTTTTATTTTTAAGTTTACAGTAAAAGGAGACAAAATGCTTTCCTGCGGAATGGAACAGGCGAACACAGGCACACTTAATTATTACAAATGCAGCTTTTCATTTGACGAGGATTGGAACGGACTGAGTCTTTTTGCACTTTTCAAAAACGGAGACACTGTAGTCGGTCCTGTTTTAATTGCCGATGAGGAATGTTATGTTCCGACCGAGGTGATAGACTCCGGTGAAATGTTCGAAATCGGAGTCTATGGCAGTGATGCCGATTCGAACAAGCGAATTTCCACCAACTGGTGCAGAGTTATCGTGATTTCCGGAGCGTACAGCGCCCAGACGACAAATCCGGCAATTCCCGAATCCGATGTTTGGGAGCAATATCTCACATCGGTCTCGGCAGCGCTTAAAAACGCTGTGCCAAAAATTGCGTCAGATGGGAACTGGCTTGCATGGGATGCCGCCGAGAAGAAATATGTCGATACCGGTCTGCCGTCGCGCGGTGTTCAAGGTGAGCAGGGTATACAAGGTATTCAAGGCGTCAAGGGTGACAAAGGCGAGCAAGGCATTCAAGGAATCCAAGGCGAAAAGGGTGATAAAGGCGATAAGGGTGATACCGGCGATGACGGCTATACTCCCGTCCGCGGCACAGATTACTGGACGGCTGCGGACGTTGAAGCTATTTCGGCAGATTTGGACAGCAAGATTTCAGGCAAGCAGGACACACTCACATTTGACGACACACCGACAGAGAACAGCAATAACCCTGTTAAAAGCGGCGGTGTCAAGACGGAGCTTGACAAAAAAGCCGATGCTGACAGTGTGTATACAAAATCAGAGGCAGATACGGAACTCAGCAAAAAGGCTGACGCAGGCAGTGTATACACAAAAACAGAGATGAACACCGAATTGAATAAAAAAGCAGATAAAGCAAACCTTTCAGGTGGTTTTGAGAGCGGTACAAACAGTAGTGCACTCACAGGCGCTGCTGTTGGCGCAGGAGCAAGCGCAGGCGCAGGTGGTGCTGTTGGAAACAATGCCCAAAGTGGTGACGGTGGCGCTGTCGGTGATGGAGCGCAAGCAGCACTCGGTAGTGGCGCTATTGGTAAAGGAGCGCAAGCATCACTTGGTGGTGGCGCTATCGGTGAAAATACAGAAGCACTTAAAGGATTTGCAGGCGGAAAAAATGCCAAATCAGTGGCATTAGATTGCATTCAATTAGGTGAAGGTCAGAATTTCAATGACAAAACATTGAAAGTATACGATTATATGCTTATGAACGCGGACGGTCATATCCTAGACGACCGAATGCCGACCAAAGCCGATAAATCCGTGTCTGTACCGCACACAACCGTTTCGGGGTATCCGATGACGGTAACCGACCATTTAGGCGGCGAAAACGTGCTTGACTACATGATATACGGCAACTCGGTTCAAAACGGTACACCAACAACCGAAACACCTATTGACATCCAATCGGTCGGCGATTTGGTGACAGACACCGCAAGCGAGTATTACGGGAAATACGATATACCGCTGTATGTCGGCGGAGTGCTGACAACTCACATCTATCTGAATGCGCCATTGCGAAAGGTCGGAAACTCAGCGGACTATATCGACTTCAAAACTCAAAAGGTTGTCAGATATATTAAAGAGCAAACATTTAACGGCAGTGAAGCGTGGAATTACCGTGATAGTGACCATTTGCTGCATGTATCTGTACCTGGTTTGGCAAGTTCAGCCTATTGCGTTTCAACGCACTTTTTGGACGAAAACAGAAAGGATTCAAGCACTACGCCATATTTAAGACCGGTTACAAATGTTTTGAGATTGTATCAGCAGCCAAGCAATGTTCTTTGGTCGACAGCTGCTGAATTTAAAGCATTTTTAACCGCTCAAAAGACAGCAGGCACACCGCTGATTGTCGATTATGTGCTTAGTACACCCACAGAAGAAAGTATATCGGCGGCAGATTTTTCACTGCCGGACGGTGAGATAGTCAGTATGGCGGCAGGAACGGAAACAGCACCGTCAAAAATAGACCTTGAATATTATCAGGACATAAACAAAGTAATCGCGGAGATAAAAGCCGCAATATTATCAAACGGAGGCAATGTATAATGTTTAACTACAGAGAATTTTTAATGCAGGGATTCAGAAACGCAGTCGGAAAAATGCAGGACTATCAGGTCATATTAAACGCCAACGGCTATTACGAAAAAGGCGTATTTACCGAAGATGATTTAGCGGAATTGCAGGAGCTGATTAACGCGAAAAACGCTCCGCAGGAAGAGACCGCAGAGCCGGACACGTCTTCCGACGCTGTATAAAAATAAGGTCATACCCGAGGGTATGAGAGCAAAAGCATTTTTTAATTGTCATTTTACACAAAACCTTAAAAAACAGGCAATGCACTTTAAAATTGCATTGCCTGTTTTTTTATCTTCTCCCCAGTTTCGGCATTATCTCTTTCCTTATAATCTCTTTTTCCTCACTGCCAAGCTCGCCGAACGGGTGTCGGCATCCTCCGAAATCCATGCCCCGTTGATTCAAAATTTCCTTTTCCGCTTTCATTACCCCAATGCGGCAGAGAATCGAAATTATATCATTAGCTTCATTTTGAATTTTTCTCGCCTCATCGATTTTGCCCTCGCCGAACAATCTGTTAATCTCAACAAATTTATCAGCCATAAAATTATACGTGCTGCCGATTGCTCCGTCCGCACCCATAGCAAGTCCCGACATGAACATTTCGTCATATCCGTTGAAAATCACCTTATCCGGAAATGCCGCTCTGCACCTTTCAAGCGTGAAAAAGTCATTCGATGTGAATTTTATTCCGGCGAATCTCTCATCCTCCAAAAAGCTCTTAAGCTCGCCCGAGTTCATGCTCACTCCGGACATCGCAGGCAGATAATAGACCAGCATCGGGAGTCCTGCCGCGTCTGCCAGGCGGCTGTAATATTCCTTTATCTCCGCCGCAGTGAACTGATAATAAAACGGCGTTACCGATGAAACCATGTCATATCCCAGCTCTTTCGCATGCTGTCCGAGTGCCCTTGCATCATTTTCATCAAGCGCGCCTATGTGCGCTATCAGCGTTTTATCCCCTGCCGCAGCCTTTACAATATCGAGCACATATTTTCTCTCATCCGCCGACATTAAAAAAGCCTCGCCGGTGCTGCCGCCGACATAAAATCCGCTTACGCCCATATCGATATTGAATTTTATAAGCTGCTTAAGCGCCTTTTCGTTGATTTTGTCATTCTTGTCAAACGGCGTCAAAAGCGCCGTAAAAATACCTTTATTCATTTATATATTCCTCCGTATCTTTATCATTTATTACATTTTATCACAACAATCACGCAAAATAAAGTCATATATTGCTTAATTTTTTACTGTGGTTGCTTTTTTTCATAATATATGATAAAATAAATACGGAGGCGATATCACCATGCATAAAAATATCATTTACCGCGAAATCGGCAGAGACCCCATGTACAAGCTGTGGCACACCGCTGCCGACAACATGATTATATATATAAACTCCGACGGCGGCAGCATAGTTCTCGACGATAAAATCTATCCGATGAGAAACGGCTCGCTGTGCTTTATCGGTGCGGAAAAATACCGCTACACCATGCCAACCGTCCCGGAAAGCTATGTCCGAAGCAAGCTTTTTATTTCCCCCGAGGAGAGCCTTAAAATACTTTCGGCATTTTTAACGCCGCCCTCTTTTTTAAAAAGCTTTTCGCCAAAAGCGGCGGTATATGCCGAGATTCCGCCAAAGCGGCACAAGGAGGTTGAGGACATTTTTGCCCTCGCCGACAGCGCAAAGGAGGATCCGGAGCATTTTTATGCCCGTCTTGCCTGCTGCTATGTAAACCTGCTTATTGAACTGGACTTATATGCCGCCGAGCATACCGCACCGATGTCCGATTTTATAACAAGCGCAATCGGCTGCATAAACGAGAACATTTCGCACACACTTACACTTGACACACTCTGCCGCAATCTGCATGTGAGCAAATACCATTTCTGCCGAAAATTCAAAGCAGCAATTGGACTTACTCCGATGGAATATATCTTAAAAACCCGTCTTATGCTTGCGAAAAACGCACTTGCCGATACGTCTCTCACAATAAGCGAGGTCTCCTCCGCATGCGGATTTTCAAGTCTTTCATACTTCTGCCGAGTATTCAAGGCAGACGCGAAAAAAACTCCCCTCGAATATCGAAGGGAGTTAGTGCCGCCGTCCGGCAAAGAATAATCCGAGACTATTTTTCTTTGCCGGATATCAGCTGATTATCTCGTATAGGTGACATTCCTGCCAGCCGGCTTTAAGCCCTGTTCATTCCATAAAAAGCCTTTTAAAACAGCGGCATTTTGTGCGATATCGATTTTTACCTCATACGAATCCGACACCTGCACGTCCAAAAGATAACCGTTCTTGTCATAGCTTGCCGCAATCAGCTTAAATGTATAATTTTGGTATTCTCCGCACCGAGATTCTCTCTCAAAATCAGAGTTCGGATTACTTTATTTCAGTCTTATCCGCAAGCGGCTCGAGCGTTTCGCCGTTCCAAAGATATGCATATTTCGAATATCCCTCCCCGGGCAGGCTCACCGGTATTTCAAAGCTCTGCGTTTCATCGGATGCCATTATATCATACTTATACACCTTGATATCACTGAGCCGGTTTTCCGAATCATAGACTGCAATTGCTGCCATAATCGGATATGCTTTCTTTTTGGAGAGAATATCGATTCTGCACATGCCGTCCGAATATCCGAAATTGATTTTTGACTCCAGTCCCTCCTCAAAGCTGCCGTTGACCACAAGATTGGTCTTGTTCTCGTCCGCCTCGTCATACACACGCACATCCGCTATTTTGAATCTCGCCTGCGCATTGGCAGTGAATATCCAAACAGGCAGACCGTTTTTGAACGTGCTTGCCGAGTATGTGACCTTCATGCTGCCGTTTTTCCAGCCCATGCCTGCATTGTGTCCGCTCCACGGCTGAGTCAGATATTTGCTTTCCCAAGACGAAAATCCTGCCTGAATCCAATACTGTACTCCGACATCCTCCATTTTGAATTTAAACTCAAGCACATAATTATGTCCGTCGACAAGCTTATCCGCCGGTATATCCTGTCTTATCCCCAATCGGCTGTCGTTTATTCTGTCCGACTGCTTTATCGCTTCAATTGCCGATCCGTAAGTCTCGTCCGAAACGGGATTTACGGTGTCATACACCATATTATCCTTATTCAGCGAATCTACTCTCGTCCAGCTGCCGATATCTGCCGATTTTGTCGGAACGATTGCAGCATCATCCGAAAATTTGAGCAGCATCGGTTCAAAAGGTGTCAAATCAAAAGTATTTTCAACCTCTGCGCCGTTTAAAATGTCATATCCGCCGCCAAGCTTATTTTTCCCATAGTAAACAGACAGATTTTGCTTTGTATCCCATGTGTTGTTGCACATATTCACAATCACGCCGTTTCCGTCCGCCGCTGCGCGGATATCGGTCATATCGACAAGCGCACCGTTTTCGTCACGTACAGTGATATAGGGAATATTCCCCATGCAATCCTCGTACGCGGTGCGTATCTCGGCAATATCGTCGGCAACCGTCACTGCATCCGCAAATTCAAGCAAAATTGCGCGGTTATACTCGTTCTTTGCCGGGGCATTGCCTATAATGACAGTTCTGCCGCCGAACGCAGCGATATTCTCCGCCGCACATCCCTCTATGTTTTTCACCGACGGAATAATCAAAACCGCATCATTCGGGAGTTTTCCCGCCGCAATTTGGCGCTCGGTGATAAACGACGCTCTCTGTCCGACCGACCACAGCGTTTCATATGCATTATTGCATGCCGACATGTAGCTATACTGATCGTACAAAAGAGCTGCACGCGAATAGAGAATATAGAAATGCCTTTCCTGATTCTGGAGCTTTTCTATCTCATCGGAATACAAATTTGCATTCATCAGCTTGTTACTCATGTTGGCAATCAGGTCCGGACGGTATGCGATGCTGTTGCGGTACTCGGCATAGGTATCATGCCTGCGCCATACCCATGCCGCAGACGCGGTTCTGCCATGAATAAAGCCCTGCCACAAATCCGCACCGGCAACAAGCGCGTGCTTATCCGAATAATCTGTGCAGTCATCTGGCAGAATGTGATTCTCGCTGTTCACCGTCGGCTTGTCCGAGATTGAATTTGCCAAATCCTCCGCCATTCGTATATGCAGATATCCCTCGCGGCTGCTTGCATAGCTCATGCCGCCGTCAAATCCGTTGTAGTCGAGTAACGAATAAAAATCCTCGACGTCTGTGCCGTAATCGAGCTTATCGTGACTGAATGAGTTATCATAAAGCTTTGTTGTCACCTTGATGTCACTGTCCGCCTCATGCACTTTATCGGCAAGGAACTTGTGGAAGTCTCCGAATATGTGATTGTTGTACTCCATCCAGTCCCAGAACCGGCCGTTTGCCGAAATTGCATTTGCCGCCGGCATACTGACATTCGCCCACTTTGCCGGGGCATATGAACCCCAGTTTGTTCGCATTTCATCCGGAACATATTCCGAATTGGGGCAGTTATATTTTTCTCTGAGCCAGCTTATAAAATCATCTTTAAAGGTCTGCTTTCCGTAAGTGTAATAAATTGTGTTGTAAATCGCCTCGTTGGTGAGAATAAGACTATGGATATTTGTGTACTCCGACACTGCCTCCGCCACCGCTTTCGCATGTGTACCGACAAATTTTTTGTAGGTCTCATTTATGACATTGCCCTTTAAAAATCCCTCCTGGTAGCCGTAGGCTTCGGGATATTTTGTAAAGAACCAATCGGGAATATAGTGCGGCGACAAAAGCACCGAGACCGCAAGACCGTTGTTCTTCGCCTCGTTCAGCACGCTTTTTATGTAGTTCATCGCGCCGTTATTTACCAAAAATCCGTTTTCGCTCCACTCGGTCTCAAAATCGCCGTTGTCTATAATATTCAAGTCCGAGCCGTCCTCGGTCACGCTGATTGAATCTATCCAAAGCGCGTCGGTCTTGTTTTGGCAGACAAATCTTAAAGTTATCCTTGCCGCATCGCCGCTGTCAACGGTGTACGACACCTTTTTCCAGTCATAGGTAAGAGTCGGCAAGGTCTTTTTGCCCGAATCGCCGTTTAAATATACAAAATTCCCTCTCGCATTTTCGCCCTTGAGCCACATGCTCACACGATATTTTTTGTTTGGCTTTACGCTGATAATCTGCTTAAGCTCGGAATAGCTGCCATCGGTCGGAGCTGCCGATGATGAAAGCTTAACGCTCCTTTTTCCGTCTTTAAAAACGTTCTCGTCAGCTGTGATTGACATATTCTCGGCGAGCGTTGTCTCCCAGGACGGCAGGAACGTATCCTCTTTTACCATAGTGCTTGCAGGACCTATCTCAAAGGTGAAGTAGTCGTTTCCGAACTTTTTAAAATCGCTCATTCTATCCATCTCGCCGGAGAAAATCAAATATCCGCCGAAAAACATTTTTGTCCCGTCCGACAGCTTGAAATTTTCCTTGTCGACAGTGATTTTCCCTCCGTCATACCGAGGAATCGTCATACCTTTTTCAAGTCTTAATATACTTTCAGTCTCGTTTACCGCCGTTTGCACAAGCGTTTCAACCTTTTGACGCATATATTCAGCTCTGTCAGGATTTGATTTTTTTAAATCATAACGCCCATATTCAATAAATTTTCGTGCTATTTCCGCATTTGCCTTTTGCCTGTCTGCCGAAAGACCCTTTTCATTGCACTGCGCGGTAAGAGTGTCAAATTCGGAAAGCGCAGTCTCGGCAGGTGTGAAGATGTCATTCGCCGCGGCAGAAACACCGACGCTCGCACAAATGAGCGCAGCGGCAAAGAATGCCGATATTTTTTTAACCATGTCAAACCCCCATTAAAACCAAAAGGGCTGCCCGGGCCGCCGCCCGATAAGAAGAATTATTCTTTATCGGGCAGCAGCTCCCTCGCACCGAAAATAAATTTCCCAACCCCTGCACGAGAGATTTTGCAGCCCCTTTCTTTTATTTTACTCTATATCCAGCGGCGGTGCAAGCGGTGTCAGAGTCTCGGCATCCCAAAGATATGCTCTTGTGTGATAGCCGTCGCCCAAAACATTTACCAGTTCGCTGAAGTTCTGCACACTGTTTTCGGCATTTACATCATAAGTATAGGCGTCTGTATATATAAGTGTGCCGTTATCGTCATATATCGGCGTTGTAATCATAATCTTATACGCTCTGTTTCTTGAAATGATGCTTGCCTTGCATGAGCCGTCCGCATAGGTGAATTCAACCTTTGACTCGGGCAGACCTGCAAATTCTCCGTTCTCCAGAAGATTTGTTTTGCTCTCGTCCGCCTTGTCATATACCTTAACATCAGCAACCTTTAATGTTCCTGCCGAACCTGTCAGTCCAAAGAATATTCTCATATCGCCGCTGCCGTCATAAACCTTTTCCTTTGTATTCTGCGACCAGTTACGTGTGAACAAGCCGAACGGCTCCCACCATGGCGACTGTGCGTAGTTATCCTCTGTCGGCGACATTACTATTTTATATTCAGCCACATACGTGTGACCCTCGGTTAGCTTATCCGCTCTTATGCTCTGTCCGAAACCGAGAATACTGTTGGCTGCTCTTGCACTTTTTTTGTCTACCAAAACGGTTTTTCCGTAGTTAATATCATCGATTACCGACACTGTATCCTCGGGAAAAGCAGTATTCTGAACGGTCCATGCATACAGATTGCTTGAATTGTCTCCGCTCAGATAATCAAAATCGCCGTTTACCAAAAGGTTTGTCTTGTTTGCGTCGTCCTTGTCATACAGAGTTACATTTGCAACATAAAGCTTTACTGCGGCATTTACGCAATAGAAGAATACATTCATGTCTCCTCCGCTGTAAACCGCTTCCTTTGTATCGTGTTTCCAGTTCTTGCAGTTCGGTCCGTACGGTTCCCACTGGCTGCCGGTCATGCCGACATGTGCCCATGTAGCATTATCGGACATTTTGAAATCAAATTCCGTAACGTATGTCTTACCCTCGGTCAGCTTTGACTTATCAATCGTTTGGCTTATACCTTTCCAGCTGTTACCATGAGACGGGGTCTGCTTATCGATAAGCACAACATTTTTGTATGTAGTATCGTCCTGATAAAGACTTATCGTGTCCATAACTCCATGCTCGGTAGCATTTGCATTAGTCGGATTATAGCAGTCATAGCCGGAATGTCTCACATTCCATCCGTAAAGGAAATCCTTGTCATGCTGTGCGGCAGTCTCTTCAAAGCTGCCGTTAATGATAAGATTTGTCTTGCTTCCGTCCGCTTTGTCATACACCGTTACATCGGTAATCCAATAATGCGCCGCTCCGTTTGCAACAAATATCCAAACCGGCAAGCCGTTTGAGAAAGTACTCTTGGTATATGTAATTTCTTTCGCGCCGTTCTTCCAGCCCTTGCCTGCATCATTTGAGCTTGCCGGCTGTGTCAGATATTTTCCGTCCCATGACGAAAATCCTGCCTGAAGCCAATAAGCACTTCCGGTATTCTCCATTTTGTACTTAAATTCAATCCTGTAAGTGTGACCCTCTGCCAGCTTGCTTGCAGAAATTTGCTGTTTGATACCGAGACGGCTGTTGCTTTTTTGCGGCGATTGCTTGATAACCTCCGCAGCCTTGCCGTAGGTCTCGTCCTCAACCAAATTCACTGTATCAAACAGTGTCTCGTCTGTGTTCAGCGAATCAACGCGATGCCAGCCGTAGATGTCCGTTGATGTTGTCGGCACGCTTTCATCCGCAAAGGCAAGGCTTGCCGCTGCCGACAGAGACATTGTCATGGCTAACATAATAGATACTAATTTTTTCATTTATTTTTGCCTCCTTAATGTTTGATTTCTTAGCCGAAAGTTGGGGATTTCCTCCCGACATAAATTTTATTTATTTTAAAAGACATCCGTCTTTCGGAAGCTATAGATTTATGCTCAAAAGCTGCGGCGTAGCTGCGTCAAATTCCACAATACCGTCCTTAATCAACCGTCCGCTTCTGAGTTCTCTCATTGTTGTTACCTCTTTGCCGTTATAAAGCACTTTATATTTCTTTTTCACGCCGTAGTCTCCGTAGAATGAGACATCGACAAGCAGCTTTCCGTTATATTCGTTGTACAAGAACGCGGTTGCGGTTGTAAGCTCGCCCGTTTCGGCATCGACAAGCTGAATTTTCATAAGTCCATGCTTTTCGAAAATCGGGATAAGCTTATCGCGCAGCTCATATTGAGTCAGGCTGATATAGCTTGTGTCGCCCACATTTGCCTCCGAGTCAACGCCCACATAGCTGTAGCTTGTGTCCATCACATACTCGGTTGGGATAACAGTTGCTTTTTCGTATATTTTTTCGAGCAGTGCCTTATCATGCTCCCGTCCGTACTCGTTGAGCGTGAGACAGAAATCTCCGATAAGCACAAGCTCGCCGCCGTTTTCCTGAAATTTTATCGCGTCCTCCAAAAATTGCCTGGTAGCATATCTCGCTGCCGGAACTATCAAAAGATCCGAATGATTCAGGTTATCATACTTCCCGTCGGTCAGTATATATGTCTTTTGACCGCTGTAGCTTGCCGCATTATACACCTTTTCAAGCGCATTGAGCGTTAAATAATCCCTGTTTTTCGACGGGGGCGAATACAGCACCTGGACATTTCTCGGTGCGTCATTGAGCGCCCGGAGTTCCCACGAAAGCCTATCGACATCGAGTGCGGTTCTTCCTATTGCCGCCATCTGGTCCGGGCGGTAGGTCACATGTCCGCGATTATGATTCTGTGATGTATCGGTCGTTCGCATCCATGTCCATATTGCCGATGTCGCTCTGCCATGAACGCATGCCTCCCACATATATCTTGCGCAATGATCCGCAATATCCTCGGTCATTGTGAAATCGCCGTCGCTGTCAATGTGATCCTCGGTATTCAGTACCGGCGCTTTCAAATCGGAGGTCAGGTAATCGTATGCCATGAAAGCGACAAGCGGATTGGATCCTGCAAAGCGGTTATCGATAAATTCTCCGCCCTTATAGCTGATGCCGCCGTCCATGCCATGTACTCCGAAAATTCTGCCCTCGCCCAAAGGCTCTACACCCTGAGTAAATCGTGTCTGACTTGTCGAGAAAATACTCTCCGACTGTAGCTTTCCATGCACCGTCACTTCGGGCCAAACCGCTTTTATAGCGTCATAGCAGATTTGTCTTGAGCTGCGCACAATCTCATCAGTCAGCTGTGCCAAATCGTAGGTTGCCGAATTTCTCTCAAGTCCGTTCGGCATCGGTACTTCGTCAAAACTCTTGTACTCCGTTCCGTATGCTGCATTGAGCACGCTTATGTCGTCATTATACAATTTTTTCAAATACTCTCTGAGCATCGGCAGGAATTGTTTATCCATGTAAATCGGGAATCTGTCCTCGTTGTGAATACATATATCATTCACGCCGCCGAGATTCTTCAAAACTCTTGCCATATCGGTACACATCCTGTTGAGCAGATCCTTTATGACATCATTTGTCGGATTCCACGATCTTATCGATTTTACAAACGCTTCGGGGTACTTTTTCTTTACCCAATCCGGGAAATAGTGCGGCGAAAGCAGAAAGCTCACCAGCATATTATTCTCGCCGGCTCTGTAAACCTCGCTGAAAATCGAAAGCATCGGGCTGAAATTGCACACGAATCTCGAATCCGACTCTGTCTTTTCAAAATCGCCGTTGAGAACACAGTTTTCACCTGTTTCCTCGCCGTTTTCGTCCAGTTCTCTGACCGAAACATTATCGAGCCACAGTTCGCCGCGAATATATATTCTCACAGTGAACACGCCGCTTTCCGGCGCCTCTGCATCAAATGTGTAATGTTTCATTTCCTTTGTCAGCGAAAATCCGCGTCTGTCGTTCCAGTCTCCGAATGCTGTCCAGCACTCGGAGGTTTCTCCTCTTGCGTCGAAAGAAAGGCGATATTTCTTTTTCGGCACAACCGGAACGCACTGCTTTGCCGAATCATCAACAAAGTGCAGGGCATTGCTCTCCGTCACCTCATCAAGACAGAGCACACCCTCTTTTCCGCCTATCCAGTCCGGGATATTTCCTGCCGGCTGAATATAATCTTTCGGTCCTATTTCGGTCTGCATATAATTTCCGCCCAGTCCGTAGTACTTTGGAAAATCGCGGCGGTTCATTACGCCGTGTCCGTAGCCTATCAAAAATACAGGCCGTTCCTCAACATTCCCGGCGGTGTTCTCTGTCTTGCCGTAGAACAAACCGTCTTTAATTTCCAAAGGACCGGATTTTACATATCTCGGAACATCATAGGGAAGCTTTGTTCCGAGGACATAATCAGTCAAATCCGAAATAGCGTCATCGCAAAGCTTTTCCATCTTTTCAAGCGTGTATTCCATTCGGTCGGTGTCCTTGTTTTTGATATCCTCGACCACAAAATTCAAAAATTCGCGGACTGTATTTGCGTTCACCGCCTCATAATCTGTCGGAATCCCCTGAGCCGAGCAGGATTCTATCAGCTTATCCAGCTTCTCGAGCGACTCAGTTATTGCCTCGATTCTGTCCTTATAAACTTCATAGGTCGGATATATTTTGACAGACGTGTGAAAGCTCATTACGCTTTCATCTGTCTCGACATACATATCGACATCTTTCGGCTCATTGCCTGTGTCATACTCTATCGGCACCGTTACCCAGCTTTGTGCCGGGACGGTCAGCTCCGATTCATAGCCGAGCGACTCCGCTTTCACATTCTGCTTTTTTTCTTCATCGCCGAAGTTAAGCACATTTATAACATACTCCTGCTTTTCGCCGGTGTTTACCGACACCGAGCCATTGACCCAGGCAAGACCCTCTACGCTGTCATCCTTCAATATTATATAAGGAAACTTTGTATTGATCTTAAGCTCCTCGATACCTGTCTCAAGCATCTTTACATATTCTCTGCCATAGCCGTCGTTATCGGCGGCAACGATACAAAACTTGAATAAATCCGGCTTTGAATCAAAAGGCACATCCCAGGGAATTGCCATTTCGTATTTAAGCAGATTCCCCGTGTGAGTAAAGCCTGCTTCAACCCTGTCGATTTTATCGGCTATTGCCGCCGGCAATGCAACATACGGCTTTTGATTTGCTGCGTCCCAGCTTATTCCGATTTCGTCGCCGAAGCGTTCCTCCGGCAGGCCCATACACAACTGTAAGCAGTCGCCCTGCCAATACGTTCCGCCGACCTGCGGATTAAAGCTTGTGTCGTACACCTCGGTGTAGAAATAAAACTTCTCATCATCCCATGCAATTTTTGTTTTCGCCGTTATGTCAATTTCCGCTTTCATATATGTGCGTTCCTTGGTAAGCTCAATTGCCGGATATGCCGCCCAGTCGTCGCTGTTTCCGTCGATTGTGATTCCGTCGGCGTGCATCGCGGCGATATAATTCTGAGTGCCGAGACTTTCGTAATATTGACTTATCGGCTGAGCTATGACTTTTTCATCCGCCGCAAGACCGGTTACGCCGCACGATAAAATCATGCTCAAAGCCGAGACGGCCGCTGTCAGTCTTTTCATTTTCAATCAAATCACCCCTGTTCAAAAAACGTAAACGTCTCTTAATGCATTCATGCTCTCAGCGCTGTCCCAAAGATATATTTCAAGATGAGTGTTTTCATCGATGCTTTCGCCTGCGTCAATTTCTACAGTGTACTCAGCCCCGTTTTCCGACTGCGGAACAACATATGCTTTTTTTGCAAGCTTTTCTGTCACATTGCCGTTTTTCAAAAGCACAATCATCTCCATGTTGTATCCGTCCGAATACTTATTATTTGCAACCGGGAGCGCAACCGTGATTTTGCCGCTCTCAAGCTTTGTGATTTCTCCGCTTTCGGAATAAAACTTATATTCTCCGAAATCTATTGCGCCCACAACCGCGCAGGTTTTTACCAAATCCGCGCCTGTAAGCTCTGTGCTGCCGTCCACAAGACAGACATCAAGCCAAAAGCTGTTTTCCGGGATATCGGTCACTGTGTAGGACAGGCTGCTTGCCAAAATCGGCGATGCGTTCAGCAGCACCTTATCTCCGCTGCGGTTTCTTCGATAGATATTAAGCTTCATGTCCTCCGGCATACCCTCCGGAATTGTCCACGAAAGCGTACCGTCCGAATAGCTCAAATTCTCTATGCTCTTATAGCTTTCGGAAAAATCGCCGTTTTTCAAAAGGTTTGTTTTCGTCTCATCCGCTTTATCATATACTTTTACATCAGCAATCCAATAATGTGCCTTTCCGTTCGCCGAGTGAATCCGAACAGGCAGACCGCCCGAGAATTTGGACGCGGTATAGACAACCTCTTTCTTGCCTGTGCGCCAGCCCTTGTCACCGTCTATAAGGCTCGCCGGAGCCACAAAGTCATTCCACGGGAAACCCGCCTGAATCCAATACGCTGTGCTGTACTTTTCCATTTTATATGCAAATTCAAATACGTAGGTATTGCCTTCAGTGAGCTTATCTGCACTGATTTTCTGAGATATTCCCAACGCGCTGTTGCTGATTGTTCCCGACTGTTTTATCGCCTCAATCGCATGCCCGTAGGTCTCGTCCTCGACAACATTAATTGTATCATAAAGCGTCGGGTCTGTATTTTTTGTATCGATTCTTATCCAGCCGTAGATATCCTGCGAAGTCGTCGGCACGCTGTCCTCGGCGAACGCCGCGCAGGGAACTATTACCGATATCAAAAGCAGAAGTGCAATCAATTTTTGTTTCATAATTCTGACCATTCCTTTCCGCACCGTAAGGCACTATTTCACATTTCTCATAACATAGACATCATTTGCCTTTGTCCATGAGATGTACACGTACACGCTGTCCCCCGGAGCTATGTCCGAAGGAGTGATTACCTTAACCTTTTCCTTTTCGCTGCCGTCATAGAGATAGCAGCGTGTGTTTGAAAGGAACTTGAATCTTGCCGGCGTTTCGAGTCCGCAGTCGGCTGTGAACATTCCCTCGTCAATGCCTACATCCTTTACAACACCTGCCGCAAGAGCATTGCCTGAGTGCATCTTGGTCGGGTCGCTTGTTGACGGATAGGTCTTTTCGATATCCTTTTTAAGCTCCGTGTAACGCTCGGCATAGGTTATCTCGCCGCTTGCATTTTGGGCTATTCTCATCACATCGCCGACCTTTAACTCCGGCAATGTATATCCCGATTTGTTCACAAGCGTAATTTCGCTTCCGTTATAAAGACACTTGTACTCGTCTCTTTCCTCTCCGTCCACAAGGGTAGTGGATATCGACTTTATAAAGTATCTGTCCTTTTCAACCGACTTGCTGTCCGACTCATAGGTTATCGCCTTTGCCTGATAGAACTTATCTATGTCATATGCCGAAACCTGATACCAGCTGTCCAGCTTAAACCACGACATTCCCGTAAGACGATAATTATCCTCGTCACTTCTGTCGGTCGGGAGTATGAACACCTTTGTATCCTTTGTTCCCCAAACGTCTCCGCCGAAGGTCATACCCTCGTTTGTGTATATTCTGGTTCTTGACATGTCATATCTTATAAATTTGTTTTCGTTTTCGGTCTTGCTTTCCTCGGCGGTCTCTATCTCCTTGATTTTGCCGTCCGAGTTAAACTCCGCACGAATCAGCTGCGGCGTGAACTGCGTTGCGCCGTTCTCGTTCAAATCGGTCTTTGCCAATATTGCGTAAAGTGCGCTGTTTCCGCGCTCGGAATCGGTCTCGGGCACCTTTCCGTTGAGCTTTGTTTTATCCGCAAGCTCGTAATTTTTCCATTCGCCCTCGGTGGTGAACACCTTTACTCCGTAGCGGTCCTCGGCGTCGTCATACCAAAGTCTTGTTGCGTACATATAATTTTTGCCGTCGGTCAGAACCGCATATGCAACATTTCCGAATGCGTCGAGGTAAAGCGAGTAGTTCTTTCCTATATTAAGCTCACTCACAAATGTTATTGTCTCATCCTTTATTGCCTTATAATAAGCCTCGGACAAATTATATGTCCCGCCGTCCGCATAAAGCTCGCGCTCGGCATAATCCGCTCCGGAAAGCCTTGCGCTCACCTCCTTATCGCTCACCAGAAGCTTTATAATCTCATCGCTGCCGCTTCTGCTCTTTGCAGCCAGTACGATATTATTCGGCTTTATATCCGATATCGATATCTCTTTTCCGTCCTTTTCAATTGTTATTTCGTTTTCCTCGCTGTCGATATCAAGCACAGACGGGTCATTATACTTGCTGATTATCTCCTCGCTGTATTGCGAAATGTAATTTACAAGTATTGTCTTGTACGACTTTATGTTGACAACATCAATCGTTTTGTCATTGTCCGAGTCGATAAGCTCCACGCTGCCTATGTCCGGCATAAGGTCGTCCTTTGTGTAGTCGGTGCAGTTCTTTCCATTATATATAACCTTGACAACGCTGCTCAGCTTGACAGTTTTTGCCTTATCGCCCAGCTCGTATTCAAAGCTTTTCACATCGTCCGAAACCGAAATTATCTCGTCCGCGTCAAGGCTTGTTACGGTGACAAATCTGTCGTTCGGCGCAATATACAAAATCGTTCCGTCATCATTGTCATCGTACTGAACATAAGACGTGACCGGCATTCCGATATAATCTCCGGCGTTTGTAACACCTGCTGAGAAATCCTCATCGTCAATATACACATGTCCCTTTATCGCGGGAGTGTTGTCCACAATCGACGCATGCCCGTTTTTGTTCACATAACCCTTTACAACATATATATCTCTGTAGTGGTTGAGCGGAGTCACATCCTTCAGACGTTCAAAGCTGAATTTTCCGTTCTTTGTGCCGACCGATATCGCAAGCATATCCTCGGATATTGCAGCGTACAAAAGATTCACGCTTTCGCCGAGGGTGATATCCCCGTCAATGCTTCCTGACACATATTTGCGGAGACCTAAGTTGTCCGCTGCGCTCAAGAGTTCATCTGAAGTCAGTGCGGAGTATGTATAACCGAGCATGCACACAACCGCCTTGAGCGCCTCGCCTCGTGTGATATTGTCGCGCAGCTCGGCTTCGTCGATTTTGATATTGTATCTGCCGAGGAACGAAACAAGTGCGCTGTCCGATTCGGCATCGTCGGTCATAATATTGTAGATTGCGCTGTAGAACACCTTTTTCACAATTGTGCGCTCCGAGTCGAAATCCACGCTGCTCATATCATTCAGGATTCCCAGTGCCGAAAGCTCCGACACCTTTTTATTATTTTCCGGCTCGGTCTCGGCTGCAAATGCAGGCACTGCCGACAGCACAAAGGTCAGCGACAGAATAAGCGATATAATTTTTTTCATCAGTTTATTCTCCCTTCAAAATTCCGTAGATGATTTTTGCCGTCTGCGCGCGTGTGCAGGTTCTTCCCGGTCCGAAACTGCCGTCGCCCATTCCGGATATGATTTTCGCTCCGGCAAGGCGTGCGACGCTTTCCTTTGCGTAGTCCGCAACCTCGTCCCAGTCGGTGAATGAGCTGTCCTCATTTTCGGCATTTTTCAAAAGCTTTGCCGCGATTACGCAGACATCCTGTCTTGTGATAGGTTCGCCCACTCCGAAGCTTGTCTCATCTCTGCCCGACACAAGCCCATTCTTGACTGCCGACGCAACATAGCTTTCGTACCAGCTGCCCGATACGACATCCTCAAAGCTGCACACCGCGTCTTTTTCATGCACGCCCGCCGCGTCAACAATCATTTTTACAAATTCCTCACGCGTTACAATTCCGTTCGGATCGAATTTTTTCTCGCCGCGTCCCGAAACGATTCCCTTTTTGGCAAGCTCGGATATAGCCTCTTTTGCCCACTCCGCGCCGTCAAGGTCGTCGAACTTATCCTGCAATTCCTTAACGTCTGCTTCAACAGCCGTAACCCCGTTCGAAACAGGCGCTGTCACATAAGTATTTTTCGATGCCGATGAATTTTTGCCAGATGAACTGCCCGAGCTGCTGCCGCCACCGCCGCCGCTGCCGCCCGACGAACTGCCGATTCCGTCAACCGCGGTTTTGAGTGCCGCCTGATAGTCATCCACAGTATACGCCTTGCTCTTATCAAGGTTTTTTACAATTTCCTCGCAGACTGTCTGCTTGTTTTTTTCATTCATCTTGCTATACTTGGTATACGATGCATTTGCACCGAGTCCAAGTTCGGTGCTGTAGTCCGACATCAGCGAATCTATATCGGAATATCTTGCGGTATTAAGCTTCGAAAGTATCGCACAGGTCGGATACTTTGTTAAAAACTCCTTATAACTTGTGCAGGGCAGAACCTTTTTCACTGCCTCTGCCAAAAATTCATGCTCACTCTCCGACAGGTCGTTATATTTCTTTTCGGCGAATTCCGGATTTAATATTTTTAAGTTCTCGGCTATGCTCTCACCCGAGTTAAACTCATAGAACGCCGCAAGCAGATTAAACTCCGTCATCATGCCGTCCAGGGTGAGCGCGTCCTTATCCCTGCCCTCAAGCAGTTCGGCAAAAAGCGATTCCTTCATCTTGTCCGACAGGAGCAGGAATTTTTCAATGTCCGCGCCCTCTGACCCAAATCCCTTTTGGTACAGGTCGTTTTGGCTTATACCTGCAGCAATTTCGGCAGCCGTTCCCGTTTTTATCAGTTCCAAAAGCTCGCCCCTTGTTTGTTCGCTTATGTACATAAGCTCCGCACTTGCCTTTTCTTCGTTAGCTTTGCTCAGATTCAGGATAATCTCATATTCTCCCTCGGATGATGCGCCGTTATATTGCGCCGGGACTTCAAAATATATTGAAAACTTTCCGTCCCCGTCCGTTTTTTTCTGTCCGACCGTCAGAATATCGCCCTCGTTTGCAGCGCTTCCGCCTTTTTTTAGCACAAGCATTGTAAGCTCCGAGTCCTTTTTTTCGGACACGCCGCTCACCGTAACGCCTGCACCCTTGACCTCCACCCTCTCGATGTTCAGCGCTGCTGCCGATGCTGTCGCCGTAAGCGCAAGTGAACACAACATCGGCAAACAGATTCTGCCTTTCCTTTTCATTCTGATTTCTCCTTTCTTTCAACACGGGTTATTCAGCCAAAAAACAATAAATTACTGTTTTTTTCTCTAATTTGTCTCTTTTCTTTATTTTGTAGTCAGTTTGTACAAAGAAAAGAAAAATACTTGTTCTTTATATACTAATTATACAACGCCGATAGACCAAAGTCAAGTATAGGAATTTTACTGATTTTTTGATTTTTCTCGATTTTTTATCTTTTTTTGATGTATTGCATTTTTTCAAAACAAAAATTCACTCCTTTTTTAGTAATGTTTTGCTCTTTCTATATGTCATTTTCAAATATTTTATTTGTTTTTGATATTTTTGTATTGACTTTTTTATCGAAATATTATAAAATGATATTATAAAACTATTTTTTAAAAGAGGTCAGCCATGATTTTTTACACATATTTCGGCTGGGATACGCCGTTTGAAAACGCCGTCTATGACGAAAACGCCGGCGCATGCAACGTCGCGCGCATGCCTGTGCCATTTTACCGCACAAAGCTCAAGGCGGAATATTCAATAACATTCTGCGCCAACTACGCGCTGTGGCTTTTGAACGAAAAAAATGACGAATACATCGACCGCGTATGCAGGATTTTAAGCAACGTTCTCGACGCGCAGATAACCGATATACAAAACGAATATTTCGGAATCTGGCTCTATGGTCTTTTTGACACCGTTGATGAATATATCGCTCCCGACTACATATATCAATCCGAAATCAGTATAATTCTCATGGAAATATATTTGGTATTTAAGGACTCGCTCCCCGATTCTCTTGTCGAAAGGCTGAAAAACGCCTGCTGTCTCTCCGCGTTCGCGGTTATTCATCACTGCTGCGAGATAGACGCGTCGTTTATTATTATGGAAATCCTTTCATCGATATGTATCGGGGAACAATTCAACCGCAAGGAGTTTGTCAATTTTGGCGTAACCACTCTGCAAACCCTGCTGTATTACACACTCTACAATGACGCTTTTATGGAATACAACTATCCCCGTATTCTGCTCCTTTCCCTTGAGGCAATCAACTTCTACCGCGAATATATAACAAACACATTCTGCCTTTCGGGTCTTGCAACAATAGAAAAGTTTCTTTTGACATGCTTTTATTCGCATTTCAATACAAGAAATCTGCAATGGACAGGACCTATATCGTCCACAGACTTCGATTTTTTTCCGGATGAGTACAAATCACACATTCAAAACATTTTCGGGACGAGCAACTTAAAACACATGAGAATTCCTCCCGAATATGCAACATACGCTCCGAGCAATGCCGAAAGCTTTACACAACTTCTGCTGTCGCGCGGATTCTCCTATCCGCATTGGAAATTCCCGACCGTTGCGTCCTTTTACAACTGCCATGACTTTTCACTCGGCAGTTTCAACCGCGAGGATATGTGGAATCAGCGCCGACCCTGCATCGCCTATTTCGGAACAGACGCCTCCCCGTACTGCCTCAGAATCCGCTGTCTATTAAACGGCCACGACTTCAGCTCCGCAACGCTGCACTCTGTCCAGCACAAAGGCAACATTCTCGGGCACGTCACATTGTCCACCAACCGCGGTAACCGAGAGCTGGCGACGGACACGGCACAAAGCTTTTCCATGTGCGACCTTCGCATACGCTTTCAGCTTTTGGGCGATATTCCGGCTCTCGAATGCTCGCACACGCGCAGCTCTCTCGAACTCAGGCTCGGCGATTTGTCAATATTCTATAATGTGGATTACTCGGTTTTCGGCAGCAGCCATATAACACATCAGCTGACATCGGCGCAAAATTCGCTCTTTTTCGACACTGTTTTATACAGCGGCGATGAAACCGAGCTGACTCTTTCGCAGATTGACAGGGCAATAACCTCTTTTTCGCTTTTCATGACCTGCTCGGATACCGCTCCGACCCCTGCCGTCACCTCGGCGGACGGCGAAATGTTGATATCGGAAGTGAAAACCCCGGACCTATCCTTAAAACTCGAAACTCCGTCCGCGCCCAACAGCATAGAGTACATGACAATTTTCGACAGGCAGTACATCAACGATGTGCGGCTTGAGCGGCATGTGGACATAAACAAAAAGCTGTCCGGTCAATACCGATTTATAGCTGAAAGCAACATTTCGCCATCGCTTGCAGTCTCCGCAACGCACTTTGCCGAGAACAAGACATATCTTTCAAAAATAAAAAATCTGAGCAAAGTGCCGCTTGAAGATATAGATAAAAATGTAAAAGATCTCTTAAGCGGTCTTAACAATCTTTCGCCCGATGTCGCGCGGCGGTACTCGGTACATATAATCGCGAATATATTTTCCGCCGCTCAGAAAAGTGATGTGCGCTTTAAAAATATCATCAGCACAAACTATTCTCAGGTTTACGACGAGTTGAGTTATACCACGCGCGTCGGTCAAATGAAGAAAAACATCCTCGGAATCGCCGCGCGGCTGAAGCACGATGGGCTAAAGCTGCAAACAAACACAAAAAAATCCGACAAAATCGCGCAGGTGATTAAAATAATAAACAGCGACTATGCAAATCCCGACCTCTCGCTGCAAACAATCGCGGCGCATCTCGGCGTTTCGCAAGCACACTTAAGCCGCGAATTTCACGCCATTATCGGCTCGAGCTATGTCGAATACGTGCTGAAAATCCGCATGGAGCATGCAGCGGAGCTTTTCTCGGCAGGACAGGAAATCGAGACGGTTATGAAAAAATGCGGATATGTCAGCAGCGTGACCTTTAATTCGGCATTTAAGCGATACACCGGCATGACGGCAAAAAAATATATCGCCTCATTGCACAACAAAGGGAAATAAAATTTTGTGTAATATGACACTTGACTGACAGCTGATTATTTGATATAATATTTACTGATAGGTTATCAAACGCCGATGCATTTGCAGTTGATGTAAATATTGAATCGGTGTGCAGCAACGCATCTCAGCGTTGCACCTATGATATAATATTCCTATAAATTAAATTTAAACAGACACGATACACGAGTTAGCGACTCTGATACGAGACGAAAAAGAGCGCATTTGTGTATCGTTTTTTTATGGCGCTGTCGGATATAATAACATTTATTGCCGCGCTCTTTGTCCTTGAAAACGTATGCCGCGAGTTGAACAATGCCGAAAATCCGCCTGTGGATATCAGATTAAGGAAATAATTTTGATTTTCCGCCATATGCAAATTTCCGCAAATTAAAAAAGCTGTTCGGAGTAAAATTCCTTCGAACAGCGCTTTTTTGTTTATAACAAATATGAATATTTTGCGAACAGCTGAATACCTCGCGAAATTTCCGATGATGACAGGCGGCTCATAAGATACTTTTTAAGCTCGCTTCTCTCCTCCGAGGTAAGTCCTCCGCTTGTGAGTCCCAAAATATATCCGGCGTCCACCTTTCCCGCAATGGACAGCGCGTCCTTTAAATCCTTGGGGTCTACCTGGTCCTTGTATTTATCATACTTGCTCGGCTTGGAAGTGCTTTTTGAAGTCGGTGCCGCGGTCGGCTCGGGAGTTTTTTCCGGCTGTTCCGGCTGCGCGGTCTCTGCCGGCTGCTCGCTCACCTTGGCTGCTTCTTCCTTTTTTTGCTTATTTTTAATCTTCGCGTCCTCAATCACCGTCATAAGCTCGGTCGCCTGCTCGGGATTGGTCTGATTTATGTAATTCCTTACGTCCTCTTCCTGCAAAACGGCTTCAATTTCGTCCAACAGCAGCGTCGACGAAAACGAATTTTCCCCATCGCCGTTATCCGATATATCCTGAATTTGCTGAATCGGTTTGAGTATATGCGGCTTTACATAAAATTTATACACGCACGCACCGGCTGCCGCCGCAATGACAACAACCGCCGCAACTATTAAAGCAACAGTTTTGGCTGTGCTTTTTTTATCGGTATTTCTTTTCATATAGCTCTATCGCCCCTTTTATTCGTTATGCATATATAATATATCACATTTTCGCACAAAATGCAAGGATTTTAAAAAAAGAAATACCAAAATTTAATAAACCGTTCGCACAAAAAGGCTTTGTATCAATATTGGGCGGCTGTCCTGCGCCGCACGCCGTCCAAGCCGAAAGCCGACCGCTGCGCCCGAATCGGCGCATTTCGGCTAAAACAGCTGTCCCGGCAGTTTCAGCTTTTCTTTCTCGGGAAAGCTTTTGTCAAATTCCTCGGCAGCTTTCTCATCCACCATATACCCCTGCGGTGTTGCATATTCGCCGCTGACTCCGTCAAGATATCCCGGCTTCAATTCCTTGCAAAGGAAAAACGACGCGTCCGCACCCTCCGGCAGACCATGATATCTTATATTAAACCTGCTCGCCTCGGTAAAGCCGCTTTTCCCGTAAAAATTTATATTTCCCTCAAAGCAAACCGCGCCTGCACCTGTTTCCGCGGCTTTTTCCAACGAATAGTCAAGCAAAAACTTCCCATAGCCCTGTCTTTTATACTCCGGCAGAATACATATCGGACCCATTGTCATGATAGGTATTTTCTCCCCCGAATCGGCTTTTATCACCGCGCGCATAAACATATTCTGTCCGATGATTTCCCCATCCTTTTCCAAAACCAAATCCAGTTCGGGTACAAATGACGGGTCGTTCCTCAGCATGTGCAGCACATAATGCTCCAGACAGCCGGGGCGATACACATTCCAAAACGACTCGCGCACAACATTTTCAACCTCGCGGTATTCTTCATTTTTCTCCAATCTTATTTTACAATTATATTTATTCATATTTATAATCATTCCTTTCCGTGCTGCAAGGCACAATGCGCAAAACTGTAAGTCTGAAAGAAAATCGTTCAGATTGCCGTTTAAAAAAGCGATTGCGCCCGAGTCCAAATTTTCAATTTGGCAACGAGTGCCATTTTGGCAGCGTTCTAAATCTTAGGTAACGCCACTGCTTCGTACGAGGGTACTTCAAGCTTTTGAAAACAGTGAAATTGGTGATTTTATTCAGACTGTAAGTCTGAAAGAAAATCGTTCAGATTGCCATTTGAAAAAGTGACGACGTACGAAGGTACTTCAAGCTTTTGAAAATGGTGAGATGAGCGATTTTATTCAGACTTTACATGCGTTCAAATTGTACTTATCTTATTAGTAAACGACCGTTCACTATCCATTATAGCAAACGACCGTTCACTTGTCAAGTATTTTTTCAAAAAAAATATCGGAGACGGGTTTTTCACCATCTCCGATTTTTGTATCAACTATGTTAATTATTCAAAAAATACGCAAATTTACTGAACATTGTCGCGGTATCCGCTCTTGACGGAGTCACTTTCGGCCCGATTATATATTCATAGCCGTCGGGCGAACAGATGAACATGATATTCTCCCAAAAACACCATTTCATAGGAAGCACAGCATAATCTGAAATATCGCCGCTGTCGCGGTAGCTCAAATCGCTGTCCGCACCTGCCGAAACATCGAGACCCTTGCTTTGAGCATAGCGATAGAAAATAGCCGCTATCTGCTCGCGCGTAACTGTCGCATCGGGCGAAAATGTTGTGTCGCCCGTCCCGGCAATTACTCCGTTTGCCGCCGCCCAGCTTACTGCTTTTCTGTACCAATCCTGTGTCAAATCGGTGAATTTCGATTCTCCGTCCGTCTCGGGCTGACCTGCAAGGCGGTAGAACATCGCGGCGAACTGTGCTCGTGTAATCGTATCGTCCGGAGCAAATGTATCGTCGCTCATTCCTGCCATGATTCCGTTGTCAAGGCAAAACTCGATTCCCGAGTGGTTCGCGTCGCCGTCTGCACTTTTTAAGTCCTTGAACTTCTTAACCGCGCAGTTATCGCCTTTTTCTTCGCATACATATCTGTCATCAGCAGCTGCTGTCGGCTCGCCCTTTTCGATAGTTTCTCCGGTATCGAGCAGGATGCACTTAAATCCGTTATCCCTTGCATATTGCTCCGCCGCTGTACCGCTGTAGCACCTGATTACAAGATTTTCGTTTCTGACATCGTAGTCGTCCACATAATCCCACCCAAATGCGTGCATGTCTATTTGTGTCACACTTTTTGGGATTGTCACTTCATTCAGATTGTTGCAGCGGAAGAACGCCGCCCCGCCGATATGCTCGACACCCTCTTCAATTGTAAGATTTGACAAGCTCTCGCACCACGAAAAGGCGTTGTCGCCGATTTCTTTTACATTACTCGGAATCACAACATTGTTAAGGTTTTTGCACCAATAAAATCCGAGGTGCGGAATAGCTTTCAATGTCGACGGCAGCTGCACCGAGGTGATGTTCGACATGCCGAACGCATCCTCGCACATCATCGTGGTACCCTGACGTATTGCAATATCGCCAACCGCCTCCCATTCATGTATCTGCTTGTTCTCGGTCGGCGCCGACGGATCGGGGTTGTCTATATATGCATACCCTATTCTGATTCCGGATATCAGATACTGACCATTGTAAAGAATGTTATTTTCGCGGTTTGACGCATCGCTGTCATACGCTGTGCCGAAAAGAATATTTTTGCCCAGGTATTCAAGATTTTTGGGAAGTGTGACATTCTTCAAGGCTTCGCCGCATATCGCCTCACTGCCTATATACTTCACACTGTCCGGAATGACAAGAGTATCAAGTATTTCGCCGCAATTGATTGCATAGTCCTTTATAACTTCAAGTCCGTCATTCAAATTGAGATATTTTAAATATCGGCAATCGATTGCTCTGTTTCCGATTTCCTTAACCGTCGGCGGAAGTGTAATGCCGGAAATTTTTGTTGCACTTTCGCTAAGCGCACCGTCACCTATCGCCGTAACCGGATGACCGTCTATTTCGGACGGAATATTAAGCTCAACCGTAAAATTCGGATCGGAGTCATACCAAAATTTTGCCGAATAACTTGTAATCATTGCCGAGCCGTCATCGCGGATGGTATAAACCAATGATTCGAGCGAATCATTCTGCCGATATTCCTCCATATCATCGGTTACGGCTGTTTTACTTTGTTCGTTCCATTCCATGCCATAATCCGTATCATATACGCTCCATGCCCCTGCCGTCGGAACAACCCCCGCCGCAAGTGCTGCCGCAAGTATTGTACCGATAATTTTTTTAATTTTCATAATTCATCTGCCTTTCCAAAATTCAATAATTCTATTTTATCATATTTCTAAGGCAAAGTAAACACAATTTCCGAATTTGGCAATGCCAAATTCGGAAAACTTTTCTATCTCAAAATCAGCACAACCGGCTCTAAAGTGTTGCATGGCGTATTAAGCACATATTTTCCATCCGATTTTTCAAATTCTGTTTCCTCAAATTCTCCGTTCGGCATAAGCTTTTCAATCGCGGAAACATCGCTTTCGCACACAAGCTCAAGCTTCTCGATCGGGTCAAGACCGAGATTGAAAACCGCACAGAAAAGTCTGCCGTCTTTTGTCCTTGCCGCGCGAAGATACACTTCCTCGTCATTCGGATAGTATATCGGCAGATTGCCCGAGAGCAGCAGAATCTCGACAAGCTGGCTCTTTCTCGTGTAGTTCAGAAACGAAAATGCGTCAACTAAATTATATTCCGTCTTTGGTGTTCCCGAGAAAACAACCGCCAAGCCGCCGAGTTCGTTTTTATATGCCGTAACGCCGGGGAAAAGCTTTTCGTAGTTCTCAAAATCAACGGTGTAGCACACTTCGGAAAGCTCTTTTACTCCATCCGCAATCGGGACAATCCTCTTTATGCCATATTGAATCGGCATATTATTTTTATTATATCTTTCAATGCTCGCAGCCTTTTCTTCCAAGCCTGCAATCTCCACGCCGATATACTTTGAAAATCCTCTTTTTATCAGCTCCTCCGCCGAATCCGACGCAATCAGCACAGTTCCCTCGGCTGCCTTTAAAAGCTCATCATTGCTTAAAAAGACATCTCCCTCAAGGCAAAGTGCGCCGCCCCGATCAGCCGAAAAATAGAACGGCAGACCCAGCCGCTCCAAGACGCATCTGCTCCATCCGTTCGATCCGTCGGGCGCACCTGCCCAGTCTTTGCCAAATTCGTAATGCGCTTTGTTATTCACCGGTATTCTGCATCCGCACCACGTAAGCTCTTTGGTGATATCCGCAAGAGCTTCATAAAATTTGCTGTACCTTGCAAGAATCTTCCGATACGCCTTTCCGCTCTCCGGCTCGAATGCCGAAAGGCGCGTAATCCATTGCTTTGCACCCTGCGCACCCTCCAAAATTGTCCCGGTATAATGCGCATGCAGCTGCATCGCCCCGGTCGAATACCTATTCTGCGGACACGTGTCGGTTTCCGCCAAAATTATATCCACATCGTCCTTAAGCTTTGCTATCTGAGCCGCGGCACGCTGAAAGGCATCCGTCAAATATCTTGCACCGCCGGCAATATAATTCCCGTTATTTATTCGCACCACCGTCGGATTTCCGCTGCCTGCAAGGCATTTTGCGATTTCCGCTGCAAATTCGGCATTGTTTCCGACGCAGCAGAACAGACCCGGCAAAGTTTTCGACACGCTGTCAATACCCTTTCGCATTATCTTCGCCGTCTCAACAAGCGATTCGCGCTGAGTTTCTACATATATATTCTTATATTCCTCATTTCCGTCCGAAATCAGAAACTTGTGAAGCTCCGCTCTCGTCAAATCCGTTCCTGCCAGCTCATTGAAGCGCTTCATATGCAGCGGACAGCCGCAGCCGTCCGTTCCCCTGCCGATTAAGCGAAAATCATCATCGACCATAATGCAATCGGGCGAATGCAGCGCTATCGTGCGCATCGTGTTGTATATATAATCGCGGAATCCCTCGTCGTACGGACATACCACCTCTATCTCCTCGCCGGTACGCATGCCGGTGAATTTTTGATACGGGAATGGCTCGCTCAACCGCCAGCCATGTCCTATCGATGCCTGGACAAGGACACCGTTTGAAATCCCCTCCGCAGACAGCCTTCTTCGGAACAGGTCATATTTTTCGCACATTATTTTTGCCTTGTCAATCGGCGGATTCCCCTCCGGGACAAGCGTCATCTTAAACAAGGCGCAGCTTGCGATATTCTCTTTGTATTGTCTTTTAATATCCTCGCAGATTTCATCGATATGCTCGACATCGAGCGGCATAATTGTATATGTATGCAATTTCATAGCTCCACACTCTCCATATATATTTTAGAAATATTATATACCCTGCCGATTTATAAGTCAATCTGTTCCGCTGCGAAATTTTTTCGTAAATTTTTATTTGCGAAAAGATTTTGCATAATCGTTTGGTGAGAAACCGAATCTTTTTTTAAATGCCTTTGAAAAATTGAATGCGTCGCCATAGCCTGACATATACGCGCTCTCACTCACGCAATATCCCTTTTTCAGCAGCTTTTTTGCCTCCTCCAGCCGTTTCGAAACCATATACTCCTGAATGGTAGAGCCTGTTTTTTCCTTAAATATCCTCACAAGATATTTTCGGTTCAGATTAAGATAATCGGCAATTTTTTCGACGCTGATTGAGTTCATGTAATTCGTATTTATATATTCCATAACGCGAACGGGATAGTTCGCAGCAGGCTCATTCGCATTCACCTCGGCATATATTTTAAAGAGCATCCCGGCGAGATACTCCTCCGGATTCGCTTTTTCGAAAGCAAAATGCATCTCTTTTATCAGCATGGCGTCTATATTAAGCACGTCCTGCGGCGCACAAAGCTTTTGTGCGATTGCTCCGGTGAAACCAATCCATGTGTACTCCCATGGATTTTCCCTGTCCGCCTCGTAATAACACACCTCGCCCGGGCGTATCACAAAGGCTTGTGAGGCATGCACCCGATATTCGTTTTTTTCATTTTTGAACATTCCGTTCCCTTTTGAAACAAAATGTATAAGATATGTATTTCTTATGTGCGGTCCGAAGGAGTGCGACGGCGCACATTTTTCATATCCAAAATCGACCGGATTGAAATCGGTAAAATTTTTATTTTCAAGCAAAAGAGCTTTCATTTTTAACTATGTCCTTTCTTTAAAACACAAACTTTAAGTCTGAAAGAAAATCGTTCAGATTGTGCTTTTAAACGAACGACGCGTACTTTGCGTACGCGAGCGAGCGCAAAAGTGCGAGATGGGCGATTGTATTCAGGCTGTAAGTCGGAAAGAAAATCGTTCAGAGTGCTGCTTTGCAGTGAGTGGTTGCGCACGAGTCCAAATTTTTAATTTAGCAACAAGTGCCATGCAAACGCGTTCTAAATCTTCGATTTAGGTAACGCCACTGCTCTGTACATCAGTACTTCTCACTGCGGTTCGGTCACTGAACGGCTCTGACAATTCACCGAATTGTCATTCACTCCCGTTCAGCCACTTCGCTCCCCCGAGCAAAAAGTAGTGCTATGGGCGATTTTATTCAGACTGTAAGTCGGAAAGAAAATCGTTCAGAGTGCTGCTTTGCAGTGAGTGGTGCTGTACATCAGTACCGCCCCGAGCAAAAAGTAGTGCTATGGGCGATTTTCTTTCCGACTTATTATTATATGGTGACATTATAACATATACAAGTGACATAAGTCAATTCCATTTTGCAAATTTTTATGATAAAATTAAAGAAAAAAAAACGGAGGTAGAAGTAAAATGATAAAAATTACATTTATGGGGGCAGGCAGCACCATCTTTGCAAAAAATGTACTCGGGGACTGTCTTTTGTGCGATGATTTAAGGCATGGCATGGAAATCGCCTTATATGACATCGACGGCAAGCGTCTTGATGAATCTTACGAACTTATATCGGCACTTAATCAAAAATATAACAACGGTGAGGCGAATGTAAGAACATATCTCGGAGTCGAGAATCGGAAAGACGCACTGAGAAGTGCAGATTTTGTCGTGAATGCAATCCAGGTCGGCGGATACGACCCATGCACAATAATTGATTTCGAAATTCCGAAAAAGTATGGACTTCGTCAGACCATAGCCGATACTCTCGGCATTGGAGGAATTTTCAGAGCGCTGAGAACAATCCCGGTCCTGCGCGATTTTGCCGACGACATTGACGAGGTATGCCCCAACGCGCTGTTTTTAAACTACACAAATCCGATGTGCATGCTCTCAAATTACATGCAGAGATTCACTCCGGTAAAAACGGTCGGACTTTGCCACAGCGTTCAGGTCTGCACCTCCGGGCTTTTGTCCGCACTGGACATTCCCGCAGAGGGGGCATACGACAAAATTGCAGGAATAAACCACATGGCATGGCTGCTTGAAGTGTATGACAAGGATGGAAATGATTTATATCCTCTTATAAAGGAGCGCGCAAAAGCGAAAAACGAAAAGGAAAAGCACAATGACATGGTGCGATTTGAATATATAAATCGTTTGGGATATTATTGCACCGAGAGCAGCGAGCACAACGCGGAGTACAACCCGTTTTTCATAAAATCAAAATACCCTGAGCTGATCGACCGTTACAACATTCCTCTTGACGAATATCCGCGCCGCTGCGTTGAGCAGATTAATAACTGGGAGAAGCAAAAGAACGAGCTTTTAAACGGCGGCAGCGTCGAGCACGAGCGCAGCCGAGAATACGCGTCCCGAATCATGGAAGCGGTTGTGACAAACACACCCTACAAAATCGGCGGAAATGTACTTAACACAGGTCTTATAACCAATCTTCCGCAGAATGCGACCGTAGAAGTGCCATGCATGGTTGACAGACTCGGAGTGCACCCCACCGTTATCGGCGACCTGCCTTTGCAGCTCGCGGCAATGAACAGCTCGAATATATATCCTCAGCTGCTCACCGTCGAGGCGGCTGTTACAAAGGACAAGGAATATATCTACCGCGCTGCAATGATGGAGCCGCACACCGCAGCGGAGCTTTCGATCGACGACATCATCGCAATGTGCGACGAATTGCTTGAGGCACACAAGAATGCAGGTTATCCCTGCCTTTAAAAAGAGACTGTGAAAAAGTCCGGAACACAAAAAGGCATGTATTTGAATATCAGAACTATGCAACAGACTCAAATCGTAATTAGTTTATGCATTTTTAAAATTTTAATTTTCTTTCTTAATTTTGTGCCTTTTTGTTACGCCCTCACCGAACCCGACGTTGTACTTTGCGTACTCCGTCGGGTTCGCTTTGAGCGTTCCGAAACATTTTTACAGCCCTTTTTGCCGGCAAAACAACAGAATAAAAAAACTAACAAAACCGCCCGCCGGTGCAAAAAGGCTGAAATACAGTCTATTAGCATAAAATCTATATTACAAAAGAGCTTGCAGCAGAATAAAATCATTTTGCTGCAAGCTCTTTTCATTGGCGAAAACAATATATACAAAATCGAGTAGGGCGAAATTAATCGCCCTCTCACACCACCGTACATGCCGTTCGGCATACGGCGGTTCAATTCAAA